>JALHSP010000146.1 GCA_022865305.1 Bacteroidales bacterium | reverse complement strand
GTTAATCTGATTTCTGTTATGTCCTTGTATGAATTTCATGTAGTTAAGATACAAAACTCATCGTTTTTTGAAGAATCACCAACCTCATAGTTTTCAACAAATAGAATAGGTTATTAGACAGTCTGACGGCCCGGCAATAAAGTAAGTAAGCGTTACCCGACGAAGCCAGCCGGGCACTTATCCCGGTACTTTAGCCGCGAAACTGTCCCGGTGGCAAGGAGGGTATGGCACGCGTTTTTGCCCTCATGGTAGGAATTTGATTGAGCTATATGTGTTTCGCGGTACAAGTTTGCTAAGTTACTGGTAATTTATCCCGGTGCAGAATTTTATTAAATGAGCACTGGTGCAGTGTCGCGGTACAATTATGCTAAGTGGATGGAATTTATCAAGGTGCAGAAGTTGGGAAATAAGCAGCGGCGCGAATCCGGGTTTATCACCAATTGCAAATTTGTCTTGGCAGCAGGAGTAAAAGCAAAAACCGTGACAAGCTTATTTACTTTATTGTCCGTGTTAGGCAACGTACTTATTTATCTTTATTTATTTTTTCGATAATCTCAGTTATTACTTTAATCGCGTCATCCATTTTGATTTTAAAGAATTCTCTTCGGGGGTCAATCCTATTATTCTGTAAGGCTTGATGTATTTGTTTCTCTGCAATATAACAATCTTTAACATGCCATTCTATCATTTTGTAGAATTTATCAGGCACGCTAGTCTTTGATAACTGACTAGCTCGTTCATCGACTGTTAAAGTTGTCAAACCAATTTTAAAAATATCCTCTTTCATTGCTGGATTTCTAAGAATATAGATATATCCAGCATTTTCAGTATTGAAAAGAGTTTTTTCGTTATTTGTAACAATTAGCTCATCGTTTTTAGCTTCAAACCAACTTTGAGTTTTTGTTATCCATGTTTTACCAGATATTTGATTCCCATTCTTGTCTATACCAATTTCATCAGGATTTAGTTTCTTCCAGTATCCAGAGCATTCAACTTTAAACAGATCTTCTCTAAGTTTAATTCGGTCAGGTGAAAACTTATTGTCTCTATTTAATACATAGACTTCTTTAGAGAGTATTTTAAACTTAGAAGGTATGTTCTTATATTTTCCCCTTTCAATCGGGTTTTTAGTAATATTTTTAAACTCGGTCACATGATCCTCAACTAGGATATCATTCTGAAAACGATCGAAATAATATGGTAGATAAAGTACCCTTTTTGCTATCTCACACAATGCAGAGTATTTTTCAATCTCGAGTCTGCTATTTTTGAAAGAGCTCTCAATTGAATCATTAATGAATTTACCATCTGTCCCTAGGAATCCATAGATTTCATCTGTAGTTATTTTAAATGAATTTTCTAATTCTTTTGCGATATACCTTGCATCTATAGTGTTTGATTCAAGGTCAAATCTGCATGCTGCTAAAGTCTTCCAATATTTTGGATTATCATTCAGCCTAACAGGAATAAATCCTTTTTTTGAATCAAATCTTAGTTTTTCTTTACCCGGTATTGGGGTATAACTACTAGTCTGTTCAATTGAAATCTTCTCTAAGTCGCAGATTAGTCCTGTTATTAAAATAATTGTAACTTCATTACCTCTCCTTACCATTGAAAGACCACCAATGACAAACTCATCGCCGTCAGTAGTTTTAAATGTAATCTGCTCCATATCCGCTCCAACATTAAAATGATATACCATATTATCTTGAAGATAATCAAGTATTAAGCTCTTTTTAGGTTTGAACCCTGGCGAGGTTATAAAATTTATAAAATCAAAAAAGGATAAGATATTATCTTCTTCTTCAAGTAGTTCAAAGTAGATGTTTGATTTATGGTATATAAAAAAAGATTCAAGAATATTAAACATTATTGGGAGCTTTCTTAATCCGTATTCCCAGGTTCGTGTATTGAATTCATTTAAGAAATGTCTAATAGTTGTCGCAGTCAAAAGCCCTGAGTTGGATAAGGATTGTGCAATCAGTGAACGATAGGCTGATTCAAAACGGTTTTTAAGATCTTTCTTAAACTCTGGATCAGAAGCCCATCTTGCTTCATGTGAATCTTTGAGTCTTTTATAAGATTCAGTATTCTCCTCAGGAATTACTCCACGAAAGATTTCTATAAATCTAGAAAGATGTTGTTTCATAAAGTATCAAATTATTCGAAGCGTCTTAAAATGTAGCATCGTATGTTGCCTAACGGCCCGGCAATAAAGGGAGGTTGTGTTACCCGACGAAGCACCGGGCAGATCTTGGTACTTTAGCCGCGAAACTGTCACGGTGCAAGGAGGGTATGGCGCACTTTTTGCCGTCCAGGTACAAGTTTTGGGAGCTATACGAGTGTCGCGGTACAAGTTTGATCGGAGCCGCGAATTTATCCCCGGTTACAAAGTTGGTGGCGGGCACTGGCGCAGTGTCGCGGTACAAATTATCTCGGAGCCAGAAATTTATCAATGTACAGGATTTAAGTTGCGTGTGGGTGCGCGTGTCCCGGTGCAACGGCCATTACGAATTTGTCATGGGTGCAGGAGTAAAAGCAAAAAGTGTGACAAACAACTTACCTTTATTGTCCGTGTTATAGGCTGGTTTTATTTTAGAATTAGATTGTCAGGAAAAAAATTTAGTCTATTTATTAGTTCAGTAACTTGAATCGCTATCCCAAATTTCATAGATTCGGTTTTCTCATAAATAGTTTTTGTTGATCCATCTAGAGTTATCTCTGATTCGCTAAATACCATAATTTCGCAATTTGAATTACCAATTATATAACCATAAACAATATATTGTAAAAGATCTTTGTCAAATTGAAGTAATGGTGCCCCAGAAATTCCTTTAGGGCACATAAATGATAGTTCATAACAATTTGGTCTACTTGGAAATTGGAAAAATTGACCATAATTGGAAACATATCCTTTGAAAGCACGGTTTCGTAAAATCTTGTTCTGAAGGTCTAATCCATGTGGAAATCCACAAGCTAGGACATCTGATAACATTTCAAGCGTATTTTTGCATATTTTGAATGACTGACTTTCTATGTTATCAGGCAATTCAAATATTGCTAAATCTATATCACTTATTATCTCTGCATTTTGTAATGGAATGTAGATAATTTGTTCTGTTTGCTTTTCTATAAATGCCATATATGATGAATCAAAATCTTGAGTTGATTCTATTGTATGGCCAGCAGTTACATATTTGTTCTTGTAAAGACAAGAAGCTGTCCCTAAGACACTTGTTGGTTTGAAATCAAATTCTGATTCAGTTCCACCAAGTATTGGAAAGAAATAATCATGTACGTCTATTGTCATTGGTCGTGGAGTTGAACTTGCTTATAACTTGCTTTTAAAGGCAGATATTTAATTTATAACCATCTTTTTACACCACCATGATGAGAGCAGGTACCTCTTCGACTTCTACTAAAGCTATACGTTCCGTCACGGCATTCAGCTGTTGCACCTGCAGGTGCAGTTTTATAATAAGTTGGGGATTGGACTCGCTCTCCTTTTGAATTAGTGTAATATTTTACATTCGACTGTGTAGAAGAAAAATCATAATTTAGACTTGTACTATTTTGAAGATTAACAACATATTTTGAATAAGCATATCCAGTATGACCATTGAAATTGATTTTAATCCAATCAATTGTATGCTGATCAGAATTTACTACTACTAAACTAGATTTCGGAATTACACAGATTATATTATTGTCGATCCACGGGTCTTGCCTTAAATTGACATTTACAGAAGTCGTTTTAATTTGATTTTGTGCTATTAAGGATATAGCAGAAAATGAAAAAAATAATATTAGAATGAATTTTTTCATTTATTCGAAGATAGTCATTCTGGAGAACACTTGCCTATAACGGCCCGGCAATAAAGGGAGGTTGTGTTACCCGACGACAGCACCGGGCAGGGTCCTGGTGCTTTAGCCAGAAAATTGTCACGGTGCAAGGAGGGTATGGCACGTGTTTTTGCCGTCATGGTACAAAACTGATAGAACACTGGTAGTGTCGCGGTACAAGTTTGCTAAGTGGCCGGGAATTAGTCCCGGTGCAGGATGTTGTAAATTGGCACTGGCGCGGTCGCGGTATAAACATTACGGATTTGTCTTGGTAGCAGGAGCACCTGCCTGCCGGCAGGCAGGAAAGCAAAAACCGTGACAAACAACTTACCTTTATTGTCCGTGTTATAAGCAGGCTTTTTAAAGTCCAGCAATTTATCCATTATCTCGTCAGGCATGTTGTATCGGTATCCGTTATGCTTAAATTAATAATATGGAACAATCAGTTTCTTGGAAGAGGAAGGTTCATTTTCTCAACAATGTCAATGAACCTGGGATTATTAAATAATTGATCAAGATTAAATATCTTTGTTGCCATGTAAGTCATACCCGGATCGTGCAGTTCAAATCCCTTTTCAATCCAATCCAACGCTTTGTCAGGTTGATTCGCCATAATGTATCTTATTGCCATATCTATAGGCGAAATGGGATTGTTTTCAGCGAATTTCTCCAGTTGTATCATTATTTTTTCATATGTTTTGATAAAACCCTGTTCGTTGAAAATCCTTTCAATTTCATTAATTTCATCTTCTTTAACATTAAATACTGGGAGATTATATCTTTCTGCTTTTATTACTTTATCGTATTCTTTACATTGATAAGCTGCCGTTAGGATCACATTATTGGCAAGATAGTTTCCCGGATCAGCAACAATAACCTCTTCTGCAAGATCTATAGCAGTTTTACAATCACCCACGCAAGGCAGTATAGCTCCATACAAGCATTTCACATACGGATTAAGCGGATCTAGGGCGAGTGCCAACCTGCCTTGTGTTACACCTTCATTAGTTCTCTGCAGGACACATAATAACTGGGCATACAACGCCCTTGACTGGGCATCATTGGGGTTATTAGCCAGCGCTTCTAAGAACTCTTTTTCACTCTTTTGCCAGTCCCATTCCACCAGATGAGCAATCAGGGCTTTTAAATAATGAGCCTCTGAAAGGTTCGGATCCAATTCAAGAGCTTTGTTAAGGTTATTGTAAATTTCAGGAATGGCAACGGAAGGTGGTTCAAATCCCATTTGTTGTAGTGCCATCCAGACTTGTGCCAGACCAGAGTAAAGAGGTGCCCAACCAGGTTCTTTCGTAATAGCGTTATTAAGATATTCCAGTGCTTTTTGCAACGATTCCTTACCAACATCACCCCAGTATTGATTAGCTTTGAGGTAATTGTCGTAGACTTCAAAATTTATTGGATGTATTTTCTCGATCAGTTTCTTCTCATCTGGAGATATTGCTGCATTTAATTCATTAGCAATTGCCTCGGCAAAACCTGACTGGGCCTTAAAGTATTCTCTCATATTGAGGCTTTCCTGTTCAAACGAGTTCCCCCAAATATGTCTTTCATTCCTGGCTACTATTAACTGAACCCTCATCCGTAATGAATTGCCTGATTTCTGGCCGCTCCCTTCTACAATATAATTTACACCTAACTCATTTGCTATCTCTGAAATTGATTTATCCTGCCCACGAAATTGTTCTACTGAGGTTCGCCCAAGAACTCTTAATGATTTTACGGATTGAAGTTTATTCAGAAGCTCTTCCATTACACCATCCATAAAGTATTGAGTAGAATCCTCCGGGCTATCATTCCTGAAAGGTAGAACAGCAATAGATTTTTCGATTTCTTTATTTAAGAAGTTTGTTTTTATTGTGACAAAAACGACAGCTAGTATAACTAATAGAGAGAGGGAATATATCAGAACCTTTTTTGTTTTATTACGAGCTTTTTCTTCAGGAAGTGTTATTTTAATAACTTCCTTTGGCTCGCTTATAAATTCCAACGGTTCTCCTTTCAATCCGCTGATATTCTCTTTTATCGCATTGGCAACCTTATTAATCTGATCCCGGTAGAAGGTTTTGTATTGGTTTTTTTCAGGATAATCAGATGGAGTTAATGGTCTATTTACTCCTGCTGACTTATAAATAAATTCAATACCACGAACTACTCCTCCTAACACAGCTTCACATAGTTTGATGTCAGTGTTATCTAAATCGTAGATCCTTATTGGAAGTACTCGGTTCGCAACATTTCCATTAGGAAGTCTTATTTTCAATCCGAATTGATCATTTGAAGCTTGTTCAACAAATGCCTTAAACTCATTTTCCCAGGCAAAGGATTTTGAATCACAATAGGTGCGAGAAATGATGGGGATAAAGATAAGGCACTTCAATTTATCCTTGATTGAGGCATCAACATCATGAGTCTCAAGAAGCCCGTCGTGCGGATTGATGTCAAAATAAACGTTTATTTCTTCTTTGAATGTGGCCTCCAGCTCCTTCTTCAAGTTGTCAACAAATTCTGTTACCCAACCGTCATATTTATTGTCTTTCTGGCGGTAGCTTATGAAAATGTCGTAGTTATAACCTTCTATAATACTTGTCATCGCGATCAGGTTTTTACAAACTAATGTGTTTAATTCTATATTTTAATCAAAAATAGGCAATTATGAATTGCAAGTCAAGCTTAATGTCTTGTTTCCCTTTGAACCTTTTTCTAATTGGCACCTCGGTCGAGTAGGTAAAGGGGAGTTTCACCCCTAAACCTCTCACGGAACCGTACGTGATACTCTCGCATCATACGGCTCTTGTTACACAAAGGTTAAGCGCCAATGAAGCCATACTGCCAGTGAACAAATAACCCAGGATAG
>JALHSP010000145.1 GCA_022865305.1 Bacteroidales bacterium | reverse complement strand
GATGAAATCAGAATTGAAAAAGAATCCCAACTTACTGAATAAGTTTTTAGCTTAGCTAAAAACGGTGATGAGTAATCAGTAACGTGTAATTTAACTTCAGATTATTTATTACATATCACATATCACGCTAATTGACCTATTGGTTAATTAGCTGAAAAGGAGGTGAAAAAATAAAATGGCAACTGAATTAGGAGAAGTAACCAGTTATAAAAGACTGTATATGCAGTTTAGGGATAGTGTCGGAAAGACTACTAATATAACTTTAAATAACCCCAAGAACGTAGATGATGGAGACTATGCCGACTTTGCGGCTCAGGATGCCGCTGTTGAAGGAGTGATGGATACTATCATCGCCAAGAATATCTTCCATAATAATGGTAATGACTTAGTAGCCAAAATTAATGCTCGTATACTTGATTACAAGTCTACCGATGTTATGGATATTTAACTATAACCACTCGTAGGACAGGCGTCTCGCCTATCTATGAAAATGTAGGGGCGTATAGCAATACGCCCCTACCCCAAACGTCATTGCGAGCTACTGAAAGGAGCGCGGCAATCTCGTAATTTGATGAGACTGCTTCGTCATTACATTCCTCGCAATGACAAATCGCAATGGTAAATCGGACAATTATCAAATCTTTAATTACTCATTACTTATTACATATTACGCTAATTGGCTAATGCCAAATTAGCCAGAAAGGAGGAAATTCATGTTAGGAGCAATTTTAAGTAAATATCTACTCAATGCCTTACTTATCGCTCTTGTCTCTATAGGATATGGATTCTTAAAGAACAAATTAGGAGAAGACAGAGCCAGTACTATCAAAGATGCTATTCTTGCTGCCATGCTTTGGGCAGAGGAAGAGCTGGGAATAGGAAATGGTAATCAAAAATGGGAAATAGCCTGGAAGAAGTTAATAGAGATACTGAAAGATAAGAATATTAGCTTAAGGAAGAATGAGGAGAAAGCGGTGAAGACTATGATGAAGGCCAATGTGGGAAAGATTAATCAGCAGAGTTACGATGTCCTGCTGAAGAAAAAATTAATAGAAGATAAAGGAATTGTCCAGAGGAGATTGTGAAAGGAGTTAGTTCCTATGGAGATGCTAAATAAAATTAATAATGTAATTATCTCCCCACATTTCAACTTATCCGAATTTGCCTGTCCCTGCTGTAATCTGGTTATGCTGCATCCCAAGCTGCTTGCCAAATTAGTGGAATTAAGAAATACCCTGGAAAGGCCGGTGTATATTACCTCCGGATACCGTTGCTTTGAATATAACCGGAAAGTGGGTGGAGTGGTCAACAGTTATCACTGTATCGGGCTGGCGGCAGATATTAAGGTAAAAGATATCAATCTGATTACCCTTTTGGAGATATGTGAGAATATAGATTTTTCCGGCATCGGGCTTTATGAGAAGAATAATTTCCTGCACTTGGATGTCCGGCCTACCAAGAGGGCAAGGTGGCGGGAATGAGAAAGGAGTGAAATAATGAATGTTGAAATCTTATCAAACATTATTGCGAATCAAGGGTTCCCTATCGCCCTTTCCATTCTTTTAATCTTTCGTATCGACAGGTTTATGCAGGAAATAGTAACAGCACAAAAGGAAGGTTATCGTCAGTTACTGGAAAACACCAAAGAAATACACAGTACGCTTACCAGCTTAAACCAGCAGAATAGAGAGTATTACTCTCTTCACTTTTCGGAAGTGCAGAAAGAATTAGCAGGAGTAAAAGTAGGGTTGGGCTCGCCCCGTTAAATTTTCGTATTTATACGGGGCCTGCTCTGTTAAATAATTTCTATTTACCTGTGGAAGAATTGAGTAGGAATAAAAATACAATAAAAAGGGTAAGCTATAAAGAAAATCATCTTCTTCGGCTTACCCTCTTTTATTTTGTAATCTAAAAATCAATACAAGTCAACGAAGACTGGTCTCAACATTTGATATAATTTAATTTATTAAAATATGATAAAAGTGTAATAAATGTCTGTCTCCTGCCATATTCTAATCATTTAAGATGACATTGGGAATCTGGACTTATCAAACCTCTTACGAAAAGTTAGAAAAAGTTACCGAAATATTGAACTATTACAACCGTTATCCCCTATCACATCCACAAGAAAATAGCTGTCTGTTCTTATTTACTCCAATATTTTGTGAAATTGTGAAGACCATAATGTCCTTTACTACTAGTTTGTAAGCTCGATATATATTGTCAGTCTAACCGTCCCCTTGACAGTCTTATAAAAAAAACCAGATTATAAAGGTTTTTCGCCTTTTAAAATCTGGCTCTCTAAGGGGCTCTCGTTTATTTAATTTTTAAATTTTATTTAAGCATCCAGTCTCCAGGTGGGTAATTTTGCTTAAGTAACTCTGTTTCATATTCAAAGACATCAACATCTATTTCAACTACACTACCAGGAAAAGGAATTTTATGAGTAATAATTTCTACATATACAATAGCATTATCTCTAATATCAGGATCATAAATATCCTCTCCGATTACCTCAGTCGGTTTATAAAATCTATAGAGATAAATCATTAGTGAGGCCTCACCCTCAGAGTTAGTATTGATATATTCTTCCCACTCGTCAACCTTGTTATACCAAATTCCATCAGGGATACAATACCATTTAGCTAATTCATATTGACGGTTAATGATCGCCTGCCAGTAGTGAGTAACCGCTTCTTCTGCCAGCATCCAATTAGGTAGTCCTGGAGGGATCATCCCGCAACCGGTTAAGGCTAAAATTAAAAGTATGACAAAGAACGATATTAAAACTTTTCTTTTCATCACCTTTATCCTCCATCTATTTTAAAATTTTATTTAAGTTCCCAATCTCCAGGAACTTTGGAGAGAAGCCGGATCACCAAGATTTTATTCTATTGATTAGGATAGTCATAATATTCTAATTTCCAATCAGTAGCCTTAACGGAGATAACCTTCTTATTTTTTCCTACATTTATAAAGCAAGTTCTAAATCCATAATGTCCTACATCAACAAATAACCCATTAATCCAATCTTCGTAACTGCTCCCATCTTCACAATAAGCAGTAAACCAAATCTTATAATAACTGATCTGTGCGTTTCCGGTATTAAATATTTTAAACCAGACTTGGACAAAATCACTCCACTCTCCAGAATATTCATTATAATTTTGGTTCCAATCCTCTATTACAATATCAGCACTTAAAATTTTCGCCTCTAAACAGCCCGATAAAAATATAGCTAATATTAAAAATAAAATTACCCAAAAAACCTTCCTTTTTATTGCTTATACCCCCTAAAATTACCTTTAAACTATCAATATATAATACGATATAAGCAAAGGGAAGTTCCACTAAATTCAACTATATTTCCTTTTTCCGTAATGTCTACTGCATAAATTATATAAACCTGGTCAGTTTTTTTAAGGTCATTTCGCAGTTTTTATATTGTAATTTTACAATCATTTCAAAAGATATAATATTATTATTAGTAATTTTATATTGCCCCACCCTACTACCCCCCCCTTAAACAAAATATTCAATTTTTATTAATTATTATATATTATATTTTAAATTAAAAAAGTCCTTCTTTTTGGGAAAAGTTTTTACAAGATGCAAGTTTTTAGAAAGAAAAAGGAAAGGATGGATTCCCACTTTCGTGGGAATGACATATGGGGAAGTGGGAATGACAGAAGTCTAGGCAGAATGAGGTTGAACGATATAAAGGAAATAATGAGATTGCCACGCTTTCTTCGAAAGCTCACAATGGCAAAGGAAAAGGCGGAATTAGTGAATTTAACCTCTACATTTATTTTCTATTTTATTTGTTATCATCGATATTGCTTCATTTTCACTATACTTATCTAAATCTATCCATTCAATATTTTTTATTTTATGATTAAACCAGGTCATTTGTCTTTTGGCATAATGCCGGGTATCTATCTTTATTAGATCAATAGCCTCTTCTTCAGTGTATATGCCATTAAGATGTTTATTTATTTGTTTATAACCTAATCCCTGCATGGAATTTAGATTTTCATTATACCCTATTTCTCTTAATGCTTTTACTTCTTCAATAAAACCATCTTCAATCATCTTATCAACTCTTAAATTAATCCTTTGATATAAATTCTCTCTATCTCTTTTGAGTCCTATAATATGATATTTAAATTTTACATTTTTATTAAAAGCTTTTTTCTGCAAATAAGAGATGGTTTTACCGGTAGATTGATACACTTCCAGAGCTCTGATTATTCTTTTTAAATCATTTGAATTAATTTTTAAAGCAGAAATCGGATCTATTTTAGCTAGTTTATTATATAAATACTCTTTACCGTAAATCTTTGATTCTTCTTCTAATATTTCTCTATAAATACTATCTTTATTAGGTCCTGAGAAGATTGGTTCAATTATTGAAGTAATATAAAGTCCAG
>JALHSP010000144.1 GCA_022865305.1 Bacteroidales bacterium | reverse complement strand
ATCCTGTTCCGAGGGGATGTTATTTACCTCGTAAAATCGTTTTCGTACCAGGAGAGATTTTTGGACATCCCAGGCGGAAAACTCAATATACCATCTGCCGGAGAGGTTTCCGCCACAATCATTGAGTTTTGCTTTTTTGAACGGGTACATGTCTTCAGTGGGTTGAAGCTTTTTGAGATCAAATTTGGTGCTGAGCCAAAAACAAAATTCTCAAGTGTCTGATAATGATCACCTTGAAGAGTAGTGGGGTGGAAGATGGGATTCGAACCCACGACTTTCGGAACCACAATCCGACGTTCTAACCAACTGAACTACATCCACCGTTTCTGAAGTGCAAAATTACTCTCAAAATTATTATTCACAAAATTTTAATTTTATTTTCTGACACTTGAGTTCAATTACTATCTTTGAGCGGTTCAAAAAAAAATGAACTTCCCTGACAATTTTCCAGCTTGAAAATTGTTATACGTATTGATTTTAAAATTGTCATTAAAGGATTGAAACGGATTAAATTCATTGACAATATTTCGGGACTTCAGATCTTTCAGCTGATGAAATTTACGGTTTTTCTTATCATCAGCATTATTTTTACGAAAAGCCACCTGACACGTGCTGAAATTGGATCATGGGAAATGTTCCTTTTTATTGCCGGATTGTTAAGCTTTTTCTGGGTCACAGGAATCATTCAATCCCTTCTGCCTCTTTATCACCGCAACAAAACCTACAGAAAAATTGGTGAAAACGGGAAAACCAAATCACCGGAAATATTTAACGCATTCCTTTTATTATGTTTCTTCAGCCTCCTCTTTTTTGCTTTTGGACATTCAATTAAGAATAACATTTCAGTTTTCCATTTTACAGGCAATGTTCCTTATATAAATTTGCTGTTATTGTACCTGCTGCTGAGCAGCCCGGTTTGCCTGATTGAGTATATCTACCTCCTTAATAACAGATCGCACCGTATTCTTCAGTATGGTATTTACACCTATAGTGCACAGCTTTTACTTGTGATTACACCTGTACTTTTGGGAAAGGATATCATTTGGTCGATATATGGATTGCTGGCAATAACCGGCATAAGATGGATATGGCTGCTTATTTTGTTGAAACGGTACACAGAAATGAAAGTCTCTTTCCAGTTTATGAAGGAGCACCTTTACCTGGGAACACCATTAATATTGACTTCTTTGATAAGTGGTTCAGCTCAGTATACTGATGGTGTAATTATTTCGGCAGTTTACCACGATCCGGCAATTTTTGCATGGTTCCGTTACGGGGCAAAGGAATTTCCTCTGGTCGTTTTACTGGCTAATGGACTCAGTAATGCCATGCTTCCTGAATTTTCGACCCGGTCGAGGATGAAAGAGTCCCTTGCAAAAATAAAGCTTAAGTCAAAGAGACTTATGCACCTGCTTTTCCCAACTACAATGATTATCATGCTTTTTGCACGCTGGTTCTATCCCCGTCTGTTCAATCCTGATTTTGAGAAAAGTTCCGGTGTTTTCCTTGTTTATACATTACTTATAATTCCAAGGCTTATCTTTCCGCAGACAATTATTGTAGGCAGGAAAAAGACTCATATTACACTTATTGCAGCTATTCTTGAACTTGCAATAAATATCCCCTTAAGCCTTTTAATGATAAAATGGGGATATAATATCATTGGTGTTGCTCTTTCAACATTTATCGTTTATACTCTCAGCAAGATATACCTGGCTGCATATGTTTGGGTGAAAATGAAAATTAAGCCAACTGAATACATTCCCGTAAAAGTATTTCTTATTTATTCTGTTCTTATTTCAGTACTTTTCATCCTGATCGACCACCGTATAATAAATATTCATTAGCCAGCCATCGGATACCAGGCAGTAAGATTTTCTATACGCCATTTCTCAATTATTTGTTAATTCCTTTTGTATTTTAAATATTGTTAATTACTTTTGCAGTCCCAAAACAGGAGTATTTTATAGATATTTAAGGAATTTAAAATAATAATAATGAAACAGGGAATACATCCGGAGAATTACAGGTTTGTGGTGTTTCAGGATATGTCTAATGGTTTTTCTTTTCTCGGCAAGTCAACTGCTCCCTCAAAAGAGAACATAAAGTGGGAAGATGGTAACGAATATCCCCTTCTCAAACTTGAAATCTCCAATACTTCTCATCCTTTTTATACAGGAAAGATGAAGCTTGTTGATACAGCTGGAAGGGTCGATAAATACATGAGCCGCTACAAAAACCATGTAGGGAAAAAGAAAGAAAAATAATCACGAAGTTTTTATATTAAGGGGCTTTTACAAGCCCTTTTTTATTGACGGATACTTATCTGTTTTTGTAAATATACTGAAAGTAAGTGTGTTATAAGCCCCCCTTGAGGGGGGATGGGGGGCCTGTATTCTGGCACAATGATTGCATAAATCTGTTTTCGGATTTAGTGTAAAATATTATGTAATTTTAGCTTGCTATAAATGTTACATGGAAAAAAAGTACAGGAGACCTGCTAACGAGATTTTATTTCCGGATATAATTGATGGTGAAGGAGATATAATCCCTATTATTGCTGATGGCGATGATGGAGAGATGGAAAATGTCGAAGTTCCTGAGACTATTCCGGTACTTTCGCTCAGGAATACCGTACTCTTCCCCGGTGTGGTTCTCCCTATATCCATTGCACGGCCGAGATCCATCCAGCTGATAAAAGATGCTTACAGGAGTGATAAAATTGTCGGAACTGTTGCTCAGAAAGATCCTGACATGGAAAATCCGGGTTTCAGTGACCTTCATTCTGTAGGGACGATAGGACAGATTGTGAGGCTTCTTGAAATGCCCGATGGCTCCACAACCGCAATTATTCAGGGAAGGAAAAGGATGGTGCTTAATGAGATGGTTTCTGATAATCCCTATTTTATAGCCCGGGTAAGGATAATACCCGAAATCAAACCGGAAGGAATGACGAAGGACTTTGATGCTATAGTCGGTTCACTGAAAGACCTCTCACTTAAGATAATCAAGATAAATCCCAATATAAGCCCCGAAGCTTCATTTGCTATCAAAAATATTGAGAATAACACTTACCTTATAAATTTTATCTGCTCCAACACCGATATAAAAGTTCAGGATAAGCAAAAGCTTTTGGAAATAAACAGTTTACGCGACAGGGGTTTTACACTTCTGGAGTTTCTTGTTCAGGAGATACAGGTACTGGAACTAAAGAACGAACTGCAGTCGAAGGTTAAGAGCGACCTCGATCAGCAGCAGCGGGAATTCCTGTTGCATCAACAGATGAAAACTATCCAGAATGAGCTTGGAGGCAACCCTCTTGAGAAAGAGATTGAAGAATACAGAAAAAAATCTGAAACAAAAAAATGGTCTGCAGATGTAAAAAAAATCTTTGAAAAGGAACTCGATAAACTGCATCGTATGAATCCTGCAGCTGCCGAATACTCAGTCCTGATAAACTATATTCAGACATTGCTCGATCTGCCCTGGGGTGAATATACGCAGGATAACCTCGATCTTAATAATGCCAGACGGGTACTTGATTTAGATCACTTCGGCCTCGATGAAGTAAAGGAAAGGATCCTGGAACACCTTGCTGTTCTGAAACTTAAAGGAGACCTGAAATCTCCTATCCTTTGCCTTTACGGACCTCCGGGAGTGGGAAAAACCTCTCTTGGCAAATCTGTTGCCAAAGCACTTGGCAGAAAATATGTCAGAATGTCATTGGGCGGTTTACATGATGAAGCAGAAATCAGGGGGCACAGAAAGACTTATGTAGGTGCAATGCCAGGTCGGATTGTACTGAATATCAAGAGGGCAGGCTCCTCAAACCCTGTTTTTATCCTGGATGAAGTTGACAAGGTGGGACAGGATTTCAGGGGCGATCCATC
Source organism: Bacteroidales bacterium (assembly GCA_022865305.1). GTDB lineage: Bacteria > Bacteroidota > Bacteroidia > Bacteroidales > VadinHA17 > LD21. Next base: position 29,697 of record JALHSP010000144.1, on the reverse strand, counting down.
TTCAGCTCTTCTCGAAGTACTTGATCCGGAACAGAACAGTACTTTTTTTGATAATTTCCTTGAAATGGAATACGATCTGTCAAAAGTGCTCTTTATCGCTACTGCAAACACTCTTTCAACGATAAGTCCGGCACTCCGCGACAGAATGGAACTCATTGAGATAACAGGATATCTGGTTGAAGAGAAGCTTGAGATAGCAAGAAGGCATCTTCTCCCAAAACAGCTGGAAAATCATGGTGTTAAATCCGACCAGTTAACTTTAAGCAAAAGTATCTTGGAAACGCTTATTGAGAAATACACAAGGGAAACAGGGGTGAGGGAGCTTGATAAGCGTCTCGCCAAGATTATCAGGGTCACTGCAAAACACATTGCTTCTGAAACAGATTACAATACATCACTTACTGAAACAGAGCTTGAAGAAATACTGGGACCACCGAAATATAACCGTGATTTTTATTCCGGAAATGATCAGGCCGGTGTTGTTACAGGATTGGCATGGACAGCTGCGGGAGGCGAAATATTGTTTGTGGAAGCAAGCCTTAGCAAAGGCTCCGGCAAGCTGACTCTTACGGGTAACCTGGGCGAAGTGATGAAAGAGTCAGCGATTATTGCCCTTGAATACCTGAAATCAAATGGTGCAATGCTCCATTTGCCTGATAACTTCTCAGAAAACTGGAATATTCATATCCATGTCCCGGAAGGAGCAATCCCGAAAGACGGGCCTTCGGCAGGTATTACCATGGCCGCTTCCATAGCATCAGCATTTACACAGCGAAAGGTAAAGAAATACCTGGCAATGACAGGTGAAATCACCCTGAGGGGAAAAGTTCTGCCTGTTGGAGGTATTAAGGAGAAAATTCTTGCTGCCAAACGGGCAAGCATAAAAGAAATAATTTTATCGGAAGAGAACAGGAAAGATGTGGAGGATATTAAAGAGATCTATATAAAAGGATTGAAATTTCATTATGTTTTAACTATTATGAGTGCCCTTGATATATCGCTTCTGAAGCAAAAAGTAAAGAACCCCAGAAAAATCTCATTCAAATGAAGAAAATAGCAGTTTTTCCCGGATCATTTGATCCTTTCACGATAGGGCATGAAGCAATTGTCATAAGAGCGCTTAACCTGTTCGATGAAATAATTATAGCCGTTGGAGCAAATGCTCTGAAAAAAAACTATTATTCACTTGATACAAGAAAAGAGATGATAGCCAAAGTATTTCGTAATGAACCAAAAGTAAGGATTGATCATTATGAAGGGCTTACTGTTGATTACTGCAAAAGGAACGGGGCAAAATATCTCCTTCGCGGATTAAGAACAGCTGCCGACTTTGAATTTGAAAGAGCTATTGCTCAGGTGAACAGGGCAATGGCATCCGATGTTGAGTCGGTTTTCCTTCTTACAATCCCTGAACATACTCCCATAAATTCGACAATTGTGCGTGATATAATAAGAAGCGGGGGAGATGCCTCACAATTTGTGCCAGCCGCGATTAATCTTAAAGATTATAAGGGCGAGGAGATTTAATTACTGAAACCGGATATCAGGTTTTAAAAATCGATATATTTATCATGTCCATCAGCGAAAGCCATGCCTGACCTTTTATCTTGCTGATCTCATCAGGGTACAGCCATTCAATCCTTGTTATACCCTCTTTTATCTGGGGTTCTATAACCATTGTACCGTCATACCGCATAAGGAACCAGCTGGTTTTCTTCAGGTATGATATTCCTTCCCAGCTGTAAGTGTGGTAGCTTGGTAAAAGGGGCTTAATAATTGAATGCCCTGTAATACCGCACTCTTCGCTTACCTCTCTCAAAGCACAGGTTTCAGGTTCCTCACCGGTTTCAATATGTCCTTTCGGCAGATCGAGTTTCCCTCTCTTTTCTATAAACAGGTATTTCCCCGATGAATGCCTCACCAAACCTCCAGCAGCATCCACTTCAGTAAAATAGATCCTGAAGATCTTCCAGATATGCTTAATGTCCGGACCGTAAACATTAATGGATGAAATTGTCTGATCCGACTGAAAATCTGATATAGTCTTATAAAGTTCTTTAGTGTCATGGAATTTAAGGAATAAGCTATACTTTTGTACCCGGTCTGGTTCAGGACTGATCAGGATAAACCTGTTTTCAAAATGAACTTTATACATGATTCCTATGGAGAATAGTGCAAAAAGAATAGCTGAATATCTGTTACAAATTAAAGCAATTAAATTACAACCGGCAAATCCTTTTACATGGGCTTCGGGGTGGAAATCTCCGATTTATTGTGACAATCGCAAAATCCTTTCATTTCCGGAGGCAAGATCATATATCCGTGATTCATTTGTTTCCCTGATCAGGGAGCTCTATCCTCATGCTGATATGGTTGCAGGAGTCGCTACCGGTGCTATTCCTCATGGGGCTATAGCAGCAGATAAGCTTGGATTACCTTTTATCTATGTAAGATCCGGTGCAAAGGACCATGGCCTGGGAAACCAGATTGAAGGATATTATGAAAAAGGACAGAAAGTAGTTGTTATCGAGGATCTTATTTCAACAGGAAGCAGCAGCCTGAATGCTGTAAAGGCTCTCCGGGAAGCAGGTTGCAATGTGCTTGGAATGGTAGCAATTTTTACCTACGAGTTTAATAAAGCAGCTGACGCATTTACTTCGGAAAAATGTACATTGCATACCTTATGTAACTATACAGTCCTTATTGAAACAGCAGTCAAAAGCGGATACATAACCGAAACTAATGTGGAAACATTGAAAAAATGGAGAACAGATCCCTCTTCATGGGGAAATAAATAACAGATCTATCATGAGTGAAGCATCAACATTTGAAAGCAGGACAGGAAGACTTACCTGTAATGCAGGAGAGGTTTATAATTTTTTAACTGATATAAGGAACATGGAACAGTTCATTCCATCGGGAACAGCCAGCAACTGGAAATCTGACAGGGAATCATGCAGTTTCCGGGTAAACCCGCTGGGTGATGTTGATATCCGGCTGACTGAGAAAGTGGTAAACAAAAAAGTGGTTTTTTCAGGGAATGCCCTGCAGGTAAATAACTTTTCATTGATCATAAATATCAGCGGAATTGAAAACCAGCCAGCAGAAGTCAGGGTTTTGCTAAGTGCCGAAATGAATCCTGTATTAAAAATGGTCGCTGCCGGTCCTGTAAGGCAGTTCCTTGATACTCTCATAAATGAAATGGAAAAGTTTAAAAGATGGAATGATCTTAAGGAATAAAATCTACCTCTTTAAATGAAAATTCCATGACTTTACCTTTCTTTTTCCTGATCTGTAGCCTGCCGGAAGAGGTTACATTCAGAATTTTTCCGGTAAAAATGATATCTCCTGACCTGTAAGTGCACCATTCCATAAACCTGTGCAGGCGGGCAATATACTCATTCGCAAGAAGTTCCCTGTTTCCGTACAAAAGCTGTTTATATCTGAGATCAAGATCGGCAAGAAGTTGCTTCAGACAGATCCCGAGATCATATTTCCTGCCCGTTATCAACCGGAATGAAACAGGATTTAATGAATGGCTGGTAAACTTTTCCTGGTTTATATTAAGCCCGATTCCTGCGACAGCACTTTCAATACTTTCACCCATAATTGAATTTTCAATAAGTATGCCTGATATTTTGCCATCTTTTATATAAATATCGTTAGGCCATTTTATTTTACTTCCGGGGATATATCTGTCAATGAAATCGCATATTCCGAGTGAAACCGCCATCGATATATGGAACTGCTCTTCAGGATTTATCGAAGACGGGTAAAGTATTATGCTGATTAATAAATTTTTGCCAGCTTCACTTTCCCATATGTTGCCCGATTGCCCCCTGCCGGCTGTCTGAAAATCAGAATATACCACAGTGCCTTCTTTTATATCCTTTTTTTTCAGTAAAAGAGATGCCTGTGAATTGGTTGAAGACAGATTTTCATAAAAAATGAGATCCGATCCAATAATCATAAATACAAAAATATTAATGAATTAAGCTTTATTCTTCTCAGATTCTTTCATTGAATCTGAGATTGGCACTTTAATTGCAAAAAGAGGAGTTTTGTGACAAAAATACAGATAAAAGTTCGTACTTTTGCAGGTTGATATATAAGTGATTATTATTGATGAAGAAAAGATCTGACGGAGCTGAAGTTCTTTTAAAAAGTGTAGTAAAAGGGATTTTTGAAAAGAAAGGGCAGGATGTCCTGAAGCTTGATCTGAGAAAACTTGAAAACAGAATTACCGATTATTTTGTTATATGTCATGGTACTTCTGTGACGCAGGTCGATTCGATCTGTTACTCGGTGGAAGACAGTGTGCGGAAAAAACCCGGTGAGAAGCCAATTCATGTTGAGGGATTAGATAATTGTTTCTGGGTGCTTCTGGATTACGGAAACGTGGTAGTACATATCTTTCTTAAAGAGTACAGACATTTTTATTCCCTTGAATCACTTTGGGCTGATGCTGACATTGAAGCCATGGAAGACAGAAAATTGAAAGTTAATGATTTATGACAGATAATAATAAAACGACATCTGATAAAAAAAACGGTAAAAGTACCGGCCCGCGTTTTAGCAGTAACTGGATTTTTGCTATACTGGCTGTTTCGGTAATTGTATTTCAGCTTTTTTTCAACAAGAAACCAGTTCCGAAGGCCACTACCGGTATGCTCAATGAAATTATTGAAAATCACGACATCAAAAAGCTGGTCGTGATTAATAAGGAGTATGCTGAAATTTATCTTATAAATGATTCCGTTACAACGGGCAGATATCCAGGGATATCCAGACCTGGAGGAGGACTAGGTTTGCAGGTTTCAAAACCGAACTATACCTATGATTTCGCTGATGTAAGCACTTTTGAGCTGAGTTTGATTGAGACCCAGAAAAACGCAGGATATTCTGATAAGGAGCTTATATATCCTGAATATGATACCCGGAAAGACTATTTTAGCATCGTACTTTCGTGGTTGCTTTTTCCGGCATTATTAATTATAGTATGGTTATTCTTTATGCGGCGGATGTCAGGGGGAGGCGCCGGTGGCGCAGGAGGTATCTTTAGTGTCGGGAAGTCGAGAGCGCAAATCTTTGACAAGGATACAAACGTAAAATTAAATTTCAACGATGTTGCCGGCCTTGAGGAAGCCAAGACCGAGGTGATGGAAATAGTTGATTTTCTTAAAAATCCAAAGAAATATACACAACTGGGAGGCAAAATACCCAAAGGAGCGCTTCTTATTGGTCCTCCCGGAACCGGGAAAACACTTCTTGCGAAAGCTGTTGCAGGGGAGGCAAATGTGCCATTCTTTTCAATATCAGGATCCGATTTTGTTGAAATGTTTGTTGGAGTGGGCGCTTCAAGAGTCAGGGACCTCTTCAAACAGGCAAAGGAAAAGGCTCCGTGCATTGTATTTATTGATGAAATTGATGCTGTCGGAAGAGCACGTGGAAGAAATGTTAATTTCGGTTCAAACGATGAGCGGGAAAACACACTTAATCAGCTGCTTACGGAAATGGACGGTTTTGGGACAAACATGGGAGTTATTATACTGGCAGCCACTAACAGAGCAGATATTCTTGACAGAGCATTATTGCGTGCCGGCCGGTTTGACCGCCAGATACATGTTGAACTGCCTGATCTGATTGAAAGAGAAGCTATATTCAAGGTTCATCTCCGGCCTATAAAACTTCAAAAGAATTTTGACATAGGTTTCCTTGCCAAGCAAACTCCGGGTTTTTCCGGAGCAGATATTGCTAACGTTTGTAACGAATCGGCCCTTATTGCAGCAAGGAAAAACAAGACTATCGTCGAAAAACAGGATTTTCTTGATGCCATCGACAGAATTGTGGGGGGACTGGAAAGAAAAAGCAAGATCATTTCGATGGGTGAGAAAAGGACTATTGCGTACCATGAAGCCGGACATGCTACAGTAAGCTGGATGTTAGAGTATGCCAGTCCTCTGCTGAAAGTAACAATTATTCCGCGAGGGAGAGCATTGGGAGCAGCATGGTATCTCCCTGAAGAAAGACAACTTACAACCCGTGAACAGATTCTTGATGAATTGGCTTATGCCCTTGGCGGACGTGCTGCCGAGCAGCTCGTTTTTGGCAAGATTTCAACAGGTGCTCTTAGTGATCTTGAAAAAATTACCAAACAGGCATATGCTATGGTGTCGTATTTCGGAATGAGTGAAAAGGTCGGGAATGTAAGTTTCTATGACTCTTCGGGGCAGTCAGATTTTGGTTTTACAAAACCTTACAGTGAAAAAACTGCCGAGGTCATCGACCAGGAAGTCAAGCAGATTATAGGGGAGTCGTACCTGAGAGCTCAGGAAGTTCTTAAAAATCATATGAAAGGCCTTACTGAACTGGCAGAATTGCTTCTTGAGAAAGAAGTGATATTCGCAGAAGATCTTGAAAGGATATTTGGGAAAAGGAAAGTTGACCTGAAAAAAGAGGCAGAAGCTAAAGCTATTGCAGATAAAAAGGCCGGTGATGAACAAATTATTTCAGCAAAATCAAACGGTAAAACGAAAAAAGAGTTAAAGCAAAAAGAAATTCCTGCAACCAGTACCACTTCCAAAAATCCCGGGGAAAAATCAAAAGGTAAAGAATCAATAAACTGAAATCTTGAACAACCTCTTCAGACGTACCTTAACAGGAGCATGGATTGTAATATTCGTATTGGGAGGCTTCTGGCTCCATCCGGTTTCATTCCTGCTGACCGGGCTGATTATACTGACCTGCACTCTGTATGAATATTATCGTATGATTGAAAATACAGGTGTGAAACCGCAGATGATCCCCGGAATATTAACAGGGATAACAGCTTACATCATTTCAACACTAATTGCATCAGGCATCCTGCCTTTCAGCTTTTTCCTGATTCTTATCCCCATTATGTTAATTATTATGGGTGCCGAACTCTACAGAAAGCAAGAGAAACCATTTGATTCCCTTGCTCATACCTTTTTTTCAGTGCTCTATATTGCAGTCCCGTTTTCATTATTTCCGTTCTCAGCTTTTTCCCATACCGGACTTGAATCGTTATTGCCACATGCTCAGATCACATTTTCACCGGGGATTGTAATTGGTTTCTTCATCCTGCTATGGGCAGGCGACACGGGAGCATACCTTATTGGAATTTCTTTTGGCCGTCACAGGCTGATGGAACGTATATCTCCAAAAAAGTCATGGGAGGGATTTATCGGAGGAGTGCTGTTTTCAGCAGCTGTTGCATGGCTGCTTTCGGGCTGGCTCGGGGTAGTTAACACAATTCAATGGATAATCCTTTCTGTAATAATCTCTATAGCAGGCACATATGGAGATCTGATCGAATCGATGCTGAAGAGAAGCGCAGGTGTAAAGGATTCCGGTAATATTATGCCAGGCCACGGTGGATTTCTCGACAGGTTCGATAGTGCAATTATATCCTTTCCCCTGGTATATCTTTTTATTTTACTTTTTGGTTGATTGATATGACTTGATTAGTTTTGTGCAAATTTTGTATGAATGAGCATTCACAAGGAAGGATATAAGATTTTAATTCTGGGTTTTTTGATCCTAGTGGTACTTAACATCATTGTAGGTATTTTATGGTCTGATGAAACCCTTTTAAAATGGGCTTTCCTTTTCTGCTCGCTTATATTTTATGTTTTTATTCTTTTCTTCTTCCGGTTGCCTTCAAGGGCGCTTGAACCTGACCCGGGACTGGTATATGCACCCGCTGATGGCAAGGTGGTTGTAATTGAAGAATCCGTGGAGAGTGAATATTTTAAGGACCTCCGCCTGCAGGTTTCAATTTTTATGTCGCCTTTCAATATGCATAGTAACAGGTATCCCGTATCGGGACGCATTAAATATGTAGGGTATCATCCGGGGCATTATAAGGTTGCCTGGCATCCCAAATCTTCTGAATTGAATGAGAGAAGCACAATAGTTATTGAAACCAGGGAGGGCAAAGAAATTCTTGTCAGACAGATTGCTGGAGCTGTTGCACGGAGAATTGTAACTTACGCAAAAGAAAACCAGGAAGTTCTGCAGGGGGATGAGCTTGGCTTTATAAAGTTCGGATCAAGAGTTGATATCTTTCTGCCATTAGGGACAGAAATAGAGATCCCTATTCTTCAACAGGTAAAGGCAAACAAAAGCATAATTGCCAAAATCTGAAATCCGTCAGATAATATGAAAAGAAAAGACGACAGAATAATCGATATTTCTGACAGTGTGAAATGGATAGGAATACTTGATTACGATATCAGGACATTTGATATTGTAATGCAAACTGATCATGGCACAACCTATAATTCATATTTTATAAATGCAGAAAAAAAAGCACTGGTAGAAGTTGCCAAGGAAAAGTTCAGTGAAACCTATTTTAATAAATTACAGTCAGTAACAAATCCTGAAGAGATACAATATATAATCCTTGACCATACAGAACCCGATCATTCCGGAAGCTTAAAGGATTTACTGAAAATGGCTCCGTCAGCGACTGTTGTTGGCAGCGGCAATGCCATAAGATATATTGAAGATATTATCAATATGCCCTTTAATTCGCTGGTTGTAAAAGACGGGGATACCCTTGACCTTGGCAATAAGACTTTAAGATTTATCGCAGCTCCAAACCTGCACTGGCCCGATTCAATATATACCTGGCTTGTGGAGGACAGGATTTTGTTTACATGCGATTCTTTCGGAGCACATTACTGCACTTATGAAATGAAGGATGATCTTACGGAAGATTACCTTGATACTTTTAAATATTACTTCAATGTTATTCTGAAACCTTTCAGCAGGTTCATGGTAAAGGCTATCGAAAAAATAAAGCCACTGGATATAAGGATCATCTGTCCCGGTCATGGTCCGGTGCTCAGGAATAACTGGAAAAAGATTGTTGATCTGACAGAGAAGTATGCCAACGAATACCTGCAAATTACAGGATCCGGATCAAAAAACAGAATTCTTATAACTTATGTTTCAGCTTATGGATATACGAAAATAGCAGCTGAACAAGTAGCCTCGGGTATCCGTGAAATAATGGATTTCGATATAGATATCGCTGATATAGAGAATATCAGCCTTGAAGAGCTGGAATCCAGGATCATTTCAGCCAACGCAATTCTCATAGGATCACCGACAATCAATCAAAATACATTGCTGCCTGTTTATAAATTGTTTGCACTTATTAATCCCATAAGGGATAAAGGTAAGCTGGCCGGTGCATTCGGATCATTTGGCTGGAGCGGAGAGGCTGCAAAAATTATCCTCGAGAACCTGAGGAATCTTAAACTTAAGATATTTGAAGAAAATGCATCTTTTAAATTCTCTCCCGGTGGCTCTAAGCAGGAAGCGCTTAAGGAATATGGGAAAAAGTTTGCTCAGAAAATACAGGAGGGATGTAATAAAACAGAAAATCCCGGCAACTGACCGGGATCTTCTTTACTTAAATTATGAGATCTTTACCTGGCGGCTGATCTTACTCTTTTCTTCTTCCTGTTTAGGAAGTTCCACTGTAAGTATGCCATCTTTATAAGAAGCTCCTATTTTATCCCTGTTTACATTTTCAGGTATATAAAAACTTCTGCAGAAAGAAGAATAGCTGAATTCTTTTCTTTTATAGCCATCCTTGTTATCCTCAACCTCATTTTTGGTCTCAGATGAAATGGTAAGAACATCTTCATTAGTTTCAATTTTCAGATCTTTCTTGTCAATTCCGGGAATTGCAAGCTCAAGAGTGTAACTTTTTTCATTCTCTTTGATGTTTACAGCCGGCATTGAACTTGTCCTGTTTGATACTACAGGGAAAAAATCATCGTCAAAAAGATTTGACATGTAGAACGGGCTGAAAGTCCTTTTTGCAATAGTTGGTAACATAGTTTTGTCCTCCATTATTTTTAAGTTAAACATATTTTAAATCTTTATACCCTTTTAGTTTCAAGTTCCGTTCCAAAATATAAAAGCAGCCATAATGGCATATTTTATATAAAATAAACGGACAATATGGCAGTAGAACTGTCATGTACTTACCCCCATTTGTTCCCCCTCTCTACTGTTCTGCCTCACCCCATCCCCTCTCCTTCAGGAGAGGGGATAATATAATATTAATCAGCATGTTACCCCCTTCTCTTTCAGGAGAAGGGGGACAGGGGGATGAGGTGAAAAATAAAGGAGAAAGGGGCTTTGGACGAGTACATGTATTAACCGGAAAGTGATATTGAGGCGAGTTTATGCAAATCTTAATCGTCTTGGTTAGAATTCATCTCATCTGTGTAATTCCAAAAATTTAAATTAGGTTTGTAAAAAGGAAAATCTGTAAGATGAAAACGACATTCAGGAACGTACTTCTTTTTTTAGGTGTATTACTCCTGCTGGCATGTGCCTGGTACTTTCGCAATATCGTAGTCTATATACTTGTATCAGGTGTTTTGTCGATTATGGGACGGCCTCTCGTAGATCTCTTTTGCAGTATAAGGATCAAAAAATGGTCGTTCCCACGTTCCCTCAGTGCCCTTATTGCACTGATTATTATATGGGGAGGCATTATATTGTTTTTCATCATTTTTATACCGCTTGTAACAAAGCAGATCAATTATTTATCAACTATTGACAGCCAAAATCTTGTTAAGATTATAGAAGGTCCTATTAAAAATATTGAAAACCTTTTCAATGTTTTCAATAAAGATATTGTCAATGAATTTTCGATTAAGGATTATATAGCTTCAAAAATTGCAGGGGTTCTGAATATTAATATGATACAGAATTTTCTTGGTTCCCTGATGAGTATTCTTGGTAATATTATTGTAGCTGTTTTCTCAATATCATTTATTACATTTTTCTTCCTGAAGGATCAGAGGCTGTTTTTTGAATCAATCCTCATGTGGGTTCCCGATAAATATACCGAAAGCGTAACCAGGGCTCTTTATTCAATCCAGAAGCTCCTGACCAGGTATTTTATAGGAATTTTGATACAGAGTACCTGTGTTATGATCCTCATAGACATCGGAATGACCATAGCAGGGATTGATTTTCAGCAGGCTCTGGTAATGGGTCTTATCGTGGGAATTCTGAATGTCATTCCCTATGTAGGTCCATGGCTCGGATTGTTTATTACATTAATTATGGGTGTCGCCTCTCACATGAATGGGGATTTCAGCCCGCTGGTTTTCTATATGATAATAGTGGTTGGTGTGACACAATTTATTGATAATGTTGTTTTTCAACCTGTTATCTTTTCAAACAGTGTAAGAGCGCATCCTCTGGAGATTTTTATAGTGATACTTGCTGCCGGCTTTGCGGCTGGTATTCCGGGAATGATTTTGGGGATCCCTGCATATACGGTTCTCAGAGTCTTTGCGAGGGAGTTTTTTTATAATTTTAAAGCGGTTCAGAAGATTACATCAAGCCTCTCACCCGAAAATATGGGAGAAAAAAATCCTTTTTCTCATAATAAAACGGACATCCCTGATAAAAACAAAGAAAAATAATCTCCTGCTCTTTATGCAAACATTATTAAAATTGAATCATTTGGCATAAACTGCTTTACAGATGAATAATTTTCTTTCAGCTCCGGCCAGAGTGATCCGCTTTTATTATGATGGATTCAGGAATATGTCATTATGGGGGAGAAAAGTATGGATCATCATTATTATAAAGCTCATTATAATATTTGTTGTTCTTAAGGTTTTCTTTTTCCCCGATTTTCTCAGGAAAAATTATAATAATGATAAACAAAGAAGTGAATATATACTTAATCAATTAACCAACTCACCTGATATCTATGATTGAAAATGTTGATTTAGCTCTTGTCGACTGGTCAAGAGCTCAGTTTGCTCTGACTGCAATGTATCACTGGATTTTCGTGCCACTTACGCTTGGGCTGTCATTTATTATCGCCATTATGGAGACCATTTATGTACGGACCGGTAAAGCAGAATGGAAAAGACTTACCAGGTTCTGGATGACACTTTTCGGGATAAACTTTGCCATCGGTGTGGCAACAGGTATAATCCTTGAGTTTGAATTCGGAACCAACTGGTCAAATTACTCGTGGTTTGTGGGAGATATTTTCGGAGCTCCGCTGGCAATAGAAGGTATACTGGCATTTTTCCTCGAATCAACCTTTGTCGCAGTGATGTTTTTTGGCTGGAATAAGGTGAACAAAAAATTCCATCTCACTTCAACATGGCTTGTTGCAATCGGTGCCAACCTGTCTGCCCTCTGGATCCTTGTAGCCAATGCTTGGATGCAGAATCCTGTAGGGATGACATTTAATCCCGAGACAGCACGAAATGAAATGATTAATTTCTGGGCTGTTCTTTTTAATCCGGTTGCTGTTGATAAGTTTCTACACACAATAACATCAGGGTTTTTACTGGCATCAATGTTTGTTCTGGGTATAAGCTCCTGGTTCCTGTTAAAGAAAAGGGAAGAATGGTTTGCAAAAAGAAGCATTCTAATCGCTGCAGTTTTTGGCCTGTTGTCTTCATTAACAGTTGCATTCACGGGAGATATGTCAGCCAGAACACTTGCAGATGTGCAGCCAATGAAATTTGCTGCATTTGAGGCACACTATAAAGGAAAGCAGAACGCTGGACTTACAGCTTTTGGCATTCTAAAGGACAGTGATGAAAAAATCGGAAATAAAACAATAAAGGAATTTATCTTCCGGATTGAGATACCTGGCTTTCTTTCGGTAATGACAGGAGGGAATAAAGATACATATGTACCAGGGATCACAAACCTTGTTAATGGTGATCTTCAGGGCGCGCAAATCTTATCAGTTATAGAAAAAATGGGAAGAGGCAAGATTGCAAGAGAAACCCTGAATGATTATAAAAGAGCGCGAATGATGGATGATAAAGTGCAGGTTGAAAATATTCTGGTTTTCATGAGAAGTAAAGAATTCATGGAGGAGTATTTCAGATATTTTGGGTATGCATTTCTTAAATCGCCTGAGGATGCAGTTCCGGATGTATCCATCGCATTTTATACTTTCCACCTCATGGTAATGCTTGGATTCCTGTTCATCCTTATTTTCATTCTGGCTCTGATCTTTGTCTTCAGGGACACTTTTCTGAAAAACAGGTGGTTCCTCTGGATCGCCATGTTTTCTATCCCGCTAGCTTACATCGCAAGTGAATCGGGATGGGTGCTTGCAGAAATGGGTCGCCAGCCATGGATAATCCAGGACCTCATGCCGGTATCGGCAGCAGTATCGCAGATCAGCGCAGGGTCGGTTATGACAACTTTCATTCTTTTTGCAGTTCTTTTTACAGCTTTGCTGATCGCTGAGGTCTCAATTATGGTGAAGCAGATCAAAACAGGACCAAATCATTAGGAGGATAAACTATGACAACATTAATATCATATTTGTTTTTACAGCAATACTGGTGGATAATTATATCCTTTCTTGCAAGCCTGCTGGTATTTCTGATGTTTGTCCAGGGTGGACAGTCAATGATCTTTTCACTTCCCGGCAACGATCTTCAGAAAACAATGATAATCAACGCAATGGGTAGAAAATGGGAGTTTACGTTTACAACACTGGTAACTTTTGGTGGTGCATTTTTCGCTTCATTCCCGCTTTTTTATGCAACAAGCTTCGGTGGAGCATACTGGGTCTGGATGGCAATACTGTTCAGTTTTATCATACAGGCAATAGCTTATGAATACAGATCCAAACCGGCTAACGTGCTCGGGAAGAAGACATTCGACATTTTTCTTTTTCTGAATGGATCTTTAGGTCCGTTACTTATCGGTATTGCAGTTGCAACCTTCTTTACAGGTTCTATGTTCAGTCTCAATTATATGAATCAGGTTGAGTGGGCTACGCCCTGGCATGGACTTGAAGCTATCATTGATGGCAGGAACCTGGCTCTTGGTTTAGCTGTTCTTTTCCTCACCAGGACAAACGGACTGCTTTATATTATTAATTCCATAGAAGATGAAGACCTTATCAGGAAGTCTGGTAAAAAACTGATAATGAATTCTATATCATTTTTGGTTTTCTTCCTGTTTTTTATCATTTTAATCCTGCTTTCCTCAGGTTTTGCAGTAAATCAGCAAACCGGATCAGTGACTCTGGAAAAATACAAGTATCTGTATAATTTCATCCAGATGCCTGTCGTATCGATCCTGTTCCTGGCAGGAGTCATTTCCATTTTATATGGTATCGGAACCACACTGTTCAAAGGCAGCAGGAAAGGAATATGGTTTACCGGTCAGGGAACCGTACTTGCAGTATTTTCGTTATTCCTGGTTTCAGGTTTCAACGGAACTGCTTTTTATCCATCGGCATATGATATCAACAGCTCCTTAACTATCCGGAATGCATCTTCAAGTCTTTTTACACTGAAAACAATGATGTATATTTCATTTATTATTCCATTAGTGGCAGGTTATATCTGGTACGCATGGAAAGCAATAAATAAGAAGAAAATTACAGAAGAGGAGATGAAAGAGGAGGGGCATGTATATTAAAGGTACAAGGTGCAGGATTACTTTGAATAAGGGTCCGCACGATCGCAAGACAACTCAGAATAACAGTGACAGGAAAGATGCTATTAGATAAAACGGGATGATCAGAGGTGCTGCCCCGAGGCCAAGAACAATCAGGGAAACTATTACCATTGCAACAAGAATAAATCTTCCTTCATTGCCACTGAATTTCAGATTCGCAAACTTCAAAGAGAGCAGGGGCAGGCGGCTTATCATAAGCAGAGAAAGTATGACAGTAAAAATTATCAAGGCTGTCGGAGATCCTGAAAACCAGTCGTAAATTGTTGAACCGGTATAATGATCCGCAATAACAAGAGAGATAACAGCCAGCGCATTTGCAGGAGTAGGAAGTCCCCTGAAAGAAGTGGTTTGTGATGTATCTGTATTGAATTTGGCAAGGCGCAGACCGGCACACACAGGCATTATTACTGGAATTAACTGGATAATTAAAGCTTTGATTACCAGTCCATTTGTAAATAGTGGCACTGTTACTGAAAGTGAACTGCTGATAAGCTGATAAATTATAAAAGCAGGTGCAACGCCAAAGCTTACCACGTCGGCAAGAGAATCGAGTTCTTTACCGATTTCGGAGTAAGATTTTAATAGTCTTGCTGAAAGTCCGTCGAGGAAGTCGAATATCATCGCAGCCAGTATTAACCAGGAAGCAGTAACAAGTTCTCCGTTTGCTGCAAAAACTATTGCAATAAAACCTGATGCAAGATTCAGAGAAGTTATAAAGTTAGGAACATGTTTCATCTGAAGAGGAAGTTATGTTCACAAGGAGAGCAAAATTAAGATAAATTTTATTATTAGTTTTGCAAAGTGTAATATGTTTTAAATGATTGATTTCACAGGCATAAAGATCGCAATTGATTTTGATGGCACTATTGTTGAGCATCAGTATCCTGAAATAGGTAAGGAGAAGCTGTTTGCCTTTCAAACCCTCAGAGAGCTTGAAAAAAGAGGCGTGCGGCTCATTCTTTGGACATTCCGGGCTGGTAAAGAGCTTGAAGAAGCTGTTGAATATTGCAGAAAGAACGGTATTGAGTTTTATGCTGTTAATAAGAACTACCCTGAGGAGATATTTGATGATACCGTAAGCAGAAAAATCGATGTAGATATATATATTGATGATAAAAATCTGGGCGGATTTCCTGGATGGAGCGGGGTATGGCAGATTCTAAATCCTTTCGAGCTGGAGCAGAAAGAGGCAGAAAAACGGATAACTTCTAAACGAAAAAATATTATTAAACGTTTATTTATGAGGAAGAATACCACAATTGAGAACTGATTATCTGAAATATATTATTTCACTTTTTACCCTCCTGCTTATAACGTGGACTATTTCCTGTTCCGGCAGACCAGGAAAAGAACCGGCAAACGGGGAAAACAACATATTGAGTACAGAAGAAGAACTCAGAATCAAACTGATAAAAATATTGACCCCTGGTGAGAATGCTGAGTTTAAACTCAGGAATCCGATTAAGGTTTCACTTGCTCCTGAAGAAAAAGATAAGTTACCCGATTCTGTACTGGTTCATTTTGACGGGAAAGCAGTTTCTTCAATTAAGTCAGCACCGTGGGAATGCACAATACCATCAGCTTTTACCACGGCAACAGGCAGGAAATCATTAAAAGTCACAGCTTATAAGGGTGGAAAAGTAAGAACCATAATTACACATTTTCTGCTCATTTATTCGGATATTGTTCCCGCAAGAAACGGTTTTAAAGTTATACATAGCTATCCTCATGACAGGGACGCGTTTACCCAGGGCCTTTTTTATGATAAAGGTATTCTTTATGAGGGCACCGGACAGGAAAACAGATCAACCCTGAGGGCAATAGAACCTGAGACAGGAAAAGTATTAAGGCAGCTTAGCCTTGATCCCACTCTGTTTGGTGAAGGTATCACTCTTTATAAGGACCGGATATATCAGGTAACCTATACCTCTAAGGTCGGGTTTGTTTATGAAAAATCCACATTTAATGTTATTAATAAGATATACTATCAGACCGAGGGCTGGGGATTGACAACAATGAAGGATCAGATTGTGATGAGTGATGGAACAAATGTTTTGTATTTCTATGAACCTGAGATGTTTACAGTTACATCCAGAATTGAAGTATATGACAATGAACACCTTGTGGATTCGTTGAATGAGCTTGAATATATAAATGGAGAAATATGGGCTAATATATGGATGACTGATCTTATTGCAAGGATCGATCCCGTAACCGGGAAAGTGATTGCCTATATTGATCTTAAAGGTATATTAAATGATCCGGAGACAGATACCAGTGTTAATGTATTGAATGGCATCGCATTTGATCCGGATGGGGAAAGGATATTTGTTACAGGCAAAAACTGGCCAAAGCTCTTCGAGATTCAGCTTACGGAATGATCTTTGTTCCATAAACAACATTAATTCCCTGAGGGATAATACTGAATTCGGCAGGAGTATGACCCAGTGATTCACCGTCTGCTTCAGCATATAAAACCGATTCTGAACTGACCTGAAGATTAGTGCTTCTGTATCCGTCAACCTTTGGATGACTGAGAATCGTCCCGTCATATAATAATTTCAGGCTTCGTATTATTTCAATCCTGCCCATCTCTTTGATAACTGTAATATCAAGAAGGCCATCATCAGGGAGCGCATCAGGGGTTTGTCTCATCCCGCCACCGCAATACCTGCCGTTACCGATGTTGATTGAAAACACTTTGCAGGTATTTTTCTTACCGTCAATAATTATATCAGCTTTTATGTTTCTGCGGGTTATAAGACTCGTTAAAAGATTATAAAAATAGATAGCTTTGTTGCTTCTCCCTTTATCTTTCTGTTTATTGGTCTTTTTTACAACCGTTGCTTCAAATCCGAGACCTGCTATATTGATAAAATATCTCTTCTCCTGTTCTGTTCCGCAATAATAAGTGACAAGTCCTATATCATGAGCCATCTGTTTGTTCTCTTTGATTACCTGAACAGCTCCTTCATATACGAGAGGAATACCGAACATACGTCCCCAGTCGTTACCTGTTCCTACCGGTATCATTCCCAGTATGACTTCTTTTGTCGGGCAATACTCCTGTTTAAATACTCCGTTTACTACCTCATTCAATGTACCATCACCGCCGACAGAGATAAATTTTCTGAAACCTGCTCCGACAGCTTCCCTGGTGAATTCAATTGCATGCCCTTTTTTTTCAGTGAACTTATTTATGATGGGGATATTTTCTTTTTCAAGAAGGGCTGAAATTCTGTCCCAGTCCTTTTTCCCCTTTCCGTTACCGGCATTGGGATTGACAATAGTAAACCACTCTTTGCGAACAGGATTAATTGCCATATACAGTAAGGTTTATATAATCTGTAAAGATGTAAATAAATCAGATAAGTTTATAGAAAGCCGGCAAAATCTCTGTTTCAGATGTTAATAAAATGTTGAAAACCCCGAAAAAAATGTTTACAATTACAGTATGGACTTTCCGCAGCAGTGGGTGCATAAATTGTAAATTTGAAGCTCAAAATATTTAAATAACTGATACTGGAAAAGAGATGGGAAGGATTATTGCAATTGCTAATCAAAAGGGTGGAGTTGGGAAGACGACAACAGTAATAAATCTTGCGGCGAGTCTTGCAGCTCTTGAGAAAAAAGTACTGATTGTCGACGCTGATCCGCAGGCTAATGCAACGTCAGGGATCGGTATTGACACTCGCCAGATAAGATGCACAGTTTATGATTGCCTTATTGACGGGAAGGAGCCAACTGAAGCAATACTCAGCTGTGAAGTGGAGAACCTTTCATTAATGCCATCCAATATTGACCTCGTTGGAGCTGAGATCGAGATGCTTGACAGACCGGAAAGGGAAAAAATACTTAAAGGAGTGCTTAAAAAAATCGAGAACGATTACGATTATATCCTGATTGATTGTTCTCCATCGTTAGGGCTTCTGACTGTTAATGCCCTTTCGGCAGCACACTCGGTAATGATACCTGTGCAATGTGAATATTTTGCACTTGAAGGACTTGGTAAACTGCTGAATACTATTAAAATCATCCAGAATAACCTGAATAAAGATCTGGAGATAGAAGGATTTCTGCTTACTATGTACGACTCAAGGCTCAGGTTATCCAACCAGGTTGCTGAAGAGGTAAATAAGCATTTTCAGCAGATGGTCTTCAAAACAATCATCCAGAGGAATGTCAAACTCTCTGAAGCACCCAGCTTCGGACAACCAGCTATATTGTACGACGCTGATTCCAGAGGAACTGTCAATTACCTCAATCTTGCGAAAGAACTGATGGAGAAGCATGAAGTCACAGTTAAGCAACTTTAATGGACCTTTTACATTCACCTGAAAAAGTTATGGAAATGACAAAAAAAAATGTGCTGGGAAGAGGTCTGGGAGCTCTGATCGAAGGTGTGGAAAAAGAAGTCCTTGAGAGAAAGGTTGAAGCAAATCAGGATATTGCAATTGATTCTATTGATGGCAATCCCTTTCAGCCCAGGACCAGCTTTGACGAACAGTCTCTTGAGGAACTGGCCTCATCTATAAGAAAACTTGGTATCGTGCAACCACTTACTCTCAGGGAAACAGGAGGAGGAAGATACCAGCTTATTGCCGGGGAAAGACGGCTCAGGGCAGCGCGACTTGCGGGACTTACCCATGTTCCGGCATACATCAGGACTGCGGACGATCAGGCTATGCTTGAACTGGCGCTCGTTGAAAATATACAGCGTGAAGACCTCGATTCAATTGAGGTTGCAATAAGCTTTCAGAGGCTTATTGAGGAATGTAAGCTGACTCAGGAACAGCTCAGCGACAGGGTTGGCAAACAAAGGTCTACAGTTGCAAACTATCTTCGCCTGCTTAAATTACCTGCCGAAATTCAGCTCGGAATAAAGAACAAGAACCTTATGATGGGCCATGCACGTACCCTGGTAAATATTGAAGACCCGAAAAAACAGATAAATGTTTATTATAAAATTGTAGACGGTGAACTATCTGTAAGGCAGGCTGAAGAGCTTGTCAGACAACTTCAGACAGAAAAAATCAAAGATCCATCCAAAATTGAAAGAAAAAATAAGCTTAATCAGGATTTTGCCCAGCTGTCTGAACACCTGAATAAGATCTTTTCAGCAAAAGTGAACTTCAAAATAAACGAGCAGGGTAAGGGAAAAATAGTTATCCCTTTTGAGAACCCTGAAGAGATGGAACGCATTTTAGGAGTGTTTGACCGTCTGAACTCCTGAAAATAATTATATTTGTCGCGCCGTTCTAATGGTACCGGAAGTTGTATCCGGTTCATTTTTATTTTGAAGACGTATTTTAAGATATCGATTCTTCTTGTCCTGCAATTGTTTTGTTTTCAGGAAAACATATTTGCCCAGGATACATTGTCTGTATCAAAACCCGCTAAGCATACATTTAAAGCAGAACCTCTCAAAGCAACAATGCTTGCAATGGCTTTTCCCGGTATGGGGCAGATCTATAACAGAAAATACTGGAAGGTGCCTCTTGTCTATGCAGGCTTTGCAGGAGTAATTTATGCAGTGAATTACAATTCCTCAAAATATGTCATGTACCTGAAAGCATATCAGGATCTCACGGATAAGATTTGGGAAACAGCGAGTTACCTGGATCTCGAGGCGCTCAAAAACGCAGATCCAAGGGATTATGATCCGGTCCGGCATCCTGATACATATCGTCCTTCTGATTATTCCTGGTATTCAGAAAGAATTTTGGGGAAGGTTGATTATTATAAAAAATACCGTGATCTTTCGTATATTGGCATCGCAGCATGGTATCTTATTACAATACTCGATGCAAATGTTGATGCCAGTCTGTTAAATTATGATATTAGTGATAACCTTGATCTTGAGGTCGAACCTATAATAATTCCTGATATGAGCCAGTCAGTTCCGGGTTTGAACCTTAGTCTTAAAGTAACTTTTTAAAAGAGAGAATGAATGATTAGATTAACAGCTTTACTTGTAACCTTTCTCATTGCAATCCTTACCGCCAGAGCGGCTTCTGAGTCTGATACAATCATCATTAGATCAGACATAAATGCAGAAAAAATTACCAGAGATCTGGATAGCCTGGTAAATACATGGTATGTAAAAATGGCACTCAGGAATAATCCGGATGTATTTTCAAATGATACAGCAGGAGTGCAATTTTCAGATTCTGTGTACATTAACAGATTAAGTAAAATAAATTCGATAATTCAGCTTCGTTTTAACAGCATAATCAGGGCCCATATCCATGTCTATACAATTAAAAAGAGAGACAAGTTCATGGCAATTCTGGGTCTGAAAGATTATTATTTCCCGATGATCGAGGATATTTTTGACTCATACGGCTTGCCTGCCGAACTTAAATATATGGCGGTTATTGAGTCAGCTCTGAATCCGAACGCCGTTTCAAAGATGGGAGCAACCGGTTTGTGGCAGTTTATGTACAGCACCGGAAGATTTTACGGACTTACAATCAATTCAGTGGTTGATGAGCGGAGAGATCCTGTGAAGGCAACTCATGCTGCTGCAAAATATATTAAGGATCTTTATGATATTTACAAGGACTGGATACTTGTTATTGCTGCTTACAACTGTGGTCCGGGTAATGTGAATAAGGCTATCAGGAGATCAGGCAATAAGAAAAACTACTGGGAGATATATTACAGGCTTCCAAGGGAGACCAGGGGATATATACCACAGTATATTGCAGCAACATATTCTATAAATTTTTATCCGGAACATAATATCGTGCCCCTGCCTCTCAATATTCCCATTGCAACTGATACTATAATGGTTAATAAAGATATACACCTCACACAGATATCCGAGGTTATGGGAATATCACTGGGAGAACTCCGTGCGCTGAATCCGCAATACCGTACAGGTCTCGTTCCTGGTTCTTCAAAACCTTTTGCACTTACCTTGCCGATGAGCCACCTAGGAGATTTTATTGATCTTAATGATACAATACGAAGCTATAAATCAGATATATATCTCAGCAAGACAACAAGGATAGCTGATCCATCAAGGACTATCTATACGCCGGTCGATATTAAGGGTAAAACAAAACTGTTTTACAAAGTAAAAGAAGGCGACAATCTTGGCTTCATTTCAGAATGGTACGGAGTAGGATTGTCAGAGCTCAGGTACTGGAATAATATATACCGGAATACAATAAGAATAGGCCAGCAGCTTGTAGTATATATCGATCCTGCCAAATCTGAATATTATTCAAAAGTCAATTCAATGTCATTTGCTGACAAGCAGAAAATGATCGGAAAAACTGTACAGGTTAATTCTTCAACAGCACGGGCTACTATTCCGACAGAGGCAGACGGAGATTATATAACTTATACTGTTCGTTATGGCGATACGATCTGGGATATTGTAAAGATGTTTGATAATGTTACAACAACTGATGTACTGACATTAAACAATATTTCTGATCCGGGGAAGATACAGGTCGGGCAGAAGCTTAAAATTAAGAAGAAAAGCTGATTCCTTACTGAAATATGCGCCCTTTCAGGTCGTTTTTATTATTACTGGTCTTTCTGGCTTGTTTTACCGGTATGAATTATATTTTCCCGGGTATAAACCTGTTCCCGTCATTGGATGAATTTATCCCGGAGGAAATAGTACAAAAACTTATTTCAGCGGATTCGATCCCTGAAAATGCTGTTCCTGATCAGTTTCCTGACACTCTTTTAATTAAAAAACCTGATTCTGTTTTTCTGCCGGATACATCTTATCCAATATCTGAAGTTAATTCATTAAGTCCTTTACAGCCTTTCCTTGATTCCCTCGGATTATCAAACAGCCAGTTGAGAATAATGTATTACGGTGACTCACAAATTGAAGGAGACCGTGTTACAAACTACCTCAGGCAAGTATTGAGGAAAAACCATGGAGGATACGGACCGGGATTATTTTTGCCGGTCATGCCGGTTATGTATACTAAATCAATCTGGCTTCGTTCATCCACAAACTGGAAAAGGTATAATTACCTTTCTTTCAGAACAGGTGAAATAACGCACAGGAACCTGGGACCTTTTATGTCTTTTTGCAGTTATTTGCCTGAAGGGGAAAGAAAAGCTGTTCCTGAAAAAGCGTTTGTAAGGATTCATCCATCAAATCTTGCCGACAGTGCTGCCTCCTGGTATGAAAACCTGAGGATTTTTTATGGTAATGCAGACGAAAATGTGAGCATTAAGGTTAAAGCTGATGATGATCAGGTATTTGCAGGAGTTCTTAAAACTGGCTCAGGAATTAAAGAGACCTCGTGCTCTCTGAAAGGTGCAGAGGATATCCTGATTGAATTTGAAGGAAATGTCAGCCCCGAAATATACGGCATCAGCATTGAGAGTAAAAATGGAATTATCGTTGACAATATTCCCCAGCGGGGCAGTGCAGGGCTTGAATTTACAATGGTCGACAGGAATAATCTCGCAGAGGCTTACAAAATGCTGTCTCCCGACCTTATTATTCTTCATTATGGTCTGAATATCGTAAAGAATGTGAGGAATGATTATTCATATTTTAAAAAAGGGATTTACCGGCAACTCTCTCTTCTGAAAGAGGTGGTTCCTGCAACACCGGTACTGGTGATAAGTGTAACTGCAATGGCTGAAGCTGATGGTGATAGTATAATACCATATCGCAATATTCCTGCAATTATAAAAGCGCAGAGAGAGGCAGCCCGGGATGCTGGAGCAGCGTTCTGGGATTCATACAATGCCATGGGAGGCAAGTCTTCAATTATTAAATGGGCGCAGAAAAAACCTGCCCTTGCGACAAAAGATTATGTACATTTTACTGATGCCGGGGCGGATATATTTTCAAAGATGCTCGTGGATGCAATGTTTTCTCTGAAAGAAAAAAAAATTATTCAGACGGCCCGGGTTACTGAACCTTCCGATACGGTTAAAGCTATACTGCCGGTACAGGGGAATAAACAGGAGTTACGAACTGATAAGAGGGGACTGGCAGGATCTCTTGTCTCACAAATATTTAGTTATGATTCTGAAAAGCCATTAATTTTCACCACACCTGCCTTCTGGCTGTTCTTTCTCCTTGTACTGGCCGGATACAGCCTGGTTTACAGGAAATTGTTTTTAAGGCACCTCTACCTGCTCCTGGTAAGCCTGTTCTTTTATTATAAATCGGGAGGTTTATTTTTGTTCCTTTTAATATTGGTAACAGTCATCGATTTTTCCTGCGGATTATTAATACATGAATCACGGAAGAAATATCTGAAGCGTCTCTTTATCCTTATCAGTTTATTATCCAACCTCGGAATACTAGCATATTTTAAATACACCGACTTTATTATCAGTACAATAAATTATCTTTTTGGTACTGACATCAAGGTATTTGATTTTCTTGCCTCATTTTCAGATATACATCTTGGTACCTCTTTTGATATCAGTAGTATAATACTTCCGGTGGGGATATCCTTTTTTACTTTTCAGTCGCTGAGCTATACAATAGATGTTTACAGGGGGAAGATGAAACCTGTAAAAAATATAGTTGATTTTGGATTTTACGTTTCGTTCTTCCCTCAGCTTGTTGCCGGACCAATTGTCAGAGCTTCAGAATTTATTCCACAGCTATATAAGGATTTTCACCTCTCAAAAAGAGAATTCAGCCATGCGATGTTCCTGATTTCAAAAGGGCTTATCAAGAAGATAATTATTTCAGATTTTATTGCAGTTAATTTTGTTGACCGTGTTTTTGATCTCCCTTCTGTTTACTCGGGATTTGAAAACCTGATGGCAATCTACGGATATGGCCTCCAGATATATTGTGATTTTTCAGGATACACCGACATAGCTATTGGATTGGGATTGATATTTGGCTTCAGGCTGCCGGTCAATTTTAATTCACCATATAAAGCGGCCAGTGTTGCTGATTTCTGGAAGAGATGGCACATCTCACTTTCAAGGTGGCTGAAGGATTATCTTTACATCCCGCTTGGAGGGAACAGGAAAGGGAAGATCAGGACTTATATTAATCTTTTAATCACCATGTTGCTTGGAGGATTATGGCATGGTGCTGCCCTGAAGTTTTTGATCTGGGGAGGACTGCATGGTATCGGACTTGTATTCAATAAAATATGGAGATCAATTTTCGCAGGTCGTGTTAAGAAAACTACCAGATTTGGACGGGCATTGGCTGTTTTTATAACATTCCAGTTTGTAAGCTTCTGCTGGATTTTTTTCAGAGCTGCCGATATGAATGATGCAAAGATGATGCTTAAGCAGATATGGGAGAATTTCTCTCCCGGATCATTTTTAACTGTCATTCCGGCATACAGTAATATATTTCTTTTGATGGCTATTGGCTATATTATTCATTTTCTGCCGGAAAAGATCAAAGAATCCTACAGAGGCCTGTTTATCAGAATCCCTTTAATTCCCCAGATGGCAATCATTTTACTTGTTGCTGTTCTGCTATATCAGATGAGGACCACGGAGATTATGCCGTTTATATATTTCAGATTTTAGCATGTACTCACCCCCCGACCCCCTCTCTACTTCGTAAAGAGGGGGTGAGAAATTTGCTGACAAATAGATATTAAGAGGTTGTGAGAAGATAGAATTCTATTTTATCGAGTACGTTTTTAATGTTTATCAATTCTTCATTTTTAATCCTTAGTACATTAATCCCCCGATTCTTTAACTCTGGATCTCTGAAGTCATCATATTCTTTATTTGATTCATGGATTGGTCCGTCAAGCTCAATCACTACCTTTTTTTCATCACAATAGAAATCTGCAACAAAATAATTTAACCTTGTTAAATCACCTTGGTAGATTATAGGGTGCTGACGTAAAAATTTAAATCCTGATAGTTTTCGATTCTTAATTTCTTTCCAAAGCAAGTTTTCAGACTCTGTCATATTTTGTCTGAGTTCACGGTTATGTTTTTTGATTTTTCCAAAATCAAGATTTTTAGATTTAGCCATATGATATAAACATTATATAAATTTAATTATTTCACTTATCTGTTACAAAAATATCCCCCTCTTTACGGAGTAGAGAGGGGGAAAAAGGGAGTGAGTACGTGAAGTCTAATTAGAAGAATTATTTTTATCTCGGAGAATTCAAGCTATCTTTTATTGCCTTTCACAAATGGGGCAATAGCTCTTTCGTAAATTCCCTGTACATATGCAATTGCCATCCCGTAATTTGTTACAGGGACACCTGCTTTAATGGCCGGCTGAAGACGGTTATGAAGCTGCTTTCTTGTTATCATGCATCCGCCACACTGAATGACCAGGGAATAGTCCGTAACAGGCCGGGGTAGAACATCAAGTCCTGCAACAACATCATACTCAATCTTTTTGCCGGTAAAGTTTGTTATCCACCGGGGTATTTTTACCCTGCCGATATCATCGCAGGCAACATGATGAGAGCATGACTCGAGCAGAAGGACCCTGTCACCGTCTTTAAGGTCGGATATCTTCGGAGTGCCTATAAGATAATTATCAAAGTCACCTTTAAACCTGGCAAGCATGATGCTGAAGCTGGTAAGCGGGATTTCAGGTGGTATTGAGGCATCGGCTTTTGCGAAGGCCTGGGAATCGGTTATTGCAAGCGCCGGCATAATCCTGGTTTTCTTAAGGAAAGGAGCTGCCTCTGTCTCTTTCAGCACGACAGCAACCGCGTCATTATCCAGGATGTCGCGGATAGCCTGTACCTGGGGAAGGATCATTCTTCCGGCAGGAGCTTCGATATCGATCGGGGTGATCAGAATAACGATATCTCCGTGGCTTATCAGGTCCCCAAGAAGAGTCGGGATCTTAAATGAATGCTCCGGGATAGTGATACGGATGAGTTCGATCAGCTCCTCGTAATTACGTTTATCTGCTGCGGAAAATTCAAAAAGATCAGTGCCGGTTTTTCCCTGCACCTTTTCCATAAACCTGGAAGTTGGCTTTTGAAGGTCTGATTTATTGTGTATTATAATGAAAGGGATATCATGGTTCCGGAACCTGGCAACAAGATCGTCTTCATACTTTCCCCACAGGTTATCAGTAACTACAAGGAGTGCAAGATCAATAATTTCGAGAGTTCTCAGTGTCCTGTCTACTCTTTTGGATCCGAGATCACCCGAATCGTCTATACCTGCAGTATCGACAAGAATAACCGGACCGAAGCCTGTAATTTCAAATGATTTTTTTACAGGGTCGGTAGTTGTTCCGGCCTGGGCTGAAACAATAGCTATATCCTGGCCTGCAAGACAGTTGATAAGGCTGCTTTTGCCGTTATTGCGACGGCCGTAAATACCTATATGCGGTTTTGACTCCCTGCCCCTGGACATTTCTATAATAATATCGGGCAAAATTAGCAATAATTTACATTAATATTCTTTATAGCTGACCTGTACAACGTGGATCTGATATCAGATAGATTAAAAGTACATCGATATCCGCGAAAATCTGCGAAATCAGAGGGAAAGTTTTCATCTCCAGCAGATCACGCAAATCATCGCAGATTTTATGTTTGGAAACTATAATAAACAAAGCAAATGGCTTTAAAAAAAATCAACGTATTAAAAGCCGGCTTTTAATACGTTGATAAATATAATTCCAGAGTTTATTAAGGGTAATTTATAGCTTGTCAAAATCATTTGCCGGAATGAGGGTAGTTTAGTAAATTTGATACAAGGTGCCGTTGATTGAAAAACAGTTACTTGTAAATACATTTCATGACAGAGCCTCTTACCAACGATCAGATATTCATCAGGAAGCTGACTGACATTATTCTTGAAAACCTTGGAAATGAAAACTTCGGGGAAAAGGAACTTGCGCATGAATCAGGCATGAGTCTTTACCGCATAAACCGAAAACTTCATTCAATCAACAAAAAAACAAGCAATCAGTTTATTCGTGAAGTCCGCTTGCAGAAAGCATTTGAGATGCTTCAGGAAGGAGTATGCACTGCTTCTGAAGTTGCATACAAAGTCGGTTTCGGAAGTCCCACTTATTTTAATAAGAGTTTTCACGAGTATTATGGTTATCCTCCCGGTAAAGTAATGAAAGGAGATAAAAATAATACGGAACTAATTATTCTGACTCAAAGCGCTGCTGAAAGCAGACTGAGAAAATCTGCGTGGAGAACTTATATTCTTACCTTGCCCGGGATCCTGCTTATTGGCCTGTTGTTAGGAACGGTTGTTTTTCTTATGTATAGGAAAATTAATAAATCAGAGAGGATAGAGAGGTTGATATCTTCAGACTCCAGAATATCAATCGCGGTAATGCCAATTCAGAACATGGTAAATGATACCACCTTGAATATATGGCAGGATTGTATTCAGCAGAGTCTGATCTCCTCGCTTGCAAACACCAGGGAAATTAAAGTGAGACAAAAGGAGTCAGTTAAATCCCTACTTCAGACCCAGGGCCTGTCTGAATATGCGGCAATCTCGTCCGCTATAGCAGGTGCAGTTGCAAGAAAGCTCGAAGCAGATTTATTTATCTGTGGCTATCTGCAACAGGCAGGTACTGAAATACGTTTAGATGCACAATTAATTGATACAAAAACAAAAGAGGTTCTGCAATCATTTGAGGAAAAAAGACCTTATAAGCAAGAGATAATCTTTGACCTTACAGATTCCCTTCGAAAGAAAGTGACAGATTTTTTAATTATATCTAAACTGATAAAGGAAAATCCCATTTATGGAAGTGCTCCACTTTCCACAAACTATCCTGATGCGCTCAAATATTATATTTATGGGGATAAGGCTAATGAAAAAGGGGATAGTCCGACAGCAATATCCTGGTATTTAAAGGCATTAGCTGTCGATTCAAACTTTTTTGAACCCATGATCAGACTTTCCTCTGTTTATGCAAACCTGGGCATGATGGAGCAGAACTTGCAAAAGAATCAGTGGCCCTATTTCCAGCAGCTCGGGGCAAGTTGGGCATATGCCTTCAGCTTTGAGCCACCTGAAGAAGGAATTAAATATCTAAGACAGGCTCAGCAAATTGATGATCAAGACCCAAGTATTCCTTATCTTTTAGGATACACTTACAACAGAATAGATCAATATGATAATGCAATCATCGAACTGGAAAAGTTTTTGGAGATCTCCCGTAAATGGAGTAAGGAGTATATGAAGAGTAATTCGGTCTACCTGGAACTCGGAAATGCATATCATAAAACCGGTCAGTATAAAAAGGAGAAAAAGCTATATAAGATTGCAGAAAAGTATATTCCTGATGATCCATGGATAATCCGCTTTCAGACTATCCTGGCATTAGCTGAAAAGGATTCAATTGCGACAAACCGGTATATTGAAAAATACATAACTGTCCTTAAAAAAAATCATCCTCTGAAGCGGCTATTACAGGAGGACTGGCCTGGATTTACTCGATGGCAGGTATCCCGGATAAAGCTGAGGAGTATTATCGTAAGGCACTCTCACTGGAACCTGAGAATCCGTCAGGATTGAATAATTTTGCCAGTTTCCTTATTAATAAGAATAGAAACCTTAATGAAGTTTCGGAACTTATAGATAAGGCAATGGAATTAGCTCCCAATAAATATGATTATTGTAATTATTCGGATACAAAAGGCTGGTGGCTATATAAACAGGGTAAGTATAACGAAGCATTGGAGATTCTTCAAAGAACCTGGGATTCAGCACCTTTCCCCTTGTATAGTATAAATTCTCATCTTGAGGAGGTAAAAAAGGCTGCTGCAGGGCAGAAATGAATAGGAATGGTACAACGGCTCAACGGCTCAAAGGTGAAATGGTGCTACAATGTTCCCCTCCCTGGAGAGCTTGTCCCGCTTCAGCGGGAGGTCAGGGGTGGGTTTATTCGCTTCCTGAAAGGCTGAAAATAAATTTTCAGAATTTAATCCGCCATGTCCAATACAATCCGATTCGGCATTTTATTATCAGGCTGAGCCATGTATGGCCGTCTGTATTCTCCAAAAAACTCCTTAACTACTTTGTACAAAAGATTTCTATGTACTCCTGATGATTGACAGGAACTATAAATGATATTTTATTAAGAAATTCAAATATTATCACTATTGTCCGACTAATAATTTAGATTCAAATTTTAATTTATTAACATCCTGATTATCAGGATCCAATTTTTTATCAATTTTATTCACCCCCTATAGATTTAAACTTAATTGTAATAAGGGAGGTCCCAGATTTCTT
>JALHSP010000143.1 GCA_022865305.1 Bacteroidales bacterium | reverse complement strand
CGAATTTCAAAAGTAACTCGTTGAAGATTTTCATGGATTCATTATCTTTGATTCCAAGATACCTGGAACTTTCTTGATATATTCTGGCAAACCCCAGTATTTATTAACAATTTGAGTTTAAAGACAGACACTACTTAGTTGCTATGCAACATAACGGCCCGGCAATATGGGGAGGTTGTGTTACCCGACGCAAGCACCGGGTAGAGTCCTGGTACTTTAGCCAGAAAACTGTCACGGTGCAAGGAGGGTATGGCGCACTTTTTGCCGTCCAGGTACAAAGTTGGTTGAGCATCACGCGTGTCGCGGTACAAGTTTGATCGGAGCCGCGAATTTATCCCCGGTTACAAAGTTGGTGGCGGGCACTGGCGCAGTGTCGCGATACAAACTATCTCGGAGCCAGAAATTTATCACGGTGCAGGATTTCAATTGCGTGCTGATGCGCGTGTCCGGGTGCAACAACCATTCCAAATTTGTCTTGAGTGCAGGAGCAAAAGCAAAAAGTGTGACAAACAACTTACCCATATTGTCCGTGTTAGCGGCTGGCATTTAATTATTTTTTTGGAAAAGGAAGAAATAGTCCAAGTTCTGATTCAATGTATTCTGGTATATTATTCTGTTCAAGTACTTTTAACCGTTTGTTGTGCTCCTTAAGAGTAGAACAAATCTTTTTTTGATTTTCTGACCTTGCTGAATCTATAATTACTGATGTTAAATAATAATAATAGCTTTTAAATGATGTATAGGAATAGGATTTTTCAATAATTAGTTTCTCAATATCAAAGGATGCGAATGATTTCTCATTAAGGTAGTTCCAATACTTAATAATACGGATAATAGGCTTGATCATCATCTTGTGATTTCGATCCTTTAATTCAAGGTCATTTGATAATTTTATTGGATTAGTATTGATCCAAAGAAATTCTTTGCTTTGAGGAGATGGTATTTTTTTAATATCATTTGAGTAGTAATAAGATGGGACGATCTCAAATCTAATTAGATCCATATCAATTGCAATAGTCGGATGGTCTTGATAAATTTCAGATCGTGAATAATAGTCTACACAAAAATGTTTTATTTGTTTCAAATAAGTGTCTGGTTTAAGTTCTTTCTTTTTGAATACTACCAAGATATCTATATCTGAATTTTTATCTTGTGAAATAAAGGTTCCTCTACTATAAGAACCAAATACAATCACTTCATGAAGTCTTTCTTGAAAATGTCCCCAAAGGGTTTTTGTAAGACTTAAGATGGAAGAGTCTATTTTATTTTTTTTGTCAGAACCTATGATAAGGCTTTTTGAAAGATCAGTTAAATATGTGTCTAAGTCTCTCATGGGTTGACTATTATAAATTAAGTTCTTTTGATGTGTAATCTTCTTCCCCTCCCTCGATTCCTTGTCTAGCCAAATTATAATCCTTTTTTGTTGTTGGAAATTGTTCCGCATCTTTATTAATTTCATCTACTTCTCCAGCAATATTTTCAAGTTTGGAGATAATTTCTGTCACGTCTAATAATTTATCATCAATATAGCCTTGTAACCTATCGATTGTTTTCATTGTTGCTAAGTACCTATTACCAAGGCGACGATGACCTTCAGCACTTTTGTTAAAATTAAAGTAGGTTTGAAAACCACTTAGAAGTGCAGCGATAAACGCAAAAATGATAGGAATATATTTCAGAAGGCCAGAAGTATCCTCAGTCAAGACATAAAATAGCACAGTCCCTGTTAAGATATTTATTAGGGTTAAAGGGATGCCTAAGTAATAATGATTATTTTCGTGTCTGTCCGCTGCATTAAAATGCTTTTTCTTTCCATAGAGACAATCTACTTTAATTCTTCTTAGTTTCTCAAGTGTCGTTTCCATAATATTTTAGTTATTGTCTATAAATTTATTCCATTGTGCTCTAAGTAATGAGTCAGAGTAATTATTATTAAAAAGAGAATAGAAATTATTAGCATCAGATTGGTAATTATAATGTTTAAGGAAAATCCATACCCAATCGCATAATCTCTGGCTTGAGATTACATTGTTGAGAAAAAGACTTACAACTCTTTTCTCGATCTCAAAGTTCTTTATCCCTCTATTATAGTTTCGATTCCACAATTTCAAAATTTTTATTAGGTCAATAAATCCAGAGTTCTTTTGTCTTAATGATATTATAGATTTTTCCAAGTATCCAAAACTAATTATTTCCCAGCCATTTAGCTGTTTATTAGGGATACTCATTAAACCAGATTGGTCTTCTTTGTATGGAGTTATGTTAATGGGGATCTTGTTAAAATCGGCAAGAATGGATGGCTTGTCTTGTTTAATGCTTGTATTCGGGTATCTTATTATTAAACATGATTTAAGTTTTGATAATACATTTTGAACGCTCTCATTTCCAAAATATCTAAAATAGACATCAACATCACTGATTCCCTTTACCATAGTAGCTCTTTTATAAGAACCACCTAAAAATGGCTCTTTAAATTCAGGTTCATTGTTAATTATACTTTTCAAATTACTCAATGTTATAGCGATGTTGCTTAATTCAGTTTGAGAATATGAAATTAATTCAACTCTTTCTTTAATTAATCTATTTATCATGGTTTAATATATTAGTGGAGTCAGGCTGGTTGGTTTTTATAAATATGTATAAGTCCTAAGGAGGCGATTTTAAAATTGTTAGGTTATCTTGACTTTTCTAGTTAGCGGCTGGCATATTTCTTTGTCAAGTTAGTAACATGCTCAATGTCAGCGCTTGCCGCTAACGTTTGGCGGTATGTGTTGTTGCCGACAGCTTCGGGCGGTGGCGGGGTTTTTGCAGGGCCGTTAAACCGACTGGAGCTATCTTTTATTACAAATTTCTGTTAAAGGGCAAAAACCATGACACCGCTGCGCAGGCTG
>JALHSP010000142.1 GCA_022865305.1 Bacteroidales bacterium | reverse complement strand
GGAGGTATCGATAATGAAAGAAGAAATAACCAAACAGGTAGAAATGTTATTTGAAAAGTTAAAAGATTTTATAACTTCTAAAACTGTGGTGGGAGAAGAAATAAAGATAGGAAAATTGACTTTAATCCCCATCATTGAAGTTACATTTGGTATGGGCTCAGGGACTGGTGGAGGCAAATATGCCAAAGATCAGGAAGGATCTGGCGAAGGAATGGGTATGGGCGTCAAAGCTAGACCATCGGCTTTTATTGTCATTAAAGAAGAAGAGGTTGAATTATTGTCTTTGCGTAATCCCGGTTCTTTAGAAAAATTGATAGAAAAATGTCCCGAGATTATGGAAAAATTTCCCTGGAAACCGGGAAAGAGAGAAGGGAAAGAAGAAAAGAAAGAATAGAAAATGTATTATTTTTG
Source organism: Bacteroidales bacterium (assembly GCA_022865305.1). Classification (GTDB taxonomy): domain Bacteria; phylum Bacteroidota; class Bacteroidia; order Bacteroidales; family VadinHA17; genus LD21. Next base: position 2,758 of record JALHSP010000142.1, on the reverse strand, counting down.
TAATAATCGCTACAATTGTCTTGATAATCTTTATTGCTGGTGGACTGGCAAAACCCATTTATCATGATGTAGTAAAATCATAAATTATAAATGTCACATTTTTTATCATTCATGTACATTTTCAGTTTCATCGTTCATAAAAAAAGTTCTAAAATCGTTCTGTCTGGGAGCCTTGACTTTTACAGCTCTTTGGCTTTAGATAAAGGGCTGGTTATTTTGATAAATATTTTAATGAAAAAAGGAGGATTTTTATAACTTATGTAGAATATAAAAATATCTCAAGATAACTGAAGTATTTGTAATCTTAAAATACTAAACCATATTAAAAAATATCCGTAATGATGTTGATATTTTACTATATATTACTAGATGGTGTTTTAAAAATATTATAATAATGATAATGTAAGGGCATTCTATGAACACAAGATCTATTATTAAATCTAAGTTAATTGCTCCCTGTGGGATAAATTGTATGATTTGTAGGGGCTATTTGTTAAGAAAGAAAAATAAATGCCCCGGTTGTTGGGGTGATAATGTAAATAAATCTAATTCATGTGTTAGGTGTAAAATAAAAAATTGCGACAATCTCCATAAGACTAAATCCAAATTTTGTTTTGAGTGTGAAAAATTCCCTTGTTTAAGAATAAAACAATTAGATAAAAGATATAGAACAAAATATAATATGAGTGTGTTAGAAAATCTTGAAAATATAAAAAAATTAGGTGTGAGGGAATTTGTTCAAAATGAAAAGATTAGATGGACTTGTTCTGAATGTGGAGGAATAATTTGCGTACATACCGGATATTGTTCTAATTGTGGGGAAAAGAAAAAATAGTCAATATCTATTATCATACATTATAAGAGTTATGCTTTTAGGAACCAAAATCATGGTTTGATATAACCTAACTTTAAAGGAGTTTTGAGAATGGAAGAAAAATCGATCATCATTATAGGTGCAGGGATCGCTGGATTATCAACAGGCTGCTACGGGCAGATGAACGGTTATCATACTCAGATTTTTGAAATGCGCGATTTACCAGGAGGTTTGTGCACATCATGGAAGCGCAAGGGATATACCATAGATGGGTGTATCGGTTGGCTGATGGGATCAGGTCCGGGCTATAATTATTATCAACTATGGCAAGAATTAGGTGCTTTACACGGGAAACGAATCATCAATCACGAAGAATTTTTACGTATTGTTGACAATGAAGGAAAGGCTTTGATTATTTATAGTGACTTGGATAAACTTGAAGGACATTTGAAAGAACTTGCTCCAGAGGATGCGGATGAAATCAGTAAATTAATACAATTAGCTAAAACTTGTTCAACTTTTAATCCTCCCATTAAAAAAGCCCCGGAATTGATGGGATTAGCAGATTTGATACCTTTTTTATTTAAGAATAAGCAATTCCTAAAAATCAATTCTAAGTATAGAAACATTACTCTTCAGGATTATGTAAAGAAATTCAAATCACCTTTCCTCCGAAAGATGTTTCCATTTCTCCTGGTAGATTTATTCAGTCTTATCATGATGCTCGGAATGCTTCATAAAAAATCAGCAGGATACCCTGAGGGTGGTTCGCTTGAATTTTCGAGAGGAATAGAGCAGCGTTATCTTAATCTGGGAGGTAAAATTCACTACAGTTCACCGGTTACAGAAATAATAGTCGAAAATAATCGTGCTACGGGTGTTAAATTGTTAGATGGCAGCATACATCATAGTGATATTATCATCTCAGCTGCTGATGGTCACGCAACTATTTTTGATATGCTTGGCGGAAAGTATATTAACAAAAAAATACAATATTATTATAACCATTTTCCTGTTTTTCCATCTAAGATTCTCCTCTCTTCAGGGGTAAATCGTACTTTTGATGATTCCCCTCACTGGATTATTTTCCTTCTTGATACACCGATAGTTATCGGTGGACAAGAATATACCTCTCTGGGTGTCGAGATATATAATTTTGATCATACACTTGCTCCTCATGGAAAAACAGTTTTAAGAATGATGTTTGATACCGATTACACTTATTGGTACGATTTAAAACAGGACCTTGATCGCTACCAGATGGAAAAGAAGAAAATTGCGGAAACAGTGATCTCAATTTTAGATAAATGTTATCCCGGGTTGGCAGCGCTTGTTGAAATGATTGATGTTGCGACACCGATAACATGGGAACGTTATACAGGCAATTGGAAAGGTAGTTATCAGGGTTGGCAGCTTACCGAAAAAACCATGCCTCCTTTTAGAATGAGTAAAAAGCTTCCCGGCCTCGAATCTTTCTATATGGCTGGGCAATGGGTGGAACCGGGTGGAGGTCTGCCTCCATCTGCATTATCAGGTCGTAATGTAATTCAACTCATCTGTAAGCAGGACAAAAAACACTTTAAAACATCTTTTCCATATTAGAAATTTATGTGAAGTATTATTTCTTATTAATGATCTTGCGTAATTTCCTTTCCGATATTACTTTTTTATCCATCGGATCTCCAATTTGTTTAAGCTTATCTATAATGTTCTTATTAAGTTTTAATAGGTTTAGAATTTGTGTAACTCTCGCTCTTGAGATTCCCTTTAATCTTGCAAGTTGTGCTTGGTTTTTTACATCACCATTATCAATCATCTGTTTATATTCTTTAGCCAAATAGATGGGATTTCTATATGTTTTTATAGTAGAGGAGGGTTTTTTCACTATTGTTTGGAAGTAAAATTTAGATATAAAAGTTCTGTCTATGTTACAGTCTGGGGAGC
>JALHSP010000141.1 GCA_022865305.1 Bacteroidales bacterium | reverse complement strand
TTGTCACGGTTTTTGAACATACTGCTTTCTTATAATGTGACCCCCATATCGCACCACCCGGACACCGCACCAGTGCTCGCAATAAAAATTCTGTACCATGACAAATTCCTGGCTTCGTCGCCTGTATGTACCGCGACACTGCACCAGTGCTGTTAATAAAATAACAACAAGGTGACAACTTATCTGCTTTCTATTAACATTGTACCGCGATATGCGTTTAGGCCCGAAAGTCTGTACCATGACTCCAAAAACCGCGCCATGCTTCGTTCATTCCGGCTGGTACCAGGACTCTACTCTGAATCGGGATTGCTGCTCCAGCCTGCATTCACTCAGCAACACAAACGCCCTTTATTGCCGGGCCGTTATGCTTAAACCCAACCGATCAAAATGACAACCAACTGCCAATAAATCCATTAGACATACCTTCAACACTATTTTAAAGTTCCAAACTATTTTACTGAACCTGATAAACGATGAAAAAACTATTCCTATTGACAATTACTTTATTAACAATCTTGGGATGCCAAAACAATAATGATAACAAATCTGAATTTAGGATCAATCTAACCATTCAGGATACAACTGACATTGATAAAGTAATTCTATTGACACAAACAAATGAGATCTCTGACACGTTAGATTTGATATCCAATAAACTAACATTTAAAGGGACTGTCTCAGAGCCAGTTAATGCAGGATTTTTAATTAATAAAACAATAATTCAATTTCCATTAGTCAACGATAAAATAGATATGGTGATAACTGATATCCAAAAAAAGAAATTCACAATTCAATATTTAAATTCAAAGATCAGTGAAAATCTTGAATCATACTTTAATGCTGATTATCTCGAGAATTATAAGGCTCTAAATGCAATTGTCGCAACAAGTAAGAATGATCAAGAAATACAATTAAACAAATACCGGGAAGACAGTCTTGCTGTTAGTTTCCTAGATAGTCTGATTGTTAAATTTAAATCTGTGGATCCCTTTAATGGTTTGTCAATTATTGTTTCCGATTTATCTGGGCTAATTGGAACCAGAAATCACCCAGAAAAAATTGAGGAACTTTTTTATTTGCTACCAGACACTCTTAAAAACGGATTTTATGGCAAAAAAGTAAAGAAATATCTAGATGGATCATCAAAAATAGCTATCGGACAACAAGTTAACTTTTCTTTTATTGATATCTATGGTAACAAATTATCAATCAGCGATTTTAAGAATAAATTTGTTTTAATTGAATTCTGGGCTACTTGGTGTGGACCTTGTATTGCACTAATCCCGGAGATTAAAAAATTATCTTCGAATTCAAACAAAATTCAGATTATCTCAGTATCAATTGATGATGATATCTTAAAATGGAAAAACAAGGTTAAAGAACTAAGATTAGATTGGGTAAATGCACATTATCTTCAACAAGATATTAATCTAAAAGACAAGTTCTTTATAACTGGTGTTCCAAATAATATTCTTTTATCTCAAGATGGTACAATTTTACAAAAGAATATAAACATATCTGAAATAATGACTTTGTTAAAATAGGATACCACGTTATTTAATGTGCTAATGACAATGTTAAAAAATGTGACCATAGAAAAAAATGGTCTAAGCATAACACGGACAATAAAGGTCATTTGTTTGTCACGGTTTTTGAACTTACAACTTCCTTATAACATGACCCTCAAATCGCTCAACCCGGACTCCGCACCAGTGCCGGCAATAAAGATTCTGTACCATGATAAATTCCTAACTTCGCTGTCAGCTTGTACCGCGACACTGCACCAGTGCTGTTAATAATATAACAATAAGGTGACAACTAACCTGCTTTCTATCAGCATTGTACCGCGACACTCGTATACGCCCGAATATTTGTACCATGACTCCAAAAACCGCGCCATGCTTCGTTCATTCCGGCTGGTACCAGGACTCTACCCCGATGACACAAAACTGCTCCAGCCTCCATTCACTCAGCAACACAAACGCCCTTTATTGCCGGGCCGTTATAGGCAAGCTGATTCCTACCCCACCGAATAAAATTTAGTACCCTGATCTTAGGATTTTCGATACATTTTAAAGAACAGTAATGGGAGAAGGGCAAGATTTATGAATATTAGTGACGGGATTAAAAAGAAAGACCCATGAGCCCAGTGCTGGATTTTGAAAACTAAGGTAACGAGGAGAAAAAATAGTCCAATGAATCCAGAAATATACATTAGTTTATTTGCAAATGTCTTTGACACCTGTCTTTTGTATAAATTAAGAAATAGAGTAGGTAAAAATAAAAACATCATAAGTAAGAGACTCACTACCAGAAAAAATGAACTTCCTGGAATATGATGACTCTGAGAAATTCCAAAATAAATTGTTGTAATAATAGCTATCACTGTTAAATAGCCTGATAAATACAAGAATCGTTTCATTGCCTTATTCTTTTTATAAGTTAACAAAATGACCGTTTCGCGTTGGATTTCATCAAATCCATCAGGACAAATATCCTGAAAGGCCTTTTCATATGATTTTTCAAAGCTTAAGCCCTTTTTCATCTCTTCCTCGATTGCACAACAGAAATGATCGATAAGATCCTCTCTTAATTCTGATGATTTAATTTTGCTATCATTGATTTTTCTTATTACAAATTCAATGTTCTCCTCTGTTAAAATGCTCATGGTATGAATATTACTAGGTTATGATATTATTTAATGTTTTTATAAAGTCTTTTAACTCTTTTTCCTTTTCAATTCTTACTTCTTTTCCCCTTTTAGTTAGTGAATAATAATGCCGGACTCTTTTTCCAATGTTTTCAGTTTCAACATCAACCAATCCATCTTCCTTGAGTTTATGAAGAGCCGGATATAAAGATCCGTCCTTGATTAATATTTTATCATCTGATAATTTCTTTACCATCTGAGTGATCTGATATCCATACATTTTACCATTCTCATTTAGTAATTTAAGTATGATTACCGACAGCGTGCCTTTTAATAATTCCCTTGAATACATAGAACAAAGATACATAGATATATGATATATCCAAATTTTTTAGCAATTATTTTTGGAGATTAGAAATTTAATTACTCATGTAACTCAAACTGTCTTGACGATTAACATCCCGAAAACAGCCAGCCTATAACACGGACAATAAAGGACATTTGTTTGTCACGGTTTTTGAACTTTCTGCTTTCTATATCGTGACCCTCATATCGCTCCACCCTGACTCCGCGCCTGTGCACGCCCTAAAACTTATTATACATTGACAAATTTCTGGTTTCGTTGGCCGTTTGTACCGCGACACTGCACCAGTGCTCATTTAATAAACTTGTGTAAGGTGACTCAATAATACTCACTTAGAAACCTTGTACCGCGACACTCGTATAAGCCAGAAAGTTTGTATCATGACTCCAAAAACCGCGCCATACCCTCCTTGCACCGTGACAGCTTTCTGGCTAAAGTACCTGGACCCTACCCGGTGCTGTCGTCGGGTAACACAAACGCCCTTTATTGCCGGGCCGTTAGTGTTAATGTGTGCCTTGAATGAGACTGGCCAAGTGACCGGATTCAATGCTGTAATTAAGATGGAGGAAGACCCTCCGCAGGTACCGTACAGGCGAGA
>JALHSP010000140.1 GCA_022865305.1 Bacteroidales bacterium | reverse complement strand
GGCCTGACCATCGAGGCGTCATGTTTTTTGCCTTTTAGAATGATTTATAATGACAAGAAAGTTTTTCGCCATCTATCAGGAGCTCCAAAAAACACGCCGCCTCCCTAAGCTGATGGCAACAACACATACCGCCAAACGTTATGTGTAAGGCGGCTTCGCATAAACATGATAAATCCAGCCCACAAAGCAAGAGTTTGGCTACCGCCAAACACATGCTTTTTACCTACCCTGACAATTATATAAATAAAAAATGTTCCATCAAGACAATTAAACAATTATAGTGAATATCGTTAATCTTGACAACCTAGAAGGGCTTCCTGATAAATTTATTAATAGACTAAAGAAGATCAATAAAATATTCGTCTCCTTTGATCATCTAGAACACATTGAAAATATACCACTTGTACGAGATCTGATAAAAGAAATTGATAGTTATTGTATTGCGAACGTAATTATCGGATTCCATTTTACACGAGCAGAAATAAAAGACATTAAAGATGCGGGATTATTAGTCAGGACTGGTTCTGAAATTAGGGAAACTTTCTTAAAAAATTATAGCCACTTATTTTCACCTAACGAAATTAAATCAATAGTGGACGCTTGGAAATTAAATTTTTCGGATGATGATGTAAAGTATAGGGACAAACAGATAAATTTTAATTTCACTCAGGATGCTTTGAATAATGGAGGTGCTGAAGAACTTCTAGCGTATTATGGAGGAGAGCAAATATATTCTCCTCTAATTCAAATAGATAATATTAAGGATAAATTGAAAAAGATTGGGACTCCAATCATTATTAAATGTAAACTTAATCCCATGAATGTTCATACCAATATTGAAAAACCATGGGGTAAAATTGCAGTTTCTTCATACCATAGAACACAAAACATTAATGCAAGTAGAATAGATCAGGATGGTTATCAACTTGTTCCAGTGCCACCGACAGATATTGAAATTATAAATATCAATCATTTAGTTGATTAGCATTACAAAACTTATTTCAAATACCATACATAATTTTTAAAACCCAAAATCATGAAAACCGTAGGAAACGCTTTCTATTTACTTTTATTCATGTCTCTACTGAATCTCAGCAATGTACAGGGACAGTCTTTAGGATGCAAAATGGCGACTGTGGATACAAAAAAATATTATACAGAAACCGATCCATTGGTCAAAAGATACAATAACATGTTTAACCAACTCGATGTAAAATATCTTGAGACAAAAGATCAAATCGCAGATATGACTGTCACTGCAAAAAATGAACTTGAAAATATTGGCCTAAGTGAGCCGATGATTAACATCATGGAGGGTATCTGCCGTTTAACAGATACTAAGACAAAAAGCAAGAGATATTCAGAAAACGTTTCTTGTTATATTATCTTTAGATCGCAAGGATTTAACCATAGTGATACTCTTAAGAAAATGCAAGATCTACTGGCAATTATGAGTATGGAATCAATAATTAAATCTTTAACTGGTAAATAAAAATTAGGTTAAGAAATCCTTGATATAACTCAAATTCACATTCAACAGTCAGGCACATTTGCAGCTCGCACAAGCCCAGCTAATCCTAAAGCTGCGAAAGAGTTATACCGTTAATTTCCAAATAAATTTATGTCAATACTCTACAAATATTATTTAAGTTTGCATCAAAAGATTGCTTTTAGGTGATGCCGTATTCGCATCGATAGATGCTTGGCACCCTTCCAAAGCAATCTTTCT
>JALHSP010000139.1 GCA_022865305.1 Bacteroidales bacterium | reverse complement strand
ATCCTGTTCCGAGGGGATGTTATTTACCTCGTAAAATCGTTTTCGTACCAGGAGAGATTTTTGGACATCCCAGGCGGAAAACTCAATATACCATCTGCCGGAGAGGTTTCCGCCACAATCATTGAGTTTTGCTTTTTTGAAGGGGTACATGTCTTCAGTGGGTTGAAGCTTTTTGAGATCAAATTTGGCGCTGAGCCAAAAACAAAATTCTCAAGTGTCTGATAATGATCACCTTGAAGAGTAGTGGGGTGGAAGATGGGATTGTATCTTCTCATTTTCTATCTAATTGATTATTAAAACATTAATGTCATCATTTTGGCGCAAAAGGCCATATTATTGGCGCAGACTCAAAAATAATGAATTTTATTAAATGCACAAAATATTCCATTATTTTTTTAACAACTCAGGTGAAGTAGCCAGGTAACTTTCGTATACGTAATTACCAAATTTATTAATTTCCTCCTCAGTAATTTCACTTTTCAGTTCTTTAAAAGCGGATTCCAAAATAAACATTCCCTTACTGGATTTGGTAATTCGGAGATTAACAAGACCCAGTCCTTTTTTTGTCTCTTCATGAATGTTTGTCACCAGTTTAAGAATTTCTTCAATAGGGATGGCTTTTGGTATCAAATCATAATATGCATCTGAATTCTCAAATAACAATGTAATAATAGGTACTTTAAGTTCTTGCGCAATTTTTATTGCAGTATCTATACTTACGGAGACACGATCATTATAAATGTCATAGACCGCTTGCCTGGTTTTACCTATGATAACTCCAAGATGTTGCGGGGAAACGTTTTTTGACCTGGCTACTTCCTTAATTCTTGAACCGACACTCATAATTTTAAAATTTATTTGGTGATCTGTAAAACATAACTTATATTTGTAAGGCAAAATACAAAATAAATATTTATATTATTGAATATCCTTTACAAAATTATGAAAAAAATTACAAAAACCTAATTTGTGAGACCGAAAATTGAATTAAAATATAGAACCAAGGAAAAAATGGAATTACTTCCTCATGAGGAGTACAAGGTTGCAACTAAAACATTACCTGCAGCATTGAAAATAAGTTCCAGAACATTCTTTCGATACATGTATACAAGGATACATGAAAATTACAGTATGCCGGTGGATCACCTTGCACGATTAGCGAAATTCTTTAATTGTCAAATTGAAGACATGCTGAACTACGAACCTCCTCCGCTTTCTGCCAAAGGAATTAAAGTTAAAGACAAAACAGACCTGTTACAAAAATTTAAACTTGTAAAGTGATGAAGGAGATAATTAAAATCAGATATTGTGACCACTGCGGGAAATTAATTCCGGAAACTCGTAATATGGGCAGCTTATACTGTACAAATAAATGCGGATGGACATTTCGTAACAGGAGAAATGCACAAGAAAAAAAGGATATGCAGAAGAATGAACCGGGTTTGTATGCATATTCCACTCATTTTGAGTACCGTGATAAAGAAAAGTGTCGAACGATTTAGGATGAAGAGATGAAATGGATGAATTTAATACACGATGTTTATGGTTAACTCAGAGTATCAATAAAGAGTTATCCAACTAAAGAAGTAATATATTTCGGATTTCTGCCACCTATATTTCGAACTTCTATTACCCATAAACCATATTTAAGCATAATGAATAAGAAAATTTTGAAATTATGGAACTTATTTTTACCTTTAAAGTAGTTAATTAAACTCCGGCAAAAACAAATTGATGAGATTTATAATAGGACAAAAGTAATCATCACATATATAATTAACCTTTTTCATCAAATAACCTGATTGTCAACCTAAAAATCTATTTGCCTATGAAAAATTTTACCCAGCAATAACTGGAACGTGAAGGAATTGCCTTCCTGTATGTAATCCTAAGTTACTATTTTAAAATTAACCTAATTAAAAACTTTTCAAAGTTATGAAGAAAAATTTTGATTTGTGGGAACACATAAACCCAGCCTTAAAAAAACTAATCACAGTACTTAAAATTGCATTTTTAATTATTGTGGTTAGTGTTTCAAATGTCTTATCTACTCCTGCCTCTTCCGAAGGAGCGAACGTTTCAACTGAAGGAACTGAAGCTCAGCAGGCAGGTGTATCAGGTACGATAACCGATGCTTCAACCAGAGAAACCATGCCTGGAGTGAATATCCAGGTAAAAGGAACAACTGTTGGTGCTATTTCCGATATAAACGGGAAATTTACAATACCTTCAGTCGATCGGAATGCTATTCTGGTATTCTCATTTGTGGGATATGTTTCACAGGAAATCCCTGTTGCAGGTAAAGTAATAGTTGATGTTGCTCTTGTTGCCGAGGTAACAGGCCTTGAAGAAGTAGTGGTGATCGGTTATGGAACTGCGAGGAAGGAGACTTTAACAGGTTCTGTTGCTTCCATAAAGGCAGATGGAATTATGTCTACCAGAGCCACCAGTGTTGCAGCCAGCGTACAAGGTAAGATTCCGGGTGTTCAGATCCGTCAGACAACAGCTGAACCCGGTACTTTTTCCAGTTTAATCAGTATCAGGGGCTTTGGTACTCCATTATTGGTTATTGATGGAGTGGTTCGTGATGGAATGTCTGATTTTGAACGACTCAATCCTGATGATATTGCGAGTATTTCTGTTCTGAAAGATGCCGCTGCTGCAATCTATGGAATGAATGCAGATAATGGTGTTATTATCGTTACAACTAAAACAGGGACCAAAGGCAAAACAAAATTCTCATATTCCTCAATGTTTTCCACTAAGCAGCCTACTACTACTGACAGACAAGAATCTGTGACTGCTTACGAACACAGGGTGTTGAAAAATGAGATAGATAAAAATACAATGAAGTCGCCTACTTACAGTGCTGAAGAACTTGAAAAATGGAGACTTGGCACTGAACCAGGCTATCAGGACTATGACTGGTATAAAATCTGTATAAGGGATTGGACAAATTCTCAACAACACAATTTCTCCGTACAAGGTGGTAATGAAAATGTTACCTTTTACACAAGCCTGGGTTATATGAGTGATAATGGACTTCTGGTGAATAATGAGATTCAGCAATATGACAAATACAACTTCCGTACGAATGTGGAGGCTGAATTGGCTAAAGGATTTAAAGCAAAAGTCTCAGTTTCCGGCAAATATGATGCTCAAACCAGGCCCCCCGCCTCTTATTTCTGGCTGTTCAAACGAATTATTGTTGCTGATCGCGGAGTTGGTATTTACACTTTGGCCAATCCAACGCATTTTAGTTCTGTCCCTGCCGAAAATGTCAATCCATGGGCTCAGATGACAGAAAGTGTATGTGGATATGTCTGGGATAGCAATTTGCAGTATCAAACAACAATAGATTTAAACTATCAGTTACCCTTTATAAAAGGATTAGTATTGGGTTTTTTGGCGGCTTATGATGGAAATATTGCTGATTCAAGAACTTTGAACAAAGGTTATTACCTGTATGATTACCGTACTGATGTACCTGGTACTTTGCCTTTGTCAACTTTTCAGAACAGGCTTACAAATTTTTACCGGTATAACATACAGAGCAGGATTTCGTACAAAACTTCCATTGGGAATACTCATAACATCAGTGCAACTTTAGTTCATGAATTGAGAAGACTTAATTCGAATTATGTACAAGCCAGAAGACAATATGACGATCTCTACACACGTGATGTTATCGGACAGGGTAGTTTAACCAATCAGTCAACTGCAGGGAATCGTTCCGAAGAAGCATATTTATCTTACATTGGCCGGTTTAACTACGATTATAAGGGTAAATATTTGTTTGAATTCAGTTTCAGGGAAGATGGTTCATACCGTTATGCTCCTTCCAAAAGATGGGCATTTTTCCCGGCAATTTCAGTTGGATGGCGCATGAGTGAAGAGCAATTTATCAAAAATAATCTTCCTTTCATTTCTAACTTGAAACTCAGAGGATCATATGGTCAAATGGGGGCTGATGCCGGAAATGCATTCCAGTATTATTCAGGTTATACATTTGGCTCAGTAAGCGGCGGATACGTATTTGATGATAACGTTCTGACACTTGGTATGGTAGCTCCCGGAGTGGTGAATGATTACCTGACATGGATAAATACTAAAACAACCGATATTGGTATTGATATAGACTTATTCAAGGGAAAACTTGGCTTTACAGCAGATTATTTTGAAAAAGAGAGAGAGGGATTGCTGGCAACCGCTATTACCTCAGTGCCCAATACCTTCGGAGCAACATTTCCTCAGGAAAACCTTAATAGTGATAAGGTAAGAGGTTATGAGCTGATGATCTCACATAGAAATAAAATAGGGAATTTTGAGTATGGCGTGAGTGCCAACGTTACTTACTCCCGCAGGTATTTGCTTTACGTTGAAAAAGCTCCCTACACCAACACTTATTCCATATGGAAAAGCTCGACGGAAGGGAATGGCCGAATTCAGGGCAGAGAGTGGATATACAGATGGGATGGGGTATATACCAGTGTCACTGATGTTGAGGAAAATGCTCCTTTAATAGGAGGTACTAACGGAAACTCCAGGATGCTTCCTGGCATGCAAAAGAATGTTGATGTAAACGGAGACGGAAGGATCAGTGGTGACGACCAGATGCCAGATTCTTGGGCAGGTGTAGGTACTAACCCTCCCCTGCAGTATGGTATGAACCTGGATGCTTCCTGGAAAGGTTTCGATATGAATATGTTGCTTCAGGGTTCATCCTTGTTTACTGTATACAATACAAATGGAGATATCTGGGGTTATGGCAGAATGCCAACCACATGGGCAAAATATTTAGACAGATGGCATCCGGAAGATCCGAATGCTGATCCTTTTAACCCGGCAACCGTATGGATACCAGGTGAATGGGAAGCTCTCACAAATTCTAATACAGGTATTACCGCCGGAAATACTACAGACAGATGGCGTTTGGATGCTACTTATTTAAGAATCAAAAGTCTTGAGGTTGGGTATACTGTACCTGCGAACATTACAAGAAAAGTCAGAATTGACAATGTAAGACTCTTTGTGAATGTCTTCAATTTATACACTTTCTGCCAGAAGTCAATCAGATTCTTAGACCCGGAACGCAACGAAGGTGATTATCAGGCTGACTTGACCTATCCTTTGTTAAGATCGTACAATTTTGGTATTAGTATTAACTTCTAAAAAAGTAACGATATGAGAACGAAAATATTATTTATATCAATTGTTGCTGCCACTCTGTTTTTGACAACATGCAAAGATTTTCTTGAGATTGAGCCTTTAGACAGGGTATCTCCTGAACAGGTATTCTCTGATATCTCCGGGATTAAAACTGTTCTGGCAACCGTCTACAATAAAATGCCGATGGAAGATTTCAACTATGAACCGAATTATTCTCTTAACTTCCATGGAAAATCTGGTAGCAATAACTCTGATGGTGGCTGGGCATTAGCCAGTCATACCGATGAAGCTGTGATACAAAGCAATGCTGGTGGATCCATTGGCTCAGTTAGTGATGGTTATTGGGATTATAATGGGATCAGGCAGGTGAATCAGTTTTTTGCGACTATACAAAGCCTGGATCTGGATGATGCTCTTTTTAAACGTCTTTCAGCCGAAGGCCACTTTGTCCGTGCTTATCAGTATTTTGGTTTAGCCAAAAGATATGGAGGTGTTCCTATAATAACAGAAGTGCAACAAGTACCATCGGATCCCACTGATAGCTCATTGTATGTTGCTCGTGCCACCGAAAAAGCAACATGGGATTTCGTATTAAGCGAGTGTGATTTGGCTATAGCAGATTTACCCGAAACTGTAGATCCGAAGGAAGGTTCTTTTAGAGCATCCAAATGGGCAGCTTATGCCCTGAAGTCCAGAGCAGCGCTTTTTGCAGCTTCAGTAGCCAAACACTGGAATAAGGCTGCACTTATAGGAGACGCTGTTAACCTGAAGCTGGTAGGCGGTATGACTTCAACTGATGCTAATAATTACTATCTGCAGTGTATAAATGCATCAAAAGCGATTATTGATAATTCCGGAAAGCAGCTTTATAAACCTAATCCGGCAAATGCAGCGGAAGCTGCCAAAAATTTCCAAACCATGTTCGAGGACCCACCCTCTGCTAATATAGAGGTTATCTTCAAAAAAGCGTATATCGATGGTTCTACAACCAGTCAGCAAGGTCACTGTACCGATCTTTATTTTCAACCTACACAAACCAAACTGGGATCTCCCTATATGTTTGCAAGGTACGGTGTTGCCCTCGATCAGGTAGATGCCTTTGAAGATTATACTGATGACGGTAATGGAGTGAGCATCCCGGTGAAAACCCGTACTGATGGTGTGGAAGATCAGTATCTAACTGATCCAAAAACATTTGATATATCTGCACCTTATATATCATACGACAACCAGTATGATATTTTTACCGGCAAGGATGCGCGCCTGATGGGTAGTGTCATTTTACCAGGCTCTATGTGGAAAGGTGTTCTTATTAATTGTCAGGGCGGACTAATCAAAACAGATGGTTCTAAACTGGTTTTTACAGACGGTTCCGCAGTTGGACTCGATGGGAATACATATTATTGTTTTGGCTCAAATAACATATATGGTTATTCGAGTTTCGCAAAATTAGGTGGTTCCTGGGATGCAAATTATTCCAGCACAGGTTTCATTATTAAAAAATTCTTACAGGAAGCCAAAACTGTTAATAGTGCAGCATGGAGCTCAAAAGTCGACTGGATCGATTTTCGATTGGCTGAGATTTATCTCAACTACGCCGAAGCCGCCATTGAAAGCGGACAGGGTGATGCAGCATTGGCTAAGACCTACCTGAACGCACTCCGTAAAAGAGCCGCTCACACTGATGAGATACCGGCAACAGTCGAAAACATCATTAAAGAACGGAGGGTAGAGTTAGCCTTTGAAGGACACCGGTATTGGGACCTGGTGCGACGGAGAGATATGCATACATTGTATACACTGGGTACGAGAAAGGTTTTGATTCCAATACTTGATTTGCGTCAAAATCCACCTAAGTACATGTTTTTAAGAGCAACTAACTACTATGATCAGCAAGCAGGTGGAAGGACATTCACCGAAAGATCCTATTATCTCGCTATACCAGGTACTGCAACTAACCAGTTAGTTCAAAATCCACAATATTAAACTGTAATCTATATAGTTATGAAAAAAATATTTTATTCATTATCTCTATTTGTCAGTCTGATTTTGGTTGTAGCTTCTTGCGAACAGGACAACTATCCTTTGCCTGATGCACAATTTTTCGGAGCAATAAGGGATAGCGTCGGCGGAGGACTTGTCGAACAGGATCTTCAAACAGGCTCAACTATTGGCATGAGGGAAAAGGGATATTCGACAGAGGTTATACAAAATTATGTTATAAAGCAAAATGGAGAATTTCGCAATAACCTTGTTTATGCAAGTACATACGATATAGTATTTCAGAGCTGTAATTTCTTCCCGTATGAATTGCATGATTTTGTTGTTAAACCAGGTGCAAATGAAGTCACGTTCCTGGTTGTGCCATTTATTCGCGTAAAAAATTGCTCAATTACTTACGATGCGGGAACCAATAAGGTAAATGCAACTTTTAACCTGGAAGCCGGAAAGCCAACAGTGAAACTTTCGAAAATCACACTGTATGTTTTCACCGACATGTATGTAGGTGAGTACATCAAAAAAACTGTTGCCACCGGCACCGGCCAGCCTGCAAGAACGTATTCCCCGGCAGCAACGATCGATCCGGCAACACCCTATACATTATCTATTGATGTGGCAGCAAATAGCGCTGTATTTGGAGTCCATAGAAACTACTATTTCAGGGTAGGTGCAATGGCAAATCAATCAGGAGTAGGTACTATCAGGACTAATTATGCACCATATGTTAAAATAGCACTTTAATATTTTGGTACGATGCAGCGATTAAACTTTTACAGCATTTCGAAATCAGTAAATTCAATTTTTAAATTTGACTAATCTGAATGAATGTTGGGGGTATATTAGCCCCCAACATTTTTTAAATCCCGGTTTTGTTACGGACTATTACCCGAATAGATAAGTCATCGGATCGTTTTTAAACCATAATATATTTTATTATGAAGAATCACTTTTTGATATTATTATCAATCATATTATTTTCATGCAATACTCACAAAAATTCCAGTGAGTTTGATTCATTCCCACTGGCAGTTCCCGAGGAGAATTCATTGATGGTTCAGTGGGAAAAGAAGACTGTTCTTGATTCCCGTTTGATAGACGACATGGAGCATGACACAGGGTGGACGGTTACAGGAATAGGAGAAATGAGTTATACTCAGGATCGAGCAAAAGACGGTAAGCAATCCTTACGATTCCGTACCTCATTACGCGACACAGCGTTTTATAGACTGCCCCGAAACCGAAGTGAATGGAACTCGTTTATTGGAGGTCAGGGTGGCTCTTCATCCGTAGTGATGAATTTTAACACACCTCAGGACTGGTCAGAGTTTAACCGGATATCATTCTGGGTTTACGTACATCCAACATCAATGCCTACTTATTGCATTTATCTGGGGATAGAGAACAAAGAAACTGTTTACAATACTTTAACCCCGGGAAAATCACATTTTGTCCAGGACCTTAAGCCGGGCATGTGGAATCACGTTCTTTTTGAAATACCCCATATCGAGAGGGAGAAAGTGACTCTCTTCAGTATAACACAGATGCTGAGAGGACATAATCCTGAAGAAGAAGGTATCGTGACCTATGATTTTGACAAGCTGGAATTGCAGCGTGTTGTTGCTGATCAATACGAAGGATGGACAGTTGCACCTGAGAAATTTTCATTCAGCCATGTTGGTTACCGACCCGGGGATTTAAAAATTGCCCTGGTGGGGAGTGATGCTGGTGATAATTTTCAATTGATAAATCAAAACGACAGCGTTACATTTTCAGGCAATATTGAGGTTGTTGAAAATAAAAACGGTGTATTTCATCAGCTTGATTTTTCTGATCTTCATAAAGAGGGCATTTACCGCATCCGCTGTGGAAATCTGGAATCGAATCCGTTTCCTGTTAACGAAGACATATGGATACAGCCTGTATTTAAAGCAATAAATTTTTTCTTCTGCGAGCGTTGCGGATACGCAGTACCGGGTATCCACCTGGCGTGCCATAAGGACTGGCAGGGCTTCCGTGGAGAAGAGAAAAAGATCATCAATGGTGGCTGGCACGATGCGGGGGACCTTTCTCAGGGTTACTGGCGTACAGCAATGGCCACTTTCGCCATGATGCGTAACCTTGAAATTCTGGAGGAACGAAAGGACGTTAGTGAAGTGGCAGAGAGGATACGTTCTGAGATTGCGTGGGGGCTTGAGTGGCTCCTGAAGACAAGGTTTGGAGATGGGTTTCATATGAGCTGGAGCACGATGCGGATCTACACGGACAACCAGGTCGGTACGATTGATGATGTTGTCTCACCTGCTCAGAATGTGCCCTGGGAAAATTTTCTTGGAGCAGCTGTTCTTAGCAAAGCAGCCGTGATGCTGGAGAAATCACATCCTGAATTAGCAGGTAAGGCACGAGTTGCAGCGGTAGAGGATTGGCAGGCAGGGGTAGTTTCACGCGAAATCTGGGATCAGGCAGGCTACCAGGAGGCAGCCTGGGGCGTGACGTCATCATTATTGCTGGGTGAGATGACAGGAGAGGAGAAGTACAAAGAACAAGCGATTCAGTTTGGAAGATTATTACTGCAGTGCCAGGAACAGAATTTTCTGGATGGTATTCCCATTACGGGTTATTTCTATACAAATACAAATCGCCAGAGAGTAATACATAATAATCACGCCGCGTTTGAAGAAGCCCCGTTGATTGCATTAACCATGCTGTGCCGGGAATTTCCTGAGCACGAAAACTGGATTGACTGGTACAGCGCCGTAGTGCTTCATAGTGAATTCTTCATGAAACGGGGCAGTCAGATTGCATCTCCATATGATCTGTTGCCAAATTCAGTATGGAAAAAATCGGAGATCATGGCAGAAAAGGATGAAAAGCGCCGTGAGATCAATCTGCAACAGTTCAATGATGGTACCCCTCTGAACGAAGAGTATGTGTTGCGAACATTCCCTATCTGGCGTGATGCTACATTTCACGGCAACACTAATATCCATATGTCTGGTACCTGGGCATTAGCTGAGGCTGTCAGGTTGCGAAATGACTCCAAAGGGATGCAGCTTGTAGGCAAACAATTAGAATGGGTTTTTGGGGCCAATCCATTCGGGCAAAGCTTGATGTATGGTACAGGATATGATTTTGCACCCCATTTTGCTTATTGTCTTAAAGATGTTGTCGGATCATTACCGGTTGGGATGGACTGTATGTCGGGAGATAAACCGTATTGGTCGGCCTCCAACTATGCAACATACAAGGAGATCTGGGTGGAACCGGTAAGCCGTTTTCTCGGAGCAGTGTCAGTCTATTACTCTCAGGATCAATTTGTCTCCCAAAGACAGGAATTGGGTAAAAACATACAAGTACAAACAGAATCAATTCAGTCAGATAATGGAGTTGTAGCTGTTATGATTACAATTACGGGGAAAGGAAAGCATGAGATAGAAATAAAAGCTTTTAATGCAAAAGCAAATTTTGACAAAAAGCAAATAGACCTGTCAGGCAACAAGACAGAAAAAATAGACCTGGAGTTGAATGTTATTGACCGGAACAAGCCATATGTAAGTGTAATTTCTGTTGATAAGAATCCGGATTTACGTAAGGAAATAGTAGGATCGTTTATTAAACCATAATTTATTTTGCTATGAAGAATTACTTTTTGATATTATTATCAATCGCATTGTTTTCCTGCAATGCTCACAAAAATTCTGGTGAGTTTGAATCATTCCCCCTTGAAGTTCCCGAGGAGAATTCATTGATGGCCCAATGGGAAAAGAAAACTGTTCTTGATTCCCGTTTGTTAGACGATATGGAGCGTGACACAGGGTGGACGGTTACAGGAATAGGAGAAATAAGCTATACGAAGGATCGGGCAAAAGACGGCAAGCAGTCCTTACGATTCCGTACCTCATTACGTGACACAGCGTTTTATAGACTGCCCCGAAACCGAAGCGAATGGAACTCATTCATTGGTGGTTCAGGAGGCTCTACAACCTTGGTGAAACGTTTTGAAACACCTCAGGACTGGTCAGCATTTAACCGGATTTCATTCTGGGTTTACGTACATCCGACGTCGATGCCTACTTATTGCCTCTCTCTGTCGATTACGAACGAAGGAACTGTCAGCAATGCAACAACCCCCAGAAGAGGACATGTTATCCAGGACCTTAAACCGGGTATGTGGAATCACGTTCTTTTTGAGATGCCACATCTGGAGCGGGACAGTGTAACACGTTTCAGCATAAGCCAGGAGTTAATAGGGCACCAGCCTGAACAAGAGGGTATCGTGACACATGATATCGACCGGCTGGAGCTCCAGCGTGTTGTTGCCGATCAATATGAAGGGTGGACAGTTGCACCGGAGAAATTTTCATTCAGCCACGTTGGTTACCGTCCCGGGGATTTAAAAATTGCCATGGTGGGGAGTGATGCCGGTGATAATTTCCAATTGATAAATCAAAACGATAGTGTTGCTTTTTCTGGCAATGTTAAGGTTGTTGAAAATAAAAACGGAGTATTTCATCAGCTTGACTTTTCTGATCTTCAGAAAGAGGGCATTTACCGCATCCGCTGTGGAAACCTGGAATCGAATCCGTTTCCTGTTAACGAAGACATATGGATACAACCAGTTTTTAAAGCGATAAACTTTTTCTTCTGCGAACGTTGCGGATTTGTAGTACCGGGTGTCCACCTGGAATGCCATAAGGACTGGCAGGGTTTCCGCGGAGAAGAGAAAAAGATCATCAATGGTGGCTGGCACGATGCAGGAGACCTTTCTCAGGGTCACTGGCGTACAGCAATGTCATGTTTTGCCATGATGCGTAACCTTGAAATTATAGAGGAACGTAAGGACGTTAGTGAATTGGCAGAGAGGATACGTTCGGAGATTGAGTGGGGACTTGAATGGCTTCTGAAGACACGGTTTGGTGACGGTTTTCATATGAGCTTCAGTGTTATGCGGATCTATACGGACAACCAGGTCGGTACCATTGATGATGTTGTTTCACCTGCCCGTAATGTGCCCTGGGAAAATTTTCTTGGAGCAGCTGTACTGTGCAAGGCAACGGGGATGTTTGAGAAGTCAAATCCCGAGCTGGCAGGTAAGACACGTGTTGCGGCAATAGAGGATTGGGAGGCTGCAATGGCTTCACGCGACAAATGGGATCAGGCAGGCTACCAGGAAGCGGCCTGGGGAGTAACATCATCGTTGCTGCTGGGAGAGATGACCGGCGACGAAAAGTACAAAGAACAGGCTATTCATTTTGGCAACCTGTTGATGCAGTGCCAGGAACAGAATTTCCTGGATGGTATTCCCATTACGGGTTATTTCTATACAAATACAAATCACCAAAGAGTAATACATAATAATCACACCGCATTTGAGGAGGCTCCGATGATTGCATTAGCCATGCTATGCCGGGAATTTCCTGAGCACGAAAACTGGATTGACTGGTACAGTGCAGCAGTGCTTTACAGTGATTTCTTTATGAAACGGGGTAGTCAGATTGCATCTCCATATGATCTGTTGCCAAATTCGGTGTGGAAAAAATCGGAAATCATGGAGGGACAAGGTGAGAGAAGTCGCGAAGAACAAAATATACAACAACGCGAGGATAATCTACGTCAGTACAACGACGGTACTCCCCTGAACGAAGATTATATGTTACGTACGTTTCCTATCTGGCGCGATAATCTGTTTCACGGCAGTACCAATATCCACATGTCCAGTAGCTGGGCACTAGCTGAAGCTTCTAGGTTGCGAAATGACTCCGAAGGTATGCAGCTTGTCGGGAAACAATTGCAGTGGGTTTTTGGAGCTAATCCATTCGGGCAAAGCCTGATGTATGGTGAAGGATATGATTTTGCACCACAGTTTGCCTCTCGTCTAAAGGATCTTGTTGGGTCATTACCCGTTGGAATGGACTGCATGTCGGGCGATGATCCGTATTGGTCAGCCACCAACGAAGCCACTGTCAAGGAGATCTGGGTGGAACCGGTGAATAGATTTCTGGGAGCAGTATCTGTCTATGCTTATCAGGATCAAACCATCCCCATCAGACAGGACCTTGGTAAAAACGTACAAATACAAACAGAAACCCTTCAGTCGGATAAGGGGGTAGTAAACGTAACGATTACGATTACAGGTACGGACAAACATGAGGTTGAGATTAAAGCTTTTAATGCAAAGGCAAATTTTGACAAAAAGCAAGTTGACCTGTCAGGCAACAAGACGGAAAAAATAGACCTGGAGTTGAAAGTTACAGACCTGAATAAGCCTTATGTTGCTGTAATTTCTGTTGATAAGAACCCGGATTTGCGCAAGGAAATTGTTGGATCGTATGTAAGTGCTACATTTTTAAATAAATAATAGAAGTATCTATGAATAAAACAGTGACCATTTGAAAAACATTCAACTATAAAACAAAACTATGATGGAACTAATCTATATAGTACAAATCAAAACATGTCACTATGAAACAAATATTTTTTAAAAGTGCAAATAAAGGTGAGAACATGTCATATGGAGACATAATTGACCATGTAGTACACAACTCTTTGATTATGAAGAAGGTCTTGCTACTTGCAGGTTTAATGTTACCGATACTGGCGTATTGCCAATCAAAAGAAACGAATAATCAAATGCAGGTGAAAACACTCATTTGGAGTGATGAATTTGATTATAATGGTCTGCCTGATGCGAATAAATGGAACTTTCAACTTGGCAAAGCAAGAGCCAACAACGAACCCCAATATTATACCAGCGATCCTAAAAATGTAAATGTAGCTGAAGGGAAGCTAACAATTACCTGCCGTATTGAAGATGTTGAAGGTGAAAAAAGATATACCTCGGCGAGGATTAACACAAGAGGGAAATATGAATTTACATATGGACGCGTTGAAGCTAGGGCAAAACTTCCCAAAGGCAGAGGTGTATGGCCAGCATTCTGGACACTTGGTCTCACCGGGGGTTGGCCTGCATGCGGTGAAATAGATATTATGGAATACTGGGGTCACGATGCCAATACCATTGCTTCGAATGTACATACCCGCGATTACAACCACACAAAAGGGACCGGCCGGGGCGGCAAGATCGTTTATGAAGATCCCTGGAAAGATTTTCATATTTACGCGGTCGAATGGTACAACGACAGGATGGATTTCTATTTTGATGATAAAATGTATTTCTCATGTAAATCGAAAGGTGAAGGGATTGGCGAATGGCCTTTCTTTGCGCCTCAATACATAATATTGAACCTTGCACTCTGGAATAACTGGAGGGGAGAACCTGGAATTGATGATTCAATTTTCCCGCAGGAATTCATTGTTGACTATGTACGTGTTTATGAATTGAAATAAAATAAATCAAATGGATTATGAAAAAGTTAATATTTCTGTCAGGTATTGTTCTCCTGATTGCAGGCGCTTGTACTTCAAAGCAAACTAAAGAAACAGAATTTGGTACTTACCTCTATGAGCATAAGCCCATGCCAATGGATACTACCAACAGTATCCAGTATAAATGGGACCATAAAAAAATTCTTGAGTCTGTTCTTATAGACGGAATGGAATCACTCGAAAACTGGGAACTCTCTTTCGGCAAAAGGGAAAATGTTGCAGCTATCAGTCTTTCAGATGAAAAAGTGATTGAAGGTAAATCCTCCATTAAGTTTATCTCACCTACAAAACTGCCAATAAGCACGGGAGTTAACGGACGATACTGGGGAAGGCAAAATCTAATCCGCAAATTCAACAAAGAGGATTTTTCTAAATACAACCGTATTTCAGTCAATGTATATCCTCAATTCAAAGGTTTCCGGAAGTTATACTTAACCATGATTTTGAATAACGAAGGGAATGTCCCGGATAAATATGGTAAGGAAGGCTGGCATACAGTTATGCTGAAAAACAACCAGTGGAACAAGCTGGTGATGGAGATACCTCATCTGCCCCACGACAAAGTAACCGCAATAATTCTTAGTTACGGGCTTCAGGGAAATGAACCTGATGCTGCAGATACTATAATATATTATGTTGACAACCTGATACTTGAAACAGTAGAGGCCGATTATTATGAAGGATGGGGTACTGATAAAGCTATTTCTTTTTCCCACTCCGGGTATAACAGTAAAGAAAGAAAAACAGCTTTTACTTCACTGACAGGCGAAGATAAATTCAAGGTTGTTGACCTTGCAACAAATAACACTGTATTAGAAAAGGATGTTCTTGAGCAGACAAGCCAGATAGGTGCGTTTTCGGTCTTTGATTTTTCTGAGGTTAACATTCCGGGGAAATACAAAATAGTATATGGCAATATTGAATCAAAACCTTTTCCCATTGATAATGATGCCTGGCTGCCAATAATTGAAAAGATTACCAACTATTTTTACGTTCAGCGCTGCGGATATGACCAACCTGGAATTCACCTGAAATGTCATACTGACTGGTACACTGTTTACAATGGAGATACTATTGTTATGGCCGGTGGATGGCATGATGCAGGCGACTTGTCGCAGTCTTACTGGCAGACAGCCAGTGTAACTGCCGCTTTTTTCAGGCTTGCCCGGCAATATCAGAAGGAAAACAAAAGGCTTTCAGACCGCCTGATCGAGGAAGGAATGTGGGGCCTGGAGTGGCTTCATAAAAACCGATTTGACGGATTGCAGGTCATAAGCTGGACTACTCATGACTGCTATACTGACGGAGTAATAGGGAATTTTGATGATAAACCGATTCAGCCAGGAGACAGAGCGAGCACCAACGACAATTATTATGCGATAATTGCTGATGTAGAAGCTTCTCTGGCATTAAAAAAGACTAATCCTGAATTAGCTGAAAAATCGAAAAAGTATGCCATTGAATACTGGGACCTTCTGGCTGCCAATCCGCAGAGGTGGAATACAGAGCGATTATCAATTGCGATATTGGCCGGAACTAAATTGTATGGACTGACACGAAGCAAGGAAGTCAAAAACCGGACCATAGGTTATGCAGATTCGCTTCTTACATATCAGCAGGTTGAACCGATGAACTGGAATATTCCCTTGAGCGGATTCTTTTATATGAATAAGGGAACTGACAGGTTTTTCGGATATAACCATAGCTGCCCGGCTGCATCACCTATTTTAGGTCTTGTTGAATTGTGCAAGCTGTTCCCGAATCATGAAAAATACCCTCAGTGGTTCAAATCGGTTGAGCTTCATGCAAATTATCTTAAGACCATCGCGCAACTCACTGCACCTTATTTCATGATCCCTGCAAATATTTACAAGCTAAATGGTACTGCTGATGATGCACAGATCCTGCAGGGTGTTAAACTGGATGATAATCACTATTTGAGAATGTTCCCGGTATGGCAGGCCTTCAGGGGTAACAGCTCAGTAATCCTTTCGCCCGGCATAGGGCTTGCATCTGCAAATCAGCTTTTAAAAGATCCGGAAATGCATAAAATTGCACTTTCACAGATTGAATGGATGCAGGGGAAAAATCCTTTCAGCCAGAGCCTTATGTATGGTGAAGGATACTATTTCACACCTCAATATGCTGTTTTCACAGGTGATGTCGTTGGAGGTCTTCCTGTTGGTATCCTGACCAGGGATGACCTTGATATTCCATACTGGAAAGCATCTGTTTTACACAACTACAAGGAAATTTGGGGGCAACCTGCATTCCGTATGTTAGAATTACTCGCTTACCTCTATAATTAAATAAATGCTATAAGGTTTGCAGGGTTGAATAATTCATATTGTTTTAGCGGTGACCTCGTAAGCAGCGAAAAGGGATTATTACAGCACTTTCATTTCCTAGTTCTTATTTGTTAATAATGTTATCTTTTTCAAACTTAATTTTTTGATCATGAAAAACAAATCGGTTTTCAACTTCATCTGCCTGAGCATCCTTATAAACCTTTGTATTTTTGTTCCAGCTCAGGGGCAAACCACCTTATCCATCAATGACCAGGATTATTTTGAGATGCCCGGACTTGATATCATAGTATTTCAAGATTATTATCCCGGTGGTCATCAGAGTGGTATCACCATTGTACAGAACGGAGTGCGGGTGGCCGCCAATGGCGATATACGCCTTGGCGGTGCAGCCGAAGTTGGACCTAAAAAAGTTGACCGGGCGGCAGGCACTATCCAAACTCAGCTGAATTATTCAAGAATCCCATTACAATATAATATACTGGTGAAAGCTCAGGGACAAAAAATTGTAGTAACTGCAGACCTGGATCAGCCGTTACCTGAGAACTGGGTAGGGAGAGCCTGGTTCCAGCTGGAACTCTTCCCTGCAATACTATTTGGTAAAAGCTGGAATATGGATGGTCAGACTGGAATTTTTCCCACTGATTCCTATAGTCCTATGTCAGGAGCAGATCTGGAACCATACGCTGAAGGTAAAGTACTGGTTGTCGCACCAGACGTAGAAAGTCAGCGACTGACAATCAGGGCATTGAAAGGTAATCTCCAACTTGTGGATGGCCGGAGTAACGGTAAAGCTGGTTGGTTCGTTATCAGAACAGCCATTCCGCCTGATCAAACCAAAGGTGTTATCGAATGGGAAATTGAGGCAATGCCACAAAAAGATTTCATCTACGATCCGGTTATCCACATCAGTCAGGTCGGGTACCTGCCGAATCAATCCAAAAAAGCCGTCATCGAGTTAGATAAACGTACCAACAGAACAGGGACTATCGATATCATGAAGATCAACCCGGATGGTAAAAGAACCAAGGTTTTTTCCGCACCAGCAGTTTTATGGGGGAAATATCTGCGGTACAACTATGCAATATGTGATTTCAGCAGCTTGAAGGATCCTGGCATGTATATGATACAGTATGGCAATGTTATTTCTAATCTTTTCAGGATCAGTGATGATATATATGACAGGTACGTTTGGCAACCGACGCTGGAATACTTCCTTCCTGTACAGATGTGTCATATGCGGGTGGAGCAGGGCTCAAGAGTATGGCATGACTGGTGCCACCTCGACGACGCAATCATGGCACCAACAGATCATGTTCATTTTGATGGTTATCGGCAGGGACCGGAAACCTTCACAAAATTCCAGCATCCCGAGCATGTTCCTTTCCTAGACCGGGGTGGGTGGCATGATGCTGGAGATTACGACCTGCGTATAGAATCCCAGGCGGTGACTACCTGGCGGCTGGCCATGATGCATGAACTCTTCGGTATAGATCTGGATGCAACAACAGTGGATCAGCAAAAAAGGATTGTGACCATTCATAAGCCGGACGGCGTTTCCGACTTCCTGCAACAGGTGGAACATGGAGTGCTGACGATCCTCGGTGGATACAAAGCATTAGGCAGGCTGTACCGTGGTATGATAAGTCCTACAAATAAGCAATATGGACTCCAGGGTGATGGCAGTGCACAAACTGATAATCTGATATATAGCCGCGACCTGCCCGAAGGGGCAAAAACAGCATACCATTCTGCAGTGCTGGATGACAACTGGGTCTTCACCGAAAATAGTCCTGGGCATGAACTGACCGGTGCAGCTACATTGGCTTCTGCAGCACGTGCGTTAAAGAGTTACCGTCCGGAAATGGCTGCCGAATGTCTGACAGCAGCTGAAGACCTTTACAAAACTGCTAGTCAAAAAACAATGAGGAATGAAAGAATTGCAGCAGCAGCTGAACTTTATTTAACCACAAAGAATAAAGCTTATCTGGATACGATAACATCACATAAAGACTTTATTCTTACTCATATGCAGGGAACTGCCTGGGCTGTAGGTATGGTTTATAAGGATATTACAGATATCACCTTCCGTAAGGAAATGGATAAGGCTGTAAGGGATTTTTCCGCACAGCTTGAAAAAGAAAATGCCGAAAATCCCTTTGGCATTCCCTATAAACCGGATATCTGGGGTGCTGGATGGACTATCCAATCACTAGGTGTTCGTCATTATTTTCTGGTTACCGGTTTCCCTGGTGTATTTAAACCCGATCGGATCTACAATGCATTGAATTTCGTACTAGGATGTCATCCGGGCATTAATACTGCCTCCTTTGCTTCAGGGGTAGGAGTAAAATCCCTGACTGCCGCATATGGCGTAAACCGGGCTGATCTTTCTTATATTCCAGGGGGAGTTGCTTCCGGTACAGCGATTATCAGGCCTGACCTTCCTGAATTAAAGGAGAACTGGAGCTTTTTGTGGCAGCAGACAGAATATGTGATGGGGGGAGGCGAAACGGACTTTATGTTCCTGGTACTGGCAACTAACCAGTTGCTGAAAAAGTAAAATTGTGACTTATTCAGAATACTCTTTTACAAACTTATCGGATGAATTAAAAAATATACAAGTCATGAACGGATGACACCGCACAATACCTGGTAAACAAAAAGCAGTTTATTGAGTTGCATATATATAAAATTAAAATGTATTAAATATGAAAACAACAGGACATCAATTAGTTACAGGACGACGTAATGCCCTGAAAATCCTTGGGCTTAGTTCGGCAGCTTTTTTAACCGGAGGTTTCAGGAATATCTCATCTGCACCGGTACAAGGGCAGGAAAGTTTGAATAAGCCTCCGACGGGTTTACCACCTATTAAGATCAAGAGCGTAAAAGCCATCGGTACAAAACCTGGGGGATCGAATCTCGTTGTAGTAAAAGTAGAAACAACGGAACCTGGATTATATGGATTGGGTTGTGCTACTTTCACCCAGCGGGCAGAAGCCGTTGTTACTGCCATTGATAAATATATGCCAGACTTTTGCATTGGCCGGGATGCCGATAATATTGAAGATATGTGGCAATCTTTTTATGTTAGTTCATACTGGAGAAACGGTCCGGTTTTAAATAATGCTATAAGTGGCCTGGACCAGGCATTATGGGATATAAAAGGGAAACGTGCAAATATGCCTTTATACCAGCTTTTGGGCGGTAAATGCCGTTTTGCTGTCGATACTTACACTTCTGTGAGTGGTAAGACACCTGAAGAAACTGCAGATAATGTTTTGAAACAGATGGAAGCTGGCCAGCGTCATGTCAGAATTCAGTTAGGTGGATATGGTGGAGTAGGAACCATTGGTAGTAAGCCTGACTTTAAAGACGCAGGATTTGGCATGCCCAGGGATAGTTTTATGGATGACCAGGCTTATTTAAGAGCTGTACCTAAGATGTTTGAAGGAGTGAGAAAAAAATGCGGGGAGGAAATTGAATTGTGTCATGATATTCACGAACGTTGTCAGCCATTGGATGTTATTAATTTGTGCAGACACCTGGAGGAATATCGTCCTTTCTTTATTGAAGATCCACTATCTCCTGAAAACACGCATTGGTGGAAACAGATGCGCGAAAGTACGACTGTGCCTTTTGCTATGGGTGAACTTTTTAATAATATCAATGAGTTCTTAGAACCGATGTCAAATCATTATTTTGATTATATCCGCATCCATATTTCGCAGATTGGAGGTATAACTCCGGCTATGAAGGTTGCCAGGTTAGGTGAATGGTTTAATGTAAGAACGGTATGGCATGGTCCCGGTGATGTTTCACCAGTTGGACATTCAGCTCAGGCTCATATGGACTTGGCTTGCTGGAATTTTGGGCTGCAGGAAGGGGGAGGTGTTTTTTCAGATCTACTGCGTGAGATATTCCCTGGGTGTGCTACTAAGAAAAATGGCTATATATTCGTCAATGAAGCACCAGGCCTGGGGATAGATATAAATGAGCAATTAGCAGCAAAATATCCGATAACTAATAGCGCCGGAAACTGGACGGTGCGGAAAAGAGATGGGACTATTATAAGACCATAAATCTGATTCAGACAAATATCCAATATTTGGTGAAATACAAAAAATGAACTAAACATATTAACTTAATTCCAATGTCTATGAATTTAATAATAAATCTTCTTAAGAAACAACTATCGCTTAGATCTGTTTTCATAATTGTGATTTTGCTACCGTCATTCATAGTGATGGGACAGGTAAAAGTTCAGGAAGAGATCATGACCATACCTACTTATAAGAACGGAGATCCTAACCCGATGCCCCGTTTTTATGAGGGGCGAAGCCACCAGGGGGTGCAACGCAGAATATACCCGTATCCCTATGATGATAATCAGACTACAATCAAAACAGACGTAGATTATCCTTATATACATGTGGAAAATGAATTTATTGATCTTGGTATAATGCCCAAGCTTGGAGGCCGCATCTATTATGCTGTGGATAAGACAAATAATTATAAATGGTTTTATCATAACGAAGTAGTTAAACCATCACTGATAGGAATGGTCGGCAACTGGATCTCAGGAAGTCTTGCCTGGGGGTATCCGCATCATCACGGACCCAATACAATTGAACCGATGGATTATAAGATTGATGAGAATACTGACGGCAGCAAGACCGTCTGGATAAGCACCACTGACAGGAGGCATCGCATGAGCGCTCTTGTCGGATACACGATTTATCCTAATTGCTCCCTTGTCGAAATGACCATTCATCCGCTTAACAAAACCGCCATTTCCAACTCTTTCCTTTTCTGGGCCAATCCTGCAGTTCATTGTGATTCAACCTACCAGGTGATTTTTCCACCTTCGGTCCAGTATGTAACCTATCATGGGAAGCGCGATATGACCACCTGGCCGATCGCCGACAGCAGGTTTAACGGTTATGAATTTACTGGTATGGATCTAAGCTGGTGGATGAATACCCGCATACCCTCATCATTCTTTTCATGGGATCCCAAAGAGGATTATTTCGGGGGGTACGATCATAAAAAGCAGGCAGGTACTGTATGGGTAGGCAACCATTACGTGAGTCCTGGGATGAAGTACTGGGCTGACGGGAACAATGCTTCCGGTCTTAGGACAAATAACGGGCTTACTGACAATTCGGGCAGATACATTGAGTTGATGGCCGGCTTTTATACTGATAATCAGCCTGATTACAGCTGGCTCCAGCCATATGAAACAAAACTGGGAACGATGATCTGGTTCCCTGTCAGAGAGCTTGAAGGTCTGAAATTCGCTAACCGTAACGGGGCGTTGAATCTCGAAATTGTTGATAATAAGACAGTGAAACTGAGGATCAATACCACCTCTCCTCATACGGATGCAGTCGTACTGTTGAAATCAACAAAAGGACAAACATTACTACTGAAGTCGGTCATTATTAGTCCGTCAGAGCCTTTCAAGGCTGATCTTCCAGCTCCTGCTGGATTGACAGAAGACGATCTGGATATATCACTGAAGGATTCTAAAGGTAATATTCTGCTTTCCTACAAGCCTGCCGAACATCACCCGCCAGACTATCCGAAACCGGAACCCTTGAAAGCATTATCTCCTCCTGAAGAAATGAAATCTGTTGAGGAACTTTATCTGGCAGGTCTCAGGATCAATCAGTTTTACAATGCCTCAGTCGATCCGATGCCTTATTATAATGAAGCTCTTAAGCGCGATCCTGGTGATTACAGGGTTAACACCCAGCTGGGGATCTTAAGTATAAAAGATTATAAATGGGCCGAGGCAGAAAAATATCTAAGGACTGCAGTAGCACGCATCACATCAAATTACACCAGACCAAAAGACGGCGAAGGCCTCTATTATCTTGGTGTGGCGCTCAGAGCCCTGGGTAAAACCGACGAGGCATACGATTATTTCTACCAGGCCAGTTGGACTTCAGCATGGCATTCGGCATCATATTATCAGCTTGCTGAGATTGATTGTATACGGGGTGATTTCGCTACTGCACTCGATCATCTTAACAGATCGATAAGCACAAATACGGATAATCCCAGGGCACTCGACCTGAAGGCAATCGCTTTGAGGAAAATGAGTGATCTCGACGCTGCAAAGGAACTGGTTTTAACTACGTTGAAAAATTACAGGATCGATCATCAGGCTTTGAATGAATCGTACTTGATAAACTTGCAGACAGGCAACAACGGGCTGGCAGCTTCAGATCTTCAGGAGTTAACAAGGGTGATGCGGGATAATGTCCAGTCATATCTTGAGCTGGCAACATATTACAGCAACTGCGGTTTTTACGGTGAAGCAGCTGATTTTCTCTCACGTCTCGAGAACAAAGGGGCTACTTTCCCGATGATCTATTATTATCTTGGCTATTTCCACGCAAAGCTGGGCGACGAGAACAAAGCTCTGAGTTATTATCAGAAGGCAAACAAAATGCCAACTACATATTGTTACCCATTCCGTGCAGAGGAAATTGAGATCCTGGAGCATGCAATGAAATTAAATCCTTCTGATGCCCGCGCTCCCTATTATCTTGGGAATCTTTTGTATGAGCATCAGCCGGAAAAGGCTATAGCTCAATGGGAAAAATCAAGCAAACTCGACAATTCATTTTATATTGTTCACAGGAATCTGGCGCTGGCCTACAGGGATATTCAGAAAGATTATACCAAGGCCCTAGCAAGCATGGATAATGCAATAGCATGCAAAAGTGATGATCCCAGGCTTCTGGTAGAGGTCGATGCCTTATACGAGCTTACCAAGGTCCCGGCACAGAAGAAATATGAGTATCTTAAAGCAAATATGACAACTGCAAAAAAACGTTCTGATGCATTATTGCGCCTGGCTACACGCACGGTTGAATACGGTAAATATGATGAGGCTATCAGCATTCTGACCACCAACACAATAAAGGAATCAGAAGGTGCCAGAGAAATGCAGGCTGCTTATCTGAATGCCTATACCCTCAGGGGTCTTGAATCACTCCAAAAAGGAAGATATGATAAGGCTCTGAAGGATATTGAAACAGCGCAGGCATATCCGGTCGGACTTGTTGGCCGTGGCAGGACGGCTCAGTTTAACTATTTGCTGGGATATATTTATAAGAAGAAAGGCGAGACCTCAAAAGCTAATGACCTGTTTCAGAAAGCTTTGGATGTAAATATTGAAGGCGACGGCTCTGACCGTGAATACCTTTACTATCAGGGAATGGCCTTGAAAGAATTGGGTAAAATAGAAGAGTCAAAGAAACTGTTTCAGGCCATGCTCGATAATATACAGAGCAGGAGAGGTGAAAGTGGATTCTTTACCCAGTTTGAGGGTGGTCAGTCGGGTGAAACCAGATTGGCATTGAATCATTATTTATCAGGACTTGCGTACGAAGGATTGGGTGATAAGGCAAACGCTAAAACAGAATTTGCCGAAACACTTAAAATTAATCCGGGCCACATATGGAGTAAGGTCCACCTTGATTCGTTATAATAATTCGAAAGAAACAATGGTAAATTTATTCCAACTGAATTGACCTGAGGATTAAAGTACTTAAGTAAAAATTAAACATGACACCTATGAAAAACAATTTGAAAATTGCAGCATTGGTCACAATGGCAGTGCTTCTTTTTGCTGCATGCAAAGAGAAAGATCCCATGCAGACTCCTTCCAAAGTTCAAGTAAAGGCAGTTGACGGGAAATATAACTTCTATGTTAATGGTAAGCTTTTTGAGCTGAAGGGTGCAGGAGGTGGCGGAAGACTGGCTTTACTTCATAAATCCGGTGGAAATTCTGTCCGGAGCTGGTCCTCCGGTAACGGGACATCTATGCTCGATACAGCCTATAAATACAATCTGATGGTTGCAATGGGATTAGGCATGGGGCAGGAGCTTCATGGATTTAATTATGACGACACTGCAGCAGTAGGCAAACAATACAGGAGAAACATTGCAGCAGTCGAAATGTATAAAAATCATCCAAGTCTGCTTTGCTGGGTAGTCGGCAATGAACTAAATCTGAGCCCAAACAGGGGACTCCCTGTAAATCCAAAAGTGTACGATGCATTAAAAGATATTGTTGATTACATACACAAGGAGGATCCAAATCATCCCGTAACAACAACATTTGCCGGCGCTTCAAAAGAGCATATCAGGGTGGCACTCGAACGTTGTCCCGATCTTGATTTCATTTCGCTGCAAGTGTATGGCGCACTGGCAAGGATGCCTGAAATAGTGAAGGCAGCCGAATTAACCAAACCATTTGCAATCACGGAATATGGACCTGTAGGCCACTGGGAAATGCCACGCACTGAATGGGGGAGAGAAATTGAAGAACCGAGCGCTAAAAAAGCTGCGGGTATATATGACAGGATCCAGAAAGGAATCGTAGAGGATCCTACCGGATTATGTCTGGGCGGCTATGTATTCCTGTGGGGGCAGAAACAGGAAAGAACGCCAACATGGTATGGAATGTTCCTTAAATCAGGCGAAGCGACTGCAGTAGTTGATGAGCTTACAAGATACTGGTCAGGAAAATACCCGGAAAACAGGGCACCAAAAGTCGATTCATTGAAAATAGAAGTTAAGAATGCTGTTGACAACATTTATCTGAAACCAGGAA
Organism: Bacteroidales bacterium; assembly: GCA_022865305.1. GTDB lineage: Bacteria > Bacteroidota > Bacteroidia > Bacteroidales > VadinHA17 > LD21. Next base: position 22,580 of record JALHSP010000139.1, on the reverse strand, counting down.
TTAAGTGCACTGTAAAAGTATTTGCCTCTGACCCGAACAATGATCCTCTGACTATAAAATGGGTTATGCTGAAAGAAGTAATAGAGCGCAGTCAGGGAGGAGCCAGGGAAATAGAACCAGATGGCGTAACCTTTGAAACAGTGTCTGATATCGATGGCGAACTGGTTTTTGTCTCACCCAAAGAAGAAGGCGAATACAGGCTTTTTGCCTATGTTTATGACGGAAAGGACAAAGCGGGTACTGCCAATGTGCCTTTCTATGTAAAAAAGTGATAACAATCGATATATTGTATTTTTTACATTTAATAATACTTGCTCATGAAACTTATTAAAATCCTGTTAACCTGGCTCTTGCTTTTCAGTGTCGGGATACTTGCGGCCCAGACTGGCAAAGTGAAAAGTGAATCTGTGTATACACAGAAGCCGAATGATACCGAGGCATTTTATTTCACCCCGGAGAACTTTAATATCAAAGCTGATGGTAAAATGGATGTGTCCGACGCACTTCAAACAGCCATCAACAAGGTGAAAACTGAAAAGAACTTCGGAATTCTGTTTATTCCTGAAGGTAAATATTTGATTAGCAAAACGATATACATACCAGGATCAATACGACTAATTGGCTATGGAAAAATCCGTCCGGAGATCATTTTAGCAAAAAATTCCCCGGGATATCAGGTTCAGGATACGGAAAGCAGATATCCGGAAAAATATATGATCTTTTTTACAGGAGGTATGGTTACTGAAGGTAGACAACCGGGAGACGCTGGAGCAGGTACTTTTTACAGCGCCATCTCAAACATCGACCTCAGGATAGAAGACGGGAATCCTTTTGCAGTGGCCATGAGAACCCACTATGCACAGCATGGATTTGTAAGTCATATGGTGATTAATGTAGGTAAGGGCAAAGCAGGGATATCAGAGGTTGGGAACGAAATGGAAAATGTTAAATTCTATGGAGGCGATTATGGTATTATATGCGGACAACCATCGCCTAGTTGGCCGATGATGACGATTGACACTTATTTTGAAGGACAGCGTAAGGCAGCTATCCAATGCCATAGCACAGGATTTGCCATTGTCCACATGCATGTTAAGAATGTTCCTGTCGCAGTTGAGATACGGGAAAATGATATAGACCGCCTTTACATGGAGAACTGCCTTTTTGACAATGTTACTGAAGCAGGGGTTATAATAAGCCGGGAAGAAAATGCCCTATCACAGGTTAACCTGCTTAATATAGACTGCAGAAATGTGCCTGTAATTGTAAAATTCCGTCAAAGTGGTAAAAAAATCGAATCATCACTTAAGACCTACAAGGTAAAAGAATTCACTTATGGTCTGGTAATGGGCGATATGGCCACAAATTCGGAATTTAGGACCATAAGTAAAATTGAACCGTTACAGCAGTTTCCTCTGAAACTTGAAAGGGACATTCCAGCCTTACCGCCCATGGAGACTTGGGTAAATATAAAGGATCTTGGAGCGAAAGGAGATGGTGAAACAGATGATACAAAGATCTTCCAGGATGCAGTGGCAAATTATTCAAATATCTATGTTCCACAGGGTTGGTATCGTTTTACCGCTACACTGAAAATGAAGCCTGGGACAAAGCTCATCGGGCTTCACCCAATGGCGACCCAGTTTATCCTGAAAGAGAGCGAACCTGCTTTCAGCGGCTTCGGTGGGCCAAAATCCCTTCTTGAATCATCTGAGGGAGGTGACGATATCCTTAACGGTATAGGATTGTGTACAGGTGGATATAATTACCGTGCAGTAGCCTGCAAATGGATGGCCGGACAAAAATCACTGATGAATGACGTTAAGTTTGTTGGTGGTCATGGAACGATGCGCAGACCTGTTCCCAGGCAGCAAACAGATCAACCAGTAACTCCTCAAACGCAGGCTCAGCAAGAGAGGATATCACAACAACCTGGTTCACAGGCGCCTGGAGCCGGCAGGCAACAAACCGGAGGTTTCTCATTCGGCATGGGACAAAGAACTGTAAGCTCACCCACCAACCCTGTCGCCGAACAGGGCAAAGACCTGGCCTGGGACAACCAGTACTGGAGCCTGTGGGTTACAAATAATGGAGGCGGAACACTGAAGGACATCTGGACAGCCAACACTTATGCAACAACCGGATTATATGTCAGCAACACATCAACCCCCAGCAGGATATATGCGATGTCGCTTGAGCATCACGTGCGAAATGAGGCACGGTTTGAAAATGTTTCAAACTGGAAGATATACGCATTCCAACTTGAGGAGGAAAGCCGCGAAGGTAAAGAGTGCCAGATGGTTGACCTATCCAACTGCAAAAATATCCGGTTTGGCAACCTCTGGATTTACAGAGTTATCAGGGTAACTACTCCTAAACGCTTTGGGGTAAGGATTTGGAATTGTGAAAACATTGAGTTCCGTAACGTGAAAAATTACACACAGAAACTGGTGGTTACTGAATTTACCGTATACGATGTTAACAAGAATCTACCTGTTTATCCGTGGGAATATGCCAAACTAACTGTCAGCGGTAAAGAACCTGGTTATCTGACTATCAGCAATCAACCTGGGAAGGTGGAGAGGCTGGTATCAGGATTTGATTTTATCACTGGCATAACAAGCGATAGCAAGGGCAATATCTATTTTTGCGAGACTCTGAAGAAAAGGATTTACAAATGGTCAGCCGAGACCAATAGTGCCACAATGATTGCTGATTACCCGCTGCAACCATTTGTGCTTGCAACTGACACAAAAGACAACCTTCTGATTGTATTCAGGTATGATCCCCAGCCCGGGTATATGGTTGGAGGTAAACAGGAAACAGTAAAAAGACTTCCCGACGATAATCCTGGGTACAGTAGCTTTGGAAACAGCGGATGGGCTGCATACGCCGTTTCCCTTGATCCGGGTAATCCTGATGAAACATTCAAACCGATGCCCAGGGTCGCCACCAGTGGAATAAAAAATATTAGAAAAGCATTTTACCCTTCCAGCAGGTGGCATTATACATTTGACAGAGCTGCTGTATATTATCCGGATTCAGCTTTTCTTGCTCCCGATGGGATTACAATTATTCCGGAAACTTATGATATCGGACGTTGTGCAGCCCTCTCAGCAGCTGTCCCGGGACAACCATTTTTTGCTTCAGATGAAATTCAGAAAAGGTTGGTACAGATGGATGTGGCAGCCAACGGCAAGCTTTCAAATCTGAAAGAAATCCATCCAAGGGGTGAATACAGCACTGCTCTAGATAAGGATGGTAACCTCTATGTTGCCGATGGCCAGATTTTCGTATACGATAAAAACGGCAAAGAGATCAACAGGATAAACGTTGAAGAGCGTCCCATTTCAATAACATTCGGAGGTAAAGATGGTAATACTCTTTTTATAACCACCAATTCTTCCTTATATAGTTTTAAGGTCAAATAGAATAATATAGATAGTGATCAGATTCTCCTGAAGAAGTTATGACAAAAAAGTAACTCATTGAGGAACACATAAGTATTTATAAGACAATGAATAAGAAAAATAGGTTTGACATTTTTAAGTTAAAAGGAGAATTAAGCAAAATCAGAGATTGGATGGAAGCATATCATTTTCCTCCAAGGTTGTTATTTTTCCTTTTAGGAATAATTTCTACCATCTGGTTTTTGATTAGAGTCATTCCCAAACCTTCCCGTGCAGGTTATCCATGTATAAAAGTAGCAGCTCCATTTATGTCAGGATTTGTTGTTTATCTTCTCTCGCTCGGAGGGATTTCTTACGGTTTAAAGAAGACCAAGCAAAATCTATACAGAGCCAGATATTTAGCAGCAGGTTCTTTTTTACTTGTTGCTTTTGCCAGTATGGTTATTTCCATTATCAATGTCACTCAGAATGCTTATGCGAGCCCCGCTTCAGTTTTCGAACCTGATGACGGACCAAATCAGCCAATGGGTAAAGCCATGGGAACAAACCCTGGAAGGGTAGTATGGATCTGGAATCCTGAGGCCACAAACGAAAACTGTACTACTAATTTTGAAACTAAGGACTGGTACTGGAAACCGGAAAATACTAATGAAAAGGTGGTTGGGAGCATGTTTCGCAATGCCTTGAAAAAACTATGTGGCAAGCCTACAATTGCTGAATCATGGGACGTCCTGTTTCGTTATCACAATAACAGGAAGTATCATAATAATAAGGGATACTCAAAAGGAGAAAAAATATTTATTAAAATTAACCAGGGTACTTCCAGATGGATATTAAGTCAGGAAGATAAGGATAGTGGATACTTTTATCCGACAGTCCTTAAACCGAATGAAGAAAGAAGAAGAACAAGTTTAGGACCTACTGAAACGGGTCCTTATATTGTTCTTGAGATATTAAGAGAACTTGTGGATGAATTAGGTATAAATCAGGAAGATATAGCGGTTGGAGATCCGATGACAGACACTTATGGCCATAATTATGAAATATGGTTTGCAGAGTTTCCGGATGTTGTTTATACCGACAAATTTTCAACCATGCATGGGCGTACACTAATTGTTCCAACGTCAAGTGATCTCCTTTTTTATTCAGATAAAACTCAAAATGATAAGCTTTATGATATCATTGAAAAAGCTGATTATTTGATAAATGCTGCCAATCTAAAACCGCATTTAACTGCAGGTATTTCATTAACTGCCAAAAACCATTTTGGTTCAGTGGCGCGTCCTACAGCCAATCACTTGCACTATTCGCTGGTAGGTTTAAGAGGTCAACCTTCTAATGGAGGATATCAGAGGTATCGTGTTCTGGTCGACCTCATGGGTAGTAAATACCTTGGACAGAACACATTGCTTTACATGGTGGATGGTTTATTTGGAGGTGGTGCGAGTGAGACAAAAGGACCGGTTAAATACTTTATGTCTCCTTTCAACAATGACTGGAGTAACTCTATATTTTTATCACAGGATCAGGTCGCACTTGAGTCGGTTTGTTATGATTTCCTTAGAACAGAATGGAACGGAATTAATAAGCATAATGCTTCAAACAATACATCAGAAATCCATCCTAACTGGAATGGAGTAGATGACTACCTTCATCAGGCAGCTGATTCAACTAATTGGCCAATCGGGATCTTATACGATCCTGACAACAGTGGAAAACCGTTATCCAGCCTGGGAGTTCATGAACATTGGAATGATGCTTTGAAGAAACAATATTCCCGTAACCTGGGTTATGGAAAAGGAATCGAACTGATTTCTATTCCGGATACCGTGGTAATTGTGAGACCATCTGGGGGAAAAATAAATTTATCCAATCGCTCTTTTGGTGAAGGATTTACCGCAAAAACTTTTTATTCGGCTGTTGTGGATGACGATAATACAAAGTGGTTTCTTACAGAAGCCGGAATTGTCAGTTTTGACGGAGTAAAATGGGTAATGCATAATAAAAACAAAAAAGTACCAAATGAGAATCTAAAAGATTTTGCATTCGATATCTCTACTTATGGTCGGGAATTATGGATTGCCACACCCCAGGGAGCAACGGTAGCCACTCTTCCTGTTGATGCCAGAACAGGTGCTACAACATATTATTCCGAAAATTCAGGCATCTCAAGCGATAATGTTCTTTCTGTTGCTATTGGAAAGAGTCCTTTACGCTGGTTTGGAACTGATAAAGGAGTATCGGCATTCTACAATACGAAATGGCTTACAAATTCTTATCAGAGAAAATATCCCGAAGGATTGTTCAAGGATTTTCCAATAACCGCCATGGCTGCGAGTCCTGATGGTGATTCTCTTTATGTAGCAACAGACGGAGGAGGAGTGTCAAGATTTTTTAGAAATGATGTGGATGGAATATCAGGAGCTTCTGAATATGCTCAATGGGGTACTATTGAGATGCCTTCTGACAAAGTCTATAGTGTTTGCATTGTTAAGAATGGAACCCAATGGTTTGGTACTGATATGGGCGTTGCAAGACATATAGGATATAATGCACTGAAAAACTGGACAGTATTTAATAGAAATAATGGGCTCATAGATAACTTTGTACAAGCAATCGCCTGTGACAAAAATGGCAGGTTATGGTTTGGAACTAAAGCAGGAATTTCTGTTTTTGAAGGTTCTTCCTGGTCCTCTTTCACAGAAAACAACGGATTGACAAGTAACAATATACTCTGCATCACAGTTGACAAGGATGGAGCTATCTGGATGGGAACCGACAATGGTGTGACCTTTTTTAAAGACGGAAAATTTTCAAGCTTCAATTGATGTGAAATCGAAAAGGGGAAATAAATAAAAATGTTAGAAACATGAAGACTCCCATCACACTTATCCTGGCATTAATTTTGGGCAACCTGATATACGCTGAGGATAATAATAAAAAATCATACGATCTTGTGGTAGGCACTTACACCAGTTCTACTGAAAGTGAGGGCCTGTATGTTTTCGATTTTGACACCCAGACAGGAAATTTTAATTTAAAATCGAAAACCGCTGGAGTCGAAAATCCATCCTACTTTGATATTAGTAGAGATGGAAACCATCTCTACTCAGTAAATGAAAACAAGGACGGTGGTATAAGTGCATTTACCTTTAATCGGGGATCCGGAGAACTTATTTTTCTGAATCGTGTAGGTTCAAGTGGATCAAGCCCCTGTTATATTTCAGTAGACGATAAAAACAAATATGTATTTGCTGGTAATTACGGAAGTGGAAGTTTGATTGCAGTTCCTTTAAAGGAAGACGGTTCCCTGGGCAATGATATCCAATTCATACAGCAGGAAGGGAGCAGTATCGATAAAAGCCGGCAAAAGGGCCCACACGTACACTGTACGGTTCTTTCACCTGATAATCATTATTTAATTACGGCTAATTTGGGTACGGATAAAGTTTGTATTTATCAGTTTGATGCTTCCAGGATTTCTCAGCCATTGACCCCTGCTGAGCCGGCTTTTGTATCAGTCAAGTCCGGAAGCGGTCCACGGCATTTTGTTTTTCATCCTAATATGAAATTTGCTTATCTGATCTCGGAAATGGGGGGAATGATAACAGTTTTTGATTATAAAGATGGGAAATTGATTGAAAAACAGATGATTACAATGTTGTCACCTGATTTCAAAGGAAGGGTGGGCGCAGCAGATATTCATATTTCTCCTGATGGCAAATTTTTATACGGATCAAATCGCGGTGATGCCAATGAGTTAGTGATTTATAAAATTGATAAAAAAGGACAATTGCATTTGGTTGGTTTTCAGCAAACGATGGGTAAGACACCACGTAATTTTGTGATTGATCCAACTGGTAATTTCCTTCTAGTGGCTAACCAGGATAGTAATGAGATCATTATTTTTAAAAGGGATCGAAGAACTGGTTTACTTACCTCAACCGGTGGAAAAATTCAGGTTAACAAACCAGTGTGTTTAAAATTTGCAGTTATAAACTCTGACAGTTAACAAAAATATCTTTGATTTTTATATGCTGGAAATGGACTGAAAGGTTTCAAGCATAAATTCCATGAAAAAGATAGTCATCATATTAGTTTTAAATTTTTTTGGATGTACAGGTTCTTTATACCAGCATGAAACTGCTATTAATGCCGGTTCAGCTGAGAAAGTTCCAGGCATGCCAATGACTGTGAACTATACCGAATCAGCAAATACAAGGTGGTTACATAAGACAGTGCTCAATTCACGTCTATTGGACAATATGGAAAGTACCGCACAGTGGTCACTTGAGGGAAGGGGAGAGATGATACTAACAAGTGAGCGTTGGAAAGATGAGTCACACTCCCTGCGTATGCTAACCAAGTCTAAATATGCCGATGACAGGTCACCCAGTAATCAGCGTAATTATGGAATGGCAGGATTGATGCGGCATTTTGATGGTGAAGACTGGACACCGTTTAACCGGATCTCAGTATGGGTTTACCCAGACCTTCAAGGGTGGAATGTTGTGACTGCACGTCTCTTTTTATATAACGAAGGCAATATTAAGATTCCAGGCGGCTTTTATCCGGTGTACCAGGCTGCACAGACAATGCAGAACCGCCAGTGGAACCAGATTGTCTGGGAGATCACAGATCTTCCACGAGATCGTGTGACCGGAATAAAGTTCGAGGTACGACGGCAGGGCAATGAACCGCAGGCAAGTGACACGCTGATATTCGACATTGACCAATTGGAACTTCAACTGGTAGATCCAGATCAATATGAGGGATGGAATGTTGCACCCGAGCATATTGCATTCAGCCATACAGGGTACCAGACTGGCACTGTCAAGAAGGCTATCGCTAGCGATCTGACCGTTCATGAATTTCAGGTGATCAAAAAGGAAACCGGACAAAGCATACTCACAAAGCAGGTACAGCTTGTAAAAACTCAGATCGGAGAATTTCAGGTAATGGATTTCTCGGAAATCCGTGAGCCTGGTTACTATATAATCCAGGCAGGGAACACCATCAGCCGACCTTTTAGGATCGATGACGACGTCTGGCGGGAAACAATCTGGAAGGCGATCAATTTCTTTTATGTGGAGCGTTGTGGAATGGAAATCCCAGGCATACATCGTATCTGCCACAGTGACTGGACAGTTGTTCACAATGGCAGAAGCATCGTGATAAACGGTGGCTGGCATGATGCTGGCGATCTTTCGCAAGGCCTCATCAATACCGCCGAAGCAGTTTATGCGATGTTCTCGTTAGCAGACAGGCTACGTATGCAAAATGGAGAAGATATACTTTATAAGCGTCTTATTGAAGAAGCTAAGTGGGGTTTGGACTGGGTAAATAAATCCAGTTTTGGTGACGGCTACCGCTGTTCCTGGGCTACTATGGGATTGTGGACTAACGGAATTCTCGGTGACAATGACGATATAACATCGCAGGCCCAGAATAGCCCGCATGAAAACTTCCAGGCTTCTGCCGCGGAAGCGATTGCTGCGCGTATACTCAGGGACAGCGATCCGGGATTGGCGTCAGATAACCTGCAGAGCGCTATAAGGGACTTCAGATTTGCTGTCGAAGGAATGCCTGGCCGAGGATCAGTTGTAGAAAGCGCTTCAATTGGAGTACTGGCTGCCATTGACCTCTACAAGGCTACTGATCAGCTGCAATTTAAGGCTGAGGCAAAACGGTTAGGAAAAATGATAATAGATTGCCAGCAGCATTCCGTTCTACCCGGGCTACAGTATCCGATTACTGGCTTTTTCTATACTTCACCTGCAAAAGGACGTCTTCAGCAGTATTCTCATCGCGGGCATGAGCAGGCAGCCATTATGGCACTTGCAAAACTCTGCGATACCTTTCCTGACGACGTTGACTGGATCCGCTGGTACACTGGTGTGGTACTACACTCTGAGTTTTTCCAGAAAAAAATGGCTGAATTCACTGAACCATACCGCATGCTACCAAACTCTATTCATGAAGTAGATGAATATCTTTCAGCAAGTGAAGAAAACCGTGAAAATGTGCGCCAGCAGATTCAGAATGGGATCAAAGTCGGCACAGACTGGTACATTCGTGTGTACCCGGTTCAACCCCAGGGCACCTTCCGCGGAAACTATGGAACAATGCTGTCCCAGGCGAAAGCCATCTCAACGGCTGCTCAGCTTCGCGGATCTCTCGACCTTGCCCAGCTAGCAGAAGACCAGTTACATTGGGTAGTGGGCCGAAATCCCTTTTCGCAGAGTACCATGTACGGTGAAGGTTACGATTACCAGCAACTATATAGTGCTATGAGCGGTGATATTGTAGGTGCGCTTCCAGTTGGTATCAAGAGCCGGGAGAACTTCGACGTACCTTACTGGCCTGGGCATAATCACCCGAACTATAAGGAGGTATGGGTTCACCCCGTCTCCAGGTGGTTAGCCCTGATGGCTGACCTTGCCGGACCAGCCGTGGTTGAGGGACAAGCCGAAGGTGCAGTTGAATTCCGTGATGTAAAGTCAGGAATTACTATTACGGTAACCCCTGATATTGCCACAGGACAGTTCAGTATCCGCATTCCTGAAGGTACTTATCTGGTGCGAAACGGTATTGTAAGCCGGACTCTGGTACTACTCCCTGCAAGTTTAGTACACCTTGATTTACGCCTGGCGTTTGCATTGGATACCAAAGTACATGCCACCACGAATGACACCTCCGCCAGTGTTACTATCGAAGCAATGGTCAATGGGAAGGGTGTTCACCACTTCCGCCTTTTGACGGATAACTTGTCCATCATGGACACAGAGAAAGAACTGAACCTCGACCGCGATAATATAATCCGCTGGCAGGCAAAGATTACTGAAACAGAAGCACCATGGGTTGCAGTGATAGTCATTGATGGTAACATCACTGACCGTCATGAATTGGTTGGATTGCTAAAACCTCTTCAATAAAATCCGGTTACCTGTCGGAAAGATCAACATACTGTATAATGCGATCCGATTAACCAGTAACTTAAAGAGCAATGATATATAAAAAATTTAGATGGATTTTAAATAATTTTGTTGTAATTGAATAGCTTGCGTTCATATTCTAGATTAACACCGATTTAAAAATTCAACTCCTGACAAACCATTTTAACCATTTTACCATGAATTTATCGACTAATTCTTTTTGTATTAATTGCTATTTACGGAACCTTTTGGCACTATTTTTCTGTGCATTAATGTCTAATAGTTATTGTCAGCAAAAGGTTTACAAGGAAGCAGAACTTTATGTTACTGCCGAGTCAACAAAGCAGTTGCTTACGAGAACAGGATTCAGGGCTTTTGAACCCCTTGAGCAACCCGACGAAAATTATCCCACAATAATGGTGGATGATGATCAAACTTTTCAGACTATTGAAGGTTTTGGGGGAGCATTTACTGATGCGGCCGCAATAACTTTCGGAAAACTTTCAAGGGATTTACAGAAACAGTTCCTGAAAGAGTGTTTTGATCCCATAGAAGGAAATGGCTATAATTTGTGTCGTACAACTATCCATAGTTGCGATTATTCAGATGTAATGTACACATACGATGATGTAGCAGATGACAAGGAATTGAAACACTTTACCATCGAACATGATCAACAATATCGAATCCCAATGATAAAAGGGGCTTTGGAAGCCTCGAAAGGGAACCTCCGTTTATTTGCTTCTCCCTGGAGCCCTCCGGCATGGATGAAAACAAATAATGAAATGAAGCATGGAGGGAAGCTTAAGCCCGAATACTATCAGACATGGGCTGATTATTTTGTGAAATATGTCCAAGCATACGAAACTGCTGGAATTCCAATGTGGGGGTTGACTGTACAGAATGAGGCCATGGCTACTCAAGTATGGGAATCGTGTATATTCTCAGCGAATGAAGAAAAAGATTTTGTCCGTGATTATCTCGGACCAACACTACATAAAAATAAGCTGGCTGATATAAAACTCATGATCTGGGACCATAACCGTGGAATCATGTACCAGAGAGCTGAAGCAGCATACGAAGATCCCGAAGCCTCAAAGTATATCTGGGGAACTGCCTTTCACTGGTATGTAGGTAGCCATTTCGACAATGTACGCATGGTCCATGATGCTTATCCTGATAAGAAACTGCTTTATACTGAGGCAGGTATGCGGGGAACATGGCAGTCAGCCACAAACCTTGCCAAAAACATTATTCTTGACCTTAATAACTGGGCTAACGGATGGGTATTCTGGAACCTGATTCTTGATCAGACAAATGGACCACGCCATGCCGGAGGACTTTATGGCTCAAATATCGTTAATGCTGACCTGACAACCGGGACAATAGCATATAATCCGCCACATTATATTTTTGGGCATTTTTCGAGGTTCATAAAACCGGGAGCAAAACGTATTCCATGCACATCAAATAGTGACGACTTTATTGCCACTGCATTTTTAAATCCTGACGGAAGAATTGTGGTGGAAATTCTCAATCTTAAAAATACAGAACAAATGGGACAAATGTGGTTTGAGGAAAAAGTGATCAAGTTTACATCGCCAGCAAACGGTTTGATGACCATTATCTTCTAATGTAGAATTAACAAGTAAGAATTTGAAAGTGGAAAGGATTTTTTTAATAAAATTTGCATTTCTGGTGATGGCATTTTCATCCTTTGAAGTCACATTTTGCCAGTTTTCAAAACCAGCTCCGGCAGCAGCACCACCACATGCCCAACCTTCTGCCAATTTTATGGCCAACAATGGTGCAAGGACGCTTGTAAACTTCAAAGATTTATTGTTTTTCAAGGAGTCTAACGACAGCAAGATCGATGATTGTTATTTTGATCAATCATGGAAAGTTCCTGCTGCAGAGATAACAATATTAAAAGCATCAGGGGTTATTATGGTAAATGAGAAATAATTGATATTCAATATTTAAATCATATTGCTATGAAAAAATTCACTTTTATGTTTTTATTTCTGGCAGCTTTGGTTGCCACCGGTTCTGCCCAGAACTACGAGAATTACAAGGTTGAGGTGCTTGGAAAGGGATTATGGCTTATACAGGCAGTGACAGGGATGCAGCAATCAACCGCATACCTGTTAGAGGGTAAAAAAGAAGCATTGCTTATAGATGCCTGTTCAGGACAGGATGGATTGCCAAATGTGGTAAAGGACCTGGTTGGAGAAAAACCTGTCATTCTTGCACTTACGCACGGCCACGGTGATCATAGCGGCGGGGTTAAGTTTTATCCGGAGGTATGGATTCACCCGGCCGATTCAGCTTCGCTGAGAAGATACACTACTGTTAAGAAGCATTACGTTAATGAAGGTTATGTATTTGACCTGGGAGGTCAGAAACTGAAAGTTATATCTATTCCCGGACACTCACCGGGTTCAATTGCTTTTTATAACAAGAAAGCCAGGTATATGATGACAGGTGATGGAATAGGTTCAACATCGGTGTGGGCACATATTTCAAATGATCCTCTGACTGTTTTTCTTGCTTCCTGTAAAAGACTTGAATCTTTGAAAGATAAGGTAGATGCTATCTATGCTGGACATCATGAACAGGAGGTTAAAAAACTGACACCCGAATATATCACTGACATGCGGATGGCAGCAGAAGGAGTCTTAAATGGAACTATAGAATCAAAGCCCTGGGAGTTTCGCGGCCGGAAAGCCATGCAGGCTGATTACGGAGTTGCAAAGCTGATCTACAATCCTGACAAACTGAGGTGAAATAATTAAGCGATTCAGCATGAAGAAAATTTGTCTTATCATTTGCATACTATCAGGTTTGATGGCCAGCGCTTTGCAACAGGAGAAATATCCTGAAGCGAAGATTACAAACGGCATAATTTCAGCAAATTTATACCTTCCGAATATCAATAATGGATACTACCGGGCTACAAGGTTTGACTGGTCAGGCAATACTAACAACCTCACATACAGAGGGCATAGTTATTACGGCCAGTGGTTCGAAAAATATGAACCGACAATTCATGATGTAGTTATGGGACCGGTGGAAGAGTTTGGTCCTGTAGGATATACTGAAGCTAAAGCAGGTGAGAGGTTTATTAAGATCGGGGTTGGTGCCCTTCTGAAACCTGACGATACTCCTTATAACAACTTTAAGCTGTATAAGATACAAAACCCCGGGGAATGGAAAATAAGGAAAAAACCTGATCAGATCCAATTTGTTCATATATTAAAAGATACAGAGTACTCTTATGAATATAAAAAGATCGTCCACCTGATAAAGGGTAAACCAGAAATGGTTCTTATACATACTCTGAAAAATACAGGGAAGCGGACAATTGAAACCAGTGTTTATAATCATAATTTTTTTATGATTGATAAACAACCCACTGGTCCTGGTTACGTTATCAATTTCCCATTCGACCTGACAGGTAAAGGTCAGGGAATAGGTGAAATTGCCCGGATCGAGGGCAAGCAGATAACATTTTTGAGAGAGCTGAATAAATCTGAAAGAATATATTGCGGCGCTTTGCTGGGATTCAGTAATAATATAAATGATTATGACATAAGAGTTGAAAACAATAAAACAGGCGCTGGTGTAAGGATTACCTCTGACCAGCCCCTTTCAAAACTGGTTTTTTGGGCTTCACCAACCACAGTTTGTCCAGAGCCCTATATTCAGCTTAAAGTTCAACCAGGTCAGGAGTTTAGCTGGGAGATTCATTACAAATACTACACTTTTAACAGTCAATAATAAATTGCTATTGTTAAAGCTTTTAAGCTATGGGTACATTTAACCTAACAACTTGGCTATGTATATTTCATTAGCCTGTACGCATGAAGACACTATTAAAGGTTTAAAATCGGGACCGTGCTTTTCATCACATACTCCGATCTGGCTATAGTATTATTTATATGCTAAATTACTTTGTAGTATATCTACACTGTCTATTTATGGTGAGAGTGATCAGATAATATATAACCAATAGACCTTACAATACAAAGGTTATAACCTTATCCATTAGAAATTTGAATAATTGCACTATTTAGTACCAATATTATAGCACAAAAAAACCTTAACTTTAATTGGATAATTTTAAAACTGATTAAACAAAGATGGCATGATATACAAAAAATATAAATTAACAACGATATTACTCTTAATGTCATTCCTGATAATTAATGCGGTAAATGGACAGCCAGAAAGGAGTAATGAAAAATCAGCAAATAAAAATATATATTTTGTTCCGTTCTCCCACCTCGATCTTATGTGGGCAGGAACACGGGAGGAATGCCTCTCCAGAAGCAATCGTATCATTGTTAGGGCAATGAACCTGGCAAAGAAACAATCCGATTTCCATTTTCTGATTGAAGACATGGTTTTCGTTGATAATTTTGTTCAGAGCCATCCCGGTTCAGAAGAGCTGAAATACCTGAAACAGCTTGTGAAAGAAGGCAGATTTGAGATTGCTCCCAAATGGGCAGGTATATTTCAGAATCTTCCAGGAGGAGAGGTTCATGTACGAAACTACTTATACGGCAAACGTTATGCTCATCAGGTTTTTGATGTAAATCCTTTGGTGTCACATCAGGGGGATATTCCCGGATTTACGCCACAGTATCCGCAGATATTGTCAAAATCAGATGTCCCGTATATGATTATGACACGCATGGGACCGTTAAATAATTCCCTGTTCAACTGGATTGCACCTGATGGTTCTAAAACCCTTGTCTGGGATACTAAAAAGGGATATGGTTGGGGAGTTAGTCTGGGTCTTCATAAATCCGTTTTGAGTACTGAAGAAAAAGCGCGAATTAAAAAAGAGGTCAGCGAGATTGATTTAACCACTAATGGTCCGATTTATATGGGTTGGGGAGTGGACCTGTGGTCACCGAATGAAAAGCTTATTGAAAATATTAATATTTTGAACAAAGAAAATATTGGGTTTAATTTTATTACGGCAACATCACTGGATTACTTTAAAGCTGCTGACAATACAGCTGGGTTGCAGGATATTCCGGGCGAGATTCCGAATGCCTGGCCCAGTGTTTCGTCGTCCTTCCCGCACATGTGGAATTTAGGTATTTCAGCTACCAGTACGTTGATCACAGCTGAAAAGTTAGCAGCTATAAATTATGCACTTGGTTTCTCAGATTATCCAAATGAGGAGTTTGATTATCTCTGGAAAAAATTGATCGAATCAATGGATCATAACCATGACGGGCAGGGTGGATTAACCGGCGATAATCGCAAGATCGAGTATTCGAACCTGTCACTCATTCGAGGTGGTGAGATTCTTCGCGATATGGCGCGGAATATTGCAGAAAATGTTGAAATTCCATTTAAAAAAAGTTTTCCGATCGTAGTGGTTAATCCTAATGGCTGGACAAGAAGTGATTTAGTCGAGGCCCATGTCTCAATTTATGGAGATATTGGACCGAATCAGATAGATGAATACAAGAAGGGACTTCGTCTTGTTGATGAGAATGGTAACGATAATCCCTTCTTTGTCACTCAATATACAGAGGTTATATCCAGATCTCTGGATTTAATTTTTGTGGCAGAAAATGTTCCCGGTCTTGGTTATAAAACCTATTATCTTATTCCAGCAGATAAGACAGAGGATTTTCCAATGTCAACAAGTTGTAACCTGGATAGCGACCTCGATAAAAAGAATATTAGCCGTCCCCTTGGTATGCAAAATTTGGAAAATAATTTTTACCGGGTAACCATTGACAGGGCAACCGGCCGGGTATCTGTATTTGACAAAGAGCTTGACAGGGTAGTGTGTAAAGACATGGAAATTGTAGCTCTTGAAGAACGTGGTGGTAACAATCCAAGCCCGGAGGAACTCACTGGCCGCACGATCAATAATAGTGTGAATTGGACCGGGATCGAAGAACAAAATGCTGTTCGAACAGTTTTCAAAATTGAAGGTCAAATTGCTGACATTCCCATTGTTCAGCGTCTTATTCTGTATAAAACCCTTAAACGGCTTGATATTGAAAATACTATGGACTGGAAAGACAGGCGGTATATCCGGTTGGAGCAGTTATTCCCATTTCCGGAGGATAGAGAAATTTTTTACGGCGTTCCTTTTGGTGCTAATTCCGTCAGAAACCTGATGCCTGGCGCAGGTCCGCGGTCAAAAGATGAAATACAGAAAGAGGAATGGGGGAAATACCGGGAGGTCCAGGACTGGATATTTGCCGGTGCAGACAAATGGGGATTCACAGTAGGTATGAACCACTATTTAGTGCGTCTGGAAATTTTTTTGATCAGAACTCAAATGTTAAGGGGACTGCGTTGGACATCCGGCAAAATTACAAATGGAGAAACCATAACTACAAATCCTTATCCTCCTGCAGGGCGATATATATTTCGCTATACGTTTTCTTCAGGTGCTGGCGACTGGAAAGATGCCCGTTCATATCAGTCCGGGATCGATTTTAATGCACCTCTAATTCCGGTGAGCGTCGCTGATGAATTATCTGGCAAATCCCTTCCACCCACAAAATCATTTATTAAGTTATCATCAGATAATCTTGTTCTGAGTGCTGTGAAAAAAGCAGAGGATGATTCAGATCTGATCTTGCGGTTTTATGAAATCAAGGGATTATCCGCTAAAACATCTGTTGAGTGGATGGGTAAGATGCAGGATTTTCGGGAAGTAAATCTCATTGAGGAAAAGCTGAATGAAAATAATCAAAATATTTTGAATGTTAATCCATATGAAATTAAAACAATAAAACTTCAAATAAAATGAAATAATTTACAAGGAATTTGACCTTTTTATAATTAAATTGATAATAAAATAAATGTTCCCATAAATGTAAAACAATGATTAGATCTTATAAACGATTGTTTTTGACTTTTACTTGGTCCCTTTTAATTCTTATAACCCAAAATGCAAATATTACAGCCCAACAGTCAAAGGATGCAGATATTTATTTGGTGCCCTTCTCACACCTTGATTTTTTCTGGGGAGGTACCCGTGAGGAGTGCGTCTCCCGTGGCAACCGTATAATAGCCAGGGTTATTCAAATGGCAAATGAATCTCCAAAATTCCGTTTTCTCCATGAAGACAACGTTTTTGTGGCTAATTTTATGGACTCCCATAAAGGATTGACGGAAGTTGAAGAATTGAAGCGTCTGGTAAAAGAAGGTAAAATTGAGATTGCACCAAAGTGGGTCGGGATTTTTCAGGAACTTCCCGATGGTGAAGTACATGCACGGAATATGGCAATCGGTAAGCGTTATGCAAAGGACGTATTTGGGGTGGATGCAAAAGTGGCCCATCTCGGCGATTTGCCGGGTTACACATCCCAGTTCCCTCAAATTCTCAAACAATCACGAGTACCATATACTGTAATAACACGTATGGGGCCATACGATAAGTCTGTATTTAACTGGACATCGCCCGATGGATCAAAAGTTTTAGCCTGGAATGCCCTGAATGGTTACGGGTGGGGCACATTCCTTACCTCAGAAAATACATCAATAGCAGAAAAAAAGGAACGGTTTTTTAAAGATCTTGCAGTAGTTCAAAAAACAACCAATGGCCCGATAATGATGCACTGGGGAACAGATCTGTGGGCGCCGCCTATTGATCTGGTAAATAGAATGGAAGAATTCTTTAAGCAGGTACCGGCACATCTGACAATTTCTACACCGACAGATTTCTTCCGCCAACTTGAGAAAGATCTATCTGTTCCTGATGTTTCAGGTGAAATTCCCTCTTCCTGGCCAAATATTGTTTCATCCTTGGTTCACATCTGGCCAAAAATCATTCCGGCTACAAATACTCTGCTTGCAGCCGAAAAATTTGCAACTATTAATTATATGCTCGGTTATGCTGATTATCCGCAGCAGGAATTTGAATTTCTCTGGAAAAAACTTGTCGAGTCAATGGACCACAATCACGATGGTCAGGGAGGTACTATTGGTGATAACCGTAAAATTGAATACGAACAATTGTCTGTCATTCACGGCGGAGAAATTTTGCGGGATATGTTGCGGAATATAGCTGAACGTATTGAAATTCCAATTGCCCATAGCTTCCCGATCGTGGTCTTCAATCCAATGGGCTGGAACAGGAATGATATTGTTCATGCTCACCTGACATTATTTGGCGATGTGTGGCCTTATGATATAGACAATTTCAGAAAAGGGATGCGGTTACTTAATGAGTCCGGTAATCCTGTACCTTTCTATGTTGAAGAGTGGAGTGAAAATATTTCCCGTGCCCTGCAGCTTGTATTTGTTGCCCGCGATGTTCCGTCAATAGGCTATAAGACCTACTATCTTGTTCCATCAGAAAAGCCGGATGAATTTCCTGAAACCTCAACCATTAAGCTCGATTCAGATAATGACCGGAAAGAACCACGGCGTGCTTTAGGCAGTGATGTAATTGAAAACAGATTTTATCGCCTCTCAGTTGATCGTACCACAGGAAGGGTCACTTTATTCGACAAGGAAATTAATCGTGTTGTATGCCCCGATATGGAAGTGGTTGCATTGGAAGAACGGGGCGGAAACTATATTGGGAAAGAGCCCCCAAGTGGCCGCACATTCATAAACATGGTTAATGAAGTGTCCGTTTTAGAGAACAATGCTGTACAGACAGTTATTCAGATTAAGGGTTGTGTCGCAGATATCCCGGTTACGCAACATCTTACCCTGTACCATGATCTTAAACAGGTTGATATTGAAAATACTGTAGAATGGAATACACAAATCCCCAGGTTTGTACGGATACGTCAAGTGTTCCCGATTGCATGGGACAATGCAAAAATTCATTACGGGATACCTTTTGGCGCTAATTCGGCAGATAACCTTATGCCCGGGGCTGAAACAAAACGGGATGACGAGATCACAAATGAATCATGGAAAAATTCACGGCTTATTCATGACTGGATTCACGCAGGAACAGAAGATGAAGGGTTAACAATCGCCACCGACCACCAGCAAATTCGTCTTGGTGATGATGTGATTTACGCTGAAATGGTTCGGGGTACCCGGTATGTTTCTGTGAAGGTCAAACATGGTGATGAACTTACCTCGAGGAACTATCCACCTGCCGGAACTTATATTTTTCACTATTCACTCTCGTCAGGACCTGGAAGTTGGAAAGTGGGCAAGTCGTATCGTTCAGGTATGAATTTAACTAATCCGTTGCTGCCTGTCAGCGTGGCTGATGAAATCAGCACCAAGTCGCTTCCCCCCATTCATTCATTTTGCTCTGTACAACAGGACAATATCGTTATCAGCTCATTAAAAAAAGCTGATTTAAATTCATCTGTTGTACTGCGTATGTATGAAATTGAGGGTTCTGATGTAAGAACATCAGTGAAATTCCTTGATAATCAAATATCTTTTAAGGAAGTTAATCTTCTGGAAGAAGACATCGATCGTACAATAAAGCAAACACTTCAGGTCAGTCCATATGCGATCAAGACAATTAAGTTTAATTTAAAGAATATTCCTCGATAGAGGGAATAATATAAAAGTCGCGTTTATTAACCACATTATCACAGCCTGATTACACCTAAGGTCAGTGGTTTTTCCAGATATGTAATTTGTAATTTCAATTATAAATCTTTTTGTAAGTTTGTATAACCAGGATAATTATAATCATGAATACTATTAATCGCCGAAGTTTTCTTAAAATGTCTGCTATGGGAGGACTAGCCACCTCTTTTATTAGTCCAATGAATACCTTCGGATCCTTTGATAAACAGGAACAATTATCTGCAAGTGTTGCTATTACATCAGGCGACAACAGAGCTGATCTCGCATTCCGTGCACTCCAACCTTACTCGAAGCAAATCAAACAGGCTATTGGTGGTCGTCGCGTGGTTCTCAAACCGAATAATGTCTCTACTGAAGTACCTTTATGTGCAACTCATGTTGATACCCTTGAAGGTATCCTGGAATTCCTCAAGTCGATCAATAAGTTGGATAATGTAATTATCGCAGAGTCAGCTGCCAATGGACCCACATTCGATGGATTTAAGAATTATGGATATTTTGGTTTGGCTAATAAATATCCTGTGAAATTTGTCGACCTTGACAAGGAAGGTTCTGAAATACTTTATGTATTCGATGAAAAAGATTTCAGACCGCACCCTGTGAGGTTTTCACATATAATACTCAGTCCTGATTCCTATATAGTATCAGTGGCCAGAATGAAAACTCACGATTGGTCAGTAGTCACTCTTTCTCTTAAGAATATTGTATTTGGAGCACCTATAAAAGATCCTGGATTTGCCTTTGGAAGCAAGCGCAATGAGGGCACAAAGAGTGACAAATCAATGGTACATGGAAGCGGATTCAGAGGAATTAATTTTAATTTGTATGACCTTGCACCTCGCCTTCATCCACACCTTGCAGTCATTGATGGATTCGAAGGCATGGAAGGAAATGGTCCAAGAAATGGAACTCCTGTTGACCACAGAGTCTGTGTAGCCAGCACAGACTGGCTTGCAGCTGATCGCGTGGCTGTCGAGCTGATGGATATTGATTTTACCATAGTCGGGTATCTTAACTATTGTGCACAAACTGGATTAGGTATCGCTGATTTAAGTAAGATTGAAATTGTTGGCGAAAGCATTAGCAAACATATAAAGCCTTATAAACTTCATGATAATATTGAAAAGCAGTTGGTTTGGATGAAGCCTATTTCTTAAAGGCTACCTCATTCAGAGCTGGATTAAGAAGATATAAGACAAAACATGAACGCATTTTTAGAGGTAAATGTTGTAATTGGTTTTGTTAAAAGTAAAATATGTTTTCACCAACAACAATAACATATAATATTAATAATAAACTAGTTAGTATTTAATATCATTTACTTAGATAATTAATGACAAATTATCAAATTAATCAATTATGAAAGATAACCGCAGAGATTTTCTTAAGAAAAGTGCTTCGCTGGCTGCAGCCATTTCGGTTGCTGGATTAGGCACTTCTCTGGCATCAAGTAAAAAGGGATCCAAAAAATCAAAGCCATACCTGAAAGATGCCGGTATCAAATTCGCTTTTGCAATGGATCCGAAATCACCAAAGGTTTCTTTTGCTAAACAGATGGCAGTTAATTATGCCGTATCAGGTCCGATAAGAGTTCCTGAACTGAATCCGTGGGATCCTAAAGTAATAACCGCTACTAAGGAAGCGTGGGACAAACTTGGTATAAAATGGGCAGTGGTTGAAGGACCTCCTACCCTTGGTTCACAGACCAAACTTGGTTTGAAGGGCAGAGATGAGGAGATTTCAAACTTCATAACTTTTATGAAAAACCTAAAGCAGTACGGAGACGTTGATATTATTTGTTATAATTGGATGCCTGTTATAAGCTGGGCACGTACAAATAAGGCACGTCCGGGCAGGGGTGGTGCATTGGTGATGGATTTTGATTATGATTTAATGAAAAATGCACCTTTAACCCAGTACGGTGAAGTTTCAAAAGATGACTTATGGAAGAACCTCGAATATTTTGTTAAAGCTGTTATGCCCGAAGCTGATAAAATAGGTATGCGACTATCCATGCATCCTGATGATCCCCAGGTAGACGTCATCCAGGGAATATCGCGCATAATGAATAGTGTCGGGAATTTTGACAGGTTACTTTCCATGCATAAAAGCAAATCAAATGGAGTTACCATGTGTCAGGGCAACTTTGCCTTAATGGGCGTTAACATTCCCACTCTTGTAAGAAGATGGGGGAAAGACGTAATAAATTTTGTTCATTTCAGAAACGTACAAGACCTTAGTGGAACTGTACCCAGCATTAAATTTACCGAAACTTTCCATGATTAGGGACAGATTGATATGTATGAAGCCATGAAAGCTTATTATGAAATTGGATTTGACGGGCCTATGCGACCGGATCACGTGCCGACGATGGCCACTGAAGTTGAAGCTGGTCAGAGCGGGGGTTATACAGTCTTAGGGAATCTGTTTGCCATTGGTTACATGCGTGGACTCGCAGAATCTGTAGCTAAGGAGGGCAGCAAATAATATCCCATAACTGATCTAAGCAACCTTTCTTAATTGCTCTCTTAAAATAGGGATTTTCAGGAGTAAGGACAAATTACTGGAATGAGTAAAATTCACAACCTTGAGTTTTACTCATTTTCCATTTTGATAGTCACCAAATTGGTTTTTGAGCTGTATTTTTCACAAAGGGTAAATTATTGGGCAAAATTAT
>JALHSP010000138.1 GCA_022865305.1 Bacteroidales bacterium | reverse complement strand
TACCCTGCAGGACAGGATATCACTAACCAGCTTATCAACCCGACGAACAGTGTACAGGCAGTCACGTACCTGTTCAAGGCAAGGATAAGGGATGACAGACCGGGGCATGTTGGCAACTTCTGCGACCAGGGAGGAGATACGACTATAGTTATCTATGTCAATCCTACACCAAGGCTTAGCGTCAGTGTACCTGATACA
Source organism: Bacteroidales bacterium (assembly GCA_022865305.1). Lineage (GTDB taxonomy): Bacteria > Bacteroidota > Bacteroidia > Bacteroidales > VadinHA17 > LD21. Next base: position 100,317 of record JALHSP010000138.1, on the reverse strand, counting down.
GTAGTATGCGACTCATCGACAGTAACTATCACTGTCAATGATCTCAACGGGAATGTACATGGAGGCACGACAAAGGTGTACCAGCTTACTACAACCAACCCCGGAGGAGTGCTTAATGTACAGCCGGATGGAGAATACCCTGCAGGACAGGATATCACCAACCAGCTTATCAACCCGACGAACAGTGTACAGGCAGTCACGTACCTGTTCAAGGCAAGGATAAGGGACGACAGACCGGGGCATATTGGCAATTTCTGTGACCAGGGAGGAGATACTACAATTATAATATATGTTGAACCAACCCCCAGAGTAACCGGAACAATTTCAAATGATACAATTTGTAATAATGAATCGATAACTTATACCCTTTCATCACTTACCATTCCTTATTTTGGACAGGCAAGCCTGAGATTTAATGTTATTGTAATTAATCCATATCCTACTGAAATTTCTGGTTATTCAAACCAGGTTGATCTGACACTTACGGACGTTATTACTGAAACTCTGAACAATAGCGGCGATACAGCAAGAATGATAATGTATATTATTACTCCTGCAACAACAAATATTCTGGGTGTACAAAATTGCCCCGGGATAAATGACACCATCAGACTTTGGATCAATCCCACTCCTCGTGTAATACCACTTAATGCAAAACCGGCAATATGTTCTGCTGAATCAACTGAGATCACTCTGACGACACCAACCGTAATGACTAAAGGTGTAATAACATTTGATTATACGGTTACTGTCTCAGGAGGCCCCGGAGATTTAGTCGGAAGCACTGATACGGTAACAGGTATGACGCCCGGGCAAAAAATAGTTTTACCATATACAAATAACTCTGACTCAATTCAGTGGGTTGATTACTTTATTACACCAAGAGATACTCTTTCAGGTTGCGCTGACGGAAATATTAACAGACCCAGGGTAGATGTGCATGCAGTTCCCCTGCAGGATCTGATAATATCAACACCTTTGCTCTGTAACGGAGGGTCAGAGGCTGTTCTTACTGCTAATCTGTCGAGAGGTGCAAAACCTGATTCAATACATTGGAATGGCTCATGGAGTATTGATTATGGTTATTTTACATCAGCGAATTCAACAAATGCCAATAATCTCAGGGCAGGATTATTTAAGGTTACAGTTATTGACAGCCTGGGTTGTCGCGCAGCTGACAGTACATGGGTTTCGGGGGCGATACTCGATTCATATTTATCTGTAGTTGAAGTCAATGGTTACGGAACCACCTGCCCGGAATCAACTGATGGAGTATTGATGCTCAAAGAGAATTTAAGTTCAACTGGCATTCCTCCATTTGAGTATTGGATAGTCCGAAACTATCAGGATTATCAGGATACTGTAAGACATGATACGCTATTCGTGCTGGGTGAACCTTATCATTATACTTCAAATCTTGCTCCGGGACATTACCAGTTATTCATTTACGATGCAAACGGATGTGTGAATACCAGTTATCCTGAGGTTAATATTGTTGCACCAGATACTATAAAAGTCATATTTGAAAAATTTGAATATGCCGGAGGTTATAATGTATCATGCAGGGGATATAACGATGGTTCGGCATGGATAAAAACAATTTCCGGTGGACGCGGAGGGTATACATATAAATGGTCAACAATAAATGGGACTATAACAGGTCCGGATACCTTAAACCGTCTTGATAATATTACAGCAGGCACTTATTATCTGACAACTACTGATCTGATGGGGTGTACAAAGGTTGATAGTGTGGCACTTTTGGATCCTGACGGCATGGTTCTGACCGGCAGCGAGATATCTTTAAGTCCGGATGGAGACTATAATATTTCATGTTCCGGCGGAAGTGATGGGTTTATTAAGCTGACCATTACAGGAGGATCGGGGATTTACACATTCTCATGGACAGGCCCGCCTTCGTTTACTGCTGCAACAAAAGATATTTCAGGATTAAAAGCAGGCACATATGTTTGCACAGTCAGAGATCTTAACGGGTGTATTCTTATGCCAATGCCGACATTTACTCTGACTGAACCGGCACTCTTAAATATTTCTGCTTCATTATCATCTTCAACTTACGGATCATTTAATATTAACTGTAATGGAGGCACAGGTTCAATAGATGTTACAGTTACCGGTGGCAGTACAGGGAACTATATTTACTCATGGACTACTGCAAACGGATCAGGTTTGATTAACGGACAGGAAGATCAGGATTCGCTCACGGCTGGTACATATCATCTGGTTGTTGCAGATTCAAATAATTGTGTTGCCGAGAAAGATATCACACTTACACAGCCAAAAGTATTGGATGTGGTACTTACCCCGACTCATATAACATGTCAGTCTTCCGGATTTGACAATGGGTCAATTGATCTTACACCAAAAGATGGTGTTGGTCCATATACCTTCAGCTGGTCTAACGGAGCCATTACCGAAGATCTTTCCGGGCTGACTGAAGGCTATTATACCGTAACAGTTACTGATGTAAATGGATGTATGATAAAAGATTCAGTAAGAATAAATCTGCCACCTTCGCTGCTCTTTACGAAAACTGTATCAGATCCTTACGGTAACGGATTTAATATAAGCTGTGCCGGCGACAACACCGGTTACATAAATATAACCACCACAGACGGGCTTGCGCCGTTTGTATTCAGCTGGCAGAGGACGGGAGGAGGTTTTACAGCATCCACTAAAGATATTTCGGGTCTCAGCGCCGGACAGTATATTTTAACTATCACTGATGCCAATTTGTGTACCGCAACTGATACCACCGATCTGACTGAACCGGGCGAACTTAGTATTATATTTAATATATCAACCAGTATAGCAGGAGGATTTAATATAAACTGTGCCGGTGACAGTACCGGTTCCATTGAGGTAATACCTGTTAACCCTGTGGGTAGCGTTACCTATTTATGGTTTGATGGTGCGACAACAAATCCAAGAATCAATATTCCGGCAGGAGATTACAGGGTTGTCATTGAAGATTCTAATCACTGTCAGGCTGATTCGACCATCACTTTGACAGAGCCGGATTCAATCAAACTGGTATTTGACGTGACCCAGCCGTGGTGCCCGGATATGCCTGATGGTGAAATAATTCTGACAGTAAGCGGCGGGGTGGTTGGGACCGATTATACGTACCTGTGGTCGGATAATTCGACATCCCGGGATATTCAAAATGCTACGCAGGGATTATATGCAGTAACCGTATCGGATCTGAACGGATGCTTAGTTAAGGATTCTGTCTATATTGAACCGGAGCAAGGAACATGTCTTATTATTCCAAATGCAATTTCTCCGAATGGAGATCTGATAAACGATATTTGGAATATTGGTTTTATAAGCCTTTATCCGCAAATAGAGATTAAGATTTTCAACAGGTGGGGCGAGACAGTCTGGAGATCAGAAAAAGGATATCCGCAACCATGGGATGGAAGAAGCAACGGATCTCCGCTGCCTATAGATTCCTACCATTATATTATAGATCTGCATAACGGGTCGAAACCGCTCGTGGGAAATGTGACAATTGTAAGATAGAAATTTAATAATTATAGGTTCCTGTGAAACGACTGGTATATATATTCTTCACGATTCTGATTGGTAATGTTGCTGTCGGTCAGCAATTACCTTTATACAGCCAGTATCTTTACAATAAATTCCTCATAAATCCGGCTGTTGCAGGAAGCGACGGGTATACCAGCTATAACCTGACAGCCAGGGAACAATGGGTAGGTTATAGTGGAGCGCCGCGGACATTTTCTTTCAGTGGTCAGACACGATTGCTCAAAAGGAGCTATATCCTGAAACAAACCAGATTCAAACGGCAGGTATATCGTCCAAAAACCGATGGTAAAGTTGGTTTAGGCGGTTATATTTTCAGTGACAGGAACGGGCTGGTTCAGAGAACAGGATTCCAGGCTTCATATTCTTATCATATGTGGCTGAAGCCTACAACTCAACTATCAATGGGGCTGGCCTTTACAGGCTATCATTATAAAATCAATGAAAAAGAAATAGATTTTGAGGATCCGAATGAACCCTGGATGAACAATGAGCTTCGGCGTGGAATATTTGTGCCGGATGCAACTTTCGGAATTTATCTGCTTAATGCCAGATATTGTCTAGGTTTTTCTGCTGATCAGCTGTTTGAAGCCTCAGCCAAGATAGGGAATGAGGCTTATGAAAAATTTAAGATGAGCAGACACTATTATCTTTTCGGATCTTATAATTTCAATTTAAGTGCTTATTCGGAGCTCCAGCCATCTTTCATTTTTATGATGTCGGAACAGTTTAAACCCCAGACTGATATCGGAATGACATATATTTATGATCAGGCCTTCTGGGCAGGACTTGCATACAGAACAAGTGGTGCTTTGATTGCCAACATTGGGGTAAAATATGAAAATATCTTCTTCGGTTATGCTTTCGATTTCACACTGCAGGAAATTCAACGGATCACCTATGGTACTCATGAGCTGACAATAGCCTTTAAATTTGGCGATAGTGCCAGAAGATACCGGTGGCTTGATCGTTACTAATCAGTTTCTTTTCTTAAAAAGTATATTAAGGAGCTGCTGCCGGTCATCCTGAATAAGGACCGGACTGCAAACATAAAACCTTTTAAAACTCCTCCAAAATAAGAAATCCGGGATCCTTTATATTTTTCACTTAATAAAGAGATATAGTAAACATCAAGAGGGAGACTCCGTATTTTTCTTATCTCCAAACCGGCTTTTTCAGCAAAAAGACAAAATGCAGAAGGTGTGAAATGCCACAGGTGTCTTGGGACATCGTATGCAGCCCAGTATTCCCTGTAATATTTTGCATCAAAAGAGGCGCAGTTGGGTAATGCAACAATACAGGTACCACCTGGCTTCAAAAGACGGACTATTTCGGAAGCATATTTATTTGGTTCATGGAAATGTTCCAGGACATGCCACAATGTAATGCAATCAAAGCTGGCGGATAGTAAGGATGATAAATGCTCCTGAGAAATGACTTCCACGCCAAGCCTGGAAACAGAAAATTCACGGGCTTTTTCGTTAATTTCTATACCTTTTACTGTCCATCCTGCCTCTTTCATAACAGCAATAAAGTGCCCTGTTCCGCTGCCAATATCGAGCAGGCTTCCTCTTTTTAATCCGGTAAACCTTCTGACAACCGATCTTTTTTTCCTGAGCATTACAGCCCTTGACAACCTGTACAGATTATTTAAAAATCCGGATGCAGAATCATTATGGGATATGTATTTATCAGAAGCATAATACCGGCCGATACTATTTTCTTCAGGATAATCCTGGGTAAAAACAAATCCGCAATCAGAACATTTAAATAATTCAAATGGTTCCCTGCTCAGGAAATGATCTCTTGTCTGTAAATGCTGCCCAATGTTTTCAGAGCAGCAAAGCGGACATTTATTCTGATGAACCATAAGTTTCAGACATTATCTTTTCTTAAGTTTCAGCACAAGGAAACCTGCAAGAAGCAGAATCAGTATAATTGAACTTGCAAGAGATATTTTGTTTCCGATAATATAAGAGGCAGGCTCGAAAACAAATTTTATTTCATGATTGCCCCCGGGGACTATCATAGCCCTTAGAACATAATCAGCTCTGAAATATTTACTTTCTTTACCGTCTATTGAACACTTCCATCCTGCCGGATAATATATTTCTGAAAATACTGCAAGCTTTTCTGACCTGGCGGAATATTTATATACCAGTTCATTTGATTTGAATGAAACTAATTCAATTGTCTCTCCGTCGGCTACAGGGTACGAGGGTTGTGTTATCTGATCTTCAAATATTTTATCTATAACAGCCTCAGTTGAAGGATTAATGGTTTTGAGGGTCATTATTTCCTTATTAGCATTTTCTACCAATACCGGCTTCTCCACAAACCAGGCATTCCCAAGTGAGTTGGGATTGACTATGGGCGGAGCATCAGGATTATAGATGATATATTTGGTATTCAGCATATTAAGTGTAGAAGTATTCTTAAGGACAGGGAGCAGCTCTTCAATAGTGCGGGCGTTTTTTGCAACAGATTCAAACAACTGAAAATCCCTTATAATTGAAGAGTCAATAAGCTCCTGGTACCTTTTCAATTTGGCGCCGTGATAACCTCCGATAGATTTATGAAAATAAGACGTGGGACTATTATCATTAAACGTTGATACAGTCCGATTCCAAACCCTGTGATATGATGGATCATTAAGGATATAATCATCTGCTTTCGCAGGAGTAAATGACTTTTGAATTACTGAAGGTTTTTCAAAATTATTTGCATTCAGGTATCTTTTATCGACTGTCCACAGATCAAGGAAAATTAATGCAGCAACTGCTACTATTGCATATTCCTTTCGCAATTTCTCATATAGGAAACCAAAAATGGTACCGGCAGCAAGCAGAATAAAAATAAGGGAGCGGAAGCTGTCGGTTTTTAACAAACCTTTTCTGTCAGCTATTAAAGCATTAGTCAGCCAATCAGGGAACTTCAGCTCTGCCTCATATTGGGAAATGAAAGATCCTGCAATACCGGGTATAATAAGAATAAGCACGATCAATCCGCATGTGATCCCTGCAGCTATCCGGACTCCTTTAAGTAATTCCTTTTTTGTTGCGTTGCCATTAAAAATGTCTCTCAAAGCGAGAATACCTAAAAGAGGAATACAAAACTGGGCAATCACCAGTATCATGGTCACTGCCCGGAATTTATTGTATCCGGGAAAATACTCGATGAAAAAGTTTGTAAGAGGCATAAAGTTTTTTCCCCAGGCAAGCATAACTGATAAAACCGTTGCAATTAAGAGCCACCATTTCTCCGGTCCTTTGATAATTATTAAACCAAGAATAAAAAGGAAAACCACAATAGCGCCAACATAGTGCGGACCATCCGTTCCGGGCTGTGTTCCCCAGTATTTCTGAAATTGATTACCAGCAGATGCTGCATTATTTTGTCTTAAAACCTTTAGTGTTTCAGAATCACGGTCAAATGGTTTGCTGGATCCTCCTTTATAATTCGGAATAAGAAGATTCAATGTTTCATCAACTCCGTAACTCCAGTAAGTTATATAATCTTTGTCAAGACCAGAAGTGACATTCTTATCAACTGTTGTAAGATCGGATTTTCCCCTTAAGGAATATTTACCATACTCCCAGGTAGTATACAGAAAGGCGAAATTAATTCCTATAGCAATGATGAACGGAATAATTAGAATGGCAGATGTCCTTATGAATTTTAAGAATGCTTTTTGCTTTATCGAGAAGATAAGTTCAGTTATGACAAATACAAGCAGACAGATCATAGCATAATACGTCATCTGGGGATGATTTGACAGTAATTCCAGGGATAGGAAAAATGCTGTAAACAGTGCTCCCTTTATGGCATCGTATCTGTAAGCATAATAGATTCCTCCGATCATGGGGGCCATATATGCAAGAGCTATAGCCTGCGTATTGTGCCCGGCAGCAATGATCTGAAACAGGAAAGATGATAATCCATATCCCAGAGCCCCTACTATTGCCAGCCACGGATTCACCCTGAACAGGAGAAGCAAAACATAAAATCCTGCCATTGACAGGAATAATACCGCAACAGGCATCCTGTAACTCCTGAGAACAGTATCCAGATGTTTGAAAAGGTTACCCGGATATAATGTTGATATAAGATATGCGGGCATCCCGCAGAAAATCGAATTTGTCCACAGAGGTTCTTTATTATATTTTGCACGGAAATCATGTATCTCCTTTGAGTAGATTTTTGACACTGTCGAATCATTTGCCTTAAGGACTTTACCTTCAAGAACCGGGTAGAAATAGACAAATGAAATAATGGTGAATATTATAACTGCAACAAGATGTGGCAGAAATGGCTTTATTTTGTTCCTGATTTCCATAACCTGGTTCTTTTAAAATTAAAGATATAATTGAAATGCAAAAATATCTATTTACCTGTATTTTTATTATCGTAACGTGAATACTTAATTTTCATGCTTCATCTTTAATGCCTTTCAGGGAGTTCAGATTTTCTCTGAACTTCTTCAGATCAGACCATTTAACTGCAAAACCTCTTATTGCTTTCAGCTCAACTGGCTCATAGAAACTGAACAGGTAAAGTATGAATGGGAAACTGATAAGGCAGCCTGTTTTAATAAGCAGTCTGGGAAGCAGATCCATATCATTCAGTAACAGGCTTAAAAAGGAAAATATAGCTCCGACAATAAACAGGAGAGCTAATTTTCCGGTCTCATAAGGAATAAAAAATGCTCTCTGGGCAAAGTAATAGCATGCCAGCCAGTAAAAAAACTGAGAAAGCAGGGTTGCAACTGCAGCTCCTTTAATATCCCAGACAGGGATTAGCAAGATATTGAGGATGAGACTCAATGCAGTGGCAAGAACAACAATAATCCCGATTATTCCGGTTTTTTTTGCGAAATGCAGCCCATAAACCGTAATATCCTTCATATTTACAAAAAAGACCGACAACGCCAGTACAGGTATTATTACTACTGCTGACCAGAATTCGCCTGACTTTGCAAGAACTTTCAGGACTTCATATGAAAACATTGAAACAGCGATGACACCAAGCATCATGACATATGATGAATAAAGAAGGACTTTGGAATAGAATCTTTTATTGTTGGCAGAATCAATTCTTTTCATCATCATTGGCGCTATTGCCAGTTTAATAGAATCAGATATTACAAGCTTAAGTACACTGGTTATTTTATAAGCCAGGGTATAAAGAGCAACATATTTTAAAAGCGTAAGTGAATTAAGCGAATACCTGTCGATTACATTAAGTAGAACTGCTGCCAGATTGGCCAGCAATAACGGAAATCCGTAAACGTTCATCGACTTAAAAATATGTTTGTCAAAGAATAATTTTGTATTCCTGACTGTATAAACCGAAAGTATTAAAATGAAAAAAACATTCCCGATCACCTGGGCAAGATAAATGCCCTCGAGACCCATTTTTTTCGATAATATAAAATAAAGAGTAAGAGACAGAACCACCATAAGCTTTAAGAGGTTTGTCAATGTATAGAGAACCGACTTTGACTGAAGTCTTAATAAAATATTGATTAAATTGTTTATTGTCTGTATGGCTGAAGCAAGAATAACAAGAGTAATAACCCTGCTCCATGAGATTGTATTAAACAGCAGGTCAGAGAATGTACCCGAAAGTGGTATCAGGAGCAAGCAGAAGAAAGCTGAAACAATCAACTGGGTTGATAGCGACATGAAAAAAATACCTTTCTGATTGCCAACATGTTCCTTATCCCAGAACCATCTTGTAAAACTTTGTGGTAACCCTGAAGCCAGTATTGCTGTTAATACCAGACCCGATATCTCAAGAATCCCGAGTACGCCAAACTCATCAACAGAAAAATACTGAGGATCAGTGTATAAAGGAATTAATACTAATCCAATGACCTTGACTGCTATATTCCCAAGTCCGTAAACAAGTGTGTCTTTTACTGATGTTCTTATTGAATTTAACATGATATTACTTATCTGCTATCATTGTCAGCCCTTTAAGAAAGAAATGTCTGAAAGGCGTATAACATAAAATTGATTTTAATGTCGAATCTTTAATGCTTGGATCAAAGTAAAGGAGTCTGATTTTGCTAAAACATTCATCGGTTGCCAGCTTTTTCAAGCTAAAATAATTTTGTTCATTCAAATGATACTGTTTGTAATGTTCTGAAATTGTGTCAGGTTCTTTCACTGGCAAGGGTTTATTCTTTAATATACTAAACATTCTGATAAGTTTATACCCGATTTTTCTTCTGAGAGTATTAGGATAAGTATAAACAACTAACCTTCCACCAGGTTTTAATAAATTAAAGCACTTCTTGAAGAACACCTTACTCTCCCTGAGCGATATATGTTCAATAAAATCAATTGAGATGATTTTATCAAATTTTTCTTCTTCAGGGATATTTTCAAAAGTATCAATCCGGAAGTAACATGGGGCTTTTAATTCTTCAGCTTTTACTTTAGCAAGATTTATGGCATCCTCAGAAAAATCGAAACCAGTAGCATCCCCTCTATTCAATGAATGATAAATAACGATTTCACCTCTGCCGCAACCAATGTCCAGTAATCTGTCAGACTGAAGTAAATTTAAACATTTTATAATAAACTTAAATTTATCAATCAATTGTTCAAATTTCCCTTTAAATTCTTTGAATTCAGAATGACCTGTTGCATTTTCCAGAAAATATTTTTCTGTATAAAGATGCCTGACATCTCGCGAATAAATTTCTTTGTTGCCTGTCTGTTTCTCCGGTTCCATAAAATCAGTCTTGGTCAAATATCATAACAGTAGATCTTCCGGATTAAAAAACTATTAAAGATAATTAGTTCTTTTCTTACCAGAAATCATATAATAAAGGTCAGTAATCTTTTCAATAAAGATTGATTGGCCAAATTTTTCTTTTGCGTAATTTCTTATAGCTGCTTTGTCATATGATCCCAGATTTTCTGACATAAAACTGATTGCTTTTGCCAGTTCATCTGCATTGTCTTTTTCAACAAGGATACCAGTCGATTGTGTTACGATTTCCTGAGGTCCCCCACATTTAGTTGCTATAACCGGTATTCCGCTTGCCATAGCTTCAACAAGGACTATCCCAAATGTTTCATAACGGCTGGGCAGAACAAAAATATCTAGTCTCGAATAAAAATCCTGGATATTGTTTCGTGATATTTCTCCATAAAACTTGCAATTTGTTAATAAACCTGAATCACGCGCAATTTTTTTGAAAGTATTGAGCAAAACACCATCACCCCCAATATGTAAAATATAATTTCTTTTTTGCAACAGGGATGCAGACTTTAAAAGCAGGTCAAGACCCTTATTATAAGATCCCAGACCCCCAAGGAATCCAATATTTGTTATTCCCTCAGTTTTTGGTTTTACCAGTTCGAATCTCTCAGTATCTACAATATTGGGAATAACCGTTATTGGCCTATGATAAATCTGGTCAATTTCGTTCTTTAAAGCGTTACTGACAGTGACTATTCCTGAAATATATTTTGAAGTATATATTACACATTGTTTATGAAACCAGCTTCTGAAATGGGCTTTTATCCTTGTGTGTTCTGTCAAAATAGCAGGTATCTTTTTTCTCCGCTGAAGGATCGTTGCCAGGAAGCCACCAGGATAAGAAAAATGGCTGTGAATTATGTCTGGTGTACTTTTAGTCAGGATCTCCTTTTCAATGAACCTGTATGTGTCAAGCAGGAATTTTATCTGAGTGATTCCAGGTAAGGATCTAGTGATTGTAACCTCATATTCAGTAAGTTTATCACTTGTTTTTTTAGAAAATGAATACCTGGTAAATGGTCCAAAATGCGAATAATCAACTTTGAAAAATACCACACTAACATTAAAGTATTGGCTCAAAACCTTGGCCTGTTCCCTGATAAAGATACATTTCAGAGGGTTAACCTTGCTAGGATATGAGTGCGTAAGCAACAAAATGTTCATCTGAAGAAATTTTTATTTCGATAAACTGACTCAGACAATTCCCAGTGTATTAAGTCTTGACAGGTAGATATCTTTAGCGTCAATAGCAGGATCAGCAAGATTTTTGAATATAAAATAACTGGCTTTCTTATTCTTAATAAAATAAAAGCCTGCCTTTTTTAATAATTTCATCTCTTTTACATTCAACACATTATTTGAAAATCCCATTGCTCTTATCATTGCCGCCTTCCGTTTTTTAAGAAAGTTAAAAGATAGTTTCATAATTTGGATTTTTTCGCGATCCAACATGTGTCCCGCAAAAAGAAATTGTTCCACGAAATAAATATTATCTTGATTATGTGAGAAAATAAAATACGAAATAACAAATCCCTTTTCATCCCGGAATTCCAGAAGTTCATAAGTCATTGTAGAAGGATTGTCGATTATTCTCCATTTAAGGAATTTCTTATTTAAATATAATGTATAAACATTCCCTGGAAGAAAAGTTAAAAGTATTTTTTCTTCGATTTCATCAAACCTTATTTGTCTGAAACTAATTTGGGTAAAAGGAAAAGATAAAAACCTTTGCCTGAAGAAATTATACCAGGAGAATCCCCAAAGTCGTAACTTTTTCATTACAGATTGTTGAGGAAATTGTTTAAGTCGATATTTATAAAATATAATTGGTTTGATGACATAAAAACTCCAATTAATTTGACTAATGATCTTGAAACCACACCTTTGGAAAGAACTTTTTGCTGTTGTAAATCCCCAAATAAACTTTACATTATCTGCTTTGGATTTTTCTTCTATGTTAAGGAGCATTTCATTTAGTACATCTCTCTTTCCAAATTTAATCATACTGTCAAGCGAAAGAATAGTATCCTCACCTTTTAATGTTAAAACAGGTTCCCCTGGCCGTAATACCATGGGAATATAAATACCCGCGTATGTGCCAATAATCTCTTTTGAATCGTCATCCCAAGCAATTGAATATAGCGAAGGTTTTTTTAAACCTTCAAAAAACAACCATTCAAATTCTTTGCGGGACCGGTTAAAACTGCGCACTTTGTCACTCTGCGCATTATTAAAGAATTGCAAAACCTTATCGATTAATTCTCTGTCCAGAAATTTAATAATCATAGACATAATAATGTCAATATTTCTTTTAGTCTTTTAACCTGTTTATGTTACACTTGTCAACAATACTCATACCTGAACATATTTCAGGTCCTTCAGCCATTATTAGAGCAAGGAGTTTAAAGTAAAATCGGGTAATTCCCGGTATATCATTTTCATTGAAGTAACTATTGTGCCAGAGCAGGGTAAAAACACCATTGAACCTTTTAATTTCATTTAACATCATTGAAATTGATCTCTCGGCAAGATCATAAGTAAGTTCTCTATAATAAAACAAAGTAGCATCCATGACATTTAAAGGTATTTCCCAAAGTGATAACATCCTGTTATTTTCAAAATCAAAAAGCCTGAAGGGATGACAGTATGAATTTCTAAATCCTTCATGTGCAGCAAATCCAAGAGTAGAATCGTAAACGATACCGACTGAATCATGATTTATTGCCGTTTCAGGGTGTCTCCACATTAACCTGTGTTGTCTGATACCTGTCCTCTTCTGACCAGAAATAGACAAGAACTCCTTATGAATTATATCTAATGCTTCATATGAAAAATGAGAGCGTACAGTCCCATGCAATCCGATTTCATGATCCTCTTTTAAAAGAAACTCCATCAGACTCCTAATCTTTTTGCTGTTGATATCATAATAAGCATCGACATGTCTCTTATCCTTTGGTAAAAAGAAAAATGTAGAATGAACCCCCAGCTTTTTTTCTTCATCAGATAAATATTTAAAATTCCAATAAGGATCTTTTTTGTTAAACACATTTATAATATTAATACCAATTTTGAAAAGTTCTTTTAGCAGGAATAATTTCTTCTTTTCAGATTTGCTGAGTCCAAATAATAACTTCACTGTAAACAGGAAGGTATTCAAATTGTAATACTTCACTCTGTCAATATCATGTGTAAGAAAAAAGGCAAAACCGTTAAAGAATTTTTTCCTTGTAAATTCAATATTTACAAGCTTGCAATATTCCCTTATTCCATTGATGATCTCATCAAAGTAGTAGTTGACAATAGGTTTATTGATAATGTTGAGTTTAGCCTGGATTGATGATTCATATGCAAACCTGCCCAAAGAATCTGATTGATAATTATTTCTTTCCTGGTATCCTGATAATAAATAAAATGAAGATTTAATCAGATCATGATTGAAAATAATGTTGCCATTGAAATTAGAGTAGACTTTGGGCTCTCCTGATAGTGGAAATAATATTGGAATTCCATTAATATATAACGATTCGGAATTATTATATGAATTTTTACTTAAAAGAAAAATAATTCTACCCCTAAGGTTTGAAATCTCTTCAGCTGATTTTAAAAAGACAAACTTTTCTTTTAGTTGATCATGCAAAAGAACATGATGACCAAGGTGATATAAAACATATTCAATTTGTGAATGGTTAAGAAATCCTTTCATAACCTTATATAATGAGTCCTGTTTTGATCTGACTATAAGCTTTAACCAGGTGTTCTTTATCAAAATTCCAGTTGTATTTTGCAAACACTGCTTTTCTGCCGTTAAGTCCTTTCCCTGCAAGTAGTTGCCTGTTGGAATTCAGCTTTTCAAGCAACGATGCCAGATCGTCAGGTGAGTCATTCCTGTAAACAAATCCGGCATCTGTCTCACTGAGAATCCTTTTCAATGATAAGCAGTCGGATGAGATAACCGGTATTTTAAGATACATGTACTGGTAAAGTTTATTTGGGCTGGAAGAGTCATTATTCTCATTCCTTAAATGAGGGATGATTGCCGCATCAGCCTCAGAAAGCAGTTCCAGCATCTCATTAAATGGTTTAAATCCATAAAACCGGACATCAGATTCTATTCCTAATCTAACAGCCTGTTTTTCAAGAACCACTTTAAAGCTGCCCGATCCGGCAACCTGAAGCTTAATCTTAACATTCCGGTCTTTAAGTATTTTTATTGCTTCGAGGACAATCTGCAGGCCTCTGTGCCTGTTGATTCCGCCGCCATAAAATAAAATGAAATTTTTGTCTGTTCTTTTCCTGTTATAGGACGGAATGGTTTCTGTATCGACCGTATTTGATACTATGCACAATTTCTCAGTTCCGATTCCCAGTGATTCAATACGGTCTCTTGCCTCCTCCACAATCGTGATAATCAGGTCTGCCTCATGCAGCATATCTTTCTCATACCTGGTCCATTGCTCATTGGATGAAACAAGTCTGCCGATAATTGTTTGGGTATGTGGAGCGTATTTTAAAAGCGCCGGCCAGTTTTCATGAAGGTCTATTACCAGTTTTGCCTGATGTTTATTTTTTATTTCGATTCCGATACGGGACAGAGGAAGATCGTTTATATGTATCACGTCAATTTTATGAACTTTTAATCTTTCACGAATATATTTTCTCCAAAAATTAAAATAAATTGGAATCTTCAAGGCCCCGACACTGGTTTTATAAACAAACGATGAAATTTTCTTCTTATAGATTGTGCAATTATCCCTTTTTTCCGGAGGGAATTGTTCAAATAATGAAATCGCCGCAACTATTACCTCAAATCCAGCTTCATAAAGTGCCTGAACTGCTCTTTTTACCCTCAGATCCTTTTCATAATCATTTTCAAGCAACATTAAGATTTTCATAAAGTCTCAATTTGTTTTCAAAGGTAGCTATATAAGTTTATGCTTAATATCAATTTTTTTGAATTGTTGGATACGGATAATATATTTCAAAATTAAAGCAAAAGTTATTCTTTTACAGAATCAGGAATTATTCATTAAATGACAAAAACAATTTTCGATTATATCCTGAAAAATTTTGAGACAGTTAATAAAATAAGTTCCGCCGGGTTTGATATCAGCTATGGGATAAAATAAAGAAGTTGCTTTAACAGAATGTTTAGTCTTGTTGATGAGATAGAAAAATCTAATGGATGCTTTACTTTACTGAAAGTGCTTCGGTTAAAAATTCAAGATAGTCCCTCCCCAGGAATATCCAACGCCAAATCCTGCCAGAAGAACTTTCTTCCCTGAAGAAATCGTTCCATCATTTATTGCCTCTTTCAAGGCTATCGGAATTGTTGAGGACACTGTATTGCCTACGTTTTCAAGGTAATAATAAAATTTTTCCCGACTTATTTTCAAATATTTACGAAGAAACTCCATCATGTATTTATTTGCCTGATGAAAAACAAACAAATCTATATCGTCCTGTAACAAACAATTTCTCCCCAGAGTATCTTTTACCAGAACCGGGACTGTCTCAAGTGTAAAATTGAATATCTCGGTACCATTCATGAACAGATGATCAGGTGATACAGGATTCCCATCTTCATCGCAGGTAATTTTATTCTTCGGATTTATGCATCTAGATCCCCCGGTCTTTACTATGAGATTCCCGGCCCCACGTCCATCTGTACCAAGACTAAAGTTCAGGATCCTGGCAAAACCGTCTGTTGAAATAAGTGTAGCAGCCGCAGCATCTCCGAATATTGTCCGGTTGCCTTTATCTCTTTTGTGAATATACTTTGAATATGTTTCTGATGTAATTAATAAAACATTTCCTGCTAATCCTGCAGCAATCAGTCCTTTAGCCAGGGACAATCCATAAATGAACCCCGAACAGCCCTGATTAAAATCCAAAGCACCGATATCTGTTCTTAAGCCCAGTCTGTTTTGGATTATGCAAGCAGATGTTGGTAAGAAATAGTCCGGACTTTGTGTACATAGAAGAACAAAATCTATACTGGATTTGTCAATACCATATTCATTTAATAGCTGATTAGCAGCAGCAAATCCCATATCAGCGGCTGTTTCATTTTCAGCAGCTATATGACGTTGATTTATGCCGACTTTGATGGCAACCTTTTCAACGGACCATTCAGGAAATTCCCTGACCAGGTCTTCATTTGAATAGATTTTCTCGGGCAGATAATATGATATGGCTTTAATAAATGCGCTCATAATTATTACAATAATGTAAAGCCGCCATCAATAAGCAAGCTTGAACCGGTGACCCATGATGAAGCATCAGAAAGAAGATAAATTACCGAATAAGCAACTTCTTCAGGTTTCCCAAAACGCTTCAACGGATAACGTTTAATGTCCTCTGTAAGTTGCTCCTGAGTTATTGTTCCTTCCGAAAATATATTAGTGTCGATCATTCCGGGATTCACCGTATTTACTCTTATCATTTTTGGAGCCAGATCCAGAGCCATACCTTTTACAAGTCCATTAATTGCACCTTTGCTTGCAGAATAAATTGATCCTCCTGCAGAGGAGCAAAAAACTCCGGACACTGAGGAAATAAAAACAATTGAAGCGCCCTTTTTTATTTTTTTATTTTCTAACAATAGTTGTGATAAAATAACAGGCGAATTAAAATTAATTCCCATTACCTCTTCTAATGTTTCTTTACCTGTAAATTGAAAAGGTAATGGTCTTGCAATTCCTGCACAATATACAATACCATCCAGAACAGGTACCCTGTCAACAACCGAACGGATGGCATCTTCTGATTGCAAATCTGCCACTAATTGCAAATGACCACTTCCTTCCAATTGCATATAGGTTTCATTAAGTCTTTCAGCATTACGACCTGTAATGCATAATCTGGATCCCATTCTGGAACACTCAATTGCAACAGCTTTACCTATCCCTGAAGAAGCCCCCGTGATAAATACCGTTTTGTCTTTTAAAGAAAATGGATTGTACATTGTCATACTTTTAAACCTCAATTAAATCCGGGCAAACTGGTTTTACAGTCTTCATAAAAACACTTCCCCATGACAGACCAACCCCAAAACCACAGGCAATAATATTCTTCCGGGTATGCGCCAGATATTTGCATGATAACAAAAGTGTTAATGGAATTGAAGCAGAACTGGTATTGCCAAAATCTTTTAATGAATAAGGTACTTTATCAGGATTCAGACCAAGTATTATTCTGATATTTTCATTCATATACTTATTTGCCTGATGAAAGACAAAATAATCTACCTGGTCAAGAGGAATGTTAAAATGAGCGGATAAAAGATTTATTGATTCCGGAGCTTTCTGTATCCCGAATGAAAATACATTCATTCCATCCATAAAAAGCTGGTTTCTCTTTCTCCTTATTCCCGGTTCAAACTCTTTCATTTCAAATGAAGATTCAGTAACCACATTCCGGTAACCCCCTTCAGGAATAATAATAGTTTCAAAATTCGAACCGTCACAGGCGAGATGAAATTTAAAGCCTTCTTCCCCTTTCTTATACTCTATTGCAGTAGCAGTTCCGGCATCACCAAATAAGGGGAAAGCACTTCTATCAGCCGTGGAGCATGTCTTTAAAATAGTATCCCCGACCAGCAGCAATCCCTTTTTCAGATTGCCGGCCGAAAGTAAACCGGAAATTACACTAAGTCCATAAATCCATCCGGAACAACCTGATGAAATGTCAAGAGCAACTATCTCACTTTTTAATCCCAACCTGTTTTGAAGTAAGCAGGATGTTGCAGGTAAAATATAATCAGGGGTTTGACTCACAAAGATCAGGCAATCAATTTCAGGTTTTTCCCAACCAAGATCCCTTATTAATCCATCAACTGCCTGATAACATAAATCTGAGGTGCAGACATCTTTTCCGGCCACTCTTCGTCGTTCCACTCCTGTTGAAGCTATGAACTTTTCAGCTTCCGCATCAGTAAAAATGGTTAAACTTTTATTCTCCATTTTTGTCCTGGGTACACATGCTGATAGTCCAATAAGACTGACATTCGGGAAGTTTAAGTACGCCATTATTGTTTTGCTTTCACGATGTTGAAAATATCTTCAATTGTTAAGGATTTTCGGATATCATCACCAGATAAACGTACCTTATATTTAACAAATGCCATGGCAATTACTGATAAGGCTACCAATGAACTCCATTCCTCAATATCACGAAATTTTGTTGATGGTTTAAAAAAATTTGCATCAGTCTCTTCGAAAAGCTCGGCAAAATCCTTTACAAAATTGATTAATTCCATAACAGTGTTTAAAGAAGTGAACGATAAAATAAAATCTGTAAATTATGTAAAAATGAAGAATAATCTTAAAGATTTATTGAATGCAAGATAATAGTTTTTTTGCCAGATTCTTATTTGAAAACTCAGATTCAGGCAACATCAGGATTTTCATAATTCCCTTTATCCCTTTAAACAAAAGTCAGGAAGATAATTCCGATAAAAGGCTTATATCGAGATAACTGATCCCGCTGTTTTGAGCGCATTTCTTATCAGCTTCAGAGTCTCCGATAAAAATTGTTCTATTTCTTTCAATACCGGTTATTTTTAAAATATGAAGAACACCAGCAGGGGAAGGTTTCGGTTCAATCTCATTTGCAAAGACAAAACCGATCTTCTTGTCCAGCCCATCCCAGTTAATATGTTTTATTTTGTTTTTCTGCTGATCCACATTCCCGTTAGTCAGAATGAAAATACTTTTTCCCTGATTCTTCAATGAATTAAGAATCTTTTTGACCTTTTTATCTATTTTAAGAGGTTTCCCGGGTTTAAAAGAACGAAGAATTTTCAGACAGTCAGGTAAATAGCTTTTATCCAGACAAATTGCATTAAGGAATTTATCAAACAACTTATCACGTCCCTGCTGAAGATAAAGATCTTTCAAAGTGGCGTAAAGCGCTTTCTTACTGCAGGAAGGAAGAATCCCGGCAAATTTTTCCGCAATCGCTTCATATGCCTGAAACAAGTAATCCTCTTCTTTATAGATGGTATTATCAAGGTCAAATATGAACAATGAAAAATTATAAAAATCAGAAATCGACTTTATTGCCATTTATATCTAAAAAAAGTTCGTCCCAGTAACGTATCATTTTAAGACCCCAGTTTATTTTTGCACTGCCGGGTTTTTCTCCGATTCCGATTTTAACTGCCTCATATACCATATTTTCTCCGGCTGCTGAGCATAAGACAATGGTTCCCTGTACCCGTGGATTGGATTCAATGATTTTCGGTACTCCGTTACTGTCCCTTTTAAACTGGAGACCAATATTGCCGTTAAGCTTTAATCCTTCAACTACTCTTTTTGAGTATTCAATAATCTCTGTGTCTTCAGTAACTGTTCCCACAAAGCTTATCCCCATTTTTATATGATCGCGGCTTCTTGGAATCGCCGACAGGAATATACCGTTATCAACCAGAACATCAACACTGTATTCATCTCCGGGAAGATGCTCCATAACAATAAGCTCGGGGAATGATCCTGCAGCATTGCAAATGGAAATAAACTCATCAAATCCGATATAGATGTTATTTGGCTTTTCATTCATAAGGGTAAAAAGTCTGTCCTGACCATCCTCAATAACTCTGAATCCCCTTAATCCATTTGAAACAGGAGGCTTAAAGCAGATCTTCTTTGCAGGATAACCAAGTCTTCCGGCGGCATCACGAAACTCATCAAGCGAATGTACAAGATAAAAATCCGGAACGGGTATTTTATTCTCCCGGCAGAATTTCATCAGCAGGTATTTGTTATTGGCAATTTCCAGTGGTTCCGGGTCGGATACTGAAATATAAATACCATTTTGTGCAAACAGGTTTTTGTTTAAGGCAAAAACCTGTAATTCCCTTGTAACAAGCGGAATTACAACATCAACCTTTTCACTGGTGCATATTTTAAGGACCTTTTCAATAAAATCGGGCGATTCAGCAAATGGAATCTGAAATATTTTATCAAGAAGCCCGACGCCTACCGAATTCCACGGAATAGCATCTCCGCCCAGTATTTCGATTTTTCTTTCTTTTACATTTCGCAGAGATTTAATAATCCCGGGAGCTCCAGGAGCTCCAGCTCCTGTAATAAACACTCTTATGCTTTTCAGCTTTTCCATGTTCTTTGTTGAGGCAATATTCAGATAACCCACCGGATCACTTCAAACGCTTCAGCATATTTTGCACCTATCTGTACTCCCCTTGCCCTGGCCAGAGATCTGATAAATTCAGCTGAGGTATAGTCGCGGTCTTTCTGCGATTTATAGCTCTTAAGAGCATTTATCTTGTTTTCAAGATGATGTTCCTCAAGCCTGATAAAACAGGTAGTATTAAAGGTCAGATTGTTCCATATAAGCTCATATCCTAATATGGAGCTTGTTTTAAATGCTCTTAAACCTTCCTGGGAAACAGTCAGGTGGTCCTGGTGAATATCATTAAGACTGGGCATCAGCACCAGGTCAAAATGAATTTTGTTCCTGAGTTTTATCAGGTCCTCAAGGATCTCCTGCCTGAAATAGTTAAGCTTACGCACCTGATAGTCGTATATTATAAGGTTTTTATCCTCAATGCCAAGCTGACGAGTAGCCTTCCTGACTTCAGTTTTCAGAATATCTTTTGGCATTCCCCGTGGGACCGATTCTTTTGCAGTCGAGAAAGCTGCATAATATACCTTTGCCTTTCTTTCAAGGAAGTAGCTTATCGCTCCCCCGGCACCCAGTTCCCCGTCGTCAGTGTGAGGAGCAAGTACAAGGATGTTATTTAGCTTCTTGGTTATCATTATTTTAAAAGTTATTGGACACTATATAAACCGGCATCACGATGATGCTGTTTTTCAAATTTCGGTAAGTTTTTTAACATATCATAATCCGGATCAAATATGGGATTAAAGAATCAAAGTAAGGAAGCAATAAGGCCGGCTAGATTTCTTCTCGAAAATTCCGAGGGTGGCATTTTACTTATTACAGGAGGCTGATTAATTGTTTCAAGAATGAATCCGGCAATACCTTCCTCATCCTCATATTCAAAGCATTTTCCATATCCGTTGCTTTCAAGTATCTGCGCAGCGTCCCCGTCAACCGGGCCCAGGCATAAAACAGGCATGCCTGATGCAATGTATTCGAAGATTTTTCCCGAAAGGAAACTTTTATTGCCCGGATGTTTTGCAATTACGAGAAGCTGAAGGGATGATGAGAGCATTTGCCCGATTGCTGTTTTGTGGTCGGAATATGGAATAAATTCCAGATGATTGTTACCAACCGATGTAATTAATTGCTCCTTCTGGCCTTCAGATATAAGCCCTGTGATCTTTAATGCGATGTTATTACCTTTTTCAATCAGCGTTTTCAGAGCTTTGATGAATCCTTCCAAAGGGTATGATTCCGAGATAGTCCCGGTAAATGATATAGTAAATCTCCCGGGTATCACCGCTGTTACATTTTCAAAATCGCTTTCATCATAACCGTTATGAATGATCCTGATTTTATTTCCTGTACCTGCCGTTTTCGATTCAAAATACTTTCCAAGCGATGGCCCGACAGTGGTTATTACATCAGCATTATTAAGCACGGATCTTTCATAATATAGATCTATTCTTCTGGATATGAACGTTGGGTAGAAAAGTTCATAATAATAAATATCTGTCCATGGATCCCTCAGATCAGCCATCCATTTTATTTCAGGGTATCTTTTCTTAAGTTTTAGTCCAATGAGTTGTGAGGAATGAGGCGGGCTTGTAGTAATTATGTGTTTAATTTTTTCTTTTTTAATAAGTTCGGAGGCTTTCCGGAAAGCAAACCTGTTCCATCCTCTTCTCGGATCGGGGATAAAGAAATTTCCTCTTATGAAGCGCAGTATTTTTCCCCTGAATGAATCGTCTTTATTTTTGGCAAAACCTGCCGACGGGACTTTCGATTTATCGTTCCCGTAAAACCTGAACCAGTCTGTAGCTTTTGTCCTGAAGACTTTTATACTTTCCGGAATATCCCTTTCAAGGGAGGCATCAAAGGCAGGGTAAGATGCATATTCCGGGTCGACAGTAAGAATATAAGGTTCCCATCCAAACTGAGGCAGGTACTTGGAGAACTTGAGCCATCTCTGTACTCCGGCGCCGCCGCTGGGCGGCCAGTAATAGGTGATTATCAGCACCCTGTTCATTTCAAAGCTTTTTCAGTAAGCTCGAGATGTTGACTTTCTCAGAAATAGTTTCTTTGAGCTGGTTAATCTGTATGCGCTCCTGTTCCATCGAATCACGGTACCTGATGGTAACTGTATTGTCTTCTGCGGTCTGGTGATCAATAGTTATGCAGTACGGGGTTCCAATCGCATCCTGTCTGCGGTAGCGTCTTCCGATAGAATCTTTGTCATCATACTGACAATTGAATTCAAACTTCAGCTCATGTACTATTTTTTCAGCTATCTCAGGCAATCCGTCTTTTTTTACAAGCGGCATGACAGCCAGCTTGACCGGTGCAAGGAAGGAAGGAAGCCTCATAACAACTCTCGTATCTGAGCTGCCGTCTTCTTTTTTCAGTTCTTCTTCCCGGTGAGTGGCAGAGATAACATGCAGGAACATTCTGTCGACACCGATGGATGTTTCAATAACATATGGTATATATGACTCCCCTCTCTCAGGATCAAAGTATTGCATTTTTTTGCCGCTGTATTCCTGGTGCTGTTTCAGATCGAAATCCGTCCTCGAATGTATTCCTTCGACCTCTTTGAATCCGAATGGGAATTTATATTCAATATCTGTTGCAGCGTTTGCATAATGGGCTAGCTTTGTATGATCATGGAAACGATAGTTCTCATCACCGAATCCCAGGGCTTTAAACCATTTCATCCTTATCTCCTTCCAGTAACCGTACCACTCAAGTTCGCTGCCGGGCTGTACAAAGAACTGCATCTCCATCTGTTCAAATTCTTTCATCCTGAATATGAACTGTCTGGCTACTATTTCATTACGGAAAGCCTTACCTATCTGAGCTATCCCAAAAGGGATCTTCATCCTTCCTGTCTTCTGTACATTAAGAAAGTTGACAAATATTCCCTGTGCTGTCTCAGGACGTAAAAAAACCTTGCTCGCTCCTTCCGATGTTGATCCCATTTCGGTTGCAAACATTAGGTTGAACTGTCTTACTTCCGTCCAGTTCCGGGTACCGGAAACCGGGCAAACAATCTCATTATCGATAATAATCTGTCGTAGTTCAGCTAGATCGTTAGCGTTCATAGCTTTTGAAAAGCGCGCTTCAAGTTCATCAATTTTTATCTGGTTTGCGAGCACACGGGGATTTGTCTCTCTGAATTTTTTCTCATCAAACGCTTCACCAAACTTTTCACGGGCTTTTTCAATCTCTTTGCTAATCTTTTCTTCAAATTTTGCCATGTGCTCCTCGATAAGAACATCAGCCCGGTATCGCTTCTTGGAATCTTTGTTGTCGATAAGAGGATCATTAAATGCATCAACATGCCCTGATGCTTTCCAGATGGTGGGATGCATAAAAATTGCAGAATCAATGCCAACAATATTATCGTTGAGCAGGACCATGCTGTCCCACCAGTATTTTTTAATATTATTTTTCAGTTCAACACCGTACTGTCCATAATCATAAACTGCACTTAATCCGTCGTATATTTCACTTGACGGGAAAACATAACCATACTCTTTACAATGAGAAACTAATTTTTTAAAAACATCTTCCTGAGCCATAATTATTTTTGTTTGTCCATCGTGGAAGGCAAAAGTAATTTAAAAACTTTGCTTTTACAATTTGTTTTATTCCTTGTTCCCCTTCATTTTTCATGAACTTACCGTCTGGACTTCTTTAATTTTTTTACCTCTTCCCCCTTGCCCTCTTCTCCCAGGAGAGAAGGGGGTAATAACAATATAGATAGCGTTTTAGCCCCTCCCTCTTGGGGGAGGGGTTGGGGAGAGGTGGATTTCAAAAAGTTACATGGAAGTAAAACTTCACTTAAATCAGTTGGGGATCTTTAGAGGAGGGTATATACTTTAATTTGTATCTTTATTGCTTTCTTTATTTATATTGTTATGAAGAAAAGAACAGATTTTCTTGTTCTTGGTTCCGGAATCGCAGGACTGACATTTGCTTTGAAAGCTTCAAAGTTTGGAAAGGTATCGGTCGTTACAAAAGCAAAACTTGCAGACACTAACACCCGTTATGCTCAGGGAGGCATTGCAGCTGTCTTCAGGGAACCTGACAATTTTGAGAAGCATGTTCAGGATACGCTTATTGCCGGTGACGGCTGCTGCAACGAGGAAGTTGTAAGAATGGTGGTAAGAGAAGCTCCTGGAAGAATTAAAGACCTTATTGACCTGGGTGTTCCTTTCGATAAAAAAGAGGATGGCACATACGATCTTGCAAGAGAAGGCGGACATTCCGAATACAGAATACTGCATCATAAGGACAAAACTGGTGAAGCCATTCAGAAAACCCTTATGGACAGGGTAAAAAAGGATCGGAATATTGAAATTTTTGAAAACCATTTTGCAATTGAGCTTCTCACTCAGCATCACCTTGGGGAAGTTGTTAAGCGTAATTACCCGGATTTAAAATGTTATGGAGCTTATGTGGCTGATCTTGTCAACCAGAAGGTCATAGCATTTTTATCTAAAATTACTGTCGTAGCCACCGGAGGAATGGGGAATGTCTATCTTACAACGACTAATCCTGAAATTGCGACCGGCGATGGTATTGCAATGGTTTACAGGGCAAAAGGAACAATTGAGAACATGGAATTTGTTCAGTTCCATCCGACCTCGCTCTACGATCCAAATACAAGGCCCTCTTTTCTGATCACTGAAGCTCTTCGGGGATTTGGTGCTGTCCTGAAAAACATGGCCGGTGAAAATTTCATGAACAGGTATGATAATCGCGGATCGCTCGCTCCCAGGGATATCGTTGCCCGTGCTATTGATAATGAAATGAAGATATGGGGTGATGATCATGTATGGCTCGACTGTACACACCTTAACCCTGAAGAACTGAAAGACCATTTCCCAAATGTTTATGAACATTGTCTTGCCCGCGGCATTGACATAACTAAAGATATGATCCCGGTTGTCCCCTGCGCCCATTATTCCTGTGGCGGTATTAAGGTGGATATGAACGGCCAGTGTAATATTGACCGGCTTTATGCGCTTGGCGAAGTATCTTCGACAGGATTGCATGGTGCAAACAGGCTCGCTTCCAATTCACTGATCGAAGCTGCAGTTTATGCACACAGGGCAGCAATGCATTCAGATAAAAGACTTAAGGAACTCACCTTCGAGGAACAAATACCAAACTGGGATTACAAAGGCACAACCCATCTTGAGGAGATGGTTCTTATCACCCAGAGCATCAAGGAGGTGCAGATGATAATGAGCAATTATGTCGGGATTGTACGATCTGATCTCCGCCTTGAAAGAGCTATGGTGCGCCTTGAAATACTATATCAGGAAACCGAAAATCTTTACAAACGATCACTTATTTCCCAAAAGATATGTGAATTAAGAAACCTTATTAATGTGGGATATATAATTATTAAACTGGCAAAGAAACGGAAAGAAAGCATCGGGCTGCATTACTCAATTGATTATCCCAAAAAAGCAGTTACAGAATTCTGAAAACTTTCTATAAATGAACCATCTTGAATCATCATTTGCCGGAAAGAATAGCTTCTGGAGATATTTTGTAATGTTTATTGCAGTCTTTCTTGCATCAAATATCATCGGCGGAATTCCTTTATTTATTGCTGTTATTATTAAAACAATCTCAGATCCGCAGATAACAGCCAGGCTGGCTGATAATCCCAACGACCTGGGTCTCCTCGGCTTTGATCCTAATGTGGGGCTGATCATGATGCTTATACCTTTCATGGTTGGCTTGTTGGCTTTTATCCTGCTTATTAAGCCATTGAATCAAAGAAGTTTACAAAGCGTTATAAATGGAACAAGTGCCGTAAGATGGAGCAGGTTTTTCATATCAGCGCTGGTCTGGCTGATTATTTCTGCAATATATTTAATAGTATATTATAAACTGGATCCTTTGAATTTTGAACTGAACAATACAACCAGGACGCTGATAATCCTGTCAGTTATATCAGTTATCTTTATCCCGTTCCAGGCTGCATTTGAAGAGGTCCTTTTCAGAGGGTACCTGATGCAGGGATTTGCCGTACTGTTCAGGAACAGGTGGCTTCCTCTGGCATTTACTTCAATCCTTTTCGGTCTGATGCATTCTTTGAATCCTGAAGTAAAAGATTTTGGATTTCTTATAATGATGCCACAATATATTCTTTTTGGATTGATCTTCGGGATTATCACAATCCTTGATGACGGTATTGAAGCTGCCATGGGAGCTCACACAGCTAATAATATTTTCTTGTGCATTATGATAACAAATGAATCATCTGCATTGCAGACGCCTGCACTTTATGAACAGCTTAAAGTATTTCCATGGATTGAAGGTGGAGCACTATTAGTATCAGGTATTATTTTCATAGTTGTTTTGAAGATAATTTTCAAATGGAAGAATTTCTCACTTCTTTTCGGAAAAATCGAGGCTCCCGGAAATGTCATTCAGGTTTCATAAACAGAAGTCCTGTTATCAGTCCTGAAATCTCCCCAATTCTGACGAATCTCTTCCAGAAGACTTTTTATTTCATCCGGTTCCATTGTCGTTAAAAGCTTAAGCCTTGTTTCTTTGAAATGTGGCAATCCTTTGAAGTAGTTGGAAAGATGACGGCGCATTTCGTAAATAGCTTTTTTGCCTTCTTTGAATTCAATTGATTTTTCAAGATGGAAAAGTGCCAGATCTGTTTTTTCACTTACAGAAGGTTCCGGTAATAATTCACCGGTTTTCAGATAATGCCTTATATCACGGAAGATCCATGGTCTGCCAACTGCGGCACGACCAATCATTATACCATCTACTCCGTATTTATCAAACATTTCCTTAGCTTTTAGAGGTCCGTCAATATCTCCGTTACCAATAACCGGAATTTTCATTCTCGGATTATTTTTTACCGTTCCGATTAATGTCCAGTCAGCATTCCCTTTGTAAAGCTGTGCTCTTGTTCTCCCGTGGATAGTTATTGCTTTTATACCGGCATCCTGAAGCATCTCTGCGACTTCAACGATATTTTTACTGTTATCATCCCAGCCGAGTCTTGTCTTAACGGTCACTGGTAGCTTCACCGCTTTGACTATGGCCTCACTGATCTGAATCATAAGAGGTATATTACGTAACATTCCGGCTCCGGCGCCCCTGTTTGCAATTTTTTTCACAGGGCATCCGAAATTAATATCTAGGAGTTCCGGATTGGCTTCTTCAGAGATTCTGGCAGCTTCAACCATCGCATCAACAAGGTGTCCATAAAGCTGTATTCCGATTGGCCTTTCAAAATCGTAAATATCGAGCTTTTTGATACTTTTCTGCCCATCCCTGATCAATCCATCGGAGGAAATGAATTCCGTGTACACGAAATCAGCTCCCTGCATTTTACAGACCATCCGGAAAGACGGATCGGTGATGTCCTCCATCGGGGCAAGAAACAATGGATAATCACCCAGTGATATGTTACCTATTGTAAAAATGGTGTTTTTGTAGAAACTAATGAATTAAAGCTCAAGGTCAGTTAAGACGCTACTGCACTCTGAGGCTCTGTTTTACCTGTTTTATCAAGTTCATGCTTCCTGTAAAAATATACCAGTCCGTAATCTTCACTTTCGGTTTTCCTGATATCTTCCGGAAGAATGCTGTGGGTCGTTTCAACTTCGTTCCATATCTGAAGGATAATTTCGTCAGCCTCCCTGCGCATTTCATTCACCCTTTCAGTATAGTCCAGAGTCTTTTTATTAAGAATTTTATGATTATTCCATTCTTCAACAAAATTCTCAAACCTTACTTTCACAACAGCAATAGTAGGATTGGTAATCGGGCTGCCTCCCTTTCTGATTCTGAATTCTTCTCCCTCGATTATTCTTTTTCCCCAGCTCAATAATTCAGTATCAGTGTTAAGTGACGGGACAGTCGATTCGTTGGTTGGCAAACCATAATAGGCTTTTGTTTCTACCGGAACATCACCCCGGTATACTGCCATGTTCATTACCCTGATGAAATGAGTCAGATAAATCTTTGCCTTTCTTCCAATTTCATTAAAATCCTTACTTTTTTTGTATTGTGAAATAACAGCCTGCCTTTGCAACTGTATATTGTGTTCAAACAGCGGGAGGAATCTCTGGAGTCGGACTATCGTCTTTGCTGAAAAAGCCATTTTATAAGGGGGAAGTTCTTTCCCTTTTTTTAGTGCTATTCTCATTGCCCTGATCCTGGCAGCGTCTGTGTTGGGTAATCTTCGATATGGCATAAAATTCAGAGATGTTAATAAACTGTTGGTAACTGATGCGAATATAATGTTTATTTGTTAATAACAAATAGTATTCGCATTTTAATTCTATTGATTATTAATTTGTTCAGGTTTGATAGTCTAGGACGAGTACTGTTAATAAAATTGTTATGTAAAAATTTCTACGTATGTACTTGTAAAATGTTTCATCCCGGGATTATTTTCAGTTAATATTCCTGCCTGGTATTGCTTAATAGTCATATGAATCGTATTTTAGTAAAGTAAATTTATCCATTTAACAATTGAATATATGTTTAAAGCTGAAGTATATACAAAAAGAAGAACCAGACTTCACGGAATAATGAAAACCGGTCTGGCACTTTTTCCGGGTAATTCCGAAGCACCTATGAACTACCCTGCAAATACTTATCATTTCAGGCAGGACAGCGATTTTCTCTATTTCTTCGGACTTGACCTGCCGGGGTTTGCCGGGCTGATGGATTTTGATTCAGGTAAAGACTGGATCTTTGGCAATGATGCAGACATGGATGATATTATCTGGATGGGTCCTCAGCCATCAGTCAGAGAACTGGCTGCAAAATGTGGTATCACTAATACAGCACCGATATCAAAGCTGGAAGAGAAGGTAAAAGATGCAATCTCAAAAAGGCGAAAAGTACATTTTCTTCCTCCTTACAGAGGAGAAAACAAGATGATCCTTGGTTCATTGCTTAACGAAAATCCATGTAAGATAAAGACTCTTGCTTCTGTCAATCTTATTAAAGCAGTTATATCCATGCGGTCGATAAAAGAGAAGGTTGAAATTGAAGAGATTGAAAAAGCTGTTGATATAGCTTATGATATGCATGTCACTGCAATGAAGATGTGCAGGCAGGGCACAAGTGAACAGGATATCTTTGGTGCAATTGAGGGAATTGCCCTGGCAAAGGGCGGGGGAACAGCTTTCCCGATAATTCTCAGCGTAAACGGCCAGACGCTTCATAATCATGCTCATGGGAATATATTAAAAAAAGGAAGAATGATGGTTACTGATGCCGGTGCTGAAACAAACCTTCATTACTCATCAGATATAACCCGAACAACACCTGTCGGCGGTAAATTCAACCAGAAACAAAAAGAAATTTATGAGATCGTTCTGAAGGCCAATACAGAGGCTATCAAAAGCACCGGACCGGGGAAGTCCAACCGGGATATTCATTTAATGGCATGCAGAATAATTGCTGCAGGAATGAAGGATATCGGAATGATGAAGGGTGATGTTGAAGAAGCTGTTGTAAAAGGTGCACATGCCCTCTTCATGCCTCACGGTCTCGGTCATATGATGGGTCTGGATGTCCATGATATGGAAGCACTCGGTGAAAATTATATCGGTTACAGCGATGATGTGGAACGAAGCGACCAGTTCGGACTGGCATTTCTGCGTTTTGCACTTCCCTATAAACCGGGTCATGTATTTACCATTGAACCTGGTTGTTATTTCATACCGGAACTGATAAACCAGTGGAAATCCGAAGGGAAATTCAAAGAGTTCATCAATTACAGCATGATTGACAAATACATGTCAATAGGTGGAATACGTATTGAAGATAACGTTCTGATAACTGAAAAAGGGCATAAGGTTCTTGGTAAGCCAATTCCGAAAACTGTAAAAGAAGTCGAGGCAGTTTGTTCCTAATGGGCCGCCTTTTTGCCATAAGCGATATCCATGGTTGTTTCAGGCCATTTTATGAGCTTGTAACACGTATAATAAAACTGGAAAGGTCAGATAAGCTTATTCTTCTTGGTGATTATATTGACCGTGGTGAGCAGAGCAGGGAAGTAATTGATTTCATTATTGATCTTGAAAGGAAAGGATTCGATATAATACCTCTGGCTGGTAATCATGAGTTAATGCTGATAGAAGCATACAGGGATCAGGGTATGTTACCTCTCTGGTTTCTGAATAGCGGCATGACGACTTTGTTAAGTTTTGGAATCCGGGATATCAGAGATATTCCAGAACAATATATTGAGTTTTTTACCCGGCTGGAATACTTTAAAACTGTCGGGGATTTTTTATTTGTTCATGCAGGATTTGATGATGATGCTGAAGATCCGTTTTCAGATGTATATCAGATGGTTTGGGAATGCAGACCTTTTTACAAAAATCCTCTGTTGCAGGACAGGACAATAATACATGGTCACCGCCGGAAAACAATAAAGCATATTAAAGGGCTTATCGGTGAGAAAGCGAAGGTGATTCCCATTGATACAGGTTGTGTATATGAAAAGGAGCTCGGATACGGATTTCTTTCAGCGCTGGAAGTAAATGCCATGAATCTCATATCAGTTCCCAATTATTAGATCATTTTTTGTTTTGAACTGCACTCCTTATTTATCGTGATCTGTATTATAGTAGGGCAGTATGCAAATTAAAATTGCTAATTTTATTGTTCTGATTTAATTGTAAAGTATATCATTATGTCAAAAATGAATATGACTGTTGCTGAACTTGAAAAACTGGCACGAACGCTTAGACTTAATGTAATCAAAATGGTTGGTGTTGGTCAAAAAGGTCATTTGGGAGGGTCCTGTTCTTTAAGTGAAATTGTTACGGTGCTTTATTTTAACAGGATGAAGCATGATCCGGAAAATCCTGAATGGGAAGAGAGGGACAGATTTCTGCTTAGTAAGGGGCATGCAGCGCTGATTCAATATGCAGCGCTGGCTGAATCAGGGTATTTCCCTAAAGAAGAGCTAGATAAGGTCAAGCAATTAGGTGCCATGCTGCAGGGGCATCCGGATATGACAACCACTCCTGGTGTTGAGGGCAATACCGGTTCTTTGGGGCAGGGATTATCAATGGCATGCGGTATGGCAGCCGGCCTCAGGCTGGACCGGAAGAAAAGCAAAGTATACTGTATAATTGGGGACGGTGAAATCGCAGAAGGACAGATATGGGAGGCAGCAATGGCCGCTGCTTTTTATAAACTGGATAATTTAATAGTCTTTCTGGATAAGAATAACCTGCAGGCTACCGGTCCGATTTCAGAACGTTATAATACGAATCCGGTTGTTGAAAAATGGAAAGCGTTTGGCTGGCATGTTTCTGAATTGGATGGGCATAATATCAGGGAAATTATTGACACTCTCGATCAGGTTGAAAGAATAAGCGGAAAACCAAAAATTATTATTGCACATACTGTTAAAGGTAAAGGCATATCCTTCGCTGAAAATGTTGCAGCATTTCACAACGGAGAGCTTACTAAAGAACAATTTGACTTTGCTTGTGCAGAACTGAATAAAAATAATTAGACATCCATGAAATTACAAAATCAGAGGCAGGTATATGGTGAAACATTACTGGAGCTGGGCAGGGAAAATAAAAATATTGTCGTACTGGAAGCTGATCTGGGTAAATCAACAATGACTTCATTATTTGAACAGGAATTCCCCGAAAGATTTTTCGAAATGGGAATAGGAGAGGCAAATATGACCTCTTTTGCTGCAGGTTTATCCCTGACCGGTAAGATCGCGTTTACAAATTCTTTTGCTGTATTTGCGGCAGGAAGGGCATTTGATCAGATACGGCAGGGAATAAGCATTCCAAAGTTGAATGTAAAAATAATAGGTTCCAGTGCAGGATTGTCCGATTTTGGAGACGGCGCCACTCATCAGTCTGTTGAGGATATTGCCATTATGAGGGCAATCCCAAATATGACAGTTTTGGTACCTGCTGATGGCATTGAGACAAGGAAAATGGTAAGAAAAATAGTTGAGTATAATGGCCCGGTATATCTGCGCATTAACCGGCATGACCTGCCGGATCTGTTTCCTGAGAACCAGGAGTACGTAATCGGGAAGTCTTATCTGATAAGGGATGGCAGGGATATAGTTGTTTTCGCCAATGGAATAATGGTTTCAAAAGCAGTTGAAGCAGCAGAAAAACTGGAAGAAGGAGGGATCTCTGTAAGAGTTGTGAATGTCAGTTCGTTAAAACCTGTTAATGAAGATGAAATTATAAAATTTACTTCCGGTGTAAAGGGAATCGTTACTGCTGAGGAGCACTCTTTGATCGGTGGCCTGGCAAGTGTTATAACCTATATACTTCGTGGCAATGGAATACCTGTCATGCCTGTTGGGATAGAAGATCAGTTTGGACAGTCTGCTCATAGTTATAGTGAGCTCCTTGAAGAATATGGTTTAACTGCTGATAACATTTCAAATTCAGTGAAAGATTTTCTTCTAAAATAAAATCAATTAATAACCGCTATGCTGTTAATAATTGTTCTGATATTATGTGTTCTGTTTATAGTTCTTTCATCGACAAAGCTAAAATTCCATCCTTTTCTTGCTTTATTATTTGCCGGACTTGCATTTGGGATATTTACCGGTATGCCGTTACCACAGGTTGTTCAATCGCTTAACACAGGATTCGGTAACACTTTAGGATATATAGGAATAGTGATAGTCGCAGGCACTATCATCGGCATCTTTCTTGAATTATCCGGCGGTGCCTATTCTCTTGCAGACAGGATATTAAAGATTATCGGTGAAAAACGTGTTCCGCTTGCGATGGCAATTATAGGATGGTTTGTTTCCATACCGGTATTTGCTGATTCAGGTTTTGTTATTCTTTCACCTCTGAATAAAGCTCTGTCCAAACGGGCACGGATCTCTCTGGCAGGTCCTGCAATTGCTTTAAGTCTGGGACTTACCTCAACTCATTGCCTTGTTCCGCCTACTCCAGGCCCTATAGCTGCCGCCGGCATTCTGGGAGCAAATCTTGGCCTTGTTATTTTGTTTGGATTACTGGTCAGTGCGATTGCTTTGATCTTTGGCTGGTTGTTTGCTACAAAAGTTGCCTCAAAAGTTCCTATTGATGCGAATCCTGAAATCTCGGAAGCAGAGATTGCCAGCAGGCTTAAAGAAGCACCTTCAGCAGTTAAAGCATTAATACCAATCTTTTTACCTATTATATTAATAGTATTAAAATCTGTTTCCGATTTTCCGACAAATCCTATGGGAGAAGGCTCGATTAAAGCGTTTTTTGATTTTACAGGTGAACCTGTTGTTGCATTATTAATAGGTGTTCTTCTGGCTTTTTTACTACCAAAAAAACGGGAAGAAGGAATATTTTCCGAAACCGGATGGGTTGGAAAAGGGTTGATGAGTGCAACCACAATAATTCTAATTACCGGAGCTGGCGGAGCCTTTGGTAAAGTTATACAGAATTCGGGATTTGCAGATACTATGGGAAGCGCTCTGTCAGGCTTTAATCTTGGGATATGGTTGCCGTTCATTATTGCAGCTACTATTAAGACTGCTCAGGGATCATCTACTGTAGCAATGATTACAACTGCATCTATCATTGCACCGCTTCTGTCTTCTCTTGGTTATTCTTCTGAAATAGCCAAATCATTAATGGTGTTATCGATAGGTGCCGGAGCAATGGTTGTTTCCCATGCAAACGATAGCTTCTTCTGGGTTATTACCCAGATGTCACGGATGGATGTAAAAACAGGCTATAAGCTTCAAAGCGTCGGAACTTTCATACTGGGGACATCCGCAGGAGTTGTACTTTGGATTCTTAGTTTAATATTTGTCAGAAATTGATGGAGGAAAACTGGAAATGGAAAAAATGAAAGCCGTTGTAAAGTATGCAGATGCACCAGGTGCTACAGAATTGCGTGAAGTGCCGGTTCCGGAAATCGGGGAAACAGATGTTCTTGTTGAAGTAGCTTATGCAGGGATTTGCGGAACGGATCCTCACTTGCATAAAAACACTTCTGCATTTAAATTTGTCCGTCCATTTATTCTGGGACATGAATTTGCCGGAACAATAGTAAATGTCGGCGCTAAGGTGAAAGGTTTTTCTGATGGGAACAGAGTAACATCAGAAACCCATGCTGAATATTGCAGAAAATGTACTCTTTGCAAACAAAATAACTATCCACTGTGCAGAGACAGAAAAGGATATGGATTCCATGTGGATGGTGCGTTTACAAAATATGTAAAAGTCCCGGAAAGGATTCTCCATCGCATTCCTGACAACGTTTCATTAAAAGCCGCTTCAATTACAGAACCATTTTGCGTGGCATATAAAGCGTTTGTTTCCAACAGCAAAGTAAATCCGGGAGACATTGTTGTGATAATAGGACCGGGCTCAATTGGAATTCTGTGTGCAAGGCTGGCACAGTTATCCGGAGCATGCGAAGTAGTAGTTATCGGAACTGAAGGTGATGACCGCAGGCTGGAACTGGCAAAAATTTTTGGAGCTACGATCATAATGAACTCGTCAAAAGAGGATCCGTTGAAAAGAATAATGTCACTGGGTGATGGTTATGGAGCTGATCTGGTTCTTGATCTGGCAGGAAGCTCGTCAACATTAAAACTATCGATGGATGCCGTAAGACCTGCCGGCCAGATAACTAAAATCGGATGGGGTCGTCAGCCTGTCGGTTTCAGCCTGGATCCAATAATTGCAAAATCAGTAACCCTTAGAGGGCACTTCAGCCATACCTGGGATGTCTGGGAGAAATGCCTGACACTTATGGGAAAGGAGATGGTTGACCTGGAAAAGCTTATCACACATGAGCTCGGTATCGACCAGTGGGAAAAAGGTTTTGAACTGAGTGAATCAAAAGAAGCGGTAAAAGTAGTATTAAAACCAATATAAGAAGAAACAAAAAGTAAACTTGAAATGAACAAAATAGGTTTTATCGGTCTCGGTATAATGGGTAAACCCATGGCCAGGAATCTGCTGAAAGCAGGTTATCAGTTGATTGTATACGATATTAATACCGATGCAATAGAAGAACTAGTAAAAGACGGGGCTAAAGAAGGAAAATCATCAGCTGATGTAGCTTCTCAATCCGAGGTGATAATCACAATGCTTCCGAACTCACCCGATGTCAAAGAGGTAGTGCTGGGGAGCAACGGTATAATTGATGGGATTAAACCAGGATCTGTTGTAGTTGATATGAGTTCAATAGCACCTTCGACTTCAAGGGAAGTGGCAGAAAAACTTCTTCGTAAAGGGGTCATAATGCTGGACGCTCCGGTCAGCGGTGGCGAACCAAAGGCAATCGAAGGGAAGTTGGCAATAATGGTCGGAGGACCTGAAGAGACTTTCAATAAGGTTAAAGATATTCTTGGCGCAATGGGAGCTTCTGTAAAACTTGTGGGCGATATAGGCAGCGGCAACGTAACAAAACTGGCTAATCAGATCATTGTAGCATTAAATATTGCGGCAATAGGAGAAGCAATGGTACTGGTAACAAAAGCAGGGGTTAATCCGGAAAAAGTTTACCAGGCTATCCGTGGAGGATTGGCAGGCAGTACTGCACTCGATGCAAAAATGCCCATGATCCTTGATGGAAACTTTAAACCGGGTTTCAGGATTGAGCTTCATATTAAGGACCTGATGAATGCGCTGGATACTGCAAAGGAATTAGATGTGCCTGACATTCTTACAAGCAAGGTGCTCGAAATAATGCAGTCATTGAAAGCTGATGGTAAAGCTCAAGATGACCATGGAGGGATTATTCAGTATTATGAGAAATCGGCTAAGGTTAAAGTCAGGAAAAAATCATAATGGTCAGGGAGAGGTGGTGTGCTTTTAGAACAACCTCATTATTATTAATCAGATAAAGAAGTATTTAAAAGGCTTTGTAATATTCCCTGTTCAGCCTGGCAATGTTGGTCAGTTTGATTTGCTTGGGGCATTCTGCCTCGCAGGCTCCTGTATTGGAGCAGCTGCCAAATCCCAGCTCATCCATTTTCTCAACCATGGCTCTCACCCTCTCTTTTGCTTCAATTCGTCCCTGTGGAAGCAAAGCAAACTGCGAAATTTTCGCTGAAACAAACAACATTGCTGAAGCATTTTTACAGGCAGCAACACAGGCTCCGCAGCCTATGCAAACAGATGAATCAAATGCTTCGTCCGATTTTTTCTTCCTGACAAGAATAGAATTGGCTTCAGGTGCTGCCCCGGTATTGACTGATATGAAGCCGCCAGCAGTCTGGATCTTGTCAAAGGCACTCCTGTCGACAATAAGATCTTTTATAACCGGGAAAGGCTTTGCCCTCCATGGCTCTACCCATATTGTATCGCCGTCCCTGAAATACCTCATTGAAAGATGGCATGTTGTGATTGCAGGAACAGGCCCGTGAGGATGCCCGTTAATATACATTCCGCACGATCCACAGATTCCTTCCCGGCAGTCATGATCAAATGCAACCGGGTCTTTATCCTCTTCAACCAGCTTTTTATTGAGTGCATCCAGCATCTCAAGAAATGACATCTCCGGTGAGACATCATCCATCCTGTAAGTGACAAAATTTCCCATGGTTTTGGGATTCTTCTGACGCCATATCTTTAATATCAGGTTCATATGCTATATAATTATTCTGTTTTTAATATTTCTTTTAAAAATATGTATCATTTTTCAACCGCCCAACCCCAGCCGGAGAGGTTCGCCCCCCAATCCCGCTAAGCGGGACTAATAACTACACCTTAATTAATCCCCCTTTTAGGGGGGCAGGGGGGTTGCTGTTGCACCGTTATTTATAACTTCTTACTTTCATCTCAACTTCTTCAAACTTAAGCTCCTCCTTATGAAGAATATGAGGTTTCCCTTCTCCTGCGTATTCCCACGCAGCTACATATGTAAATTTTTCATCATTACGTTGGGCTTCTCCATCAGGTGTCTGAAATTCCTCCCTGAAATGGGCGCCGCATGATTCTTTTCTGTCAAGTGCATCGGTTACAAGCAACTCCGCAAGCTCAAAATAATCAGCTACCCTGCCTGCCTTTTCAAGCTCCATATTTATTTCATTGATTGTACCGGGAACATTCAGGTCTTTCCAGAATTCCTTCTTAAGTTCACTGATCAGGGTAAGTGCTTTCTTAAGACCCTCTTCATTACGTGTCATTCCGCAGTGATCCCACAATATCTTGCCAAGACGTTTATGGAATGAGGAAGCAGTCTGTTTCCCTTTTATGGAGATCAGTTTATTGAGTCGTTCAACAGCAGAGTTTTCAGTCTCTTCAAATTCCGGTTTATCTGTCGAAATTTTTGGGACGCGAATCTCATCAGCAAGGTAATTGCTGATGGTATTGGGCAGAACGAAATACCCGTCACCGGCTGCCTGCATCAGCGAACTGGCACCCAGCCTGTTTGCCCCGTGATCTGAAAAGTTCGATTCACCTATAGCATAGAGGCCCGGGATGGTCGTCATCAGTTCATAATCAACCCAAAGCCCACCCATAGTATAATGGCCGGCAGGATATATACGCATAGGTTCTTCATATGGATCTATCCCGGTGATTGTCTTGTACATTTCAAACAGATTCCCATATTTATTTTCAATAGCTTTTTTCCCCTGCTTTTTGATTGCATCCCTGAAATCGAGATTCACAGCCAGACCTGTTTCCCCGACTCCGTAACCCGCGTCGCACCGTTCCTTGGCTGCCCTTGAAGCAACATCCCTCGGCACCAGATTCCCGAATGCAGGATACCTGCGTTCAAGATAGTAATCCCTCTCTTCTTCAGGAATTGAGTTAGCCGGACGTTTATCGTCTTTCATTTTAGGCACCCATATACGACCATCATTCCGTAATGATTCCGACATTAGTGTCAGCTTTGACTGAAACTCGTTTAATTGAGGAACACAAGTCGGATGTATCTGGATAAAACTGGGATTGGCAAAAAAAGCTCCTTTCTTATGTGCCTTCCATGCTGCTGAGGCGTTTGAGTTTACGGCAAGTGTCGACAGGTAATAAATTGTCCCATAGCCTCCTGTTGCAAGGACAACAGCATGAGCTGCGTGTCTTTCTATTTCTCCGGTTAAGAGGTTCCGTGCAATTATACCGCGTGCTTTACCGTCAATAACTACAAGATCAAGCATTTCCCGGCGTGGGTACATGGTCACATTGCCTTTTTTAATTTGTCTGTTCAGCGATGAATAGCAACCCAGCAGGCACTGTTGTCCGGTTTGTCCCTTTGCATAGAATGTCCGGGATACCTGTACACCTCCAAATGAACGGGTGTCGAGAGTTCCTCCGTAATCGCGCGCAAATGGCACACCCAGTGCGGTATAATGGTCAATTACGTCATTGCTCACCTCTGCGGCCCTGTAAACATTGGCTTCCCTTGCCCTGTAATCTCCACCTTTTATCATATCATAAAACAACCTGTAGATGCTGTCGCCGTCGTTCTGGTAATTTTTTGCTGCATTAATACCTCCCTGAGCGGCAACCGAATGCGCCCTGCGAGGAGAATCCTGGTAACAGAAGTTTTTTACAGAGTATCCCAGTTCGCCCAATGCGGACGCGGCACTCGCTCCAGATAATCCGGTACCGACAACAATGATTTCAAGCTTCTTTTTATTTGCAGGATTGACCAGTTTTACGGAAGCCTTGTATTTTGTCCATTTCTGAGCGAGAGGACCATCGGGTATCTTTGAATTTAGTTTTCCCATGATTTTAAGTTTTTCTACCTGAATTGCCAGATTGTGATTGAAATGAATGCAAAGCCAAGAGGCAGTGCTATTGCATAAATCCATGCAATGACATTGATCACCGGTGTCCATATCCTGTGATTTAGACCAAGTGTCTGAAATGCTGAGGAAAATGCATGGAAAAGATGTAGTCCGAGCAGTGTGAAACAAACCAGGTAAATATAATTGTATACCGGTATCTTAAACAGGCTATGTACAACCGAGTAAAAATCTTCAGGATCACCCCGGACAAGTCCAAGCCTGATGAAATAGAAATTGAAAAAATGAATCACCAGGAAAGTAAATACTGATGCCCCTGTCCATATCATAAATTTTGAGAAAAATGATGTATCCGATTTATTTCCGCTAACATAACCTACAGGTCTAGCCAGCCAGTTCTGGATCTGAAGAAAGATGCCATAGAAAATATGTATAAGTATTGCAGCTATCAGGACGATCTCGATAATCTTTATTACCGGAAATGTTGCCATAAAATGGGCAGCCTTGTTAAACGGCTCCGGGTCACTTTTCAGAAGCATAAGGTTTATTATGAGATGGACAGGCAGGAACATCAACAGAAATACCCCTGCCAGAGCCAACACAAATTTTTTGGAAATGGATGAAAAAAGAATCTTATTCATTGGATATGAAATATTTACAGGTTAATTCCATTCATTGGTATGGTTTTTCTAAAATTAGAATTAATTATTAATAATAACAATAAACAAGCATCATTCAATATCAAATCCGATTAATTTAGCAAGAAACAAAATCTGATGAAGAAATATTTTGATTACAGGAACGGTAAGATACATTATACAGATATGGGTATGGGTGAAGTGATAGTTCTTCTTCATGGTTACCTTGAATCATCTGAAGTGTGGAACAGTTTTGTTCAAAAACTTAGTGGCGGATTCAGGATGATATCGGTTGATCTGCCAGGGCATGGACATTCTGATATATATGGAGAATCTCATACTATGGAATTTATGGCGACTGTTGTTAAAGATCTTCTCAAATATTTTAATGTTGAAAAAGCATTTATTGCCGGTCATTCACTTGGTGGGTATGTATCGCTGGCATTTCTTGAACTTTACCCGGATGCACTTTCAGGATACTGCCTGTTCCATTCCCATCCTTTTGCTGATTCCCCTGAGGTTCTTGATAAAAGAGAACGGGAGATTAAACTTGTAAAGGCAGGGGAGAAAGATCTGATTTATCCGGATAATATTGTAAAAATGTTTGCCGCTGATAATCTTGAAAAATTTATGGACGCACTTTATCATTCCAGAAAAATAGCTTCAAAAATTTCAGGAGAAGGTATAATTGCCGTTCTTCGGGGTATGATGTCAAGGCCATCCAGATTATCTCTGATGGAAGAGGGCAAAGTTCCCTGCCTGTGGATACTTGGTGCGAAGGATAATTATATAGATTGTGAGCAGGTTCAGGCGAAAGTCAGATTACCCCTGAATGCAAAAGTGGTGATACTTGAAAATTCCGGTCATTTGGGATTTATCGAAGAAGAAGAACTTTCTCTCAAAGTTTTAACTGAATTTATTAAGAAAATAGGTTAGTCAAAAGATCTTTACATCTGATAGATTTATTTGTACTTATTTCCCTTCCAATTACTGTCGGTATATACCTCCTGCATGTATCACGTACTCACCCCCCGACCCCCTCTCTGCTTCGCAAAGAGGGGGAGATATAACATTGCGTATTAAGCAATTCCCCCTCAAAGTAGAGAGGGGGAATACAAGGGGGTGAGTATATGAGTTTGTTCAGATCTATTTCTTCAGATACTCGATCGCGTATTTCAGCGTTGTATCTATCTGTTCCCAGATCGGATAGAAGCCTTTATTATCAAGTATATTCCTGGCAATATAAGATTTAATCTGTATGTGGATAATTCTACCGGAAATCCTCAATCCCTCGGGATCGGCTTTCACTCCGGCTCCCTGTGCGCCGTTCATAAAGGCATATTCAGTGAACTGATCCAGGAGATTCTGTTTATCAAGGTACTTTTCGAGCTCTCCTGCTTCGGTGAATCTTTTGAGAGCTTCCCTGTGTTTTTCAGTATATTTCAAAGCAAACTGGTAGATTAAAGGCCTTACTTCCAGGAAATAGCGAGATATGCCTGATGTATCGACGGGTACAAATTTATCCGGCATTATTCCGCCACCACCATATACAGTTCTGCCTCCGGGTGTTGTAAACTTCAGGGAATCGGAAAAATGAATGCTGTCTGATATTTCAAATTCGCCCCTGTCGTACCTTGCATTCAGATCATCGTAATATTCTTCAAAACCATTTTTATATGGTTTTTGAATTGATCTTCCTGTCGGAGTGTAATAACGTGCGATGGTGAGTCTCATTCCTGAGCCATCAGCAAACTGGATAGGTTCCTGTACCAGCCCTTTTCCGAACGATCTTCTTCCGATAATTGTTCCCCGGTCGTTATCCTGGACAGCGCCGGCAAGGATCTCGCTGGCTGAGGCACTCCATTCATCAATCAGTATGACAAGATCACCCGTTTCAAACTCACCTTTACCGGTTGCCTTTGCTTCATGACGCGGCTGAGTCCGTCCTTTTGTATAGACTATCAACTGCCCTTCCTTAAGGAACTGGTTTGCAATTTGTATTGCCGGATCCATTACCCCTCCCGAGTTGCCCCGCAGGTCCAAAATCAGTTTTGTCATGCCCTGAGCTTTAAGTTCCCTGAGGTTTTCCATGAATTCGTCAAACGTGGTAACAGCAAAATTATTAATCCGGATGTATCCTATATTATTATTCACCATATAATTATCCACACTGGGAAGTGGTATTTTATCACGTGTTATGTCAAATGCCAGAAGGTCACTGTGCCCCTTCCGCAGGATCTTGATCCTGACAACTGTTCCCCTGGGTCCCTTAAGCATTCTCATCACGTCTTCGTCGCTGATATGTTTTCCGGCCACGAGTGAATCATTAACATAAATTATCTTATCTCCCGCCTCAAGGCCAAGCTTTTCTGAAGGGCCACCCGATATTGTACTAATAACCAGGATGGTATCTGATAGAGTGGTAAATGATATACCGATACCCTCAAAATTCCCCTGAAGAGGTTCGTTTGCCCTTACGAGGTCTTTAGCCGGTATATATACAGAATGCGGATCAAGCTTTTTCAGGATAGCCGGAACAGCCGTTTCTACCAGATCGTTACGGTTTACTGAATCTACATAACTCGATTCAATTATATTCAGGATGCTGTTTATTTTGTCATTTCTTGATCTTATACTGGAATGTTGTGGCATAAGATTTTGCCTGGGAAGAAATATACCTATCAGGATACCAAAGATTAGTGATAACGCCAGCATTAAAGGAAGGAAAATACTCCTTTTCGGATTATTGTAACTCATAAATATCTTTTTCAGTATCAATAAATACTAACTCAATTCCGGCGCGTTTCAGCAAATCCAGACCGTCAGTGATCCGGTACCTGTTACAGTAAACAACTCTTTTAATACCTGACTGGATTATGAGTTTTGCACATTCCATGCATGGTGATGTTGTCACATACAGTGTCGAATCCTCACTTGAATTATTTGACTTGGCTACTTTTGTGATCGCATTGGCTTCTGCATGAAGAACATAAGATTTAGTAACATCGTTTTCATCTTCGCATACATTCTCAAATCCTGCCGGAGTGCCATTATAGCCATCAGAAATTATCATCTTCCCTTTAACAATAAGAGCCCCGACCTTGCGCCTTATGCAATAAGAATTCTGAGCCCAGATAAGTGCCATTTCAAGATACCTTTTGTCGAAGGCCTTCTGTTTATCTCCGTATGGTTTCAGTATCTCTGTCACTTTTCCTATACTTTCTTATGCAAAAAGATTTTGAAGCGCCCAAAGTTAAAAATTTTAATATTGTTTTGCTAATCGGCTACAAAAACGAAATTTTTAAAAGAATAA
This sequence comes from Bacteroidales bacterium, assembly GCA_022865305.1. Lineage (GTDB taxonomy): Bacteria > Bacteroidota > Bacteroidia > Bacteroidales > VadinHA17 > LD21. The sequence continues at coordinate 57,173 of JALHSP010000138.1, read as the reverse complement.
TAAAGATTCACAGTACTTTATATTTAAATATCTCTTTTTAATACCATAAGCAATTTAAAAAAAGAATTATTTTTGTTAAGCATGACAAAGATTAAGAAAATTGTTCAAAAATTATTTTACAATTCTTGATAATTAATAAATTATGTTTGATACTACTGATTTCCATCCGATGATAGTGCATTTTCCAATTGCACTAATAATGGTCGGCTTTTTAGCTGATGTAGTTTTTCTTTTTTTCAGAAGTGAAAAGTGTCTTTCAAAGACCGGGTTTTACTTAATGGTACTTGGTACTCTGGCTGCAATTGCAGCTTGGGTAACGGGACAACTTTTTACCAATGCACCTGCCCAGGGAGAAGTTGTAAACATATTTGAAAGACATGAAACCGGTGCTCTTATTACAATGATTCTTATGATTATCGGTGCTACAATTAGAATTTATCTTGTTATCAGAAAAAAGGAAGATACCAGTCTTAAATGGATTGTTTTCATACTCTACCTGTTGGCCTTTGGTGCAGTATCATATACCGGATTCATGGGAGGGACAATGGTCTATAAATATTTAATGCCTATCTGATTTTCTACTTAATTTAATATAACTTAAATAGGTACTTTTAATAACTAACCTGATAAATGACGATGAAGACAACAATTAAACTGATTTTAATTATGGTAACCATAGGTTTAGTTTATGGTTGTGCCCAGAAACCGGTTAAAACCATTGAAAACCTGAAGTATGCTTATAACGGAGAATCAACTGCAAGTGCAAAATATGCAGCATTTGCTGAAAAAGCAAAAGCAGAAGGGTTTGATACTGTAGCCGTAATGTTTATGGCTACCTCAAAGGCAGAAGCAATTCATGCAGAAAATCACAGGAAAGTCATGGAAAAACTTGGCGAAAAAATTGCCGGGCCTCAGATAGGGACATTTGAAGTTCTTACTACAGCTGAGAATATTGCTGACGCTGGTAAAGGTGAATCAGGCGAAATTGATACAATGTATCCGGGCTTTATTTCTACTGCAGAAGCAGAGAAATGTTCTGATGCTGTTAAATCGTTTACATGGGCTCTGGATACTGAAAAGAAGCATAAAGTTTTTTATAAAACTGCCCTTGATGCATTAAATTCGGGAGGTGAAAAGTCTCTTCCTGCTCAATGGTTTGTTTGTCCTGTTTGCGGAAATACTTATGATGTAACGACTGTGGCAAATACATGTGATTTCTGCATGACACCCAAAGATAAATTTATAGTTTTCTGATTGCCGTTTTGAATCCCCGGGATTATAAAAATCCCGGGGATTTCTTTTCAATTATTTACTGTCAGTGGAAACATTTGCTGAAAAGATGATATCCTTCTGCAAGGAATTGGATCTTAAAAGATCTTTGCCAGAAAGGATATCCATTATGAATCCGTTCAGGAATGACCCTGATGTTATATCTGCAATATCGCAATTCTATAAGCGGTTTTATAACGATAAAAGGTCAAGACATATAATCTTGGGTATAAATCCTGGCAGGTTTGGTGCTGGAATAACCGGAATTCCATTTACCGATACAATAAGACTGAAAGAAAAATGCGGGATATCTATCCCCGGGCTTAAAAGTTATGAAACATCTTCAGTCTTTATTTATGAGATGATCGACAGGTACGGTGGTCCTGAAAAATTTTATAATGATTTTTTTATCAGTTCAGTAAGTCCTTTGGGTTTTACATCGGCCGGTAAAAACAGAAAAGAAATTAATTACAATTATTACGACAGTAAAAAACTGATTGATGTAATATACGATTTCATTGTTGAATCGCTGAAGAAGCAGCTTGAATTTGGCATTTACCGGGATACCTGTTTATGTCTTGGAACCGGTAAGAACTTCAGATTCCTTTCAAAGCTTAACAGCGAAAATCATTTTTTTGGAAGGATTGTGCCCATTGAGCACCCCCGGTTCATAATGCAGTACAAATCAAAAGAAAAACAGCGTTACATAGAAACATACCTCGAAAAGCTATCTGGATGTTTAGTCCGGTCCTGAACAGGTAAATTCAGGTTTTTTCTTATAAAATATCTTGTATTATTTAAAAATAGATCGTATATTTACGAAATACGTGATTAAGTTTAAACATGGATTCCTCCAAGATATATTATGTTTAAATTTATCTGTTCGTTTTAAATAATTTATTTGACAAATGGCATCTGCGAAAAAGGAGAAATATGCCAGGGAAGATATCAGGCTGGCAAGGTATGCAAAAGCATTGGCCCATCCCGCAAGAATTGCAATACTTCGTCATCTGGCTTCACTGGATAACTGTTGCTTTAATGAGATATCAAAAGAGCTGCCTCTTGCTGATTCAACTGTATCACAACATATGAATGAACTTAAAGATGCGGGGCTTATACAGGGAAGTTTTAAACCTCCCAGGGTCCAGTATTGCATCAATACAGAAAACTGGAAGCAGGCCAGGAAGTACTTCAAGGAATTTACTAAAATCAAAATTGCACAAATCGATAAAAACAAATAACCTCTCGCAAAGTGAAGAATACGTGGTTTAAAACAAGTTTTTTTGCACAAGGAGTCTTAAATCTGACTCCGAAAGAAAGCTTCGAATTATGTAAGGAAGGGGCGATAATTGTCGATGTCAGGGAATCTTACATGAACAACTTCAAAATGTTTCATGTTGATAAAGTACTTTACCTTCCTTATAGTGAGCTCGAAAATTCTTATCGTGACCTGCCGGTTGACCAACCTTTAATTTTTGCTGATGCAGTAGGATTAAGAAGCCGTGAAAGTGTCCTGTTCATGAATACTCATGGTTATGAAAATGCTGCAAATATGGCAGGAGGAATTGTTGACTGGGAGAGGGACAATTTACCTGTAACTACTGATGTTACTTCACGCCTTTCCGGGTCGTGTATGTGTCAGCTTAAACCCAGGGAAGGCAGAAGGGAGTGAATCCAAAGGTGTAGGATGATGAAGGGGAGAATGGGAGAGTGGATCAGACGGAGAAAAAGTGATTGGAAAATTATTAAATTTTGAATGAAAACATAAAAATTATGAAAACAAGATCATTAGGTTTTATCGGTGGCGGAAGAGTTACAAGGATCCTTCTGCAGGGTTTTAAGAATAAGAATGTCGGATTCGAAAAAGTTGTAGTTGCTGACACTAATCCGGAAGTTCTGGCAAATCTTAAGAAACAATTTCCTGAAGTAATGTCTGTTGAAGCTAAAGATGCTGCCGGCCAGGATATAGTTTTCATTGCACTGCATCCCCCAATGGTTATGGATACGCTGGAGCTTATAAAAAATGATGTAAGAGCAGAGGCAACAGTTATTTCACTGGCTCCAAAGATCAATCTTGCTAAGCTTTCATCAAAACTTGGACAGGTTAATAACATTGCACGACTGATACCCAACGCTACATCTTATATTAATGAAGGTTATAATCCGGTTACATTTTCTGCAGGATTTGACAAAGCAGAAAAGCAGGAGATACTGGAATTACTGAAAAATATGGGTCATACTTTCGAAGTATCTGAAGAAAAACTTGAGAGTTATGCAATCATGTCGGCGATGCTACCCACCTATTTCTGGTTTCAGTGGAAAGAGCTGGCTGAAATAGGACAAAAAATTGGTTTGTCTGAAAAGGAAAGTAAGGATTCCATAAACGAAACTATAATTGCATCATTAAACCTGATGTACAAATCGGGGCTAAAACCGGAAGAGGTTATTGACCTGATACCTGTAAAACCTATCGGGGAACATGAATCACAGATTGCTGAGATTTACAAAACCAAACTGGTCGGTTTATTTGAAAAGATAAAACCATAAAATATAACCTTTGACAGCACAATAATCATTTACTAATGCTTTACAATTTATGATTTCCGGAAATGAAGTTCATTTTCAAAATCTAGTCTCCACCTGGATTATAGTCATGGGTATTGTGGCCATTGTATGTTTCCTGGTTAGCGAGATTACCCGTAATTACAGCCAGGTTGATAAGCTGTGGAGCCTGATACCGATAGCTTACAGCTGGATAACACTTGTAACTTTCCCTTCGCCCCGCTTAGCTGTTATGGCCTCTCTGGTTACACTATGGGGAATACGTCTGAGCTATAATTTTTACAGGAAGGGAGGATATAATATTATTCCATGGAAAGGAGAGGAAGATTACCGATGGAAGATAATGAGGGATCACCCAAAACTGAAGGGCAGATTAAGGTTCGGATTATTTAATCTGCTCTTTATATCCATTTACCAGAACATAGTGATACTCTTATTCTCATCTCCTCTGCTGCTTGCTTCTCAGTACCCTGATAAGTCTTTGACGATAATTGATCTTTTAGCTGCAATCCTGATGTTGATTTTTATTATAACTGAAAGTATTGCTGATAACCAGCTGTTCAATTTCCATCGTGAAAAAAAGAAAGGCGAGAGGGAAGAAAAGCTCTTCACGGAATCATTGAAAAGGGGGTTTTTAACTGAAGGATTATGGAGATATATAAGGCATCCGAATTTTGCATCCGAGCAGGGCATATGGATAAGTTTTTACTTTTTTGGTGTTGCAGCTTCCGGTCAATGGATCAACTGGACCCTAATTGGCCCTGTGCTGCTTGTTCTTCTGTTTTTAGGGAGCACTAATCTGACTGAACGGATTAGCAGTGAAAAATATCCCGGGTATTCTGATTACAGAAAGTCAGTTCCCAAATTTATTCCGAGGGTTTTTAGAAGCCTAAACCAACGATAAGTATTTAGCCTGATAAAAAATAAAAAAGAACATCATTATCCATTAAAAATACACAGTTTTTAAATAGATAAATCTGATTAACATCGGCTTAGCATGAATTAACCCTGTTTTAATATGGAGAGAATATTAATTTTTATATTTTTGTATTGGATTATGACTAAAATTTAAAAAATATGAAAAAACTAATAGTCAGTATCGGAAGTATATTAATCATGGTATTTGTGGTTGTATTATTTGTAAATGCCGGTGATTCAAAAAAAGAAACCAAAAAAGTCAAAACTGAAGTTAAAAAAGATGAAGCTACAGCACCTTGCTCTGCTGCCTGTATCCACTCAATAGAGAACAAAACTGCAACATGTGATCCTGAGAAGTGCAAAGAAATGAACTGCGATCATAAAGACGGGAAATGTGATCCTGCAACATGTATAGCTCATAAAGAGGGTGCGCAAAAGGGAAATCAGGCATGCGTACAAACAGCTGCCTGCACTGGTACATGCCATACCAGGAACACGGTGGTAAAATAAGTATTTTACAAGAATAAAAGATTTTACGGTATTTGAAGGCTTCTGTATGGAAGCCGGCAAATACCGTAATTTTTTTGAACAGGTATTTTCATTTGACTCCTTTCTGATTAAGCACTTTTATCAGCTGTTCTTCAGGGAAAAATCCTACATGTCTGAAATATTCTTTCCCGTCTTTATCAAGAAATACCTGCGTTGGAATTGCTTCAATACCGTACTGTTTAGAATAAGGTGCCCCTGCCTCTGTCCAGACATCATGAAATACAACTTTTACCTGTGTGCTGTATTTTTGTTCAATGGATTTCATAATCGGTTGCATCTTTTGACAGGGGATGCAACGGACCGAACCCAATTCTATAAAAGTAACTTTATACACAGGTTCTTTTGTACCTTGTTTTTCATTTTGTGTATTTGGTTTCTGCTGGGAATTGCACCCCAGAAAAAGGTAAATTAATGCAGTGGTCAAAACTAATCCTCTGAAATTTTTCAATAAACTCATTGTAAATTATTTAATATTAATATTCTTGTACAATCTTTGTTACACTCTTCTTTTAAAATGTGCCAAAGATCAAACCAGCAATTGTTGAAAAGATAACAACAAGAGTTACATAAACAACTGTCTTTTGAGTTCCCATTACTTTCCGGATAACAAGCATACTTGGTAATGAAAGTGAAGGTCCCGCAAGAAGAAGAGCAAGTGCGGGCCCTTTACCCATTCCTGCTGCCAGAAGTCCCTGAACAATCGGTACCTCTGTCAGGGTGGCGAAATACATAAAAGCACCAACTACTGATGCAAAGAAATTGGAAAATACAGAATTTCCTCCGACAAGAGTAGAAATCCATTCATTGGGAATTACCCCTGCAATAGTTTTACCATCATGAGTCGAACCCAGAAGAAATCCTGCAGCAACTACACCTAATGCAAGCAATGGTAAAATCAGTTTAGCAAAATCCCAGGTGGCTAATGTCCATTCACAATTTTCAGTAATATTTTTGTCTTTCAGAGTGATGACACTTAATGCAACAATACCGGTCAGCATCGGCACCAGTACACTAAGTTTTTGATTATCAATGAAATTAGAAGCCAGTACTGCAGAAACGGCTGTTATCAATACTGCTCCAAGAACCCATTGCCACTTGATTTTTAATATTTTGATCAACGAATATCCAAGCATCAGTCCAAAGAAACCTGTGATATACCATTTATTTGCCCAGATATGATACCAGGTGCTTGATGTATCTCCTTCAGCCGGTCTGCCCCAATTGGCAAAAACAAGTATAAGGACAAGTGTAAAGAAGTGGAATGCTGTATGCCACATCGGTCGTTTCTCAGGTGATGCGGTAATATTCATCTGTTCCTCTTTTTTGGCTTTTTCTTCCTTGCAGTAAATAAAAGCCATTGAAAGTCCAATCAGAACACTGAACGACACAGCCCCGATAGTCCTTGCAACTCCCATCTCAAATCCCAGAATACGGGCTGTAAGAATAATTGCCAGGATATTAATTGCAGGCCCTGAGTAGAGGAAAGCTATTGCAGGACCAAGACCTGCTCCCCGTTTGTGAATACTTGAAAACAAGGGAAGTACCGTGCATGAACATACGGCCAGAATTGTACCTGAAACTGCAGCAACTGTATATGCCACCCATTTTTTTGCCTGTGCACCAAAATACTTTAATACTGAGGCCTGACTGACAAAAACAGATATTACCCCTGCAATAAAAAATGCCGGCAGCAGACATAAAACAACATGTTCACGCGCGTACCATTTTACAAGATCGAGAGATGCTGCAACTGCGGTATTAAAACGGATACTTTCAATCGGTAGGAAAAATGCAAATGCAAATGCAATAATGATCCAGGAAAGTATTTTAAGTTCTTTTTTGAGTTCCATTTTTTAATTTGAAAATTTGAAAATTTGATAATTTGTCATTTTGTATATATACGAATTGTTTTAGTAAAAAAATTACAGGTAAACCCTGAAAATGTAATATATACCGACTGCTATGAATAAGATTGCAATAATGCGTCTGAACCAGAGCTCGAATGTTTTAAGCTTATTATAAATACCGCCAATGCCTGAGATTGTATATGCGATTATCCATGCAAATATTATTACTGGTATCCCTGTGGCTATGGCAAATACAATCGGCAGGTATAATCCTGAAGCACTGGCAATAGTCAGGGGAACCAGCATTCCGAAATAGAGCACACCGCTGTAAGGACAAAATGCCAGTGCAAAAATCAGTCCCAGTAAAACAGCATCAAGATAACCCCACTTCTTCTTATTTTGTAACCCGGATGTCAGTCTGTTAAATCCAGGAAAATTTATTTTGAAAACATCGAGCATGAACAAACCGATTAATATCAGCAACGGGCCAATAATTTTTTCACCGTAACGTTGAAAAAAGCCCGAAAATTTCAGCTGATCGGCTCCAAGGAAAATGATTAACGCTAATACTGTATATGTTATAGCCCTGCCAAGGGTATAAAATAATCCGTTAAAAAAGACCCTGTTACGATCCTCAAGGTCTCTGCTGATAAATCCGATCGCGGTGATATTTGTAGCAAGAGGGCAGGGACTTATTGCAGTCATTAAACCCAGCAACAATGCCGTCAACCACGGCATTGTGCTGTTATCTAAAAGGTTTGTGAGAAATTCCATTAAGCTATTTGATCAGCAAACCATCAACTTTTTCGTTGATTATCTCTTTGAATTTTTCGGGTTTGGCAACAGCGTACATGAATCCTTCGTTGGTGAGGTTTATTTTCTGGTCGCCCTTAACAATCAGAAGTGTCTGCCCTGATACACCAAGTTTTTCTGCCAGAGGTTTGTTTGATGCTTCTTCAAGATTAAGAGATTGAAATGTTATTAAACCCTGCTTAAACTGGTTTGGATAAAGTGTTTCCAGATTCTCTTTGGCTCTAGCCTCAATGGTTCTGCAGGTAACACATCTGGCAGTGAAATGGAAATAATAGGCTTCAATTTTATCAGAATTGTTATCAGAAGCTTTAACATCTTTTTTTGGAGATTGGGCGTTACAGGCTAATAATGGAATGAATAATACAATTCCTAATAATAATCTGAATGTCTTCATAAATTATTGATTTATTTATTATTTGTTAAAATTTCTTTCATCTCGGCAGGTGATGGAATACGACCGCTCACTATAACCTTTTCATTAATTACCAGACCAGGAGTATGCATTATTCTATATTCCATAATTTTCATTATATCCTCAACTTTACTTACATTTGCAGCTATATCTAATTCTGCTAAGGTATTAATTACTAATTTTTCAAGGGTTTTACAGCGGACGCAACCAGGTCCCAAAATTTTTATATCCATTTTCTCCTTCTTATTTATGTGTAAACTTAATTTGCCGGTAAAAAATTATTTTCGTATAAGAGATTCTGTTTCCTCACAGGAGATATTTAGCGATTTATTGTCATTAAGGAAATCATCAAGCAGCTTCTTTGCCTTTTCCCAATTTTCCCTGTTTATACAGTACTTTATATAAGGAGGATTAATCTCTCCCTGGATTAATCCTGCATATTTCAATTCTTTTAAATGTTGTGAAAGAGTAGAGCGACCCACAGGAAGTTCCTCAACCAGATCTCCGCTGTAGCAGCAGGAGTCCATCTTGGAGAGCTTCTGCAGAATATATACCCTTACCGGATGACTCAGAGCTTTAGAAATTCTGGCAATCTGCTGTACTTCCTGTGTAAAATCTAACTTGCCTGACATCATTAGTTGGATTTTTATTTTTATATTTCGCAAATATACGAAATGTTTTTATATATTCGCAAAAGATTTTATCAAATTAATGATATTGAAAAAAGGTTCTGTACAGATACTGATCATTTGCACTGGTAATAGTTGCCGCAGCCAAATGGCACAAGGTTTTTTGCAGTCGTTTGACAAAAATGTTGAAGTGCATTCTGCAGGGACATTTCCAGCCATAAAAGTCAACTCAAGAGCCATTGAAGTAATGGCTGAAGCAGGAATTAATATAAGTAAGAACACACCGAAATCAGTTGATGAATTTCTGAATGATCAATGGGATTATGTCATAACTGTGTGTGATGATGCAAATGAAACTTGTCCTGTTTTTATAGGAAAGGTTAAACATCGTTTGCATGTTGGTTTTGAGGATCCATCATTTATGACCGGAACAGATGAATTTATAATGGGTGAATTCAGGAGGATCAGAGACCAGATAAAGAGAGAGTTTTACAAGTTCTATATTGAGAAAATCAAACCAGAAATAAAATGAATAAACAGGAAGAAGCGGTAAGGTATTTCCGGAACAAATTTAACTGTTCACAATCTGTGCTTGCTGTTTTTGGAAGTGAATATGGGATCCCTGAAGATGACTGCCTGAAGATTGCCTGCGCTTTCGGAGGCGGAATGGGCCGGCAGCAACATACCTGCGGTGCAGTGACCGGAGCCCTGATGGTCCTCGGGCTAAAGTATGGCAAAGCAATCAACGATCCCGAGGAAAAGAAAATCCTGACATATTCAAAAACGAAGGAATTCTTCAGCGAGTTTAAGAAACTTAATGGTTCAACGGACTGCAAAGTACTCCTTGACGGGCTTGACCTGAACGATCCTGTCGATCATCAGAAAATAGTTGATCTGAAGCTCTTTGATATAAAGTGCGAAAAGTATATCACGGATGCAGTAAACATTATTGAAAGGCTTATGAAATGATTTTCAAATTTTCAAATTGTTATATTATGAAAGCAGAAAATTTAAAACAGATTGTAAAAGAAAAATATGGCAGAATTGCCAAGGAAAGCAGCAGTGAGAAATCGTCATGTTGCAGCTCATCATGTTGTGGACCTGATATAGGATACACTTTTTTAAGCGAAAGCTATGAAAATAAGGAAGGGTATAATCCTGATGCTGACCTGAATCTTGGTTGTGGTATTCCAACAGATTATGCCGGGATAAAAAAAGGAGACGATATTCTTGATCTGGGAAGCGGTGCAGGAAATGATTGTTTTGTTGCAAGGGCAATAGTTGGAGAAAATGGTAAAGTTACCGGACTCGATATGACAGAGCCTATGATCTTAAAAGCCAGGGGAAACTGTGCAAAACTGAACTTCAAAAATGTTGAATTTGTACTTGGAGATATCGAAAAAATGCCATTTGATGACAAGTTGTTCGATGTTGTAATTTCCAACTGTGTTTTAAACCTTGTGCCTGATAAAGCAAAAGCATTCAGTGAAATTTTCAGAGTTCTTAAATCAGGAGGGCACTTCTGTGTATCGGATGTAGTCATTAAGGGCAACCTGCCTGAAAAAATGCAAAAGGATGCTGAAATGTATGCAGGATGTGTGTCCGGGGCAAGTGAAATGACTGAATACCTGAAAATAATTGAGAATTCAGGATTTCTCAACCTGAAAGTACATAAACAAAAAGAAATATCTCTGCCGGATTCGTTATTGTCGAAATACAATGATGAAAATGAATTAAATTCATTTAATGCCGGAGATACAGGGATCTTCAGTATAACAGTGTCAGCAGATAGACCTGCTGGCTGTAGTTGTGGCGGTATTTGCTAACTTAATATAGATTTGCAATATGAGTACAACAAAACAACTTTCATTTTTTGACCGCTATCTTACTCTGTGGATATTTCTGGTAATGTTTGCCGGAGTGATAATTGGTTATTTTATGCCAGGAATCTCAGGATTCTGGAACTCTTTAAGCTCTGGCACAACAAATATTCCAATTGCTATTGGACTTATTTTAATGATGTATCCACCTCTTGCAAAGGTCAGATATGAAAAATTGCCTTTGGTTTTCAAAAACCTTAAACTTTTAGGCTTGTCTCTTACACAAAACTGGATAGTCGGACCAATAGTTATGTTCTTACTGGCAATATTATTTCTCCATAATCATCCCGGACTTATGGTCGGTGTTATACTTGTCGGCCTGGCACGATGTATTGCAATGGTACTTGTTTGGAATGATCTGGCAAAAGGAGATACTGAACTGGCTGCGGGATTGGTGGCATTCAATGCTCTGTTCCAGGTATTCCTTTATTCAGTTTATGCATATGTATTTATTACTCTTCTTCCCCCTTTATTTGGACTTAGTGGCTCCGTAGTGGAAGTATCTATATCCGAGATTGCAGTGACTGTTTTAATATACCTTGGTATTCCATTTCTGGCCGGATTAATTACAAATACTATACTTCGGAAGGTATCAGGTGACGGATGGTACTATGGGAAATTTATTCCAAAAATATCATGGTTAACTCCCATTGCCCTGTTATTTACGATTTTTGTCATGTTCTCTCTTAAAGGTGAAAACATCGTTAAATTACCAATGGATGTACTGAGAGTTGCAATACCGTATACAATATATTTTGCAGTGATGTTCTTTTCAACATTTTTTATAGCAAAATGGATGGGACAGGATTATGAGAAATCTGCAACTATGGCTTTTACTGCCGGGAGTAATGATTTCGAGCTTGCTATTGCAGTTGCCGTAGCAGTATTCGGGATTAATTCCCAGGTCGCGTTTGCAACAGTAATCGGACCTCTGGTAGAAGTACCCGTCCTGATAATGCTGGTGAATGTTGCATTATATTTTAAGAAGAAGTATTTTACTTCATGAATTAATTCAGGTACCAATGGATTCTTTGTTTGCAGAACTCATGCTTCTTGCTGTTTTCGGGATTGCAATGGCTCACCTCGAAGGCGTAGTGGTTGTTTACCTGAGGAAAACACTGGGATTACTGGATTCCGATTCAAATAAGGAAGCGGTTAAGGAATTCCCGAAACGCTATTTGTATATCGAAATGACGAGGGAAGCAGCCACAATAATTATGCTACTGGTTATAGCCTGGCTGACCGGAGAAACATGGCTGGAAAAAGGGATATTTTTCCTGTGGACGTTCGCTTTATGGGATCTCTTCTACTATGCCTCCCTGTATGTTCTTATAAAATGGCCTCCCAATCTTAAAACAATCGATGTCCTTTTTCTGATACCTGTTCCATGGATTGCTCCTGTATGGTTCCCGATAGGGGTGTCATCAATTACTATAATTGTTATAGCTGTTTTGTTTTTATCAGGATTGGTATGACAATAAAATGTCAAAACAGGAACGGGTGATTTTTACCATACCTGTTCACCCCCCAACCCCCCTTCAGGGGGGCAGGGGGGCATTGCTGTTAAATGTTATTATCTAATTATGGATTTCTTTTATTAAAACCAATTACATTTAAAGAAAATTATATCTGGTGGTACAGGAGAAACCTGTAAATAACAATAATAGCTTTTCTTCAAGGATTAAAATAATCTTCCGTTCCCTTCAGTACAGGAATTATCGCCTGTTTTTCAGCGGACAGAGCGTTTCCCTGATCGGTACATGGATGCAGCGCATTGCAATGCCCTGGCTGGTTTATCATATGACAGGATCGGCTTTTTTACTCGGAGTTGTCAGCTTTGCTGGACAGATACCTACTTTCCTGCTTGCACCAGTCGCAGGCGTTATTACTGACAGATCCAACAGATATAAAGTATTACTGATTACACAGATAGTTTCGTTGGTACAGGCACTGATACTTGCAATACTCACCCTGGCAGGTGTTATAGAGATATGGCATTTAGTTTCATTAAGTGTTGCATTAGGTTGCATTAATGCTTTTGATATGCCGGCGAGACACTCTTTTGTTTTTGATATGGTGGAGAAAAAAGAGGATATAGGTAATGCAATCGCGCTTAACTCCCTAATGTTTAATGGAGCAAGACTTATTGGCCCATCACTTGCAGGACTTCTCCTTGCAACTGCAGGGGAAGGAATCTGCTTCCTGATAAATGCCGTCAGCTATATATTTGTTATTATTTCTTTGTTCATGATGCATGTGCAAAAGAGAGAGGTACAAAGAAAAGAGAGTCATATCTTTAAGGACCTTAAAGAAGGTTTTAATTATACTTTTGGATTTGCCCCGATAAAACATCTTCTTCTTCTGCTTGGTCTGGTCAGCCTGATGGGTTCATCATACCAGGTCCTGATGCCGGTATATGCAAAAGAGATATTGCACGGAGGATCCCAGACATTCGGCTTCATGATGGGTGCTGCCGGACTTGGAGCACTGCTGGGTGCAATATATCTGGCGTCACGGGAGACACTACTGAAGCTCGGAAGGCTTATCCCCATTGCCGCAGCGCTGTTTGGTCTGAGCTTGGTAACCCTGGCGTTTTCCAGGTTCTTTATGCTATCAGCCGTAGTGCTGGTTTTTGCCGGGACGGGGATGATGCTTCACACAGCAGCAAGCAATACTATTCTTCAGACTATCACTGATGATGACAAGCGCGGCAGAGTAATGAGTTTTTATACACTGGCAATTGTGGGTACAGCGCCTTTCGGAAGCCTTCTGGCCGGTACTCTTGCAAAACTAATAGGAACTCCGGCAACAATATTTATAGGAGGTACTGCATGTTTTACAGGAGCATTGATATTTCTGAAAAAGCTTCCGGAACTGAAAAATATTGTCCGTCCGGTTTATGTTAAAATGGGCATTATACCTGAAGTGGCTGCAGGAATCCAGACTGCCACTGAACCTGCTGCTGAAACCTCCGAATTGGGCTGATACATTATGTCTTTTTCAGAATCGGTTTACAGGAAAGCTCTTTTACCTGCAACCTTTTGTATCATTTTACGTATCTTATTAGTTGATGGTCTGCTTTATATAATTAAGGATACTGTTTTATTAATAAGTTTTACCAAAATTTTTGGACTATGAAAACTTTAAGATTTCTTTCCGTTATTCTTTTATTAGGTTTTATTTCAGGATGTAGCAAAGATGATGATAACAAGAATATTGATCCATCCGATTTTAAGATGGATCATCGCTTCTCTGATCTGAATTCAATTCCTGCTGAGTGGATTACAGCAGCTAAACAGAATCTTCATATTGCCTACGGACATACATCACATGGCAGTCAGCTTACTGACGGCATGACCGGACTTGCATCTTTCAAAGGCACTGCATATTCATGGAATGATGGTGGTACCGGAGGAGCACTTGATCTGCATGATTATGCTATGACCGGAGACCTGGGTAATCCTGACAGAACCTCGTGGGCTGACAGGACAAGAACATATCTGGCGGTCAATACTGATGTTAATGTAATTATCTGGTCATGGTGCGGGCAGGTATCAACCGCTACCGAGGCTGATATTACAACCTATCTCGATCTGATGGCTGCGCTGGAGAATGATTTTCCGAATGTAAAATTTGTTTATATGACAGGTCATCTTGACGGATCAGGGCTGACAGGCAACCTTCACCTTCGTAATGACCAAATAAGAAATTATTGCAAGACTAATAATAAGATATTATATGATTTTGCTGATATAGAAAGTTATGATCCCCATGGTACCTATTTTGGTGATAAGAAGCCAAATGATGCCTGTGATTATGACAGTGACGGAAACGGATCACTCGACAGCAACTGGGCTATACTATGGCAAGAGTCACACACCGAGGGAGTTGACTGGTATAGCTGCTCATCTGCACACAGTCAGCCGCTTAATGCCAACCAGAAAGCTTATGCTGCCTGGGCACTATGGGCCCGGCTTGCAGGATGGAATGGCAATTGAATAAAATTTTGTAACTTACATCTTATTTCTTCATATAACAGGAGGGAAAGATGTACTGGTTTGTGATACCACTTATTTTGGGTTTTACATCAAATGTGGCAAGCACTTTTACCACGCTTTATTCTGAAAAGTGGGGAAAAGCCAGGGGTACATTATTAACAATTATCTTAAGAGATATTATTGGAATACCAGTCTGGGCGATAGGATTTATAATGGCAATCCGTGAATCTGCAGGATTGCTTTACGAAAATTCATTGTTTGCCCTGATTACAGGATGGATTATAATATTTTCTGGGGCAGTTATCATTGTTATTGCACTGGTCAGCATCAGAATAAAAGCTGCCGCCCCTTCAACAGGAGACACCCTTGTTAAAAAAGGGATTTATTCAATAATTCGTCATCCGATTCACAGCGGTACTTTTCTTGAATTTGCCGGATTATTTATTCTCTGGCCATCTTTTCAAACCGGAATAGCATCAGTCCTGGGATTTATATGGATTTTTATCCAGACAAAATTTGAAGAACAGGATCTCATTAAAAGAATTCCGGAATACAGGGATTATATGAAGCAGGTTCCCCGTTTCTTTCCTTCATTGCGTTTTTCCAAAAGAAATCTGCCCTGATTGGTTTCCCGCAGATCTCGCAGATTTACGCTGATTATTCTGATATTTCGTATACAGTACTTGTCAACGGTGAAGCAGAACCTACACTCAATCCTACTTTCATAAGATAATCACCTGTATAGCTTCTTCCGCTTTCTGACATTCCCATGCCCCGCCTTCCTTCAGTGGCTGTATTTATCTCCTGAATTTTATATGTCCTGCCCGGATCAAGTCCCTGTAACCTTACACGATTAAATGTTTCACCGTATCTTGCATTCAGAGTATATCCGAACAGAACAGCTTTGGTCTTTGTACTGTTGACATACATCAGTACAGCCCTGTTTTCTTCATAGGGAGAAGCAAGCCTGTAAAGATCCCCTTGCCATATAACATCACTTAGCCTTTTATAATTGGCGATTGCATTCTGACTGAATTTAAGTTCATTCTCTGTCATTTCATTTACGCGGATATCATATCCCATTTTACCCATCATTGCAACATCTGTTCTGAATTTTAAAGATTGTCTTCCCCACGAAGTAATATGGTTGCAGACCGATATTGCCGGGAAAAAATATGAATAACCCCACTGGATATAAATCCTTTCGAGAGCGTCAGTGTTATCGCTTGCCCAGAATTCAGTAAAGTAACGGAGAGCGCCATAATCAACTCTTCCTCCCCCTCCGGAACATAGCATTATCGGGAGAGCGGGATACTTTTTGCGCAAACGGTCAAGTACATTATACAGGCTATTGACATAATCGATATAAATATGTGATTGTTTGTCCTTCAGGTAGACCGAATAAGTATTTGTCATCATCCTGTTGCAATCCCACTTGATAAATGCAATTCCGGGATTTTTAGTCAGCATTTCGTCAACAACATTGAAAACAAACTCCTGCACTTTCGGATTTGAAAGGTCAAGCACAAGCTGGTTCCTGAAATAATGTTCCGGCCTGTTCGGAAGCTTAAGTATCCAGTCAGGATGGTTTTCGTAAAGCTCGCTTTTAGGATTGACCATTTCAGGTTCGATCCATATACCGAATTTAACTCCCTTTTTGTCAGCTTCCCTGACCAGATAACCCAGTCCATCCGGTAGCTTTGCCTTGTTCTCCTGCCAGTCCCCCAACCCTGCACGATCATTGTTCCTTGGATATTTATTGGCAAACCACCCATCATCAAGCAGGAAAAGATCCAGCCCCATTTTCTTTGTCTCATCAAGAATTTCCGAGAGTTTCTTTTCATCAAAATTGAAGCCTGTTGCTTCCCAGTTGTTAAGAAGAGTCAGACGTGTGCCGGTACCATCCAGCACTCCATATTTTATTGCCCAGCGATGCAGGTTGCGGCTTGCCTGACCTCTCCCGGAAGTTGAATAAGTAAGGATCATCGAAGGTGTTTTAAATACCCTGCCCGGTTCTATAGTATATTCCGAGGCAAATGGATTTATCCCTGAAATAACTCTCAGTGAGCCTTTTTCATCCACCTCAAAGAGGAACCTGAAATTGCCCGACCATCCCAGTGTCCCGGCCAGCACTTCGCCGCTATTTTCATCTGATCTTCCGTTCAGTGATAATAAAAATACGGGTGTCTGGTACATATGGGCACGTGTTCCGAGCTTTGAATCTAAAATTTTTATACCGGCTGTAAGTTCACTCTCCTGGATTTTCATTTCTTCAGCCCAGTCGCCATGAAATTGTGTGAGCCAGTATCTGCCGGCATCAAAGTGGAGCATTGAGGAGGCATAGTTAAAAATTGTCAGAGGTTTTTTCTCATTATGCTTTATTTCAACCCACTGCTCAATTACATCCTCGTCAGCAAAGGTTTTAATGTTAAGTGTGACTTCGAAGGGGTATTCAGGATCCTTAAGAAGGATTCTGTTCAGAATAACATTGGTGCCAATTGTTTCAAAATGATGACTGACATATTTCAGGTCAAGGGAAGGATTACCATCATTGTGAGTAGCACGTATAGCCGGCTCAAAAAGGTTATCGGTACCAAATGTTGCATATGCCAGGTGACCGGCATCCCTCATCTGTTTAAGATTATCACTGTTGACGAGTTTTGGGCCAAAATACGCCTGGTATAACCTTCCATCCCTGCCATTAACCCTGAAAACCAGGTCGGTATTCCTGGTGCTGACCGGGATAAAGATATCCGGTGTCTGCTTCATCTGCGGTTGTCCCACGGGAGGAGGTCCCATAGGATCCTGTGCACTTGCTGTAAAACTTACAGAACAGATAACAATAAATAATGAGAGTAATTTTTTCATGGTGTTCTCTATTTTAATTTTGTCTTATTCTTAAAATGAATTATTATGTCAACTCAAAATTAACTATCTATTTTTTCATGTGAAAATACTCGAATTTGTTGAATTTGATTTTTTCAGGGATATATTTCAGAAAATCATAATTAAGAATCACTAATTCTTCTATTTTTGGAATTTTATTGAAAACTCCAGATTTATTACCCAAAATGAAACGACACAATATAAGGTTACAATTTCTGTTTCTTCTTTTCATTTTAGTTACTGCTTTCAGCCTTTCCTCTTTTGCCGGGACAGATAATATTTTTCAGCAGGATACTGTTCCAAAACAGAAATCGACAACCAAACAACCCGTCTATACTACTTCACGTCTGGTTACATCCAAGCCGGTAATTGACGGAAAGCTTGATGATGATTGCTGGAAACATGGAACATGGGCAGGTGACTACCACCAGTTCGTTCCGAATGAAGGGGCAAAGCCGACCTATCCGACAGAACTAAATATTCAATATGATGACAGGAATCTTTACATAGCTTTTCGCGCTTATGATGACGAACCCGATAAAATAGTGAAGATGTCAGGTGTACGAGATGAGACTGTCGGAGATATGGTTGGATTGACACTGGACAGCTATCGTGATTACAGAACGGGATTTGAGTTTACCATAACAGCATGGGGACAGAAAGTTGATCTTGTCCTGTTTAACCCGATGAACTGGGATTTTAACTGGAATGCCGTATGGAAGGGGAAAGTGGGAATGGAAGACTCAGCCTGGGTTGCTGAACTTGAGGTTCCGTTAAACCAGTTGCGTTACAGCAGCAAGGATGAGCAGGTATGGGGTATGCATACATGGAGATGGATATCCAGGATACAGGAGGAAAGCAACTGGGAAATACAATCTAAAACAGGCCCGGGCATGCTTTACAACTTCGGGGAGCTGAGAGGGATAAACGGCCTGAAAAAATCACGGCGTCTTGAAATAATGCCGTTCGTCCTGGGGGATCTTAAAACTATGGAAAAGGAACCAGATAATCCATTCACTGAAAATGGAAGAAAATGGGGCGGCAATATTGGACTTGATGCAAAAATCGGCATATCGAGCAATTTCACTATTGATCTGACAGTCAATCCCGATTTTGGCCAGGTGGAATCTGATCCATCGGTTATGAACCTTTCTGCTTTTGAGACTTTCTATGAGGAGAAACGTCCGTTTTTCCTCGAAGGATTAACGATTTTTGATTACGAATTTGATGACCAGAGTATTTTTTATTCACGGCGTATAGGGCACTCTCCTTCACTTACCATCAATCCGACTGACACAACATTTGTCAGCTCGCCAGACAAGACCACCATTCTGAGCGCATTCAAGTTCAGCGGCACAACCTCAAAAGGACTGTCACTCGGATTGATACAAAGCATTACTACAAATGAGTTTGCGAGGATCAGCGACCAGGACGGTAACATAAGCAAGAGTAAAGTAGAACCTTTTACAAATTACATGGTTGCACGGATCCAGAAGGGTTACAATGCCGGCAACACTACTGTCGGAGGGATGCTTACTTCAACAAACCGCTTCATTGAGGATAAAAGCCTGGATTTTCTGAGCAGAAATGCTTTCACCGGCGGGCTGGATCTTTTGCATCACTGGAAAGACAAGGAGTTTTTTGTTGATGCAAAATTGCTGGGAAGCTTTGTGAACGGAAGCAGGGAGGCAATTACTGCCTTGCAGGAATCATCTGCCCGTTATTACCAGAGACCCGGTGCAGACTACCTGGATTATGATACGACAAATACCGGTATGAGCGGTTTTGGAGGAAAGTTAAAGATCGGGAAAGGCTCCAAGGGATTCTGGCGGTATTCTACAGGAGTATCATGGCTTACTCCCGGTCTTGAGCTTAATGACCTTGGCTATATGAATGAGGCTGATGAGATAAGCCAGGAAAACGACATTGCCTACTTTGTCAATCAGTCTGTTTCTATTTTTCATTCTTACAGGATAGAACTGGAACAGTTCAATTCGTGGAACTTTAATGGTACATACCTTGGTTCGGGGGGGCATCTGTCATTCAGTTCAGAATTCGTGAATAACTATTCCTTCAGTACAAATCTTATTTTGCATTCACAGGCAATTGATACACGGAAACTGCGCGGAGGCCCGGGAATGATTATGCCTTACAGCCTGATGACATTCAGTCAGGTAAAAACAGATCCGTCAAAAAGAATCATTTTTGAATTTGGCTTTGACTATGAAGGTTCAGGAAACAGTTCTGCCAGAACTTATGGAATTGGGCCGGGTATATCTGTCCGTCCCTTTAATTCACTTAAGATAGGAGTAACCGCAAATTTCACAGGTAACCATGATGAGCTTCAATATATAACAAGAAAGAACCTTGTGGATCCCGATCTCGGGCAAAGATATATTTTAGGGACAATTGATCAAAAAACATTAGGCCTTACATTCAGGGTAGATCTGAATCTCTCGCCGGAGTTTTCTATTCAATATTATGGCAGCCCTTTTGTATCACGGGGTACTTATTCAGAATTAAAACGTATCATGAATCCTGAAGCAGATAACTATGAAGACCGGTTTGCTTTGTACCAGGATCCTGTACTTTCAGGGGGATCATACCAGTTATATGATTTTGACAGTAGCACGCGTGCAGATTATTCCATAGGTAATCCGGATTTTAATTTTCACCAGTACCGTTCCAATCTTGTTGCAAAATGGGAATATCGCCTTGGATCTTTCATCTATCTTGTCTGGTCAGGTGATCGGACAGGAAGGAATAATTCCTCGGGAGCTTCAATAGGGGATTCATTCCGGCAACTGCAGGATGTTTTTCCGAATAATATTTTTCTAATTAAGTTAAATTACTGGTTCTCATTGTAAGTGTATCTCAATATACTATGGGACCTTTTATAATGTTCACCTTAGGCTGGCAGACATTAATCCTTGAAATAAAGGTAGTTATCAAATAATGCATAATTTCCTTGGTCACCCTGCCAAAAATCGCCAATTTTACAGGCAAAATCTGGTAAAAGGTTAAATCCGATCAGGGAGATCGATCTTATTGGCTGATGAAATGGGAATACTGATATGCGAAGATAACATGCTGGCATCGAAAACTCTTTCAGTGATTCTTGAAAGGGAAGGATATAAGACAGAAACTGCAGTTGATGGGAGCGAGGCCATTGCCCTTCTTCAAAAAACGGTATATGATCTTGTTCTGGTCGATATCCATCTGCCATATCACAGCGGGCTGGAACTGGTTAAATATCTGCGGTCCGATCTGAAGCAGAAAACGCCCGTATTGATTGTGACTGCCTTCAGTGATCCCCAGATGCAAAAGCAGGCGGGTGAACTGGGAATAAATGGCTATGTTGTCAAACCATTTAATCCCTCGGAGATTATCAAGCAGATCAGAGCTATTCTTAAAAAATGATTTATGAACAGGTTTCTGGCTCTGGTTGTATTTATATTTTTATTAACCGGATTTTCAACTCCATTATTAGTCTATTCACAGGAGATTAAGGACCCGGAGGCTGAATATCTCAGGGTGCGGACAATTGCATTTAATGGAGATTATGCCGCTGCAGCAGCAGCAGCACGCAGCCTGATCAATGCTTTTCCCGATTATGGCGATGCAAGGATTCTTCTTGGCCGTATTCTTGCCTGGCAGAAAGATTATAAACAGGCAGCGGCAGTAATTGATACACTTCTTCTGGCTGAACCTAACAACGCTGACGCATTGTCTGCCAGAAGAGATATTTCCCTCTGGTCCAAAGAAAACACACCTGTATCTACCGATATCAGGGCAGGTTATTCGTTTGACAGCTTCACAGAGCCATATAACCGTTTCTGGCAGGTATTCAAAGCCGGTGCCGGACATCGTTTTAACTGGGGTCCTGCTTCAGCGGGATTGAACATAGGAAATATCAGAATAGGGGAGCCTTCTCCGGCAATTGCTACTGAATTACAACTTGAGGCTGAAGCCTGGCCAAAGCTTTCTGATAAAAATTATGCATTCCTTGCATATGCTTTTAGCCCGGGCACTTATTTTCCCCGTCACAGGGCTGCACTTGAAGTATGGCAGATCCTGCCTGAAGGCTGGGCTCTGTCGGCAGGCCTGAATTATTATTATTTTGACCGGAACATTTTTATTGCAGGATTGTCAGTCGAGAAATATCTTGGCAGATACTGGCTCTCGGCAAAAAGTTTTGTCTATTTTAAAGACGACGGTCCCACGGCTTCCTTCTACTTCAACGCAAGAAGATATTTTAACGACATTGACTATCTGCAGCTTACTCTTGGCACCGGGACAGCTCCGGATGAACCTTTTGACGTACAGACAGATATTATGAGGTTAAGTGCTAATAGCATCAGGCTGTTTTATAATGTCATGCTGATTAACAAACTGACAATGCGCATAGGAGCAGGATATTCCCGTGAAGAGTATGCAGAAGCCATATGGCGCAACAGGTTTGAGGGTAATATTAATTTCATTTATGCCATAAAAATGAAATGAAGAAGTTCGCATTACTGATAATATTATCCTTTTTATCAATTACCGGATTGCAGGCTTACACATCAGCTGCAAATTCTTTTTCCGGCTCAGTGCATGTGCAAGAGACGGCACCCGTTGCAAATGTCTTTTTTGACTTTAACATGATGGGCGTTACTTTTGAGGGGTTTGTTACATCATCGAAAGGTAAATATCCGGTTCAGCTTGGAGCCTTCAGGTTAAAATCAAATGCAAAGGCATTTCTTAAAAACGTCAGGGAATTTATTGATAATGATGCAATAATAATAGATGAAGATGGATATTACAAAGTACGGATAGCCAGAATTCCTGGGTCTGAAGAAAACTCTGGTCAGCCAGCAAAGGAACTTCCTGATTCTGCTGGCAACGGTATCATTCAGACCTCTTCAGTTGTATCTGACACCTCGGTGGCAAATGCCGTAATTTCCGGTACTCCAGATACCCTTGAAAAAGCAAAAACAGGTGTTAATAAAATCCTTTTCATCAAAGGGGATAGTCCGTGGCTGAAGAGAATAAACTATATGGGCAAATCCTTTATGTTTATCAATGCCCTGATTATAACAATAGTGATTTCTACTGCTTCAATGATAATATTATTGATAATTATTCTTCTGAACAGAAGAAGGATGGAGAAGGTAGAGCGTTTGCGTCAGTATTTACTGGAGAAATACCAGAGTCTTATAATTGACTATCTGTTCGGAAGTACCACCGCTGACGATTTTCGTTCAGTAGCTTCAGATACTTACTGCCGTCAGGTGCTTATTGACCAGATGATAGATGTCAGTATTAACCTGAAGGGAGAAGAAGCCAAAAAACTTATCAGTCTCTATAAACATCTCGGTCTGGACAGGGATTCAATAACCAGGGCTAATGATCGCCGCTGGCACAAGAAAATAAAGGGATTCCGCGAGCTGGCTTTCATGAATATTAAAGATGCGAATGAGACAATTTATCAAGCTCTTAATTCTTCGAACGAAATACTCAGAATGGAAGCCCAGATTGCTCTTGTAAGGCTGAGTGATGATAACCCTTTTGAGTTTCTTTCGCATCTTACCAGGCCTTTCTCATTATGGGAGCAGATTACGCTTCATGAATTGCTTATTCAGCATAATATAGCTGCTCCTTCATTTAAAAAGTGGCTGACCTCTCCAAATCCTACGGTTGTCATGTTTGCTCTCCGGATGATCAGGGAGTTCAAACAGAATGATGCTGAAGAAGATGTTAATATTACCATTTTGCATACCGCTACTGCCGTCAGACAACTTGCCATACAGGTTGCGGGCGATCTGAATATGCGTTCAACTCTTGAGACAATGAAGCGCATGTACAAAAATCAGGAATACAACGTCTGCCTTGAGATCGTAAAATCGATGGGTAAAATGCCTGACCTTTCAATGATGGGATTCCTGAAACTGGTTCTTGACAAGGAAGACGATGTTCAGTTGCAGATCGAGGCAACAAAAGCAATTGAAAACAACGGGGAGGAAGGTGTTAAGGCTCTGGTAAAAATTATGAAATCGGAATATAAAAACTATAATATTATTGTAAGGCATGTGCTTGACAGAAGGATATTCTGAAAGACTATGGAATTGATTTTTGGACATATAATCTTTATTTTTACACTTATCATTTTCGGATCATATCTGCTCCTCGGTATATTTTCTGCCCTGGCACTCCGTAAATACCTGCGTAAAAACAGCTATGTTAATTATAACTCCCTGGTGCTGTCGCCATTAAGTCCGAAAATCTCAGTTATTGCTCCGGCCTTTAACGAAAGCAAGACTATCATCGACAATGTCCGCACACTTCTTTCGCTTTATTATAACAATTTTGAAGTGATCCTCGTAAATGACGGTTCAACTGACAATACCTTTGAACTGGTTACAGAAGCATATGACCTGGAAAGGGTCAATTATTATTTTGATTACCGGATCCCGTGTGAGAGGATAAAAGGTGTATATAAGTCAAAAAATCCGTCATATAACAGGCTTACAGTGCTGGATAAAAACAATGGAGGCAAGGCTGACTCACTCAATGCAGGCATAAATATCTGTAAGAGCACTCTTTTTGTTTCTATCGATGCTGATTCGATCATTGAAGCGGACTCGATACTTAAGCTTGTTAAGCCATTTCTTGAAGAAAAAGACTGCAAAGTTATAGGAACCGGAGGAGTAATCAGGATAGTCAATTCGTGCGATGTGGAACGTGGTCATATCCGTGAAATAAAGGTTCCCAGCAGGATATTGCCCCGTCTTCAGGTTCTTGATTATACCCGTGCTTTTCTTCTTGGGAGGATGGCATGGAGCCAACTCGACGGATTAATGCTGATCTCAGGGGCTATGGGTATTTTTGACCGTGAAACAGTTATTAAAGCCGGCGGCTACAGTATCAAAACTGTTGGTGAAGATATGGAGCTGGTACTCAGGATGAGGAGATATATGGCTGAACACAGCATGAAATATGAGGTGACATATATCCCTGATCCGCTCTGCTGGACAGAAGTCCCGTCTGACCTGAGATCGTTACGCAAGCAGCGGACACGGTGGACCCGCGGTCTGGTGGAATCTCTCAGAACACATCGGAAAATGTTTTTCAATAAGAAATATAGCCGTCTGGGTCTGCTGGGATTTCCCTACTGGTTTTTCTTTGAATGGCTGGCACCGCTGATCGCCTTCGGAGGGTTTGTTTATACATTCTTTCTTATAATAACAAATTCACTTAACTGGCCGTTTTACCTGCTCCTTTTCCTTTTTGTTTACACCTTTGCAGTGCTTCTTTCTACGTGGGCGGTACTCTTTGAAGAGATCACTTTTCATAAATACAGAAGAAAACGGGATGTGCTCAAACTACTGGCAGTTGCCCTGCTGGAACCTTTTATTTATCCGATTCATACCTATTTTGCAATCAGGGGGAATATTGAAGCTATAAGAGGCAAAAAAGCGTGGGGCAAAGCGGAAAGAAAAGGATTTGAAAAGAAAAAGAAACCCCTGCGTCGTCTGACCTTACGTCAGTCGGTAAACCTGGGGAGGAGAAATAAACCGGCTTCAACCACCTGAAGCGATTTTTTCTCACCGGCGGAAGTCGGGGGAACTACCAGCCACGGAAGCCAGTTATACCTGGTGGTTGAAGAAGTCACAATACCTTTATAATATGCTGAAACGGCAATCCCGTCCGATAAAGCAGTCTCTATCTCATATGTCCTGCCACCATCATGCGGAGTCGCTCCATTAATAACTTTCATTTGTGTCGGATCATAAAAATAAAGCATCGTCCATGGTATTCTTATTCTAATCCTGTTACCTGACCATGCCACCGCAGTGCGCTGTCCGGCCGCGAAATCAACTGCATTTTCCATCGGAAGACAACCTATATTATCTTTTGTAAGCTCAAATCCGTCATTTAACCATTGCATTTCCTTCCATGGTGCTCCGTCAGTAACAGTACTACAGTACTTCTGGACTAAAGAATCAGAAAGGTTGAACCTCGAAGTCAATCCGTTCATATCATAGGCTTCTGTAACATGATGGTGAGCCGTATCATCTCCAAAAACCATTGTAAGAAGAAACTCTGACCTGTTGCTGAGGAGCTTCCCGTTCGGAAGCCTTGATTCTCCTGTATTGCTCAGGTAAGTATCAAAGGCGATCATCATTGTATCACCCGTTGCAATATTCTCTGAAGCTTCAAAATTGAGATAAAGAAACCTGTTATCATTTGTTGCTTCTGTTTTGTTAAATGGTCCTGAAGGTTTGTCAGTCTGATAAGATATAAAGGGGAGCACCTCAGCCTGATTGAAAGAAATAAGACCAAAATTTTGTTCCGGAGAGGTTAAGTTATGCCATAATTGCCTTGTTGGAATTGTAATTTCTCCTGAAAGGAAACCATATGCCTCCAGGTAAGAGACAATCCAGGTTGGCTTAAACCATTCATCCATCCATGAAAACATGAATCCTCCGCCACATTCGGCTTCAATAATATTATGCATTAATCTCATATTCTTTTCACCCTGCTGTTCCTCGGAATATTCTCCATGGTGCATGTTGCTGAACGACTGGTGTGCACTTCCCCAGCTTGAAGGAACTCCGAATTCACCAATGACAAGCGGGATTCCGTTATAGTGGTTTTTCAGATCTGTTATATAACCAAGGTAGCTGTTTTGACCCTCTCCGTCCGAGTATTCCTGGTATTCCGGTTGCTGACTGATGAAATTGGGATAGTACGGGTATGCATGGTAACACGCGAATAATCCCGCATTAAGATTTTTACCGCTGATTTTTAGGATATCAAATGAAACCTTATCCTCATCAGTATGAATCTCAGTGGGATGATCAAGCGGATCGAGAGTTGGCCAGCTTGAAATGCTTACAGGACGTCTTACAGAGTAATTCTGTGCCTCAAAAGCAACAGTCTCATCCAGCATCCGGGTAATAAAAACTTCAGTTGCAGCAGCTCCGGTAATGCTGAACTGACTTCCTGCGTATGAGGTCATTGATGGATGAAAATAATTTGTGCTGTCAACCTCCTGCGGTGCTATCTCCCTGCCGATAATATAACCTGCAGTCCATCTTGAGATATCGGTAAGATAACTGCCATAAGCTTTTCCGGGTCTGAAAGCAATATTTCTTTTACCATGAATACAATCTATAACCTCCCTGATCTCTGCCCTGAAAGTCGTTGTACGAAGTGTCAGGTCATATTCATCGGGATTTGCCGGATCGTCTATTTCACCCAGCCAGATACCCTGGAAAAGCAGGAGAGGTTCATCCTGATGACGTTCATTGTACTCAGCCAGTTTCTCATAGAAAACAGGCGGATGAAGAGTGTAAATTCTTATGCTGTTAAATCCCGTTTCAGCGATCTGCCGGATCCATTTTTCATACATGTCGGGTGTTATGGCATAGGCAATCTCTCCAGGGAAATATCCTGGGGGAGATGATCCCAGGTTGATGCCCTTAAGCAGGAGTGGCCGGTAATCAGGGTCAGTAAACATAGTGATATGGGTTGCTGATGTTTTGAAAGGAAGAGCCTGTTTACGGGCAAGTTCAAAATCAATTACTGTATCGCGTCCAATTGTTATATCGGTGAGCCTTACGGGGTAAAAATCCTTACATGTAACTGAAGTGATAACCGGGAAACGGAGCACAGCGGCGGGAGGGAGTGTCTGGAGTGACATCATGACCGGTACAAGAAAAGTACCGGACGAATAAGATGAAACCCCTCCTGCTTTTATCAGCCTCCCCGACCAGGTTTTTCCTTTGAAGGTAATAGCATAAACATAAAATCCCTGGCGCATCGGAGCACCATTATCGTTACAGCCATCCCATATTATACGGTAGCTTCCGGCAAGTGTTGAAGGGAATACGGCATCTTTTATTTTCTGACCCGTCAGGCTGTAAACAGCAAAATGAATATCCCCGGAGCTGTTGATAATAAATGGAATATTAATAGAATAGGTGAAGGGATTGGGATGAGGTATACCAGGTTCAATAAGACCCGTAATATCCCCATATATCCCGGATATTCTTAACGAATATGTGCCATCTGATCCGGAAACTGCCGCAAATTCGGTGGTTCCTGCAATCATTGATACTTTGGCATAGGGAACATAACTGCCGGAAGCATCTGTAATCCTTCCTGTTACCATAAATTCGCGGGATACTGCGTAGCAGGTTACCAGCCGGAATATTACAACCACCAAAAAAAATCTCCGGTACTGTTCAGATCTGGTATATTTCGTCAATGAAGCCCCTCTCAATGCCCGGTTTTTAAAAAATCAAAGGTAGCAAAAAGAAATATGACATACCGATCATAAACGATAGTGTGAAGAATCAGTTAACTTTAGCTTGTAATTTTTATTTACTCTGGAACAGAGGCCTCATAATCTGTTGAAAAATGGATATTACATTCAGACATATTGAAAGGAAGGATAACAAGGCTATTGCAGATCTTATCCGGGCTGTCTTCAGGGAGTTTAAAATAGACCGTCCGGGTACCGTTTATTTTGATCCGACGACGGATGACCTTTACTCACTGTTCCAGACGCCAGGTTCAATATACTGGATTGCAGAAGATGATAATAAGATTATAGGGGGATGCGGAATCTTTCCAACACAAAACCTTCCCGAAGGTTGCGGAGAGCTGGTGAAGCTATATCTTCATTCTTCCTACCGGAGACAGGGAATTGGGAGACAATTGCTGGAGATGAGCATAGAATCTGCAAAGAACATCGGGTACAAACAGGTATATCTCGAATCTTTGCCAGAACTGGGGAAAGCAATCAGTTTATACGAAAGGGCTGGATTCAGGTTTATCAATTGCAAAATGGGCGATTCAGGCCACTTTGGTTGTAATATCTGGATGATGAAGGACCTGTGATCCCCGGATTTTTCATCTTTTTCTCAATTCCTGTCTATTAAAAATCAGTGGATGCATTTCCACGAATCCGGAAATTATAGGTCAGCAAAACGATAGGTTGTCCGAAAATTGACATTTGATAACCATTCACTTTTCCATCCTCAACTTTAAAGAATATTGAATACGGATTCTTTCTGCCAAGTAAATTATAGACAGTTAATGATAATGATGAATGATTTAATTTTCTTGCTTTGAGATTTCCGTTTAGTGTTGCTGAAAAATCGAGTCTAAGGTAGTCCGGAATGCGGAATTCATTCCTTTCCGAATAAAAAACTCTTGTTACATTATAAAAGTTATAAAAAGCAACCGGGAATGTGATAGGACGACCGGTATTATAAATTAAATTTGATGTTATGTTCAGTCTTCTGAGTAATCGGAGATTACCAACAATTTTAAGATCGTGAGGCTTATCAAAATTTGCCGGGAAAAATTTTCCTCCGTTTATTTTTTCTTCTTCAAACACACCGTCAACTTTAATCAACGATCTGGAATAAGTATAGCTAATCCATCCTGTAAATTTCCCGTTTTGCTTTTTAAGCATTAGCTCAATCCCATAAGCCTTCCCCTTTCCATTCAGAATTTCTGTTTCAATATGTTCATTCATAAGCAATGTTGCACCACCTTTATAGTCGATTATATTTTCAAGGCTTTTGTAATAAACCTCGACTGATGATTCAAAAGCTTTACTGTTGAAATTCTTATAGATTCCGAAAGAGAACTGATCACCCCTTTGTGGTTTTATATAACTGTCACTTAATTTCCATATATCGGTAGGCGACATTGATATGGTATTGGAGATCATATTTAAGTACTGGTAATTCCGTTGAATTCCGGCTTTTACGGATAAATCAGGTGCAACTATAAATCGTGAAGAAAACCTGAATTCAAATTTCGGATAAACCTTTAATATTTGTCCTTTCCTGTAAAAAACTGTATCTGATATATTTTCAGGTGATCTCGTAGCTCCGGAAGTATATATAAATCTGGTTTCAGGGCCAAATGAAGTAAACAGTGTGAACCTGAGTCCTCCTGAAAAAACAAGCCTGGGCGAATATTCAAATTCATCGCTGATATATAATGAAGGTTCTATAGCCTGCTCTTTTTCAAGTGATTTTGGCTTAGTTTCGGATAATATTCCGATAGGATTTTGAATCCCGGGAGCCAATGAATAATTTGTTGCATCAAGGCCGAATTCCAGATTATGGCTTTCATTCGTGATATAAGTAAAACCGGTTCTGAAGATTCGCTGGCTAAGCTTGTAATTCAGTGAATTGGAGGTTACCAGACTTTGCTTTGAATCAAGCTGGTAGTTGTAATTACTAATTATTCCTGCAACCTGAGAGAACAGCTTTGGACTAAATATGTGATCCCATTTTACTGAAGATGTAAAATTCGAATAGCTGATGGCACTTTCTTCAAAATAGTCAAACCTGTCATTGCTTAAATATCCGGAAAAGGAAACACTGTTTTTTGCGCCAATGGATAATGTTACCAGTCCCTGGACATCATTGAATCCTGCACTACTTTTCTGCAGCTGAACATTTTTCATTAATCCGAGTATCCAGTCTGAGTAAGTTGTTCTTCCGCTCAAAATGAATGAACTTTTCTTTTTAATAAGAGGAGCTTCAACCAACAGCTTTCCTGTAAAAGGACTTATCCCTCCGCTAATGTTGATTTTCTCAGTGGAACCTTCCTTTAATTTTATATCCATTACAGACGAAATCCTACCTCCGTATTTAGCCGGAATGCCGCTTTTATAAAGAACAACATCCTGGATAATATCCGGGTTGAAAGCAGAGAAAAATCCAAAAAAATGAGAAGGGTTAATAATCGGTGCCCCGTCAAAAAGTATCAGGTTCTGATCAACGCTTCCTCCGCGGACATTAAAACCACCCGATGCCTCTCCTGCCGATTGAACGCCCGCTAATAATAAAGAGCTTTTCAGCAGATCGGCTTCTCCCATTCCCATCAAAATCTGCTTCAGCATTTTAATATTGATCTTTTCAATTCCCATTTGAATATCACGGATATTGTTTTCCCTGCTGGCAGAGACAATGACCTCATTCAACTGTTTTGTACTTTGAGTCATTCCAACATTCAGCATTCCATCAGAATATATTATAACATTTCGTTTTGTTGTTTTCATTCCGACCATTCTGTATTCAACCTGTAGTTGACCTTTTGGCAGTTCAAGAGAATAATAACCGGCATTATTTGTAGCTGCCCCTATTTTCAGTTTATCAACGTAAACTATTGCCCCAGCTACAGGTTCGTCAGTCTCGATATCTTTTAAAATTCCTGACAAAGAAGCAGTTTCGGATTTTTTCAAAGCTGAAGGGATTCCTATTTTAAAAATTTTGTACTCGTCATTAATGTCTAATTCCTCATTTCTGTCTGGTGGCTGAAAATACCTGATTGTATCAGGTCTGGTCTCTCTTAATTTAAGAAAATCATGTAATTCCTTGCTGAAGTTTGTCTTGATTGGATATCCTTTTGAAAGGATCAGTTTATTATTATCTGTAATGATAAATGAGAATCCGGTATTTGCCAGTGATTTATTAAACAAGCCATTTAATGAATCCCCTGCTGAATTTACATCGAGATAAAGTGTATCAACCCACTTGTTTGAATAATAGATTTTTACAGGAATTATTTTTTCAATGGTATCGGCCAGATCCTTAAAAAGTATCTTGCTGAACTGCAGAGATAAAGCATTATTCTGAGCTGTGAGTGTTGCTGAAAAGAAAATAAAGGAAAATATGATCCAATGTCTCTTCATTTTGTAAGGGCTTCTGATTTTTTCATTGAATCAATGTATACCAGGACTTTGATTATGTCATATTTACCAGCTTTATTGATATTAATTTTCGATTTCTTCAAAAACTCTTTTATTTCCGCTGACCATTCCCGGAACATTTGGAGGAAAGCTTTATTATTTTTAATCTCTTTAAATTTGTCACCGTTAAGAATGTAACCTTCGGGAGAATAATCGTATTCATTTAAAGCCTGACGGATGTATTTATCTGACTTGTGTTTAATTATAAACCTTGTAACACCATCATAGGCAACTTCATAGAAACCATTCTCCAGTTCATTCTCAGTATTTTCAGGAAACTTCAAATATTTGAAGAGCATGCTGTCACCGTTGAATTCGATATTGAATCCGTCAACAATATCTTTATTCAGGGCAATCCGGGGGTATTCAAAGTTAACCATACGGGTAGTGTCAGTATATATAAGCTCATCCAGGTAAGTATCATATTGCAACCTGATATTTTTAAATTCTCTGTTTTTAATGGTCAGGATTGCGTTTAATCTCTGCCCTGAAAATAATAAAGGAGTAGTTTTACTGTGGGAAAAATAGGGCAGATATTCTTTTCCGTTAATCATCTCATTCGGGACAGTAACAGACTCATAGTACAACCTGCGCAAATAGTTTTTCTGCTGATTTAAGTCCTGAGATATTCTCTCATTATTATCAGGAATCTGACCTGAAGCAGATAAAATCGGGAATAACAATAAAAAAATATGCCTGATCATTAAAGGCTGGTCAATTTTAGTTTGCCGAAATAACAAAATTTTACAGAACCTGCAATAATTATATTCACATTATTTTGATGAAATTAAATTCACCTTAAGGTTATCAATAGATTATTAAAAGTATATAATATATGTTATTTTTGCTTTCCTTTTCAACGGAGGTCCGATATGGTTAAAGTAAATACAACCGGCAAATGCTGAAATCAGGGCTAAAGGCTTCATGTTTTTTGTTTTTAATATTTGTATTTTTTACTTGTATTGATCCATATAATCCAAAGCTGAGCGGATATGAATCTCTTCTGGTAGTTGAAGGCCTGATTACTGACGAAAAAGCTCCGTACGAAGTCAGGCTGTCTCGCAGCATTCAGCATGAAGATTCAGTTCCCAAAAGAATAACAGATGCCGACGTTTTTATTACCGATGAGACAGGTAAAACTGAACACCTGGAAAATTGCGGTGATGGGTCATATAAAACAGACTCAGCCGAATTCACAGGAGTAATAGGCAAGACTTATATTTTGCATATAACAACCATTGATGGTGCAGAATATAAGTCGGATCCGGTTGTAATGCTTCCTGTACCCGGAATTGATAAGATTTATTATGAGAAGGATGAGGAGTATGCCGATAACCAGAGCGAAACGCATGAGGGGATTAGAATTTTTGTCGATACCGGGGATGGATCTGAAGATAGTCAGTATATCCGCTGGGAGTACGAAGAAACCTGGAAGTTCAGACTACCTGACTATAAACGTTTTAACTATATCGGCCAATCATTAATTGTACCACTTGAAGAAGTTGAAGAATTTTGCTGGAAGACACTGAAATCATCGGTTATCCTGAACAGTTCAATTTTACCGGGGCAGACTAATTACATTAAAAAGTTGCCGATTTGTTTCATTGGATCGGATAAATCAAACCGACTGACAATCCGGTACAGCATACTCGTTAAACAATATTCCCTTTCAAAAGAAGCATTTGAGTTTTGGAATAACCTTAAACAGGTAAATGAAACTGGTGGTAGTATTTTTGACACTCAGCCTTATCCGGTTATCAGTAATATTAATAATGTAAATAATCCCGGAGAAAAAGTCCTGGGCTACTTCCAGGTTTCAGCGGTAAAACAGAAAAGAACCTATATAACCAGAAGTGAGTTAGATGAGTTGGATCTTCCATGGTTTAAATATGATTGCAAAAGATTTGTAGTTTCGCCGGATGATTATCCTCCAGCGCCCATGAGGCCTCCGATGACCTGGGATGAGTTATATGATATGTTTATGAGTAGAAAGGATTTTACATTTGTAGAGCCCATTTATAACAATACAACACATCAGCTGGAAAAACTGGTTTTCGTACAAAATTACTGCTCCGATTGCAAGTTGACAGGGTTCTCTGAAAAGCCTGGTTTTTGGATAGATCTGAATTAAGTTAAATAGTGTATGAGGATTAAGAGAAACTGTTTTTTGCTGATAATAATTTTGTTTATATTCCTTATTAAAAACAGCAGGTTACAGGGACAAAATGCTGATAGAAATATTGATTCCTTTAGTATTAAAAATTACCAGGAATACCTTTTTATCGATACCGACAGGGAGATTTATATAACAGGAGAGCAGGTATGGCTCAAGGTATTTAAAATGGATGGTCTTTCCGGCGCTCTGTCCGACATAAGTAAAATCGTTTATATTGAATTGCTTGACGTTTTCAATAATCCGGTAATCCAGGTCAAAACCAGGATTGACGGAACTTCAGGATCCGCCGTAATCTGGTTATCTGATACTCTGAGTTCAGGCAATTATTTATTAAGGGCTTATACAAACTGGATGAAGAATTTTTCGGAGGATTTGTTCTCTTACAGAACAATCACCATTGTCAATCCGTTTAAAAATATCGGTGATCTTGTAACTCCTGTCTCCGGTCAGATAAATGATGATATCCGTTTTTATACTGAAGGGGAAGACCTTACTGGTGACAAAGCGATAAGCAACCAGGAAATAGTAAAAACAAACCTTAATAAGAAGAAATACCAGACAAGGGACAAGGTTAAATTAGATATTTCAGTTTTCGGCGCTGCTGGAAATCCTGTTAATGCCGATTTATCAGTATCTGTTGTAAAGTCATTTCTGGCAGATACTTTTCGGAAGTATCAAACTGAGAGATCTGGTATTGCTAACTTTATAAATTATTCATTTGAAATTCCGTCTTATCTGCCTGAACTGGAGGGAGAACTGATCAGTGGTGTCATTTTAAACAAAGCAACAAATGAACCATTGAGGGAGACTGATATATCTCTTTCATTTGTTGGAAAAACTGCAAAATGCCAGTTCATGAAAACGAATACCAAAGGAGAATTCATTTTTGTAGTTAAAGATCGGGCCGGGCTTGATGAAATTGTAATACAACCTTTGCGCAATGATATTACAGGAAGTTATGTTGAACTAAATCTGCCATTCTGCAATACTTTCAATGGCAACAGACCTGCTCCATTTATCCTGGACAGCAACAAGGTAGAGAGTATAAATAATGCAGTGATCAGTATGCAGGTAAATAATATTTATGAACAGGCCAGAGATCAAAGTGATAGTTTGGCAACTGTCCAAATGCATGACTTTTTTGGCAAACCCAGCCGCCGGGTTATTATGACAGATTTTATAGAGCTGACAGATATCAGGGAGGTTGTGAAAGAGATCCTGCCCGAGGTAACCTTATTAAGAAAGGAAAGAGTACCTGCTCTTAAGGTTATAAGCAGCAGTCCTTACCGGATATTTGAAAATCAGGCGCTGGTACTTTTTGACGGAGTCCCGGTATATGATATTGAAAAACTACTGGATATCAGTTCCAGGGAACTGGAAAGAATAGATATTATTAATACGCGGTATTTTTACTCCGATTATGTTTTTGAAGGAATTCTAAGTTTTGTTTCAAAAAAAGGAAATTTAAGTGCCATTGAATCAGACAATTCTGTTTTCAGGCAGATATTTGAGGGATGTCTGGATCAGAAGAATTTCTATTCGCCCGATTACAGTACTGATTCTTTAAGGTCAGGCAGGATCCCTGATTTCCGGAATACTCTTTACTGGAAGCCGGATGTCATTACATCTGAAAGTGGTACGGCCTCAATTGAATTTTTTACTTCTGATGAAGGAATGGAATACATAATTATCGTCGAAGGATTTACTTCCGGAGGTCAAAGAGTTTATTACACTACTCCGTTGATTGTAGAATAATTTTCCCGCGTTCGGCCGGTTTCTGGCAATTCATTTTTGATTTAAATATCGTAAACAAAAGGATGATACAAACAATCAGGGAAAGTTCCCTGGGCCTGATCGTCGGAGATAAACTCACAAATCTGCCGGTTGGTAAATCATACCGGGCACTGCTTATGAACTTTATAAACGTAGTGGACAGAAATAAATCTCCATTCTGACATCCGGATTATATTTCTGTAAGCTTTCCTTTTAATCTTCCGGATAAAGTGCTATTATCACGCAATAGATGTTATTGCAGCTGGTAATGCTCCTTATAGTTGAGAAAGTGTAAAAACAGGATGTGAAATAATGATTTATCTGTATGCTGCTTATAAGTTTGTGAAGAGCAGGGGCTAGATAAATACCATGGCATCTTTAATTATTTCAAATTTGTCGTTAGTGCCATATAGTTTTATGCCGATACTTGGTATTGCATCCTGAAAAATATTTACGATAGGGGAGAATGCGTCCTTAATATCATCAAGCTCATTCATTTCATCATATTCCTCAAGAGGCAGATAAAGGTGCACATTTAAAACATAATCCGGATTATTAATCTGTGTAAGGACCTTAAGTATTTTTGATATCCAGATTGATGATGCAGTGTTGAAATACTCAAGATTGAGCCTTAAATTGGTAACTGGTCTGGAATGCAAAATATATTCTTTTGCCCAGTTGAATACTGGTTCATATAATTTGGCAGCATTTTCCGGAATTGATCTGCCAGCTAAAATAAGCTCACCCGATAATTGATTAAAGTCAATCTGGGGAGTCTTTGATGTCTGTTCAATAATCAGGCTGATAGATTCTTCCATGATTTGTTAAGTTCTTGTAACTAATATAATTAAACAAATTTATTGATTCCGTGAATCAGTTGAAAACCGTTCATCAAATACTTATGCACAGTCATCAATTTATTTGTTAGTTTATCAACAAAAATGTTATTTTCCGGTTTTCTTATGTTAATCCTTGTGGGTGTTTTAAGAGTTGCGGGATTTTGTATTTCGGTGGTTACGAAACTCGTGCGGTTTATGCGAAATTATCATAAATTGCATAAAAATCGTTTAAATATGAGGCTGTCAGCTTGCGAACCAACAATGTTAATCTGAATGAAAAAAGAAAGCAATTCATTCGCTGGTGGATACGACCAACCAGGTGTTTCTCCTTATCGGAAGGAAACGGTCCCGGAAAGAAGCCGATGAAATACATTCATTTGGTTACGGGAAGGAGGAGTACTTCTGGGGATTCCTGGTTGCCGTTCTGCTATTCTTCCTGGGAGGTTGTTATTCAATATATGAAGGGATCCATAAATTCATGAATCCTGAACCGATTGACAACTATGGTTATATATTTCTTGTTATTGTGTCCGCAATAATTTTGGAATCCAAGTCATTCTCTGTGGCATTCAGGGAATTCAGAAAGACCTCATCCAAAGGTTTGATTCAGTCGGTCAAGGACTCCACAGATACCAATCTCTTTGTGATCCTGGTTGAGGATTTCTCTGCATTGACCGGTTTAACCATTGTATTGATCTCAACTCTTCTATCTCTGATAAATCCGTTTTTTGATATTGTAGGGACTTTCCTTGTAGGATGCCTGCTGATCATTATGTCGTATTTTTTAGCAAATGAATTAAGAAAACTGATGGTGGGAGAGAGCATTCCGCGCCAGATGAGAAAAGACATCCGGGCAATTATTATGAAACATTCCGTTATCCGGCATATTAACAATATCCGGTCGATGTATATAGGGAATAATAATTTTATCCTGTTAATCTCCGTTGATGCGGAAAATTTTTCACAAGGAATCACAATCGAAAGCATTACGGAGCAGATCAAAAGCGATATTACCCGTAATTATTCCAATGCCAGGTATATTTATATTGATGTAGAGAACAGCTGAAGAAACACCTTGCATGGCGTTTCTGATTGGCTGTAAGACCACATTCAGAATCCTGCAACCTTCCAGCCTTTACGGTAATTGCGGCGAAGGTATTTTTCGGCATCGGGATTATTGGGGAACTTCATATTGACAGCATCCCACTCCAGCAGCTTGTCCGGCACACGAATTGCCACAGTTCCCAGGAGGATAGCTTCTGTCATCGGTCCCGTCTGAGCAAAATGTGACTCGGTTTTCGGACCACCCAGACAGGCAACCACAAAGCTGTGGTAATGATTACCAGCTTCAAACTGGGGAGTAGTGTAATTACTTAATTTGCTTTCTGGCAGAAGAACCGGCATTTCGTTATGCGGAATAAGCAGTGCCCCTTCCGTACCAATCAGCATTGCTGATTCGGCCGGATACTCTTTGCCGGAGTATAAGTCCCGAATGTCCTGTGGCGGATAAAACTCGCCATCGAACCATTCCAGCGGCAGCACATCTGAATCAGTTCGGTCGTTGCCGGGGAACATCCAGGTGATATGGTCGCCCTGCGGCCAGTTATCAGATTTCCGTTCCGGCGACTCCTGCCAGGACTTCTGAACCTCGGCTATAACAGAAATGGGCGGTTTTAAACCAAGACCTTTCCATACAGCATCAAATATATGGCAACCGATGTCACCTGACCATCCCGTTCCGAAGTCAAGCCATGCCCTCCACTTGGTCTGATGATAAATTTCAGGTGCATAGGGACGCACCGGAGCAGTGCCAATCCACAGGTCCCAGTTCAGATTTGCCGGTGCTGCCTGTCCCTGAGTAGGACGAGGTCCTTTGAGCCGGTAATTCTCTACCGCACCCGGACGGTTTGAGCAGAGATAAGCATGTTTGACCTTACCTATCGCTCCGTCTTTGATCAGATGAACCGCTGTCCGGTCACCTTGCCTTGATGCTATCTGTGTGCCTAGCTGTGTAATAACACCGTATCTGACCGATGCTTCAGTAAGAGCACGTACCTCAGCTACATCGTGGCACATCGGTTTCTGACAATAAACATTCTTTCCCTTTCGAATGAACTGGTAAGCGATAGGGAAGTGATTATGATCCGGTACAGTAACGTTGACAGAGTCAATATTATCCACCTCCTTCTTAAGAAGTTCACGCCAGTCCGTGTAGGTACGGGCTTCAGGGAGAGCTTCTGAGGCTTTTTTCAGATTGTCAGTGTCCACATCACAGATTGCTACAATCTGTACATTCGGATCCTCTTTGAATTTCTGGAGGTCGGACCACCCCATACCCCCGACTCCTATGCAGGCATGGTTGAGCTTGCTTTTCGGCGATGTGCCCTTAGATGAGCATCTGAGTATGAACGGCGCGGCAATGGCGGCAGTTGCAGCCGTTTGTAAAAACTTCCGGCGTGATGATGAAAAAGTATGATCGGTCATGATTTGAGGAATTATGGATTTTGTTTAAATACTTTCAGGTTTCGTAATTATTTGCAGTTGCTAATCAAAGTTACAAATTTATTTTCTTTCGACTCACGGCGCACGACTCAATACTCACGGCCTTTAACTTTCGACTTTTAACTTTTAACTTTCGACTTCCCTCACCATACCCACCAGGGTGCACGGACAAATTCTGCATAAACCAGAATATCAAACAAGACATGTGCTGACAGGGATGGCAGCAGGCTTTTTGATAAATGCCTGATTGTGCCGAATAATATTCCCACAATGAAGGTCCAGAAGGCCAAAAAGCCAACATCAACATTTGTCGTTATTACCGGTGAAAGGAACAGACAGCATTTATACCCTGTATGTGATAATGTGCTGAATAGAATGGAAAATGGTCTATTTATACTTTTAACATATTCCTGTATAAATCCCCTGAAAACAAGTTCCTCCATACAACCGATAAATGCTGCAGCAATTACGAAAAGATGAAATGATTCCGGGAATAAACTGATATCCAGATGCCGGCGATACCGGACTGCAAGCACAATACCCAACGCAATCCCGAAAATTATGTACAGAAGAGTGATCTTAAAGGAAATATTTTCACCGGTTATCTTTTTCAGGTCTGAAAACGACCTGAGATTTCTGCTGATAATAAGGGCAGATATCAAAAGGGCTGCAAAAGAGAGCAGCTGTAACGGGAATTTATAATGAATAAAAAATGAAAAGACCATTAACCCGAAGCTGCAAAGAGTTGCCTCAGCCAAAAGAGTAAATCTTTTTCTCCCTGACATTACAGGTTATTAAGACTTTATCTCATCCTGAAGCCTTTGTTTTTCCTGCCTGCCAAAAAACCTGATTATAAGCACAAGCGGGATCAGAAGCAGAAGCCAGCCGGAACCCAGACAGAAACCTTCATTTGGAACGATGCGGGTACCGGGTAGAGATTTTTGTAATTCAACTTTATTAACCGAGTCATCCAGAAAATCATAAGGCAGGGAAAGGTACTTTAAGTTCCTGAGAGTTTTAATTGAGGCAATATCCGCTACGGTATCGGTTACAGTCAATCCGGAGAGTTTAATGAGCCCTGATAAAGCCTGAAGGCTGCTGATTGTGTCATTTGCGAACAACTGGATGATTTCAAGATCAGGATGAGTTTCAACAAACGAATTGAATTCTTCCTGTGTTAAATTTGATGAAAAAGTCATCCATCGGAGAGAAGGTAATCTGATCAGAGCTGGATTATAATCCAGTCCATCGCCTGTAACTGAAAATACCTCAAGCTTCTTATGATCGTTTATCAGATCAAGATTTATGATTGCATCGGGTTCGGTAATAACCAGCTCCTTCAAATTTTCAAGAGGTTTAAGTAATGAGAAATCAAAGCTTCCCTGTTTCTGAATGAAAACTCTTTCAATCTGCTTATTGTTTATCAGGAAATTATTCGTTAACACAATTTTCTTACCTATTTCAGTCAGTAAAAGCTGTTTCAGTTCAGGCATAGAGGGCAACGGGTCATTGATCACCGAATCTTTCAGTGATATCATCAGTATCTCAAGGTTTGTAAGCCCTGACAGCATGTCATAGTCATTCCGGAGCAGATCCGGTCCGGCAACATACCGTGGCTTAAAGATCTTTAAAAGGCCTGCCATATCTCCAAAGTCTCCTTCGAAGAAGAGGCCTGCATCGGGTTTGATTTCAGCCAGCTTTGTCAGGTAAGGAAGATAGCTTTCCGGCATCTTTGAACTAAAGTTGATAAACTGAAGCGCTGAGAAATCCCTCTCTTTCATATTTTCAAACCAGGGGATCATGTTATCATTGTCCGGGATTTCAATTGCATATATTTTATCGTTGACATATAGTACCCCATCAAGGGATTTAAATGAAAATCTGTTTTGTGAGGAGGTGTCGTTATAAATAAAAATGTTACCCTCGTCAAACATAAACAGGTCGCCGATGCTACTCAATACTGCCATGGGATTCAGACTGTCTGATTCGCCGAACCTCAGAATGCCCGATTTGGAATAATTATATACACATTCTTCGCCTGGAAATTCCAGAATGGAATAAGGTTCAGGCTTGCTTGTGCATGATGTGAAAAACAGGATCAGCACAGCAAAGAAAGGGATAAAAGAATAGCTTCTGAGACATCTGTATCTCACACTGAAATTATTAAAACTTTTCATGATTTTAAGTATTACAAGAATTAATAATCAAACTGTTAAAGCAAG
Source organism: Bacteroidales bacterium (assembly GCA_022865305.1). GTDB lineage: Bacteria > Bacteroidota > Bacteroidia > Bacteroidales > VadinHA17 > LD21. The sequence goes on along the minus strand of JALHSP010000138.1, from coordinate 16,133 downwards.
TTACGCGATTTTCCCGGATTAATTCCAAGAAATCTCGCAGAAAAATCAACGGCACAACGGCATAAAGGCGCAGAGGTTGAGGAGCCCCGCCCTGCAGGGTAAACTCCGCGATGAAATTCCGCGCAGCGGAAGTGGGTGACTAAGGGACTTAGAGACTTAGTGACAGAGGGACTCAGAGACGACTCCGTGAAAAACTCCGTGAAACTCCGTGTTACTCAGTGGTTAATAAATGAGGAGGAGAAAATGCTAAACGGTAAACGCTAAACACTAAACATTGTCACATATACCTGATTCTGATCGTAATTCTCTTTATCTGATCTTTATTTATGGTGAATTTGAAGAAATCAAATTTTGGTTTTGTGAATCCTTTATGATAATAATCGGAGAATCCAAATCCTTCTTTCGGCATTCTCAGGAAATTATATTCCATTTTGCCATTGCTGTTCTCGTCATCCAGTAAAGAGAGGCCATAAGTGCCTGGTTCCAGGCTGAACTGAGCTCTCATTTCTCCGTTTGAAATACTATTCTTTACAAACTTCTTATTCAGGAATGCTTCTTCTTTCTGAAAGGTTTTATCGTCTTTAAAAACACCTATTGCAATCTGTCCTTTCTCTGCCCTGATCCCTGTTATGATAACCTCCACATTCTGAGCATTCAAATTCATGGAAGGGAGAAGGAATAATAAGAGGATCTTAATAAATAGGATTTTCTTTATCATTTTCCTTTTATGTTCTGATTTCGTTTTCCTGCCACCCGGCAGTGCTGTGCAAAATATAGGCGAAGTATCTCCGGGGGTAACTATTTTTTGAAATCCACAATCACTTTTCCTCTCTCTTTGGTCAGATCAACCTCTTTTGAAATACCATTGACCGTTACTTTATATTTTCCAAAGAATGCTGAAATTGAAAAAATCCCCTTTTTCCCGGCACTCCCGGATTCTTTGGTCCACCACTCCTTAAAAATCAGATTCTGATAAGCTTCTGCTGATGGAGTAGGTGACCAGTCGCGTTTATACAGCGATGAAACCGGAATCCAGTTTGCACCTTCCCAGAATCCCCACATAAGGATGCCGTCTACTGCCGGATGTGCGAAACAAATTTTGTAATAATCAACAATTTCCCTGGCATTTAATTGTTCTTCCTCAGGTGTCATTTTAAGTGTTCTGTCTTTGTAATATTTGGAACGCTGGCCTGGCATGTTAAACTCGGTAATGCGGATTGGTAATTTAAAAACCGCCAGTGAATCCAGCGCGTTCTTAAGCTGGCTGCGGTCGAACGTTTCTGAGTGCAGGTGCCCCTGGACACCAATACCGGCGATGGGAACTCCCTGTTTCAGTAAGGTGCGGATTTGTGTCATATAGTCGGACAGCCTGTTGCCTGTCAGAATATCGTAATCATTTAGCCAGAGCTTTGCATCGGGGTCGCCGTTATGTGCCCATTGTGCCATGAGTTTTGTTATTTCTGGACCAAGCCGGTCTTCGTAATAGTTCCCGTGGATCATCTCATTGTTCAGGTCGTATTCGGCAAACCGTCCTTTATAACGTCTGGTTACTGTCTCAGCCCTGTTCTGCAATGTCTGTCTGAGTTCATTGTCATCCAGTTCCTTCACCCATGATTGTACAAACTGAGGAATCCCCCAGAACAGGTTATGCCCCCTTAGAGGGATTTGATTTTCCTCTGTCCATTTCAGAATTGCATCTACCACAGTATAATTCACTTCACCTTTCCGGCGTTCCATATTTCCCCACTTCACAGCATTCTCAGTGACAGCTGAATTGAAATTTTCCAGGAATTTTTCCTTGTATTGCCTGATATCATTTTCCGACATCGAACCCCCGGCTAGACCATTGCTTATTGCACATCCAAACCAGAATTCATGGCTCAGTTGCTCAACAGTTACCTTGTCGCCCCGTTTTGCTTTTATGATGAGCTCACCTTTCCGGTGCTTTGCTATAGACTCGTCAATGCCAGGATACTGGGCGTTTACTTCCGGCAGATATGCAATCTGAAAGAAGCAAATGGTAAAAAAGCAGAATAATAATTTTTTGATTGCAGGATTAAAATATTTCATGTCAGTCATTTTTTAGACAGATCTGATCTAAAGGTTTGAAGTTTTTATTTTACAGGTATTGACTTTTGTACCAGTTCAATCCCCTCTTTTTTACCGAGATTCCTGCTGTATTTCTTTTCTTTTGCATTGTTCCAGTGTTCCATCACACCCAGACTGGATATACTGGCTTTATTCCGCTGCGGATCATATTTTACTTTTGACGGAGGATTATCCGCCAATGCAGCTTCAATCAGGTACTGGTCACTGAACGCCATGTCCGGCGCATCCGGAAATTCACATCGCAGGAAATCAAGACCGACTGCATCGATTGCTACCGGATCCTGCGATGCAAGCAGGCTGCATGCCCAGCTGTTATTGAATGGCTCCATTTTCCATTTTGGAGCAGGAACACCATTAACCAGTTTAGATCCATAAATGCCATCGATAAGGAACAACATGGTTTTATCTCCAAGGTCTTTATGCGCCATAAAGTCAACAAAAGTCAGATACTGGGGTTTACCTTCCCGGTTGGGATTGAAATTGTTATGGGCATTTTTCCGCCAGTTATTTTCAATGCTGGTTACCCCATAATAATTCTTTGCACATAATGTCACACCCTGTCCCACATGTCCTTTCAGCAATGCCATATTTATCAGATAATCAGCCTCTACGGCACAGGTGGCCAGCCCTGTGGCCAGTTTGCCGTTGTCAACCGAATAAGGTATTGCATTGTTGGCATAAGTTGATTTTGTACGTCCGTCGCCGCCGACATTATCCACGAAAACAACACCAGGATAAACAGCATGGCATTTATTGAAGATATTATCTGTAATGAACCGGCTGGCATCAAATACTGTAATTTTATCCTGTGGAATTCCGGCCTCAGTGACCAGGCTTTTCAGCAATGAAAGCACCAGCTGGGGGGTTGCATTGATCTCCGGTGAATCCTGGTGGCTGTAGGTATTGTTGGTGTTTATTTTAATGGCAATTTTCTGACCGGGCTTATAACCCTGATTTTTCCTGTTGTGTTTTGAATTGAAGTATTTGAAAAGAGCTGTCCATGCGTTCTTTTCTGTCTTTGCGCCTGTAAGGGATGTCAGGGATTCGTTCATCATCTTATCGGTTTCTGACTGTGAGGTGACATTTTCATCCCACCAGTTGCCTGTTGTTCCGTCCCATCCGGCTACAGCCGGATCATGAACCCAGACAACCCTGCCCGGGAAGATCCCTTTTGCTGTGCCGACAGGTTGATTTGGCATAATGATCCATTCCGCATTACTTTTTGCTGAAGCAGATCCTGTTTCCCTGCTTGTCACAAATAGCGAACCTGCAAGAGCTATCAGCAGGAATAAAGCGCCATACAGATAATTTGACCGTATAAAATTCAGCTTTGCTTTTTTAAAAGCGGCAACCGATCCGACCAGCGAGAGGAGGTAAATGACAAATCCCGACATCATAGGCGCCGCCACCCGCATACAGGGGTATGTCGCTCTCTGAGGCTTTGGGATAACGCGTACAAGGAACCAGATCGTTGAAGCAATCCCGGTTAATATAAATGTGATTTTGAGCCAGGTGGTCTTTTTAATGAGACCTATCCGGTTAAGTATTCTGTTAACAATATTCTTCATACCTTTTGAATTTACAATGATGGATTATTTTCTGTTATATGGTTGCTGCAAATATAATGTTTAATCATAAAGGGACACCAGGGACTTCCGTGAGACAGCCTTTAGAGGTTTCAAAGAGTATGTATCAGATATTCTTCAGGTAAGCGGCACTCTCTTTAAAGGTATCCTGACCCATTTCCACAAAGATATTTTTAACTCCCCCGGTTTTAAGCGCAGCAAAAAATTCCTTCCAGCCGACAATACCCTGTCCGACCGGCACTTCTGTCTTTTTCTCCGCAGACCAGTCAGCCAGATGGGCAGAGATGAACCTGCCGGGGTATTTTGTAAAATATGCGGATGCTTTATATCCGATATTGATGACTGCTACCTGGAATTGCATTTTGATGTATTCAGGATCAAATTGGTTCATCAGGGCATCATAAATTAATTTCCCGTCAATTTGCTGGAATTCCATATGATGATTATGGAAGCCCATCTGAATCCCGGCATTTTTTGCTTTTACACCCATTTTATTCAGTTCATCTGCTGCTTTTAACCAGTCATCGAGGGTTGCTTTTCCGGGTAATCCAAAGCTGGAAAGGATCATCTGCGTCTGACCCGATTCCAATGCAAATGTTAACCGTTCATCCAGGTGCTCTCTGAGTTCACTCATTCCATAATGAGAACTTATGCATTTAAGGCCGGCATCTCTTATGATTTTTTTCATCTCTTTGGGTTTCAATTTCATAAGAGGGCCAAAGCCTGAAGATTCATATCCCGGAGGTGAGCACATTTCAAGGCTTTGATAACCCAGATCAGCCATCATTTTAAGTGTTCCGGGAAAATCTTTAACGAGTAAATCCTTTACGGTCCACACCTGAAAACCGATGGGCATTTTGATGGAGCCGGAGGATACCCCGGCGTTAAGGTCAAGCGGAAGTTGTGATGCAAGAACAGCTGTTCCCATTCCGAGGGCACTTTTACCGAGAAATTCTCTTCTTGATAGTTTCTTCATGATTTATGATTTAGTCTGCAAGATACAAAATAAGGTACAACGGCGCAAGACGCAGGACGCAAGGCGCAGGACACACGACGCAAGGCAGGCAGGGATTTGATGAAGAATTTTGTACCAGACACCTTCCCCAAATGCAATAAAAATTTGCATTGTCCTGAGAATAGACTTAACTTGCTAATTACGAATTTATTGTTGATGTTCTTGCAGTGTTCGCATAAGTAATTATGCTTTACTGTAAAACTTGTTGAAATTAATTCTCAAGGATGACCATCATGAGACAATTTTTCTGGTGATGACATAGCCTGGTTTGAGGCTAATGTGTTAGAAATACCCCCCGCGGGATTAAATATTAAAGATAGCATAATCTTGACTTGTGTTTTTGCACCGGCAAAAGCATCATTATCAACTTTTGGAAGTATTAATGAAAGTTGTTACAATCCAAAAACTATTTCCACGATGAAAAAAGCAGCTTTTTTTCTGACAACATTAATATTAACAGGTCTGTTGCTGAATGCACAAACCATTATCAATGATAGTACTGAAGTATAAGGTACCTGGACAAAAGCCAATTCACCATATTTAATCAACGGCCTGGCGACTGTACCTTCCGGAGAGACGCTTATAATTGAACCGGGAGCGGTAATAAGGTTCAAAACGGGAACTATTTATGATTACAGTAATAAATTTGTTAATGGCGGGCTTCTCTATATAAAGGGTGATATGATCGCAGAAGGTACTCCCGGTGAACGGATACTTTTCACTCGCCAGGGCGATTCCGGCTTCTGGGGCTGCATAGCATTTCCCACAACTGCAGGTACATCATCCTCAATAAAATACTGTAAAGTCGAATATGGAAAATATATTACATCTCTGGAGTCAAAATATTACTATGGCGCTCTCTCTTTCAGAAATTCCAAAGTCCTTCTTTCGAACTCCGAAATAACAGCAAATGACTCCTATGGTGTTTTTAGTAACCAAACAACCTTTAATATACAAAACTGCGTAATTGCCAAAAATAAGGAATTTGGCGTTTATATCCTATCTGCATTCACTTCCAGTTACACCATAGTAATTGCAAATAATACGATCACTGGTAATGGTGTATCTGGTATTTATTCCGGTGCCAGATGCAAAATAGTCAATAATATTTTCTGAGAAAATGAAGCATCTTTGATCTGTCACACTTATTATTCATCAGTGCTATACAATCTTGTACAGGAGGATGTGCTGACAGGAAGTACAATGAAGATCGGGAAGGGGATGATCTATAATCTGGATCCTCAGTTTGTAAATAGTAATAACAATGATTACCATCTGAAGGCTATATCACCCTGCATTGATGCAGGGGATCCTGCTTCCCCTTACAACCTTGAACCATCTGATAATGGGGGAAGAATAAACATGGGCGCCTACGGGAATACTGATGAAGCAGCCGTTTCCGAATCTTTTCCGCGAATCAGTTTCTTATCTCCCCGGAAGGGAAGAATATTTGGGAAAGATACCCTGATAATCGCTGGTTCCCGCTTCCTCGACGCCAGGGGCAATGGAAAAGTTATTTTGGGGGATACTGAATCTCCGCAGTATCTTCTGTGGAAAAAAGATACTATAATATGTATAACCCCTGCACATTTACCGGATGCTGTAGATATTACGATAGTAACTAATGATGGTAAAACCGGGTATGCTGAAAACTGTTTTTCATTTGTGCCTCCCCTGATGACCAGATATGATCCGTTATTTTCTTTCACCAGCTGAAATCCGCAAATCAGAATTTCAGGTGAATTATTTGGCCAAAGCCGTGATGGGTTGAGGGTCATATTCGATCAAACCGAAGCACTGTCATATCAAACATGGAGTGATACTTTACTGATATTATCATGTCCGCCTCATACTGAGGGTCTTGTCGATTTAACATTCAGATTAAACGAGATTATTTACTATAATTCCAAAGAGTCTTTTCTTTACTCCGATAAAGAACTGACTGAATTATGCGGAGAAATATCAGGTACATTAAATAATTCACAAAACTATTTGCTGACCTGTCCTGTAACCGTTCCCACGGATCAGACGTTAATAATTGAAAAGGGTGTATTGATCATTGCAAGACCCGATAAGGTCAATCCTGTGTCAATAACCGCAAACGGAATCATAAAGGCTACAGGCACTCTGTCTGATCCGGTCAGGATGATCTCAATTCCTCATTATAAAGGAATTTGGAATGGGGTAATAATTCAAATGCCGGATTAAATATTTCCGGCCTGCAGAAAACTGTAACTGCAAATGTGGATAATACAAACTTCTCAGATAACAGGTCCGGGATTTATGCCAATGCCTCAGCCAATTATAGTTACGGAAGCGTTACAGGTACTTTTTCATCATGTAATATTCTGGATAACGATGAATATGGGATTGACCTGTATTCAAATGCTTACGCATCAGGAACATACGTCCCGACCTACCAAAGCGCACGCATCAATTTCCTGTTAAAGAACTCCGTGGTTTCAGGTAATGGAAGTAACTCAATCAAAATAAAATCGTACGGGATTTCCAGTTCAAGTTATTCTCCGATTGTCAACAGATATGGCACTGTAGACTTTAACTCGGAAAATTGCATAATCTATAATAATGCCAAAGGGATAATAACAGAACGGGTAAATAGATCACGTTGTACTATAAATGCAAAGTTTTACAACTCTGTCATTTACAACAACAATCCTGTTATCAGGATGGATGCAAATAAGGTGTTCATTTATAATACAAATCTCTGGGATAACGGGATATCGGGCAATCCATCAGGCATTTGTGACAGCCTGGTCATTGAAAGTTCAGATGTTAACTCCCTTACCGGAATTCCAAACGGGAGTAACAATATTTCTGAAGATCCGATGTATTTATCTGTTACATCAGGTGATTTTCATTTAAACCAGGGTTCTCCCTGTATTGATGCGGGTGCAAACGAGTTTGTAAATTTCCTGACAGATTTTGATGGTAAAGTACGTATCTGGAATGCGACAGGAAAAGAGAGTGCCATAGTTGATGTGGGAGCATTTGAGTATGGAACACCATGTTCTGCAACTGAAATTGAAAAGGAAATTTGTTCCGGTGAGAACTACCAGGGCTTTACTGAATCAGGAGTATATCAGATAAAATATACAGATATATCAGGATGTGACAGCGTAATTATTCTGACCCTGGTGGTACATCCTGTCCCCGGAAAGCCGCTAATAACACAAAATGTTGATACGCTGATATCAAGTGCTGTTTCGGGTAACCAGTGGTACTTTAATAATTCCGCCATAACAGGTGCAAATAAACAGAAATATGTTGTTGACAAAAGCGGGGAATATTATGTGACAGTTACAAATGAATCGGATTGTATCTCTTTGCCATCAGATGTAAAAAACGTTATTTGTACTTCAGCAGAGTCTCTGGATAAAAACGAACTAAGGCTCTATCCCAATCCGGTTTCTGAGACACTCACTATTGAAAGATTACCGGGTGATAAAGAGACAGAAATAGAAATTTATAACCTGCACGGCAACCTGGTTAAAAGATTGACTGTCTGTTCTGCTACAGTAAATATAGATGTTATGGATATCGAATCCGGCAGTTATTTCCTCATCCTGAATAGCGACAAAAGGTACATCGTAAAAATTATTAAAAACTAGTATCCATTCTATAGCACTTTCCGAAATCAGCATCAAAATTATCGACGCAAGGCGCAGGACGCACGACTTACTTCGCTGTTTGTTTGTTCTGCATTCTTCATTCATCAAATAGCTATAAATAAATTATTCACCCGTGCAAAAAGCTATATTTGAATAACATTTCGCAAAGAACGTCATGGGTAAAGAGAAACAACCATATGTTTGTCCGGCTGAGTTAGCCGGCACTCTCGACAACCTGCTAAGGAGGTTAGTGCACAAACCACGGAAGATACTGGGACCGTACATCAGAGAAGGTATGACTGTGCTCGATTTAGGCTGCGGACCCGGTTACTTTACGGCAGAGCTTGCGAGGCTGGCAGGTGAAGAAGGCAGGGTTATTGCTGCTGATCTTCAGCTGAGGATGCTGGAAAAGATGGCCAGTAAGATCAGGGGAACGGACCTGGAGAAGAGGGTTGAAATACATCTTTGTCAGAGTGACAGGATTGGCATTCCGGGGAAGGTGGATTTTGTCCTGGCATTCTGGATGGTCCATGAAGTGCCGGATCAGCAGAGGATGTTTGAGGAACTGAAGTCTGTCCTGAATCCGGGTGGAAGGATCTGGATCATAGAGCCGAAGATCCATGTTACAGAAAAGTCATTCAAAAAGATGATTGCCAGAACAGAATCAGCAGGCCTGGAAATTATTGAGAGGCCAAAGATATCTCTAAGCCGGACAGTGTTACTAGCGGCAAAGCGAGGATTAGAACACGCGACGTAAGGCGCAGGACGCGCGACAATGGAAATGACGGGGTGATTTTATCGGGTGTAAATTTGGTAAACAATGCTATCTGTGAGAATTGTATTTGTTGAGTAACACACCATTTGAGGCAAACAACCAGTTTGTTCGTTATTTTACCCTGTGACTTACGGGGCGGAGCATTAAGATAGAAGGAGAAAGGAGAAAGTATAACAAAGTGAAATAATTAATGAAGACACCAATTATTGATATAACAGATCTTTCAAAATTCTACGGGAAAGCCAGGGGCATTGAACATGTTAACCTGGAGATCGGTGAAGGAGAGATTTTTGGTTTTATAGGACCCAATGGAGCCGGCAAATCGACAACGATACGGATATTGATGAACATGATCTTCCCGACCGGTGGCAGTGCAAGGATAATGGGAATGGATGTTATCAGGGAAACGAAGAAGATCAAAAGCCAGGTCGGATACATCCCTTCCGATGCCAGCGCATATTTTTCCATGGATGTACATGAATTCCTGAGCTATTGTATCCGTTTTTACCAGGTACAGAACGGGGAGCAGAGGATAGCTGAGCTCTCGGGAATGTTTGAACTGGACCTTAACCGGAAAATTGCAGACCTCTCCATGGGAAACCGGAAGAAAGTATCCATTGTTCAGAGCCTGCTGCACAGCCCTAAGCTTCTCATACTTGATGAGCCGACAACAGGGCTCGACCCTCTGATGCAATCGGTTTTCTTTGAACTGTTGCGTTCAGAGAACCAGAAAGGGATGACCATCTTTTTCTCTTCACATATACTCGGTGAGGTTCAGATGCTCTGTAAAAGAGTAGCCATCATTAAAGAAGGAAAAATCATTCAGGTGGAGGACATTGAAACCCTGAGAAAAAAACAATTGAAAAAGGTGTATATCGAGTTTGAAGATCAGGTGGGGAAAGAAAACTTCAGCATCCCTGGCAGTGAAAGTGTAATCACCGGATCTGGCAACATATTATCCTTTATGTACTCGGGTAATATCAATGAGCTTGTCAGTATGCTGTCGGGAAATAAGATAACTAACCTGATGATCGAAGAACCGTCACTTGACGAAATTTTCATGCACTATTACAAATTATAAGGCAGAGGATAAATGAACAGGAACCTGTTTTTAAAGGAGCTGAGAAGAAACGCACTCAGTCTCATAGTGTGGATGATCGTAATAACCTTATTCATTTCGGTTACTATGGCAGTCTACCCTGTTTTTGTGGAAAACCAGTCAAAGATCATAGGTATGATGAGTCTGATTCCCGGTGAATTGCTTCAGTTCAAAGGCATTTCGAATTTCAACGATTTTCTTTCTGTACTTGGATTCTATGCTGTCAACAATATCATCTACATGATGGTGCTCGGTAGTATTTATGCCATTGTACTCTCTTCAGGTATCCTGCTCAAGGAAGAATACAATAAAACTGCAGAATATCTGCTTACACGTCCCCTTACCCGCAGCGAGATATTCGTCAGCAAGCTGGCAGTTCTTACCCTTAATGTGTTTTTATTGAACCTTGTAACTGCCCTGGCAGGATTTATATCGCTGGAGCTGTTTAAGAACGGCCCCTTCAGCATAAGGGCATTTTTAATTCTTTCCCTCTATACCCTGCTGCTGAATATCCTGTTCGGTGCTATCGGGCTTTTTTTGTCAACCCTTGTTAAAAGGGCAAAGCCGATCACAACTTTCAGCATAGGATTGGTTTTAATTTTTTATTTTATTTTCACTCTTTCAAAGATCACGGAAGGCATTGCAAAAATAGGATACCTGAGCCCGTTCAGATATGTTAATACAGATGCAACTAACCCGGCCTATACAATAGATTTTTGGCATCTGTTATATTTTATCGGCATTTCTTTATTGCTGACAGTGCTCTCTTACAGGCTTTATAACCGGAAGGATATTTATATATAAAGATAAAAGATAAAAGGAGAAAGGAGAAAAGCAAACGACCTGCATGACTTGCAAGACCATTTTTGTCAGACTATTTCGCATTAATTAAATTCGCATAAGATTAAAACCGTATTTACATGGGATCGAATGATACACACTTAAACCAGACCTATTCATATCTGGCTTTACGGAATACAGTCGGATGGATAGGTATCTTATTGCCATTTGTACTGGTGCTCGGAGTATCTCTGTTCTTTAAGGGAGAAATTGTTCGAAGAAATATCAGTCTTTATTACTTCAGCGGGATGCGAGATGTTTTTATCGGCGCAATTTGCGCAATAGCTTTATTTATGTTTTTCTATAAAGGCTATGATAAATGGGATAACCGGGCGGGGAATCTGGCTGGGTTCTTTGCTGTTGGAATTGCGCTGTTTCCGACGGTTGAAGAAGGACCATATAACTTTTCAGCGACAGTACATTTTATCTGTGCGGTTTGTTTCTTTCTCATCCTTGCTGGATTTTCACTGTTTTTGTTTACCAGGAAAGAAGTGAATCCTTCAAAGCGAAAACTGACAAGGAATAAAATTTATATTATTTGCGGATCAGTCATGATTGCCTGTCTGATTGCAATGATGTTATTCTTTATCTTCTTCGAAGCTAATCATCCGCAATCTGACTTCCTTTTCTATGCTGAAACTGTTGCTCTTGTTGCTTTCGGTGTGTCATGGCTGACCAAAGGAGGGACACTCTATCGTGACAAAAAAAACAGGAATATTGCTGGGACTTAAATCAAAGATCATTTCAAAAGAACATAAAATGAAAACCATCTTTAAAATAAAACAATCTGTGCTTTTTATAAGCATAGCGTTTTTATTTTTTGGTTGGTTCTCTCCTGATAGCGAGGTCATTGCAGAAGTAAATAACCAGGCTGATACCTCATTAGCTTTTACCAGGAAGAAAAAAATTGGCAGGGGCATAAATTTTGGGAATGCCCTTGAAGCTCCCCGTGAAGGGGAGTGGGGACTCGTAATAAAGGAATCATATATTCAGGCTATTGCCGATGCCGGATTCAATTCAGTCAGGCTGCCTATATGCTGGTCGGCACATATGAGCCGCAGCTATCCATTTAACATTGAGACCACTTTTTTACAAAGGGTTGATGAAATAATGAACTGGTGCCTGGTAAGAAATCTGGCTGTTATTATTACCATTCATCATTTCAATGAACTTTACGAACATCCTGACGATCAACTTTATTTAAGCATGTTTTTTGCTATATGGAAGCAACTGACCGATCATTATCTGTCAGTTGACCATGAACGTCTGTTCTTTGAAGTGCTGAATGAACCTGAAGTTAATCTGACCCCTGATAAATGGAATCAATTAATGCCAAAGATAATAGATACCATAAGGGTTAAAGACAACGACAGAACGCTGATAATAGATGCCCCGGATTATGGAAGTCATCAGTCACTCGTAAAGCTGAATATCCCGCAATCAGAACAAAATGTTATTGTAAGCACACGATACTACCTCCCTTATCAGTTTGCCCAGCAGGGTGCATGGTGGAGTACCTGGACAGATTTAAATCAGTTCCTAGGGACAACCTGGTCGGGTACAGGCAGTGAAAAAAATGCTGTCCTGGAAGATATTTCCATTATAAGGAACTGGTCAGGGAATAATAAACGTCCTGTCACAATCGGCGAATATGGCTCTATTATGTTCGCAGATAATCAAAGCCGTCTGACATGGACTAATTATGTGAGAACACAATTTGAGAATAATGGATTCAGCTGGAGTTATTTTGATTTTGGAGTTGTATTTAAAGCATACAGTATTGTTGAAAATAAATGGCTTAATGGCTTTGTTGAAGCTCTGACAGGGAATAGTGCCGTGATTTCTGACGGACGGTCCTCTGAAGGTATCAGCATCAGCCCGGTGAAAGCCTCAGAAGATGATTCAATATTAGTAAGGTTGTTTATTAAAATGCCAAATTCCTGTACTGAAACGGATTCTGTTAAAGTAGCTGTGAAAGGTTCTGAAATAAAAATAACAACCTACCATAAAGAACAAATTCCCCGGGGCAGTTCAATCAACTCTTGTATTGATTCGGTCCGGTTAGGCAAGCTTGCATCCGGGAGTTACACATTGGTCTTCAATTCCGAATATATTGACAAGGTTAATACATTACATTATTCAATAAGAGATACAATGAATATCCAGATCTCTGATTTAGATAACATTACAGATGACAAAAGCCGCCTGTTAAAAGTTTACCCGATTCCGGCCAGTCAATTCTTAATTGTGGAAAACATAAAACCTTTTAATCAATACCGGATATATGATTTAAACGGGCAGCTTAAGTGCACAGGCACAGTTGGAAATGGGAGAATCAGGATCTCTGATCTCAGACCGGGAGAATATATACTTCATATTATAGAAGAAACAAGAACAATATTGAATAAAAAAATAATTGTTATACAACAATGATCAGAAAAACAACAAACTGCTAATCCTGCAGGATCGATGATCTGCGGGATTTTTATTGAAAGGGTGACGGAATTGGTGACGGATTTTGTAACGTGCACATAATTCGGACTTTACGTGGGGAAGCCAGTTACCTTATTATCACTCATCCGCTAATAAAAAGGCTTTTACTTGAATATTCAGGATCGCATGTCAGGTTTACCTTTAATTTTCGCCATCCTGCTTCATCGCCCGGGGTTGGGATATGCGTAAGATGTACTTCGCAATCACGCAACAATTTCAGGTTTTCCAATGCCATTTTCGCAGCCGGATTAGATAAAGCACTTATACCAAGCACAATCAATGTCTCATCCACATCCAGACTTACCATTTTCCCATTCAATATGTCTTTTTTCAGATGTGTTACCGAATCAATTATGTTTTCGGGTAAAAGGTACATTTTATCGGGGAGTCCGGCCAGGTGTTTGGTAGCATTTAAGATCAGACTTGAAGAAGCATGCATCAGGGGCGAGTTTTTGCCTGTAATAATTGTCCCGTCATGCAATTCAATGGCAGCTCCGCAATAGAATCCAGCATTGCCTTTTCCACTTTTTTCAGCGTCTTTTGCAGCTTCTCTAGCAGGTAACACCACTTTTCGGTCTTCAACTTTTACACCTGTATTTTTCATGATTGCAATGATCCGATTGAGGGTGTCTTTATCAAGTAAGCCCATTGCATATTCCACAGCACACCTGAAGTATCTCCTGATAATCTCCTGATAAGATGCTTCTGTGATTATACTGTCATTCACAATGCCCGCACTGGCACGGTTTACTCCCATATCAGTCGGAGATTGATACATAGACTCACCGCCTGTTATTTTTTCAATGATCCTTTTAAGCAAATGAAACGCTTCTATATCACGGTTATAATTTACAGTCTTTACATTATAAGCCCTTAAGTGATGTTCATCAATTAACACTCTATCATCCAAATCAACAGTGGCGGCTTCATAGGCAAGATTTACCTCATGATCGACAGGCAGGTCCCAGATCGGAAATGTTTCAAATTTTGCATATCCGGCCTTAATTCCGTTTTTATACTCATGGTAAAGATTGCACAGGCAGGTGGCAAGCTTACCGCTGCCCGGCCCCGGCCCTGTGACGATTACAATAGGATGCGTGGTCCTGATGTATTCGTTTGCCCCATATCCCTGGTCGCTTACAATCAGGTCAACATCTGTAGGATATCCTTTTGTAGGATAATGTAAATATACCTTGATCCCCCTTAACTCGAGCTTGTTCTTAAAGGCTTTTGCAGGTGATTGATTCTGATAACGCGTAATAACCACGGCTGTGATATCTATCCCCCAGTCCCTGAAATCATCAATTGTTTTTAATGCATCAACATCGTAAGTAATCCCAAAATCGGCCCTGACTTTTCTTCTTTCAATTGCACCTGCATGAATACATAAGATTACATCAATCTTGTCTTTTAATATTTGCAAAAGCCGCATCTTAACGTTCGGATCAAATCCCGGCAGCACTCTGGCTGCATGATAATCATATAAAATTTTGCCCCCAAATTCCAGGTAAAGTTTATGGTTAAACCGGTTCACTCTTTCGAGAATAGCAGATGTCTGCTCCTTAAGGTATTTATCATTATCAAATCCGGTGTGATTTGTAATTCCCATTTTACTCACTTAGAATATTATTGTCAGAATTAATATCAGGACTCCAATATTAGAAAAATTTTCAGTTCGCGATATTTCCGGAGGCATAATAAAAAAATAAATATGGTTTCAGAAATAAGGTCAATTAGTTTTTAAAAAACCCGGCTGCATCACTTAATAGGATAGTGATTTAAGTTCAAGGGTTCATCTGGATTAAGTTCATAACTGAAACCTTTTTCTGATGCCTTCATAATTAAAACTTTGAATATAATAAGGTTTGCCAGTATCAATTCAGCTTTATATGACGAAATCCGGGCCATTTTTCTGAACTTTGATAATGTAATTGATCCATTTTTCCCCAGATAATCCATCAGAGAGTTTTCAGCCTTACCGAATTTTACCAATACCCCGGATCTCTTTTCCTCTTTTCTCCATACCTGAAGTAATACTTTATTTGCTACAAGGTTCTGATCATGGTGCCTGAAGTATGACAGCCACTTCCCGTTTTCATCTTTAGCCTGATATGGTCTTTTCTTTCCTTTGATCACCTCAACCTCCAGTATGGTTTTTCCGCCTGTTGTATGTTGTTTTGTACTGAAAGTAATTTCAGGCCGGCAAAAAAGCAGCGCAGCTGTATCAACCATATAATATTCTTCATCAGATTTAACTCCGGCAATACTTCCATTATCCCTTACTCCAATAAGTAATCTTCCACCATCGCTGTTTGCAAAAGCTGATAATGTCCTTGCAATCTTTCTGCTGTCAGAAACGCAGTACTTAAAGTCAAGCTGTTGATTTTCACCCTCTGCGATTAACTTTTTCAGATAATGGTCCATATTTATGGTTTTAATATTCAGCTCACTAGTGTTGCGTTGTTTTTAAAATAAAGTTTGTATAATATTATAATTCAGTAAATTATAGAAGTTCTTTGATTTTTTGATTTCAAATCACGGTATTTTTAGCGAAAAACCGTGAATAAAGGAAGGTTTGTTTTTGCTC
>JALHSP010000017.1 GCA_022865305.1 Bacteroidales bacterium | reverse complement strand
TAAATGTTCTAATAGTATTTTTCTTACTCATAGCAGGAACATTAACATTCAAAGCTTTTTCAAATTCGCTATAAGAAATTTTTTGAACACCCTCGCAGCCACAATCCTGAACATAAATCTCTTGTTTATCATCATCATATCCTACTACTAAAATATAATGAATGGGGATATGCTTTTGGTGGTATATTTCAGGATAATAATGAAGGTAATACATATCAAGCGCACCAGCCACTACGGGTTGATTATTACCAATATGTTCTTTAACTTTAGTAAAAGTATTTTTAAAGGTTTTGTTTTCGCTAAGTATCTCCTTAAAATCAATAATTTTTTCTAAGTCTTTCAATAAGTATTTAGTATTTGCTCCCCAATACACTATATACGGCGGATTAGTATTTTTAAATTTAAGATAGGTAAACTCGCCCATACCACCAAGAACGGGGAGTAAATAGTTTATATATTTTTTACCTTTCCATTCCAAAATATCCTCAAGACCATTACTAAAACAGGCTGATTTACAAACACGATGTGGAAGATTTAAAATTTTATTCATTTTATTAAATCCTCAATATTAATACTCAACGCTTTGGCAATTTTTGCCGTAACAAGCACAGATGGTTTTTTTGATTACACTACCTTCAATTTTAGTTCAGATGCGAACCTTCGAGCTTCACTCGATTTGGTAGCGGTTATTTTCATATAACGTCCGCGGTTACCCGAAGTTACGATCGAAGGGAGCAATTTGGGTAGAGCTACCAATGGGAGCAGAATCGGGTAGCCGCTTTTATATGAAGAGTTGCGTAAATAATATACAGTTATAAAGAAGTTAATGATAAAATAGTATAAAGATGTGTAATTAATGCAATTTTCAAATTTTTTATATCCTCTATTGAGCAATGGATATTATTCTTTAAATATTGACTTAAATTAGTGTGTATTTCTTTCCAAACGCTTTCTTGATCAATAAGGGTTTGGTATTCGAAAGTATTTTCACTATTAATACAAAGTCTCTCAACCATTTTATTCCATTTTATCTTTTGTTCATATGGCTTTCTTGCTTTTGCAAGAAGCTTACCTTTGACATGTTCTAATATATTCCTCATTGCGGTACTTGTATTAACTCTAAATTCAATTTCATTCGTTGCTCTATAAAAATTATCCTCCATTAAATTGAATTCATTTACTAATTCTGGATCTAAATTTTGTAACTTATTTTTAAGTTCAGACACAATATGTAATTCATCTTTAATCTGCTTATATGAATCTATTGTTTGCATTGCCCATTCCTGACCAGATTTTTCTAAATTTGATATTAATCCTGAACTAGCAAATATCATTGAAGATGTACCGGTTGATGAAAAAATTGTATCATTAATTCTATCTATGTTGACAGGTTTTGCTTCAGGAATATATTCTCTGATATTATTATATCCTAATTGAAAGAAATTATCTGAAAAAAACTTATTTGGCATACGATTCTTGATTGATAATGGCATTGATTTTAAAGTTTCCCTTTGCCAATAGAGAAGTTGTAATAGTTTTTTCATGGTTGGAATAGATTTTTGATTTCCCTCATTAATTCTGAGCCAATTTTCTATATGCTTTATAGCTTCATCTATATTTTTCATAAATATCTATACGTAGCCTTTCACATAACTCTTTATTATGCGAATTCATTTCGTAATATCAAAATAATATTTTATATTATACGAAATCATGCTGCTTTTTATTTAGTTTGAATACACTTATATCTTACCAGATATCAACAAATATGCAAAATCAAATTGAAACAACAGAATGAGAACTGAAAATTAGAAACTATAGCCCCAAAACCATAAAAACTACCTATAAAAGCTTAAAAAATATTTTACATTCAAGAAAAAGGATTTTGAAAACCTAAATGTAGACAACATTAAAAATTTTCTACTTTTTGCAGTTGGTGTTTGGTGCATTGACCCTTAGGAAATTGAGGTTTCGCGCTCACTCAGCTCGATTTAGTTGGAGTGCTGCGGTTGCGCTTTATAAAGAAGACGGCTACCAGAATATTTAGAGCGATCAAAAGGACTTTCAGTGCTATGGTGAACGGCGCCATGGTAATTCCCACGAGAAAAGTGAACATAGACATAGAATAGATACGACAATGAGCACATGTTTGACGTCTTTACGTTTGAGCACCGCTCCGATAATCACAGTTCCAGGCCCATAACCAGCACACTGATCCAGTCGTTCTCGGGATCCGTTCCGACGAAGTAATCAGATAAAACTGCTGCCAACAGGGTAAATAATCCCAAATCGGGGATGATTGTCCACCATAAGCGTTCCCGGTTGGTGGAGTACCCCCAGCAAAAACCAATCCCGATTAGGCCAAAGACCAAGAAAGCCCCAATATCCTGACAGACGGCATCCATTGTTCGGTAATCGATATTGAAGCGATCCCCACGACAGCGACCGCGATAATCACCATCCACCAGTACTTTTGTGCATTGAATTTAGCCATAGTGTTTACTCCTATTTCATAGTGTGTTTGAGAGTTTCTTATTCACTCACCAACGTAAAAGCTCTCTGGCGTGGAACGCACAATAGTATCTACGAAATCCAGTGAAGCGAATTGTTATAAATTAATCATCTTCGTCCAGTCCACATCCACAACCCAAAGCCTGCCCTTTACATGCCGGACACTGCTCAACATCACAACCGAAACAATGGTATTGTCCAAGTACTGCACCGCAATCATGACATGGTCTTTCTTTTGCCATTTCATAACTATTATAAGGTCTACCATTTTCGTCTAAATACGGTTTATCATGTTCATCAAGATATTTTTCATAGCCGTATTTGATTCTTTTATACCATTTTCCTCCATGCTTAATTGTTTTTCCTTTTTGAGATTCCTGGAACTCATCATAATATTGGAAATACCAATATATGTGCATTGCTAGCTTAGATACATCTTCTTTTTTAAGTGTCCTTTCTAAGCGATGAAGTCCATTTGTTCTTAAAGAATGTATTTTATTGAATATCTTAGCCGTTTCTTTTTCAAAAATAATGTTTGCTTTTGATGCGTTTGCTACGAGCAGATTGAATTTTGGGCTTTTTTGTCCTTTTGGATGATTGAGCTTTTCGAGTAGAAATTTTGTCAATAAATCATCTAGATCCTTAATAAAATCATAATTTCCCAATAGGTCTGAATCCCATTTTCTAAATAACATTTCATAGTCGTGTGCTGAGTTATCAAAAAAATCACCCGGAATGAACGGATTAGTTATTTTCCCTAAAATATGACGTTTTAATAATTTAGAGTGCGTTCTTTCAAATCTTGACTCAAGCAGTAGCTCAAATATTGGTTTAATTACCTCTTTGATTAAATTATACCGAGAATGAACGGTATTAGAATAATAGTACAATCCCTTATTCAAAATTAATTCCTGGAAAAAAGCATCAATCTTTGAACTAGATTGGCCATTAATTGTTACATGAATTTTACCAAGTTCAATATCTCTATATTGAATACGTACCCTATAGTTTTTCCCAACATTATGTAAAAAACTAATAAATAATTTGGCTTCCTCTTGATACTTAGACTTAACATTTATATCGTAATCAAATCTTGTCATTGATTTCTGTTTTTTTACCTATAACAATTAATAGAT
>JALHSP010000137.1 GCA_022865305.1 Bacteroidales bacterium | reverse complement strand
CACCAACCTCATAGTTTTCAACAAATAGAATAGGTTATTAGACAGTCTGACGGCCCGGCAATAAAAGGGCCGAGCGTTTAAAAACAGCCCTGTGGGCTGTTTTAGCGAGGAGCCAGACTGCAGGGGTGGCATGTTGCTGAGCGTTTTGAGGCCGGAATGAGCGAAGCATGGAACGCTTTTTGCCATCCAGGTACAAATTGCCGGGCGTATACGTGTATCGCGGTACAAGTTTAAAAATGAGTTGTTTAGCTGTCAAATTACTGAATGTTAAAAGAGAGCAGCGGAGCGGTCCGCTTACCTGTTCACCGATTAACTGTCTAGGTACCAGGAGCAATTTGCAAAAAGCGTTACAAGTTTATGCACTTTAGCACCTATGATAAAAGCATAGTCTCGGTACAGTTACCAAAATAGTTAGTAACTTATTGTTTCACTAATCAATACACCAAGACTATGCAAACACAAGTTACAAAATAAATTGATTTTAAAGGTAAAGAACTCTTCATTGGATTAGATGTTCATAAGAAGAGCTGGAGTGTCACTATCATTGTTGACGGTATTGAACACAGGACTTTTACACAACCGCCAGATCCCATGGCGTTGTATAACTACGTTCAAAGAACCTTTCCGGGCGGCACCTATAACAGCGCCTATGAAGCGGGTTTTTGCGGTTATGGTATTCATCGGGAATTAAATTCTCTGGGGATAAGGAATATTGTTATTAATGCAGCCGACATCCCGACAAGCCAGAAAGACAAGTTGCAGAAACGCGATCCTGTAGATAGCCGCATTGTCCGTGTTAGCTTGCGTTTTTATTTATTATCATAGTGATATTTGCAAGCATAGATTTGAAGGTCTTCATCTTCAATTTTATACACGAGTCTATGAGCTTGATCGATCCGTCTTGACCAAAGTCCAGCAAGATCGAATTTAAGTGGTTCAGGTTTCCCAATCCCATCATAAGGATTTCTTAGTATATCCTTAATAAGGTTGTTAATTTTCTTAAGGGTCTTTTTATCTTCTGTTTGCCAGGAGGTATAGTCCTCCCATGCATTTTTAGAAAATATAATTCTCATTACTCTTCAATCAATTTGTGTTGCGCCCTTTTCCCGGTTTTCATCTGTTCTATTGATTCGAATAGCCTTTTAGCATTTTTCTTAGAGCTTAATAAATGCAAGGTCTCCATTATAGAATTATATTCGTCTAGTGAGATTAAAACAGTCCCTTTTCCAGATCCTCTTTTAATGATAAGCGTCTCATTGTTGAATTCAACATTATCGAGGAAGTTTTTTAATTCGTTCCGGAATTCTGTATAGTTTGCTGCAATCATAATTGTATCTTTTAAGTATTTAATCAGGTACAAATATAAGTACTTATTTTATAATTTCCAAAATATCAGAAGAATTTATCTCGCCACCAGAAGCTGCCAATGAATGCAAGCTAACGGTCCGGCAATAAAAGGGCCGAGCGTTTAAAAATAGCCCTGTGGGCTGTTTTAGCGAGGAGCCAGACTGCAGGGGTGGCATGTTGCTGAGCGTTCTGAGGCCGGAATGTGCGAAGCACGGCGCGGTTTTTGCAAGTCCAGGTACAAATTCTATTAAGCATTAAGAGTGTCGCAATACAATGCTGATTATGTGTAGGTTATTTATCCTTTTATAAAAAATTGGATATGTACAGTGGCGCGTGCCCCGTGTGAGCGAAGCAAGTAACGGGAGTCCGGTTATTTCCCCTTGCAGTTTATTGTCTTGGGAGCAGAGAATAAAAGCAAAAACCATGACGAGCTTATTAATTATACCGTCCGTGTTATGGGCAGTTTTTATTTACTTTCTATAAGATTATTTACTTTTGTTTCCATCCTGGTCCTCTAATAACTTTCCCTGGCGTAGCACTGGTATGTTCACCATCTTTTAATACTTGTACCCATTAACAAATACATGTACCATGCCTGTGGAGTATTGTTGAGGATTCTCAAATGTAGCGTGATCTTGTATTTTTTCAGGATCAAAAATAGCCAAATCGGCATAATATCCAGTCTTTATTGCCCCCGTTTTTTAATCCTTAAATTACCTGCTGGTAAAGTAGTAAGTTTATAAATAGCTTCCTCAAGTGGAATGACTTTTTCGTCTCTTGCATATTTGCCAAGTAGTCGGGCAAAATTTCCATAAGCCCTTGGATGAGTGCTGCTTTTAAGAAATACCCCTTCAGGTGCACTTGATTCAGCATCTGAGCAAAAACTAATCCAAGGCAATGCAATCTGTCTTCTGATATTTTCTTCAGACATCATGAAATATACACCAGTAACCAGACCATCATCCTGGATTACTAAATCTATTGCAGTATCTTCAGGAGATCTTTTTTTTATTCTCGCAATTTCAGCGAGTGTTTTGCCAGTGAGATATTTTAGTGTGTCATTGTTAAATCCAACAAGTAAAATGTTTTCACCACCTCCTGTTATAGTTTGATTTAATACTGATCTGACTTTTGATCTGATTATGGGATCTTGAAGTCTTTTTAAGAATGCATCAGTACCACCTTCCTGTACCCAAAGTGGCATAATAGCATACAAACCTGTACTACTTGCAATGTAGTTGTACATATCCGCAGTTATAGTAAGTCCGTTTGATCTAGCAGAATCTATTTTATTGATAATTACATCCAGTTTGTTCCAGTTTGATTTTCCAGCTTGTTTAAGATGATATATTTCTGCTCTGATATTTGATTCTTTTGATATATTTATAAGTTCATCGATGCTCTCTAATAATCTATTACCCTCACTTCGAATATGTGAAATATATAGTCCATCATACTTGGCAACCTCCCTACACAGTGTAATAAGTTCTTCTGTTTTTGCATAATTGCCAGGCACATAAATTAATGCTGAACTAATTCCTAATGCACCCTCCTCCATTGCTTGTCGTACCAGCAACTTCATCGAATCCATTTCGACTTCGTTAGGTGCTCGATTTTCATAACCTATAGTATAGATTCTCAGCGTTGCTGCACCTACAAACGATGCAATGTTTGGAGAAATGCCTTTCTTTTCTAAGTACTCAAGAGATTCTTCCAAAGTTGTCCATTCAATATCATATTTTATATCACCCTGTTTCCCTTTTAATTCCCTTTTCATTTTATCACTCAAAGGACCATATGATTCCCCTTCACCAAATATTTCCAAAGTAACTCCTTGTCTTATATCGCTTTGAGATTTGCCGTCTTCTATCAGAGACTCAAATGCCCAACTTAACATATTTATAAATCCAGGGGCAACAGCTAATCCTTTAGCATTAATTTCTATTTGACCACTCGCATTTTTTAAATTACCAATTTTAGTAATAGTGTCAGCTTTGATGCCAACATCACCTATAAAAGAAGGTGATCCTGTGCCATCAACTATATGACCGTTTTTGATTAGCACATCATAGTTTTCAGGTGCGGAGCATCCCCCAAGAGTAATTAATAAAAGAAAAATTGTTCTGATAGTTTTCATGATTAAATTTATATTAAATTGTCTTTGCCATAATGCTATAGGTCAGCTGAACTGATTGTAAATAATCTTAGGATAGTTAAGTTGTCAATGGTTACGAAATTGTCTAGATAACGAATCAAGCTATACAGCGGAGTCGAGTAGGCCGGAGGAACTTCCCCTCCAGCCTCTCACGGAACCGTACGTGATACTCTCGCATCATACGGCTCTTGTTACACAAAAGATTAAGCGGTCTGGAAGCCATACTGCCAATGAACAAAAAGCCCCGGATAGCT
>JALHSP010000136.1 GCA_022865305.1 Bacteroidales bacterium | reverse complement strand
AGCTATCCGGGGCTTTTTGTTCATTGGCAGTATGGCTTCCAGACCGCTTAATCTTTTGTGTAACAAGAGCCGTATGATGCGAGAGTATCACGTACGGTTCCGTGAGAGGCTGGAGGGGAAGTTCCTCCGGCCTACTCGACTGCATCAGCCAACAACATGACTAAAAGCCTTAATGTCAACTAACTATAACAGACAAAGCATTAATATATTTATTCATCCTAAGTATTCAGTTTGGTATAAGTTTTGTGCAAAATTAGTGTAACATACCTAACCACTTCTAACCATGTATAAACTTACTCTAATTACACTGACCCTCATTTTCACAGTTGGTTGTGAAAAAGACAAGATCCCATATGTAATTATTGATGATCCCACCTTACTTTCAGAACTCTACTCGAATTCAAGTGACACACTACAAATTGGGGCAAGTAGATACATTTTAGATACATACCTTTATCGTGATTATTTTCCGGGAGTGCCAACCCCAAAAAATCCTAAACATCCTTTGATTGCCTCAATAGTATTGAGAAATCTGGACAGTCTGACAATACCTAACACTATTTCGATTAAGAAACTTTATGTAATTTATAATCAACTAATTTGGCCTTCGAATCCAATTGATACAAAACAACAAGTTTTTCCATATCAACTCAAGAGAGTAAGTGCCAGTGGACCAGAATGGGGACCAGAAAATGATGCAGACGTAGTGGTAAAAATCATTGATAGTTCAATTAATAAAGAGTACTACCTCATTGCTAAAAATCAAGAAATATTTATTACGAATAAGTAGGAAGCATTACAATTTGATTAAAAAAAATGCAAAAATCATTGTTATGACTTTGTGCCTTGATAACGACTGACTTCAAACTTGACAATTAAATATCATCCTTTAAGGACCAAAACAGTAAAATGCAAATAACTATAACACGCACAATGCTATGAAAAGCACTGTCTCGGTTTTTACATCTTAAATCTTCAATTTAAGCCCATTTCCAGCCCTTTAGAGACACTCATTTTTACTTAATAGCAAATGACCAACTCAGGAATAAAAATCCTCTGTTGGTCTTTTTTTTACCTACCATCAAATCTTATAATTATGAAACAATCAGATGTAGCTATATACGAGGCAAAGCCTCAGAAAAGAAGAATCTTTTATTAATTGGATTAAAGAATACATCTATTACAGCAAACCTCTTACAACCGAGAATAAATCATTCGTAATAAAAATAAAAGCTCCCTACCAGGAGGTTTAATCTATAAACTGTATGTAATCGAGTATGTGAATAATAAAAATCCCTTATAAATTATTCATATACAAGGGATTTTAAAAATAAGGGCGGAGAGAGGGGATCTACTTGATTCTTTATATATATATAGACGTATGGTGGCCCTAACACACCAATGTATATTTTTAATGATTTACCGGTTTATTGTTCTTTGAATTAATAAACACGGTAATAATAATTATGGCAATTGAAATTCAAGCACTTATGTGATATGCATATCGCACGGTAATAGAATTTTGCGGAAAAACTTATTCCACAAAAAATTTTTCTGAAGTTTTCTTAATGATAAACTATAAAGACGGTTTTAAAACCCGCCATGAGCTTATTTAAGAAAATTTATTTTAATTCCGGAATCTTATTAATAGCCAGGTTCACATTTAATCCCAGGGATTTCAAATAAATATCAGTTTGTTCTAGGCTCTGGTGCCTGCATTGGCTCTGGATCGTTTTTATATCAACCCCGGCTTTGTATGCTGCCACTACACCTGAATGTTTCCAGGAGTAGAGCGTGTAATTCTTGCCGAGATTAAGGTGT
>JALHSP010000135.1 GCA_022865305.1 Bacteroidales bacterium | reverse complement strand
TAATGCTCTATATTTAAATCACTTAAAAGTTGTTTTCTTTCTTCTGCACCAAGGGATTGAATCTCTTTCTTAAGCTCGTTTATATCCATTATTCTTTATTTGCAATATACAAATAATCGCGTAATAAAATATATATGCGCCATTATAATACGTTGATGATAATCAGATAATTATTTTCTTAATTTCCCCCTCTTTGCGCGAGCAGAGAGAGCCTGTCCCGCGAAAGCGGGAGGGAACATAAGGGGGTGAGTTCGTGTGATCAGAGAGGTAATAGAGGGGGGTGAGTACATGTAATAAAAAAAGGCCGGTCTTTTCGGACCGGCCTTCATTAATATCAAATTGCTTTTAAATCAGGTTATTTAATAACCTGGATTTTGCAGAATTTGAGGAGCTTTGTTTATTTCGTCACGTGGAATCGGCAGCCAGTAAATCTTTTCGCCACCCCAGGATCTCGTGTCTTCATTGTCTGTCAGATCAAGCTTCCATTCCATGTTGCCATTAGCGAACTGCTTAATCTTCATACCATAGACATTCTGGACAACCTGATCACATATCATCCAGCGGCGAATATCAAACCAGCGATGACCTTCAGCAAAGAACTCTATTTCTCTTTCATGACGTAACCAGGCTCTTGCCTGAAGAGGATCTGCTGTCACCCTGTCCGGTAATCCTGCACGGTTCCTGACCAGGTTAAGGGCATCGATCCCATTCTGGAGATCAGCGGTCTGTCCGAGAACTGCCAGTTCAATACAGGCTTCAGCATAAATGAGAAGTACTTCTGCATAGCGGAATTCAACCCAGGTATTAGTGTTATAGTAATACTGGCCAACGGTAGCCGGATCAAGGAATTTTTTGATATAGTAACCCGTTTTGGTTGCATTCCAGTTTTCTATGGCTGAGTTCCTTGTATCGATTCCGTATGCTTTTACCGTGCCGTCATCATTGTAAAAATTACCTGTCTGTACCTGATTCAGCGGATCATATTTTACAGCATCTACTGGTCGTTCCTGCCATGGAGCACCATGGTAGAGAACAGTTGCGTAGAAGCGTGGTTCACGGCCGTAATACGGGCTCTTGAATGGATCAGAAGCAAGTTCGGCTGCTGTTGCAGTCCTTAAATATTGCTCTCCGGGATTATATGCATCCCATACAAACGGAGTTCCGTCCATCAATTCAAAACTTCTGACAGCGGGCTCCGTCGGATTATTATTACCCCAGTTGTGAAAACCGTTTGGACCAAACCAAATGTTAGCACGACTTTGGTTACCTCCCGTAAGCGGGAACTGAATCCCCCATATGGTCTCAGAGTTCCATTTACCATGCTGATTAAAGATGTTGAAGAAATTATCTGCATAAATCTTAACAGTTGCATCAGTCATTGGCGATGGAGGATCAGCAGTTGTACCTGCCAGTGAGAATGTCCCATAGGTGCCATTCATTATTGCCAAAGCGGCATCCCTTGCATTCTGCAGAAGAGCTGTCTGGCTGCCGGCAGGGAATGAAACCAGATTTTCTGGATCTGGCAGAGTATTTCCTCCGTTGGTAAGCGTGCTTGCACAGAACATTAACAATCTTGCCTTAAGTGCAGCAGCAGCAGCACGGCTTGCCCTTCCCTGCTCTATTGAAGCCGGTATGTTGGTTATAGCCTTATCAATATCAGCAAGTATGAAGTCCTTTGTTGCAGCAATTGTGGATCTTTTGACTGTGAGAAAATCCTCACCCAGTATCCAGGGTTCAGATGCAAGAATCTGCCCGCCATGACCCATAAGAAGATTGGTATAAATAAAGGCTCTGATAAAATATGCTTCACCCTTTAACTGGATTTTAAGTGCATCCTGTTGTGTAGTTGTAGGAACAGCGTCAATGTTGGCAAGCACTACATTAACATTCTGAATATCAGCATAAAGATCATTATACCTCAGGAATCCTCCGTAACCGGTATTAGCAAACCAGCCAAGCTGGTCGGGGCTCTGGGTGCCCTTGAGGTTAACATAATTTGCAGGACGGTGAATGCACAATGTCTGGTCTGTTGCTGAAGAAAGCAGGTCCTCGCGCATTCCCAGGATACCACTATTAGTGTTACCACCCATCCTGTCATAACATTTGCCAAGGAAAGCCTTTGTTACAGCGATATCCGAGAATACTACGTCCTGGGGGAAGGTATCTACTGACTGTTGATCAAGAGGGTTTTCGCACGAAGTAACCATTAACAACAGAACAGCTAATGCATATAAGTATTTAAATAGTGTTTTCATATTTCACTTTTTTTCTATCAATTAAAACGTAATATTCGCACCAATAGCAATCGTCCTCATACCAGGATATACTCCAACCCCGTTAACTTCAGGATCGAACTTTCTGTTAGCCGCGTAAATCAGAGCCAGATTATTGCCTGATAAATAAATACTTGCTGCTGATACACCAATCCTGCTGTAAAGCCTGCTTGGGATATTGTATGACAGTATGACATTCTTCAACCGACAGTAAGCCACATTATCATAATAGTAAGTATTGGGATAATCTACTGGATTCCAGTACTGGTCTCTCCTGTTATATGCCCTTGGTTTGGAAGCGTTGGTATTTGTGGGTGTCCACCTGCCGTCATATTCCCAGTACAGATAGTTTCCTGCCTCGCCGCGTCTTTCGTCATAGCGGTTGAAATATAACAGTTTACCCTGACCCTGTATAAGGACAGTCAGTGTGAAATCCTTCCATGCCAGATCGAGGTTTGCGCCATAGGTGATCTCAGGCATATCATTATTAAACACAAGTATCCTGTCATCACCGGTAATCGCCCCGTCCTTGGAGACATCTTCAAAAATAAGGTCTCCGGCTTTTGCATTTTTCCAGTGAGGATAATTCTCAACTCCATTTACTGTAAAGGTATTATCCTGGAAAACACCAATAACATTATATAACAACATCGGATTATATGGATGTCCTGTACGGACCTGCCATGGAACTACTCTTTCCGGTTCATCATAGAATACAACTTTATTATGGTTCCAGGCGAAGTTACCGGTCAGGTCCATACGAAGATCGGACAGAACTGTTTTATGTATCCCTGCTTCTACCTCAATACCATTATTATGGACCGTGGCTATGTTTTCCTGTGGCAGCGAAAGTCCGGTGAAGTTAGGAACAGTAGCATCCCTTGCAGCAAGAATATTGTCCCTAACGTTAAAGAAGTAGTCAAAATTGAAGCTGACAAGATCGTTTAACCATTTTGAGTCGAAACCAGCATTATAGGTAGTCTGGGTTTCCCATGTTATATCCGGGTTAGCTACTGCAGGCGGACCGACAGTTAATTCAATTGTGGAACCTGTACCGAATACCATCCCTGAAGAGGTACCGTAAGTAGTCAGGTACTGGAAAGGATTACCCGGGTCCATCCCCATCTTGCCGTATGATGCCCTCAGTTTTAAATAGTTGATAAAAGGAAGAGAGTTTTGCCAGAAACCTTCCTCTGATGCACGCCATCCAAGCAAAAGGCCCGGGAAATTACCCCAGCGCTTGGATGTTGGCCATTTTAGTGAACCATCACGGCGGAATACAAATTCTGCAAGGTATTTACCCCTAAAATCATAGGTTGCACGTCCGATCCAGGACCTGATTGCGTATATTGACGAACTACCGGTTGTGTTCTTGTCCTGGTCGGCACCGGCGTTCATTGTCTGTATCGCTGATGAGATATAATACTGCCTGAATCCATACAGTTCGTTATAATCAGTTGTGTATTGCTCAAAAGTGCCTAAAAGCATAATATTATGATCGCCGAATTTTCTGGTATATATTGCACCCACATCAGTTGTCTTGTTTATTCTCCTCGTAAAAGTTTCATTATTTTGCGGTGATGACAATCCTCTCAGAGAAGGAACAGTTACCATTGATGTAACGAAACCAGTTTCGGGATCTCTTGTTACATTTTCCCAGTCAGCAGCGTAAAGAATCCAGGGTTGATAAAAAGCTTTCTGGTAATAATTGGTAAGGTCATACGCAAATGTCCCGTTTATCGAAAGTCCTTTAATGAATGGAGGGGAAATAGTCACACCAAAATTACTCTGCCACCTGTAGGTTTTCTGATCATTTTTACCAGCATCAAAAGTTTCTGTAACAACCGGGTTATCACCATACTCAATATCGGGACCGGGTTTACCGTCCGGCCAGTATGCCCATGTATAGGGATATAACCTGGTACACTGCCCTACAATAGCATCTGCTGATTTGTAAGGATATAACCTCTGTACCTCGAAGCCGGCAATATCAACTGTGGTCTTTAACCAGTCGGTGATAGGAATGTCAAACTTCCCTCTGACATTGAACTGTTTATATTTGGTAGATGACTCTTTATACATAGCATCGTCAGACTTTGTACCAAGGGAAAGATAATAGTTCATCCCTTTAACACCACCGTTAATGGTAATATTATGCCTCATGGTGGTTGTCCATTTCTTTACCAGCTCGCTGTACCAGTCTGTATTAGGATGTCCCCACGGATCTGCTCCGCTTTTGAACAGCTCAATATCTGTTGGTGTGAATTTTAGTGTTTTACCCTCATATGTCTGGTATTCTGTAAACATCGTTGCATATTCGGCCGCATCGCACGACTGAGGGATAATAGTTGGAGTCATGAATCCCTGGTAGAACTGGTAGTTAAGCGTGGGTTTTCCTTCCAGTCCTCTTTTTGTTGTAATAAGTATAACTCCGTTTGCAGCTCCGATGCCATAAATAGCAGCTGATGCATCTTTCAGGACCGAAAGGCTTGCAATATCGTTTGGATCTATTTCATCCATGCTTCGGCCTTGTACTCCATCAATTACTACCAGAGGGCTGGATGTTGAACCAAGGTTGCTACGTCCGCGGACACGAATTGTTGCGCCGGTGTTACCGGGTTCACCGGTTGTCTGTTTAACCCAGGCACCCGGCAGACGACCTGCAATGGCAGTTGACACAGAAGTTGAAGCAACAGCCTGTATTGTGCTGCCGGGAATTGATGTCACAGATCCGACGACGTTTGCACGTTTCTGAGTGGAATAACCAACAACGACAACTTCATCGAGGTCAGTCAGTTCAGCTGCAAGTACAACATCAACAACAGATCTGCCGCTCACAGGAACAGTTTGTGTTATATATCCTATGAAAGAAAAGATGAGGTTGGCACTACGATCGACGTTTGGTATTGAATATTTACCGTCGACATCGGATATAGCACCTAATGTGGTACCCCGTACCTGTATGTTCACACCGGGCATCGCCTGTCCGGTAGAACCATCCGTAACTGTGCCTGTCACTGTTACTTGTTGCTGTTCGTCAGCAGAAAGGTTATCTGGTGCAAGTGACCAGCCGGGAAGCGCCAGTCCCACCACCAGAATTAGAGTCAGAATTTTCAAAGTCAACAGGAACTTTTGAAAACTCGCATCTGGCTTTGGAAGCCAAAAGAATCGGGTAGTTTTTTTCATACCATTACACTGTTAGTTAATAAGTTAATAAAAAGGTTAGTTATTAAGAATTGATGTTTGTTTTTACAATAATTATTCTAAAGATGTATGAAATAAATAGATTTTTCAAAGAAAAATATTATCCCACCTGATACAATAACAGAATACCATAATACTGATAAAAGTGCTGTTTATAAGTGTAAAAATTACACTTATAGACTTAGATTAGTCAGACGAATTTAAGATTTTTTAACTAAAAAACAAATTTATTATCAATTTTTTCACGACAACTGAAATGATTTTTATATTTCCTATTCATTATCAGGCTTCCCGGTTTTATAATCAAATTCACAAACTACTCTGAATCCGACATTAAAACAGTCGGAATACCACCAGATGCTCTTGGGTATCTGGGGATCTGTCTTCAGCCATGCTTCAGTCCTGGTATAATCCCGGGCAGCGCTGCGGAGAGAACCTGCCATATCCATGAACGATCCGCCGCGGATAACATGTTCCTCCCCTGATTCGGGCCCTGCAGGATCTTTAATCACTTCATCAGTGTATTGGGAATAGGCATCAGGCTGATACCAGTCCAAGCAGAATTCCGCAACATTGCCTGTCATATTCTTCAATCCGAACGAATTGGGTTTGATCTTGTCAGGTGTTTGTGTCTTTGAAGGGCTGTTACCTTTATATATAATATAGGTATTGATCACAGCAGTATCATTCTTCGAAAGTTTTGCCCTTAATCCCGTCTTCTCAAATTTTTCCGGATCACCGGCGAAAAAATAGGGTGTTGTTGTCCCTGCCCTGCAGGCATATTCCCATTCTGCCTCGGTGGGTAAACGATATGTTTTGCCGGTGACAGAGGTGAGCCATCTGCAATATGTTTCCGCAGCATGATAGCTGAAGGATATAGCCGGCCGTTGTCCCATTCCCCATCCCTGGTCAGGTTGCCCGTAAGGGGGTGTGGCTCCGGATATAGCATCAGTTTCAGATGCCTGTTCCGTTCTCAGACCCTCCGTATCGGTCGATCTTCCCTCTGCTGCAGTCTGTGCATAAAATGCAAGATATTCATCCCATGTAACCTCAACCTCAGCCATGAAGAACGGACTTATCTCAACTTCTTTTACAGGACCTTCATCTTCTTTCCTGAATGGCTCCTCTGCGGGACTGCCCATTTTGAAGGTGCCTCCAGAAATGGCGATCATATTGAATGATATTGAAGATTTCGGGATCTGTTCTGTAAATGACTTAAACTCAGTGACGTTAAAAGGCTCTTTAAAGATCTCTTTCGGAGCGGAGGAGACGTTTCCGAATGTTTTGTTGCTCCCATGTGTATATCCTTCCATATAATGGCCGGCATTCAGATGACAGTTTATGCAGTGCAGATCGGGTGTTTTTTTTGTCTGCTTATAATAGAGATGGGCATCTTCCCCTTCTTTGGTAAGTAAAGCAGGGAAAAGATTCTCATGACATTTTATACAGCTGCTTTCGTAGGAATGGTTCCGTGCATGTTCGAGTCTTCCGCGTTCGTCCCAGTCGAATGATGCGGAATCTTTTGTCCAGTAGCTCCATAGGTCGCGCAAGCCTGTTGTCCCTTTCGCCCAGAGATAGCCATCTCCTTTCGGCGGAAGATGGCACTCAACACAGGCAACACGGTAGCCCGACTGAGTCTCATAATGTACCGATCTTTTCCATGCAGCATCGGCTGCAGGATGTATGTGGCAGGAGACACAATATTCATTTTTGGAGGTTTTTTCAATAGCTTTTCCTCCTCCAAGGATAAGTAAAATGCCAACAATCAGTCCGGGGGTGAACCAAATCAGGAATTTCTTCATATGTCAGAAATGTTTGGGCTTAAGATAGAAAAATATCTAATATCCAAAACAAAACAGATGTACAGATTTCAATTTCAACAACAGGTCGCTCCTACGGAGCTTTCTTTTTATTTCCTTATTTTATTCTTTTGGTTTTATTTATTTTATGAAGAGATTTTTATCCATATTCCTTGTTTCTTTATTGTCTCTCAACCTATATTCCCATCCCTGGAAACCATCTCATTATGTGATTGTTGATACCGACGGAGGGATAGATGACATGAGGGCAATTACCATGCTTCTGGCATCGCCGGATGTAAGGGTGCTAGCAATAACTGTCTCCCCGGGAGCGCTTTCAGCAGAGAATGCATATATTAAAGTAAAAAGTCTGCTTAACTCATTTTATCATGAAGGGATACCTGTCGGGATCAACCGGAGCAGCAATTACAAATCACCGGAGTACCCTGTCGCATTGCAGACTTTCTGGGGTGAGGAAAAAGGAGTCTCTGCAATAGACGCACCTGATTACCTGAAAATGATCGGGGGGATTCTTTCAGCTGAAAAAACCAAAATCAGCTTTATCTGTCTTGGGAGCATGTCAACTGCATTTCTTGCTTTACAAAACATACCTGATTTCAGGCAGCATGTAAAGGAGTTTATATGGAGCGCAGACGGTTCAGGATATACAGGTGGATTCAATTACAACATCGACAAAAATGCACCCACTGGAATACTGAAACAGGAAATTCTCGTCAAAGTGGTCAGAAAATACGAATTAAATAACACAGAATTCTATAATGAAGAGCTTATCAGAACAATAACCGCTTTAAACAATAAATATTCAAAAAGAATATCTGCATTATTTGATACCGATATTGCAAAAAATCACAAGTTCTCATTTGAAGGAACTGACGAAATGTCGGCTCTTTTTCTTCACTTTCCCGACCTGTTTATTAATAAAACCGCTGGTAATATTACGGACTGCACTCCTTCAGATCTCACGGGATTAAGAAATGGCGTGGTCAGAATATTAAAGGGAGAAACTGCTTCCAGGAACCAGGTCATGAGGGAGTTACCCGTGGATCCGTCATTTTATTTTGAAGATATCAGTCCATCCGTTAAAGAGATCATTGACAAATACGGTATTGATGAATGGACGTCGGGCGTTCTGGCAAATGAGCTTCACAGGCATCTTGGTGTATTTGCTATTATAGGAGTGAAAATGGGTATCCGTGCAAGGGAATATTTCAATACCGGGGTTGATGAATTTTATGCTATCTCTTTTGCAGGATCGATCCCGCCGCTGAGCTGCATGAATGATGGACTCCAGGTAAGCACCGAGCTAAAGGAGATAAATTTCATCTATGGTCTTGACAGCAATATTTACCGGGAGCTGGTAAGAAAGAATTCTATCAAATACTGGCTTAACCTGGACAGACACGAGATATTTGTAATAGAAGAAATCCAATAATCTCCGACTTGCATACTCTTTGATTTGATACACATGTACTCACCACCTTGTTCTGCCCTGTTGGCTGGCTCCTCGCTAAATTTGTTCACCGGGTAAATTATTAACGCCCACTCTCTACTTTGTAATTACATATACTCACCCCCTTGTATTCCCTCCCGCTTTCGCGGGACAGGCTCTCTCTACTTCGTAAAGAGGGGGAAATGTTTGATAATCAATACACTACTCCCCCTCTCTAAGAATTAGAGAGGGGGCTGGGGGGTGAGTTCATGGGATGTAGAGAGGGATTGGGGTAAGTTCATTTATTATACTCATCAAAAAAATCATTCCCCTTATCGTCGGTGATAATGAAGGCAGCCATATTTTCAACCCTGATCTTCCTTATTGCTTCCATCCCAAGGTCTTCGAAATCGACTATCTCTACTGATTTTATGTTTTCTGCAGCAAGGATTGCAGCAGGACCTCCGACCGATCCGAGATAAAATCCTTCATACTTTTTGCAAGAATCAATGACAGCCCTGTTCCGGTTTCCCTTGGCAACCATTATCAGCGATCCGCCCAGGCTTTGGAACAATTCAACATACGAATCCATTCTTCCGGCTGTTGTAGGACCAAATGATCCTGATGGCATCCCCGCCGGTGTTTTGGCAGGTCCCGCATAGTATACAGGGTGATTTTTAAAGTATTCAGGCATTGGTTTACCTTTGTCAAGCATTTTCTTGATGCGGGCATGGGCGATATCCCTTGCCACAATAAGAGTTCCTCTTAGGTTAAGCCTTGTTTTTACAGGATAATTACTAAGCAGGGCAAGCACTTCATTCATTGGTCTGTCAAGGTCAACTTCGACTGGTTTCTCCAGTTCAGGTGCTTTTGAAGGAAGAAAACGTGCAGGATTTCTCTCAAGCTCCTCAAGGAAAATACCTTTTTCGTTAATCTTTGCTTTTATATTCCTGTCGGCGCTGCAGCTCACACCAAGACCAACAGGACATGATGCAGCATGACGTGGCAACCTTATCACACGCACATCATGAACAAAATATTTCCCTCCGAACTGTGCTCCCACACCATATTCATGACAGATCCTTTCAATTTTTTTCTCCCATTCTATATCTCGGAAAGCCCGGCCGCTTGCATTACCGGAAGTTGGAAGATGATCGAGATAGCCTGCTGAAGCCTCCTTTACAGTTTTGAGCGTAGCTTCTGCCGATGTACCGCCAATCACAAGAGCAAGGTGATATGGCGGGCAGGCTGAAGTGCCCAGTTCTTTTATCTTGTCTTTTACAAATTTTGTAAGCGATTCCTCATTCAGAAGGGATTTGGTCTGCTGATAAAGGAATGACTTATTGGCAGATCCTCCGCCCTTGGTAATGAAAAGAAATTCATATGAGTTGCCTTCAACCGAATAGATGTCAATCTGTGCGGGAAGATTTGTGCAGGTATTCTTTTCATCGAACATAGTTGCCGGTACAATCTGGGAATACCTTAAATTCTTTTCCTTATAAGTTTCATAGATACCTTTTGATATATGCAGTGCATCATTTGTTTCTGTCCAGACACTCTCTCCCTTTTTCCCGATGACTATTGCAGTTCCTGTATCCTGGCACCAGGGCAGATCGCCTTTAGCTGAGATTACCGAATTGCGGATCATTATATACGCCACAAAACGGTCATTATCCGTTGCTTCAGGATCGTCGAGTATTGCGGCCAGCTTTTCAAGATGTGATGTCCGAAGAAAAAATGATATATCAGAAACCGCCTCTTTGGCAAGAAGCTCAAGACCTTTTGGATCAACTTTCAGTATCTTTTTTCCATCAGCCTCAATAACCTTAACATAGTCTTTTGTCAGAAGCCTGTATTGTGTTGTGTCCTTCTCAATCTGAAAAGGCTTTTCATAAATAAATTCAGCCATATCGGTTCTGTTATTTTATTAACAATGAATTAGTTAATTTGTTATTACATGTTATTATCAAATGTATAAACAATTGACCTGACAAACAATTATAAAACTGGTAAAAGTGATTAAAAGTTCATTTATCCTCCTGCCTTTTGCCCCCATCCCCCCTGAAGGGGGAGGAACTCCTGTCCCGCTTTGCGGGACTGCCCCCTCAAGGGGGCCTAAAATCCGGACTTTAGATAACCTTTATTTGAAATTAAGAATTAGCCCCTCCTTGGGGGGGGTTGGGGGGTCATTCAATTTCCGAAAAACTGAATTTATCCTTAGCCCTGATACCTTTGGGTGTCATTTCAAGAGTGCAGCACTCGGTAAGCTCATCGTGCTGAAAAACAAGGATGTAATTGTTTTCAAGTGCCTCGGTAAGAAGCTGCTTCTTCTCTTCAATTGTTTTTAGCGATTCGATATCGTAACTCATATTCCAGATCAATGGCAGATGACCAATTGTCGGTATAAGATCGCCGGTATAGACAAGTGTTTTACCATTATAGCTTATTACCGGTATCATTAGCCCGGGAGTATGGCCATAACACATCATTACCGAAAATCCGGGGAAAAGTTCACATTCCTCATCCACAAGATTCAGTCTCCCGCTCTGCGCAATAGGGAGAATATTTTCTTCCAGGAAAGCATCCTCCTCCCTGAGATTATTTTTTGAGGCCCATTCCCACTGAGTTCTGCTGACGTGGTATGCCGCTTCCGGAAAAACAAGCTCATAACCTGTACCTGCAGGATTTTTTCTGACACAACCACCGCAATGGTCGGCATGAAGGTGGGTAAGCACCACATCTGTAATATCTTCCGGATTATAACCTCTTTTTTTCAAACCTCCAAGGAGTCCTTCTCCATTATGAAGCCAGAGATGCCTGAAGAATTTTTCATCCTGTTTATCACCCCAGCCGGTATCGACAAGAATAACATGGCCATCAGTCTCAACCACCAGAGAGCGGAGGGTGAGAACGATAAGGTTGTTTTCGTCTGATGAATAGATTCGCGACCACAGGGCTTTGGGAACAACTCCAAACATAGCACCGCCATCGACTTTAAAGTTGGCAATATTGAAAAGATGAAGCTTCATTTCTTCTTTTTTGATGTCATCTGGAACATGATTCTCATCAGTAGCCTTATCATCTGGTAAGAAAACCAGTCGGCAAGTCTGCTAAACCATGTGCGGCGTTTCTGATATTCCTCGAAAGTGATCTGGCGACAATCATTATTTATAATCCCTCGAAGCAGCTTTTCGAATTGTTGTGAAAATCCCTCATCAAGGATATCCGCATTGATTTCTATGCTGCCATAGTCGCTGACGTGGTTCAGGTTATAGCTGCCAACCGTACTCCATTTCCCATCTACAACTGCTACCTTGGCATGGAGATTTGAAGGCAGGTATTCAAAGATCTTGATATTGTTCCGCAGAATAAAATCATAAAGGAAATTTGTTGCTCTTTTAAACATTGGGGCATCCGACTCGGCTGAAAAAACTACCGTAATGTTGACTCCCCTGTTGCTTGCATTTCTGAGGAGCTTTCGTTCATTCCTTCCGGGAAGGAAATAACTGGCAAAAATTATCATTCTGTCATGTGCATGTTTAAAAGCGGAACGATAGCTTTTCAATATCTCTATTCTGTTTCTGTACCAGTTATTCTGTACAACCTTAATCTTCACATTGTCCGGATATGAAACAGGATTAGTGACAGTTTCATGTGAACGTTCGTCTTCTGAAATAAATTTTTTATTCCAGAGCTTCTTCAGAATACCGAGAATATGGGCACATTCCGGACCTCTGAATAATACGGCAAAATCGAGCCACTCTTTTTTGGTACCAGATCCGTGATAACGGTTGGCAAAATTCATCCCTCCTATAATTACAACTTCACCATCTGCAAGCACTACCTTATGATGAAGCCGGAGACTTAACTGGAAACCTTCTGTAATAAAAGTGGGTGAAAAAAAACGGAAAAGAATGCCTGAATTTTCAATGCTGTCTATCAGCGATTTGGAAAGGTATTTGGTGCCAAATGCATCAAGCAGAAGATATATACGGACACCTCTCTTTGCGGCTCTTATCAAAGCGTTTATGATCCGGATCCCCGTCTCATCTTCATCAATTATATAGGTTTGAAAATGTATAAAATGTTTTGCTTCATCAATAATCCTTTCAACTGATGCAAAAAAAGGTTCTCCGCTCTGAAGCAGCTCGATATAATGTCCGCTCTTATAATCATGTCGCCGGGAAGCTATTTTCATTGGAACCTTATGGATCTTTCCCCTTTTACAAATATAAGACTTTAAAACTTCCATCGGTATTTTTGGATTTTTGTATTACTTTGCAGCCGTCAAAAATTTAATCCTGATGAATAAACATTATTTACATGGAATTGCTACCCTCCTGTTGCTGGTCATTTTGTCTTCCTGTTCAGGGAATGGTAACAATATTCCAAAGGATGTTCCTCCCTCCCATCCGAGAATTCTTCTACTTGAAGGTGAAGAGTCACTTATAAGGCAGACTCTTGCTTCAGAATCTGAATGGAGATCCACAAGCAGTTTTATTCTTAACGAATGCGATAAGTTGTTATCAAAACCACCTGTTGAAAGAGTACTCATCGGCAGAAGGCTTCTTGACAAATCGAGGGAAGCCCTCAGAAGAATTTTCTACCTTTCATATGCATGGAGAATGACATCTGACACAAAATACCTTGACAGAGCTGAGACAGAAATGCTTGCCGTTTCGGCCTTCAGTGACTGGAATCCTTCACATTTTCTTGACGTGGCTGAAATGACAATGGGTGTAGCTATCGGGTATGACTGGCTTTATAAAGAATTATCAGCTGAATCTCGCAATATCATAAAAGAAGCAATTGTAGAAAAAGGATTGAAGCCTTCTTTTCTGTCAGCCAATAACTGGTGGGTATCAAGTTCGAATAACTGGAACCAGGTGTGCAATGCAGGAATGACATTCGGTGCACTCGCAGTTTATGAAGATGAAAAAGATCTGGCAATTCAGGTATTTGAACGTGCTGTCAGTTCAATACAGCTTCCTTTGAATGATTATAATCCTGATGGAGCATATCCGGAAGGTTTTGGTTACTGGGGCTATGGCACGAGTTTCCACGTCATGTTCCTCAGTGCCATGGAAAAAGCATTCGGAGATACTTATGAACTTCCGGGAGGTACAAATTTTCTTAAAACAGCCGGATACCTTGAAAATATGACCGGACCTTCCGGAATTCCTTTTAATTATTCCGATTGTGGTACCGGTGCCAATACGAATCCTGCCATGTTCTGGTTTGCCGGCAAACTTAATGATCCTTCCGTATTGTGGTCGGAAAGATACCAGCTTCTGAATAAAAATCTTCCAAACGACAGGTTATTGCCTGCTGTACTTATCTGGAGCGCAGGATTGACTATTGACAAAATTACATCACCCTCAAAAAATATATGGGTGGGTCAGGGTAAAAATCCCATAGCAATGATGCGCACTTCCTGGACAGATCCGGATGCTATTTTTGTAGGTTTGAAAGCAGGATCGCCCTCGGTAAACCATGGTCATATGGATGCAGGATCATTTATTATGGATGCAAAAGGAGAACGGTGGGCAATGGATTTCGGAATGCAGGACTACAACTCCCTGGAATCAGCAGGTATTGACCTGTGGAATATGGCTCAAACCTCCGAACGATGGGAAGTTTTCAGGTACAATAACCTTGCACATAATACACTTACGGTAAATAACAAGTATCAAATTGTTGGAGGAAAGGCTGTTATTACCAGTTACTCCGGTCAGTCTGCCATGCTTAATGCCATCACAGACATCACCCCAATATACAACGGACAGCTTAAAAAATCAGTCAGGGGAATAGCAATAGTTGACAATCAATATGTCACTGTCCGTGATGAAATTGAAACACTTGCATCCGGGACAATTATCCGCTGGAATCTCGTAACTTCTGCTACAGTAACAATTACCGGAGATAATACGGCTGAAATGGTTAAAAACGGTAAAAAGCTGACTCTGAAGGTTGTTGAACCGGCGACGATAACAATGAAAACCTGGAGCACTGTTCCTTCTAATACCTATGATGCCCAGAATCCGGGTACAATAATGGTTGGTT
The DNA here is from genome assembly GCA_022865305.1 of Bacteroidales bacterium. GTDB lineage: Bacteria > Bacteroidota > Bacteroidia > Bacteroidales > VadinHA17 > LD21. The sequence goes on along the minus strand of JALHSP010000135.1, from coordinate 29,274 downwards.
TTGAAACTACCATCCCTGCAAATTCAGGAACTGCATTGTCTGTGCTTCTTCTTCCTGAAGGAGTTCAGGAAAACAGTTCATTCTCAGCAAAAAAACTTTCTGAATGGCCAAAAACAGATTGAAACAGCAGGGCAAAGTACAATTCTGGTGACAAGTTTTCGTTTAATCAAAAACAAATTTCCGGGAAACCTGTTTAATTATTAATGGATCCGCAATATTGTTTTGGCTGCGATTTAATTGAAGTATCAGTAGTATTATTTATATGAAAACAAATTAATTATGAAAAGAACTATTTTATTATTGTCATTATCAGCATTTCTGAGCATGGCATCTTTTGGACAGGATTACAGGACAAGTTTAGGGCTGAGAGCAGGCCTTCCATATGGTGTAACAGTAAAGCATTTTCTCAACAAAACAAATGCCCTTGAAGGGGTTCTGGCAAGCAGCTGGGGAGGATTTGTGATAACAGGATTATATGAGAATGAACACTGGACAGGAGAATATCCCGGGCTGAACTGGTTCTGGGGTGTAGGAGCACATGTCGGTTTCTGGGATGCCGGAAGGAATCCAAATGTAGAGGAGAACTATGTTGGTTCAGTCATAGGGGCCGATGCAATATTAGGACTTGAGTATACCTTTGATGAGATCCCGCTAAATTTGTCAATTGACCTCCTCCCTACTTTCAATCTGATAGGTTATACCGGATGGGGAGGAATAAACGGAGCCATCTCGGTAAGATATGTATTTTAACTGCAGGTGTAATCCAGACCTGTTTCGGTCTCCTCTTCAGGTCTGATGTTTTTTCAATAAATATTTTGCAGATCGGAAAAAACATGTTTTCTTTGCATCCGCATTTTCAGGTTCTTTGTACGGTCCATTCGTCTAGTGGTTAGGACGTCAGGTTTTCATCCTGGTAACAGGGGTTCGATTCCCCTATGGACTACATAAAACGATCTCATTTTATACGCAACCGCTTAAAATCAAGGATTTCAGGCGGTTTCTTTTTTTACAGGTACTCAAATTGTACGCTAGAACTCCCTTAATAGGGTGAAAATTCGAGACTAATTTTTAAATAACCAAATTAGTCTCGCTAAACTCTGTAACTCTCTGTCTATTTTGCACTTGTTTGCGGCCTTTTGCATGAAGGATAATGCTCTAATAGAGGGAAATTTGTATAAAATCAAGACCATTTAATACAGAGAATTATGAAAAACAAAATTGTCATTCATTTTTACGTGAAAGAATCGTGGAAGGATAAGAAAAGAGAAGCTCCTATTTATCTGAGAATCACTGTTAATGGAGAAAGAGCTGAAATTTCGACCAATAGAAAAGTCAATCCTGAGCTATGGGATAAAGCCTCTCAAAGAGTTGCCGGAAGATCTGAACCTGCAAGAATTATAAATACTGCACTGAATAACCTGGTAAGCAAGGTTGAGAAGTATTTCAGCAACTTTGATATCAAAGATGAAATGATCTCAGTACATCAGATTATTGCTGAGCTGAAAGGTAAAAGTCAAAACCAAATGACTCTCGTTAAGGTTTATGACTTTCATGTTGCAAGTATTGAAAAACTGATTGGAGTTGATGGGCCAGGCGGCAGATAAATTCTTCACTTCGGAGAATAACTTGCATCCGGCTATAAGGATTAGTCATCCGATTAAAGGCCGTATTCCTGAAGCTATGGGGAAGCCTGCAGAACTACTTACAGAAGAAGAAAAGACCATTTACTATGAGAGAATGGCTTTCATTTATGAAGTGCCTGGGATTACTTCTACTGTCAATGGTAATAAGCTCTCACTCTCAATTGGTGGAGTAAGGGCATACAATTCTGAGAATCTCTATGGTAAGAAGACAGAAGAACATTTCAAGGTATTCATAGGCTTTAAGAATCATGTCTGCATAAACCTCTGTATCTCGACAGATGGTTTCCTGGATGACCTGAGAGTAATGTCAGTTCAGGAGCTTTTTAATCGAGTATTTCAGCTACTTACAAGGTTTGATGCTGAAAGGCAGATTAACAATTTATCCACCCTTTCTGAATATGCTCTCAGTGAGCACCAGTTTGCTCAGATGGTTGGGAAATCAAGGCTGTATCAATATCTGCCACTGAAGACAAAGAAAACTCTTGATGCAGCAGTGCCGGTATCAGATACACAGATATCAATGATTGGAAGGGATTATTATGAAAACAAGAGTTTCTGCAGAGAGGAATCAGGAGATATCAATCTTTGGAAGGTATACAATCTCTTCACAGGAGCTACAAAATCATCATATATAGATACTTTCCTTGATCGAAATGTTGGCTCGCTTCTGTTCATAAACAGCCTGGTTGATCATCTCAGAGATAAGAAGCAGTCGTGGTTTTTATCATAAGGAATGCCACATCACATTCTATGGGGTCACAACCAAGAAGTGAAAGCTGGGCTATTAAAAGCTGTAATTAAACCAATCAATCTTTATGAGTAAGGAAGAATATCTTAAAGAGCTGCTAAAATGGATTTCGAGTGACAGTCTATTGGTAATTGATAAGTCAGGGAGGTTAAGACGCATTTATTGCCCATTTAAAGTAATCTGTTTGGTGACCTTCCCTGAGATAAGACAAGGAGAGAAGGTCGATGTTGACGCTATTAAATTGACTGTAGAAGTCAAGGAAGTGTTCATTGTTAAAGGGACAGCCTATTATATCATATACTTCAATATAATCCTAGAATAGTTGAGTCACGCTGCATTTTCTTTACTGTTGTTGGGAGACGGTTCATCTCAACTTTAAAATCTCAAGAACCACTGAAAAGCAACAGTGCTAAAACCATTCACCAGGTCCCTTTAAAAAGGGGACTTGGGTGGGTGGATAAAAATAAATTTGACTTGTATAGTATTTATCTCGTAACTTTGTTAAAATCAATCTACTTCTCGTTTTATTGCCTTCCTACAGAATAAATCTGCTTGAGACAAATCTTTTGATTGAAAAACATAAATGGTAATCCAATGAAAAAGGTTATTATTCTTTTGGTATTAGTGATTAGTTGTATTTTAATAAATGCACAAGAGACCGTCTCGGTAACTGGTGGAAATGCAACTGGTAGTGGAGGTTCAATAAGTTATACAGTGGGCCAGATTACCTACAATTTTTTATCAGGAACAAATGGAACCGTTGCTCAGGGAGTTCAGCAACCATATGAAATTTCTGTAGTAACAGCTATCGAAAATACTGAGGGGATTACTCTTGAATACAAGGTTTACCCAAACCCGACCAGAGGATTAATAAACCTTTCCATCAAACCATTTAGTGATGAGAATCTGAAGTTTCGTCTTTATGACCTAAACGGAATACTTCTTCAGGATAAAAAGATTGAGAGTGAAGAGACAGAGATTTCGATGGAGAGCCTGTCATCTGCAATCTATTTTCTGAAGGTAATAAAAGACAATAAGGAAATTAAAATATTCAAAATAATTAAAAGATAGAATCCTATGAAAAAACTATTTACCCTGTTTGTGATTATAGCATTGACTATTAGTGTTTTTGCTCAATCACCCCAGAAAATGAGCTACCAGTGTGTTGTAAGAAATGCAAGTGGAGTATTAATGGTGAACCAAACTGTAGGAATGAAGAACAGCATCCTGCAGGGATCAGCTACAGGCACTGTGGTCTTCTCCGAGACCTACAGCCCTAATCCTCAAACAAATGCAAATGGACTTGTTAGTATAGAAATTGGTAGTGGAACTCCAATAACAGGGACATTCTCTTCTATCAATTGGGCAAATGGATTATATTTCCTGAAAACAGAGACTGATCCGACTGGGGGCACTAACTATACAATAATTGGTACTTCCCAATTATTAAGTGTACCATATGCATTGTATTCAAAAACGGCTAAGACTGCAGATTACAATGATCTTACAAATAAACCGGTGTTGTTCGATGGTACTTGGATAAGTCTGACTGGGAAACCCTTGTTTGCAACTGTGGCTACGAGTGGCAGCTATAGTGATCTTATTAATAAACCAACATTATTCGATGGCACATGGATTAATATTACTGGGAAACCAACCACACTTGGAGGTTATGGAATTACAGATGCCATGAGTATATCTCATGTTGCAAATGGGATCACTTCAAATATGATTGCCAATTGGAATACTGCCTATGGTTGGGGCAATCATTCAGGACTTTACCGACCTATTGGATATGTACCTACCTGGAATGAAATTACTGGCAAACCAACATTTACAGCAGTAGCTACAAGTGGAAGTTATAACGACCTTACAAATAAACCAGCTCTGTTTAGTGGTAATTATAACGATTTAACAAATAAGCCAATATTATTCGATGGCACATGGACTAATATTACTGGGAAACCTACAACCCTTTCCGGTTATGGAATTACTGATGGTATGAGTACCTCTCATGTTGTAAATGGGATCACTTCAAATATGATTACCAACTGGAATACTGTCTATGGTTGGGGCAATCATTCAGGACTTTATAAACCAGATTCTTATATTCCCACCTGGATTGAAATAACTGGGAAGCCAACTTTTGCGGCAGTTGCTACATCTGGCAGTTACGCAGATCTTCTTAACAAACCTGTCCTTTTTGATGGTACCTGGGGATCGCTATCAGGGAAACCGACTTTCGCTACTGTTGCAACAAGTGGAGCCTTTGCTGATTTATTGTCAAAACCTACAACTTTAGCTGGTTTTGGTATTACAGATGCTATGAACACATCCCATACGGCAAATGGGATTACTTCAAGTTTAATTAGCAACTGGAATACTGCTTTTACCTGGGGTAATCATGCTTTGGCAGGATATGTGCCGAACACAAGAACAATATCCATAAATGGAACCGCTTTTGATCTTACGGTGAACAGAAGCTGGAATGTAGGAACAGTAACCTCCGTTGGGCTTTCTTTACCAAATGTTTTTATTCTGTCAGGCTCTCCGATTACTACAACTGGAACACTGACAGCTACACTAACTTCACAAACTGCAAATATGATATTTGCATCGCCAGATGGAAGTCCCGGTACACCTGCTTTCAGGTCTTTGGTTACTTCTGATTTACCAGGCCTTGACTGGAGTAAGATCACATCTGGAAAGCCAACAACATTAGCAGGTTACGGGATTACTGATTTTGATTTTACAGGTGCAACAACTAACGATTTGTTAAAATTCAATGGATCTAAATGGGTGAGATTTACACCTGATTATGCTTTAACCAGCCACACTCATGCCAATGCAACAACCTCAATAAGCGGTTTTATGAGTGGTGCTGATAAAACCAAACTGAATGGTTTACAAAATGCCGATGGTACAGAAACTAAAATCTCAACCGGAACAAATATTACAATAACAGGAACAGGATCAGCGGCAAGCCCTTATGTAATTAATGCAAGTACTGGTTCTTCTTCTTCACATTCCATTGGCGAAAGTTACGGTGGCGGCATTGTATTTTATGTTTACGATGGCGGACAACACGGCTTAATAGCCACCACAACTGATCAAAGTACAGGTATTCAATGGTATAACGGAACATATAGATATACCGGCACCATGAGCGAGGGATTAGGTGCAGGTGAAATGAATACTGCTTTAATAGTATCTGCGCAAATGAGTGATAATCAAACCGGAAACTTTGCTGCAAAAGTTTGTGCTGTTTATTCAGTAACCGTTGATGGCATTACTTATGGTGACTGGTATTTACCTTCAAAATACGAGTTAACTTTATTGTATGCACAAAAAAGCGTGGTTGGTGGTTTTGGAGGCAGCAACTATTGGAGCTCCACCGAGATCAATAACCTGAACGCATATGGTTGGGACTTAACCACTGGTGCTACGGTGCTCGCCGGGAAGACCAGTACACTTTATGTACGTGCAATCCGGGCTTTTTAACTATTTAACTCAAGTTGCTAGTTATAGTTTGCAGTAAAAAATATTAAAGCGTTGTAAATCAATTAAATATGTTGATAATCAAATACATATAAATTTGTTATAATTAAAAAAATCCTTCAGGTTTAAGTCGCGAAACAATAATACCTGAAGGATATGATAGAAAAATTTATTGCAATTTATGTTTTTATTGATGATATCTTGATAGAAATTGGTCATAAAGAGCCTGTTAACCGGAATACATCTGATTCCGAGTTGATTACAGTGGCCTTGATTGCTGCAAAATATTTTCATGGTAATATCGATCATGCCATTAGTTTTGCTAAGTCAACACAGCTGATCCCCAAAATACTCAGCAAGAGTCGTTTTAACCGACGGATCCATTCGATTTTCGAGTTTATTATTGACCTGTTTTCGAATACTGCTGACATAATAAAAAGATTAAACATATCATCAGAATATATTATTGATAGCTTCCCTGTGGCTACCTGCGAAAACATTCGCATCTGCCGATCTAAGCTTATCAAGGGGAAGCAATACCGGGGCTATAAACCTTCTATGAGAAAATACTTCTATGGGTTCACTGTCCAGATAATTGCAACAGTAGATGGAATACCTGTTGAATTTGCTATGCTCCCTGGGTGCTACCATGATATTGATGGAATGAAAAATATGTTTTTCAATCTGCCGGAAGATAGCACTGTTTATGGCGATAGCGCATATACTGATTACAACTATGAGCAGGTATGCATCGATGCAGAAAGTATTAAACTGATGATCGCCAGAAAAAGTAATTCTAAGCAACCCCATGAACCTTGGGAAAACTTTTTGATCGCCGATTCCAGAAAAAGAATCGAGACTACATTTAGTCAAATATCCAGTATGTTCCCTAAGCGTATTCATGCAGTAACTCCTGATGGATTTTTGATGAAAGTCATTCTCTTTATCTTTGTATTTACTATTAATGAAAAATTTCTATAGGTAGCAACTTGAGTTATTTACCTGTTTAAACAGTGAAATACTGTACGGATTACTTACTTTATCATCTATCCATCCGTCCAAAAGCCTATAGAATTGGATGGATGGATTTTTTATTTGACTTGAATTAATGTATTTCCTAACTTTCATAAGTAATTCATATCCCAAGATATAATCTAAAGATATCCGATTATGAAATCCAAATTGCAATATATGAAATTAATGACATGTGCTTTTTTAATTCTGCCGGTCATTTCGATGCTGAACCTTCAGGCACAAGATTACCTGATTAGCTTTGTAGGTTCCGGAGCAAGTACAACAGTTACTACGGTTAAAGTCGAAAACCTTACCCAGGGTACATGTCTGTCAACGAGCGGAAGTGATGTATTGCATCTAATGGGAGTTGTCACAGGAATTGAGATAGTCAGCGATAATGAAACAGGTAAAATAGATATTTACCCAAATCCGATGAAAGATTATGCAAGGATGCAGTTTGTTTTACCTGAAACAGGCGAGACTATGATTACCATGTATGATCTTTCCGGGAGGAAAATAGTGCAGACCCGGGATTTACTTTCAAAAGGTCAGCATATTTACGGGATACAAGGCGTTGAAGAGGGGATATATTTTGTAAGAATCAATTCAGGCAGATATTCATTCAGTGGAAGATTAATAAGTTCCGGCTCACAGAATCGTAATGCAAAAATAGTATATGAAAATACAATGGCAGTACAGGAAAAGGAAAGTGATGCAAAAGGTACAAATGCAGAAACTGTAATGCAATATAACACAGGTGACAGGTTAAAACTGACCGGTATTTCAGGTGACTATAGTACAGTAATAACAGACGTACCTACAGCAAGCAAGACAATCACATTCAAATTTATTGCCTGTACCGACGGAGATATTAATAACTATCCTGTGGTTGAAATTGGCACTCAAGTATGGATGGCAGAGAACCTAAAAACCACAAAATACCAGGACGGTACAACTATTCCTAATAAAACTGATAACACAGAATGGAATAATCTTACTTCCGGTGCATATTGCGATTATGACAATTTATCACCAAATTCAAATACTTATGGGAGGCTATACAACTGGTATGCAATAAACGATAGCAGGAATATAGCCCCACAGGGGTGGCATATACCCTCTGATGATGAATGGGCAACATTAGCAGTTTCTCTTGGAGGTATAGCTATAGCAGGTGGTAAAATGAAAGAATCCGGCACAACGCATTGGAATAGCCCAAATGAAGGAGCGACCAATGAGAGTGGATTTACAGCACTTCCGGCTGGAGGGCGTCTGGAGGGAACATTTATTGCCATTGGACTTGCCTGTGCATGGTGGTCAACGACAGAGTATAATGCAACAAACGCATGGTTCAGGGAACTGGACAATGATGCCTTTGATTTGCTCCATGGTGATGGTAGTAAGAAAAATGGTTTTAGTGTACGCTGTTTGAAAGATCAGCCAAAAGCCGAAGAGGCATTCCCTGGCATTGAGGGAGAAATTAAAGATTTTGTTGTTAATGGGGATACAATTACATGCGAAATTATTGATACAGTATATGTTTTCCAAGGGGATATTATTCTAACGAAGGATCAGCTTTCTTTAAATAAAGGTGCTGGATTATCGAATATATCAAAAAGGTGGTTAGATGGAATAGTATATTATGAAATTAATTCCAACCTTCCTCAAAAAATACGAGATTATATAGATACTGCAATTAAAAACTATGAAGACAATACGACTTTGAGATTTGTTAAAAAAGGACCGGATCAAAAAAACTTTGTCGAATTTTTTAATTCCGAAACATTAGAAGGATTAAATTATGGAACATGTTCTTATCTAGGAATGATTGAGGGAAAGCAAAGAATATGGCTTGAACCAAGCTGGAATAAAGTAGGTACAATCATTCATGAGATAGGTCATACTGTTGGGCTTATTCATGAACATTCAAGAACTGATAGAGATAATTATGTAATTGTAAATTTGAACAATGTAGAACCAGGGGAAGAGCATAATTTTAATAAAGTCAAAACTCAATTTATAACTTTAAAATTCGATTTTAATTCAATTATGCTATATTATTCATATGAATTTAGTTGTAATAATTTACCTACAATTACAAATTTGGATGGTACTATCTTTGAATATAATAGAGATTTTTTATCCCTTGGAGATATTAAAGTAATAAATTCTATTTATTCACCTGACCGAGTGCTTAGTATTTGGTGGGATGGGACAAATGAGTATTACGGAGTTTTTGATTTGGGAACTGTAACATTATCAGTTTTAGGAACAGTTGGGGATTTAAAATGGTGGACTGGTTCTTGCTTCATTTCTGATTATAAACTATATGCTGCTGGTATTCCAACATCACAGACTTATAAACTATACATATGTGACTTAAATTCAGGAACTCTTTTAAAAGATTATAATGTACCTGAGAGCATTTATACAGCTGGTATGTATAATGATAAGCCTGTTTTACTTTGGTGGGATGGATCCCATGGGAGATATGGATTATTTGATTTAGGCTTCGGAACTTTAACAACTATAGGATCGATAGGAGATTTAACAGGTTGGACTGGTTCGTGTTTCATATATGATAGCTTGCTTTATGTGGCTGGTGTGACAAATTCACAAATTAATAAATTATATGTTTGTAATTTAAATTCAGGAGAACTAGTAAATGAATATATAATTTCTACGGGATTTTTTACAGCTGGTATGTATAATAAAAAACCTGTTCTAGTTTGGTCTGATGGGACATATGAGTACTTTGGATTACTTGATTTAGGGGCCGGAAATTTATCAATTTTAGGAACAATAGGAGATTTAACAGGTTGGACTGGTTCGTGTTTCATATTTGATGGCAAACTATACGCTGCTGGCATTACAAAATCATCAACATATAAACTCTACGTATGTGATTTAAATTCAGGAGCACTATTAAAAGATTATGTATTTCCTGAGAGTATCCATACAATAGCAGGCATTTATGGTATTTGTGATTATTAACCAAGTATTTGATGTTCGGGTTGCTCTCTTTATGTTGTACTGCAGTCTAAATCCTGCGGTTTTTGTTCAAGAGTAATATAATCAATTAGATATGGAAGAATATGTAAAAAATGTAAAGAATTCAAAAGAATATTTTACTGTTTCAGAATATTTCTGGTTTCTTGAAAAAGAACATGGTATAAAAAGCCCAAAGATCAACGAAAGGAAAAATATATATCAAGGGATAGGGTTAGAGTGTGCTAGTATATGCGAGGAACGTAACATTATGGTTGAAAAGGAACTTCATCTAGAATTTGGATCAATCAATAAATACCCTGAATATGTCCTAGCTGAGGTTATTTTTGGTGAAGGATATGGACAATATTCCCCACTTTATTCTCCTTATCTTGGTATATGGTATCCAAGTGTTCCTAGAAAAAAACCAGGTAAATAGGTGTTCGAGTTGTTCTCTTAATCGTTCGTCCGTTCAGAATGTAAGAAAAGCGGATGGATGGATTTTTATACGCATATAACATCATTTTTCGTTACAGAGGTAAGGTGACTATATAGAACTGAACTCTGACACGACTTCATCTTTTTCTTGTACCCCTGATACAACTTTTGGCACCCCCTGATACAACTTTAGCTTAGTGGTCAACTCTTCAAAATATTGCAACGCTGATTCTATATCATTAAAGCACCGGCTAGGATCCCTGCCAAATTGTTCATTTGAGGGTATTGATTCCCTTATACCATATTTATCATTACGGATATATATCTTGCAAACTTCCCAGTGTAATATCTTTTCAGTGTAAGTCCCACCTATTCCATACATAGCTACAACTTCATTACGTTTCAACAAAGTGTAAGGTAGGCCATTTTTCCTAAATCTTTCTTTTAGCCTTTTCATTGTGTATTATAAATTGTAAAACCATTACCTATTCAATTCTTATTATTAATCATCGTAATCTTATCTAAGAAAACTATAAGTCCGTTCTTATATAACCGTAAGCCCTCTAATGTCTGAGGTGTAAGCCCTTTGTCATTTCGCAGGATGATTTCTTCATTGATCTCAATAATCTCATCGAGTATTGAGAAAATCTTGGTTTTCAGGTCTGAGAATAACTAAATCAAATAATTATGAAAACTATTGTTGTAACTGCTAAAAATTTAACAAATACTTACCAAAACCTGCCGTCATGATTTCATGCCCATATTGTATGCAATATGCTAAGAAAAAGATCATTATTTCAACTATTGAAAACAAATTACTATGACTGCACAGGAACGAGAAGTACTTTATTATAATGGAAAAACATACTGGTTGTCAACAGAGCCATTAAAGCCACTATTGGATATAATCGGTGATGAAAAACCTTCTTCTTCTGCTGTGGTAATGGCATCTACTTCTTGTCGGAGAGGTTATATAGGAGATTGGGAGATTGTTGAGGACAGACTTTTTCTAATCGGATTAAAAGGGTGTCCTGAAGAAAATGAAAGATTTACCATGGATTTTTTATTCCCAAACCAACAAAAAGTATTTGCAGGGTGGTTTACAGGAGAAATAAAGATTCCGCAAGGGAAAGTACTTGTACATGACGATACAACAACACTTCACGAAAAAGATTGGTATCTGGAATTTGATAAAGGTATTATAGTAGGTAGTAGAGAAGTGGATAACACTAAGACTTTCAATCCTGATGATCCATATGGCATTAAAGATTTGATTATTGATTTACCGTAGAATGGATTTGAGAAGGTACTGACTATCCCTCACCTTTTTTATCCTACTTCCAACCAAAATACTTCACTGCAGATATAATAATATAACTAAATCTCATAAATCCTGACTCTGAGTTTCTGACCTCCAAGGGCAAAATAAAATTGACTTTGGTTTAACCATGGCGTAACTTTATATAAAAATTAAACAATACTTCTTTTTATTAGCTAAAATATTTTAACAATGAAGACACTTAAAATTCTTGCTGTGAACCTGCGATATGACCAAAAGGAGGACCAAATGAAGGCAACATCAAAGTTTATCTCATTGTTCTTCGTCATTTTCCTGGTTTTCCCTCCGATTATAACAGCAGGACAGGAACAGGCAAATCCGAAAATCCTTAGAGGAACAATTGTATCGATCAACCAGCCTCAAGGAGACATTTTCATGAAGACAGACAGCGGTGATACTATCAAGATTACCAACGTCTACCATTACATTGACCAAATTAGTGGAGACTTGAAAATATACATGTCAGGAACAGACTTCACCGTGCGACTTAAGAACTTCTCGGACTTCAAAGTACGAGATCGTATCGAGATTTCATACCAACCCGGTCATACCGAACTGGACTCATTTAAGAAGATTTCACAACAGAGCACGGCAACTAAGAAGCTACCACCCAAGAGTTAACTGAATTATTAGTGCGATAATTGCTGCTAGTATAAATGGATGCTGGCATACCAAAGATATTAATAACTACCTTAGAATGGTTCTAAACCTCCATTATAGTTAACGAATATTCTCTCCAAAAATAAATTTGACTTTGGCTTAAACATGGTGTAACTTGCATAAGAATATTGTTAATCAGGATCGTAGAAATTGATATTGCTTATTCTTATATCTAATTTCTTTTTATTAACTAAAATCTTTCAACTATGAAAACAAAGACATTTATTATGTTATGCCTTTTATTAAGCTTTGGATTGACACAGCTTTCTGCACAGAGCTACGTAAATGGTACGGGCGCAATTTCACACTATTATGATTGGAATGATTATTATGTACCCGTATATACTCCCGATGGAGACCAAGTTGATCTGTTATTGGGTCCTGTAACCATGCATATTATAGATTATTACAAAAACTGGGAGTGGATTTGGAGAAAAATACAGTATTCTGGTGAGATTGTAAGCGTGGGGTTCGTAGACAGCGACGGAGAAACAATTGGAGGGACAGGTGAAGTTTTTAGCATAAAAGACATTTGGAAATTTGATCTTTTTAGTGCAATTGGTCCTGGACATTTTAATGCAAGAGGAAATCAGGGCTCACACTATTTAATTAAATATCTATGGGATGATACAACTTATTCATTTATATTTGTTAGTGCAGTCTGGTCCGGATACAAGGAATAATAAGATACTATATTGTTATAAGCCCTCGGATCGCTCCGGGGGCTTTTTTTTAAATAAAATTGACATTGGCTTTTTGCTGGTGTAACTTTGCATAAGAATTTGCTTCCTAATTCATAAATAATCTTATATGAAAGCAAAAAACAGAATTTGGATTTATCCATTAAGCACAATGGGAATATTCATTATGTTTTTGAGCATTTCATTTAAAAGTATTGCGCAGGAAAGTTCCGAATCAGTAAAAGATATTGACGGGAAGGTATATAAGACTGTAAGAATCGGCACACAAATATGGATGAGAGATAACCTAACAACCACAAAATATAATGACGGGACTGAAATACCAAATGTCAAAGTTAATTCAATGTGGTCATCTCTTATCTCAGGGGCATATTGCAATTATAATAATACTGAAGCTAACGCCAGAATTTACGGAAGACTGTACAATTGGTATGTTGGTGCTTTCACGAACCCTAAAAATGTATGCCCGGAAGGATGGCATGCTCCAACTCATGAAGAATGGATAACCTTAACATTCTACTTAGGAGACGGACACCGGGCTGGCGGTAAAATGAAAGAAAAAGGCACCGTTCACTGGAACAGACCAAATACTGGAGCAACCGACAAAAGCGGTTTTTCAGCCCTTCCCTCTGGTAATCGTTATTATTATGGCACCTTCGAAGAATTAGGTGAACAGGGTTTATGGTGGTCGTCATCCGAGTACAATTCGAAACTCGCCTTGTTCGAAGGCCTAAGCGCTGCAGACAGCAGTATTACTGACAACAGCGGATTTAAAAGCAACGGATTTTCTATTCGTTGTATCAAGAGTCAGAATCAATAATCATTTCTTAATATTCAAGAAGCAGCAAAAAAGGCTGTTGCCAGTCAGAAGAATAATTGATCCAGCTACATCAGACTGGTTGGAGTATTGACCAATTCCCAGGTCTTAATGACTTTTATTCCAATAGAATGAGTAACGCCGTATTTAATATTAGGACTAAATTTTTACTCAAAGAAAGTTCAGATAATAAAAAATATGATTATGTTTGCACCTGCAAAAAAACAAAGAGGAGTATTTTTCGAGACCTATTTGAAAAAACCTCTGTATATAATTGATTATAAGCGGCATATTAAAGGGGTTCGATTCCCCTATGGACTACAATTTAAACATCATAAATAAATTTATCAGTATGGCAAATCATAAGTCGTCAGAAAAAAGGAACAGGCAGATCAAAGTCAGGAATGAAAGCAATAAGTATCATGCAAAAACTATGCGTAATGCTCTTAAAACCATTCGCTCCACAACCGACAAGAAGGAGGCAGCAGAACTACTTCCTAAAATGAATTCCATGCTCGATAAGCTGGCAAAAAAGAATATTATACACGGGAAAAAAGCAGCAAATCTGAAGTCATCTCTGGTAAAACATGTAACCAGTCTCAAATAGTCACAACTATTATAAATCGTGAGCCATCGTTTCCCGACGGCTTTTTTATTTGATTTGCCCCCCATCCCCCCTGAAGGGGGGCCTATTATCTTTCAGTTTTTGAAATCCTCTTCAGGTAGCAAAATGTGAAACAATTATTTACCGAATCAGCTTCTATTGTTTCAGTACAATTTCTTATCTTGCAAATGGAATTATCATTTTCGCTGCATGTCTCTGAAAATTACAGACTGGGCTGTTGAAGACAGACCCAGGGAAAAGCTTATTCAGAAAGGAACTTCCAGTCTCAGTGATGCTGAGCTTCTTGCCATTCTTATCAGTTCCGGAACCAGGGATAAATCGGCAGTTGATCTTGGTCGTGAACTTTTAAGCCTCGTTAATAATAACCTGAACGCACTGGGAAAACTTACCATTTCTGACTTTAAGAAAATCCATGGTATCGGCACTGCCCGTGCTGTCACAATTGTTGCTGCTCTGGAGCTTGGCAGAAGGAGAAAGCTTGCAGAAGTGCCAGATGCTGTACAGATAAAATGCTCAAAAGATGTTGCCGATATTTTTCAGCCATTGCTATCTGACCTTTCACATGAAGAGTTCTGGATTTTGTTTCTTAACAGATCCAACAAAGTGATAAACCGGATGAAGCTGAGCCAGGGAGGGATCAGTGGTACAGTCACCGATGTACGCGTGGTTCTGAAAAAAGCTATTGAATACCTTGCTTCGGGAATCATATTATGTCATAATCATCCGTCAGGAAATCTGAACCCGAGTGAATCTGATACCAGGATAACACAAAAGATTAAAGAAGCTGGTAACCTGATGGATATCCAGCTGCTCGACCATCTGATCATATCTGAAAAAGATTACTATAGTTTTGCGGATAATGGGTTACTGTAAGCGTCGTGCGGTCGTGCAGTCTTGGGATATAGTAACAAGATCTGTTTTAAAGGATCCCCTCCCGGGAGAGCTTGTCCCGCGACAGCGGGAGGGAGGGGTGGGTTTCTTCAATTTAAATTTTCTTATACTTCTTAACCTTACCTTTATCCTTACATTCTTTCAGCAACTCCCGGATACTCTTCCCCAGAACCGGATGTATCAGATCCCCTGCAATCTCACATAACGGTACCAGAACGAACTTCCTCTCATACATCACAGGGTGAGGGATGACGAGAACCTTCTTTTTAATAATCCGGTTATCATAGAGTAAAATGTCAATATCAATGATCCTCGATTTGTATCCCTTTCCTTCCCTGAGTCTGCCAAGGAGCGATTCAACCATCAGTACTCTTCCCAGCAAGCCCGAAGGGCTGAGCCTGGTTTCAACCTCAACGACCATATTGAGGAAGTCGTTTTCGCTTTGGAAGCCCCAGGGCTCAGTTTCATAAACTGATGAGATGAGCTTAACGGGACCTATATGCTCCTCAATCAGCGCAACTGCTTTTTTCAGATTATCCTCCCTGTTGCCAAGATTTGTACCGATGCCAATAAATGTTCTTTTCATTTAATTTCCCTGATACTTCCAAAAGTATTAAATCATAGGGTACTTTGATATATTCATATTGTTTTTTAATATATTTAAAACTCATTTTATAAAACAATTACATAATGAAAAATTTTCTTATTTACACACTAGCTACTATAACAGGAATTATTATCGCTTCATTTCTTATGTTTTTTATTATGCTTGGAAGTCTGAGCGTAATGGTTGCTGCCGGTGATAAACCTGTTTCGGTTAAAGACAATTCCATTCTTGTCCTGAAAGCCGGAGTCACAATTCCTGACAGGGGAAATCCTAATCCTCTTGCCGGATTTGACGTATTTAATATGACAATCACACCAGTCCCGGGTTTGAATGAAATACTCCGAAATCTTAATAAAGCCGCATCTGACAAAAAAATAAAAGGAATTCTTATTGAGAACGGATTTCTTCCAACCGGATGGGCTACTACTGAAGAGATCCGGAATGCTCTTAAGAAATTCAGGGAGAGCGGAAAATTCATTATCTCATATACTGATTATTTTTTGCTGCAGGAAGTGTATTACCTGTCATCAATTGCAGACAGGATATACATTAATCCCGGTGCTAGGGTTGACTTTAAAGGATTAAGCGGGGAAGTAATATTCTACAAAAAAGCCCTCGAAAAACTGGGTGTGGAGGTGCAGGTAACCCGTCATGGAGAATTCAAAGGTGCTGTTGAGCCCTATATTCTTGAAGGCCTGAGTAAAGAGAATGAGGAGCAGATAAAAGAGTATGTCGGATCTATCTGGTCACATGCAACTAAAAATATGTCGGAAGCGAGAGGCATTACGGCTGACCGGCTTAACCTTATTGCTGATCAGCTGGCAGGTTTTAATGCAACCGGAGCACTTGAAAACGGTCTTGTTGACGGGCTTATGTTCCGCGATGAGCTTAACGATACCCTTAAAGCATTATCGGGATTAACAAGCGATGACAAGATCAATTTTGTATCAATGACGAAGTACACCAAAGTTCCGGATCCGAACAGGGTTGTATCAGTAAAAAACAGGATTGCAGTTATTTATGCTGAAGGTGAAATAGTTATGGGCAAGGGGAATGAATATAATATCGGAGGAAATCGTTATGCGGAGGTTATCAGAAAGGAGAGGCTTGACAGTTCCGTAAAAGCTATCGTTATGAGGGTGAATTCACCTGGAGGCGTCGCAACAGCCTCATATTTAGTCTGGAGGGAACTGGAGCTTGCTGCCAGGACTAAACCTGTCGTAATTTCGATGGGAAATTATGCTGCGTCGGGAGGTTATTATATTTCGGCGCCTGGTACCAAAATTTATGCAAATCCCACAACGATATCCGGATCAATCGGTGTATACGCTCTTTTACCCAATACAAGCAAGCTTCTGGAACAGAAGCTCGGTATCTCGACTGAGACTGTAAATACTAACAAGTACTCCGATTTTCCTTCAATATACCGTCCGATGAATACATATGAAAAAGAGGTCATGCAGATGAGTGTTGAAAAAGTGTACAGCGATTTTATAAGCAGAGTTGCATCAGGGAGAAAAATGAGTGTTGAGTCTGTTGACAACATCGGTGAGGGACGGGTGTGGAGCGGAACCCGGGCTCAGGAAATCGGTCTGGTTGATGAAATAGGAGGTCTTAATGATGCTATCAGAGGGGCTGCTGACCTTGCAGGTATCGAAACCTGGTCAATCAGAGAGCTGCCTGTGGTTGAGGATCCCTATACCAGACTTCTTAACCAGATTACGGGTGAGGTAATGATGAAATTCCTGAAAAGGAACCTGGGTGAATCTTTTAGATTCTATAACGATCTTTTAGAAATCAGTGAAATGACCGGGATCCAGATGCGTTTGCCGTATTTTATTGAGATTCACTAATTCATGAGAACCAGGAGAAGTATATTTCTTTATCCGTTTTCTCTTATCTACGGGCTCATAACAGCCGTAAGGAATTTCCTGTATAACGCAGGAATCCTTCAATCCCACAAATTCAGACTTCCAGTAATATGTATAGGAAATCTGACAGTCGGCGGTACGGGCAAGACACCTCATACCGAATATCTTGCCGGGATGCTAAGAAAAAACTTCAACGTAGCAATTCTTAGCAGGGGGTATAAAAGAAAATCACATGGATTTAAAATTGCTGCATTAAATTCCCCGGTAACTGATATCGGAGATGAACCAATGCATATATGCAGAAAATATCCTGACATAACTGTAGCTGTGGACAGGAACAGGGTACATGGTGTAAATAAATTGCTTAAAGAAAAGCCTGGGACAAATGTAATCATCCTGGATGATGGCTTCCAGCACAGAAGAATAATTCCGGGACTTACCATTCTCTTGTCAGACTTTGAAAGGCCAATGGCAAAGGATCATTTATTACCATACGGGAACCTGAGGGAAAGCATAAAAAATATAAAAAGAGCTGATATAATAATTATTACAAAATCGCCATCAGATATTTCTTCTGTTCAGCAGGAATTAATATCTGGAGAAGTTAATAAGGCTCCGTGGCAGAACCTTTATTTTACATCAGTTATTTATAAAGATCCGACACCTGTATTTGATGATATAAATGCGGAACCAGATGTTTTTTCCCTGTCACAAAGAGAGGAGAGCGGAATTGTCCTTGTTACAGGAATAGCTAATCCTGATCCGCTCCTTGATTATCTGCAAAAGAGCTTCAGAGAGATTATTCACCTTTCATTCGGTGATCATCATCAATTTACATTAAAGGATATTGAAAAGATCCAATCCGCATGGACTACTCTAAAGACCTCAAGGAGGTACGTTTTTACTACAGAAAAAGATGCTGTAAGGTTACGGGAATTTACTAATATTGCAGGACCTGTCCGATCGGCATTTTATTTCATTCCAATTGTAATACATTTCTTAAATGACGATAAGGATAAGTTTGATAATCTGATAGTTGAATATGTTAGAAAAAATAAATGAAACGACTGAGTTTCTTAAGGCGAAGGGAATAATAAATCCGGATGCCGGTATAATACTCGGAACCGGATTAGGCGGGCTTACCGCAAAAATTGAGAACCGGACAGAGATAGATTATAAAGATATCCCGAATTTCCCTGTTTCCACAGTGGAAGGTCATGAAGGCAAGCTTATTTATGGTGATTTTGGCAGAAAAAAAATTGTTGCCATGAAGGGCAGATTTCATTTTTATGAAGGATATGGTCCTGAAAAGATGGCATTACCTGTGAGGGTGCTAAAATATCTTGGAATAAAATGTCTTTTTCTTTCCAATGCTGCAGGAGGAGTTAATCCCATGTTCCAGATAGGTGATATAATGGTAATCACCGATCACATCAGCCTCCTGCCAAACCCGCTTATAGGTCCTAATGATGATCGCATAGGGTCCCGCTTCCCCGATATGGGTGAAGCATACGACAGAAACCTGATCGAAAAAGCAATTCTTATTGCCCGGGATCATAAAATCAATATTCATAAGGGTGTTTACCTGGCGACGAGCGGACCCACTTTCGAAACACCGGCTGAATACGGATATTTCAGGATCATAGGTGCCGATGCAGTCGGGATGTCAACAACCCCCGAGGTGATTATTGCGCGCCAGATGAATCTCCCATGTTTTGCCGTCAGCATTATAACGGACCTTGGCGTTAAGGGGAAAATAGAATATACAACACATGAATCAGTAATAAAAGAGGCCGCCAAAACCGAGGAGCGTATGACGACTATTATGACGGATTTGATTTCGTCGTTATAATTTCTTAGTTCCCCTCCCTGGAGGGGATTTAAAAAGAATCTATCTTATTACAGTACAAACTTTTTTCCAGGACCTGGTTTTGCCTTTATCATCATATAATTCGATTAAAAGGATATAGATCCCGGTGTTTACAAGTGTCCCGTCAGCTGCTGTTCCATCCCAGCTAACAGACGCTTTCGGGCCTGCCAGAAAATTGTCTGCAATCCTGTGCACATATGTTCCGGTTTCATCAAAAACCGTTATTTTAAGAACATTCCCAATCCCGGTCAGGTTAAAATCAATAATAAGAATATCCTCAAATCCATCATTATCAGGCGATATTTTACCGGATGAAAATATGATCCGGTCATCAGTGGCCGGATCTGCAACAAATACTGAATTTGGTGCGCCCGGTGTCCCCCATCCTGAACTTTCCGATGCAGAATGCCAGTTCATTCTGTCGGCTGAAATATTCTGCGGCCTGACCTTCTCAAGTGAAACACCCTCCGTGCCGGCAAGGAGTGAATAATGCATTTCTTCGTCATATAAAACTTCATCTGCCTTAACAAGCTCAGGATTGAAAAGTATCAGATGCCCTTTATCATCAGCCATTGATGGAAGAGACTTTGCATTAAAAATATTTTCCTTTTCTGAAGAATAATATCTGCTTATAATTTTATCCCGGTCAGCAGTAACAGCGTAATATGAACCCGGCAGAATACATCTGTGTTCCTCAGCAACCTGTTCTGTCTGAGATGTATCACCGGTATCATCATTTACAGAGGCAAGGAATAGCCTGGAAGCATCTATTACTTTTGCCGAGCAGTTAAAGAGCTCGATATAGTCCGGATCATCAGGCAGTGGATTGAATAACAGTTCGTTAAACACCATATCTCCTTTATCTGCCGTGACAGGGATTCCGAACCGGAATGAGGATCTGGCTATTGTATTACCTGCAGCATCAGTGACTGTACCAGGGACATTAAGTGTATAAATCTGCTCTTTAAGCAACGGCTTTTCAGGTTTAATAATGAAATGACGAAATAACGGATCAGCAGGAGTAACCGTGCTTATTCTGTTTCCATCCAGACTAATGTTCTCGGATTTATCTGTAAGATTAAGTACTGTTTCTGAAAACCTGACATCAAGTGTAACGCTGTCCACCGGAAATACATTCTCAATTCCTGAAAACGAATTATCAGGATTAAAGCGAGAGACTGAATTGACAGCTCCCGGAGTGCCACCATAACGGGATTCTGAAGCCTCCCAGTTGCCTTCAGAATAAAACGGAAAGTCTGTATCGATCATTTCGAGCGACCATCCCCCTCCTGCTTTTAATTCATCACCATACCAATCAGACGAATATTCTACACCATGTATCATATTATCAAGGCTGTCTTTCAGAACAATGATCCTGCCATCATCAGTCAGCGCCGGGAATGATTTCAATCCGATTACTTTTCCAAATTTTGAAAATAATACAGTATCCTGAACCGAACAGATAATAGCAGCTTCTCCAGGCAGGATAAGCTTTTCAGGGATAATAACATTCTGTCCTTCAGTTAAAAGTTCCCATTTTGACAGATTGAAAGTGAATCCTGTCCTGTTTGTTATTTCCAGGTACTCTTCCCCCGGGAGCGATACAACAGGAAGAGGATCAGCCATTATTTCAGAGATTACTACATCACCCGTTTCAGGCCAGACCGGCGTGAAGGATACCTGTATATTGTCGGAACAGTTACCGGACTTATCACATAAATGGCTTATCAATAAATTATTCAATATTTTATTATTAAAATAATTCCCAAACTCTACACGGTATGTTGCCGAAAATTTCTTATTAACAGCGACCGCTTTTTCATTAATATCGTTTAATGCATAATTCCCGGGCAGCAGACTGTTGCCTGACAGCTCTTCATTCATGGTAATTTCCAAAGATTTCGTACCGGAAACCCTGCAACCGATTATAGACGGAGGAATTTTATCCTCATAAAAGACGCCGTCTATTGTCAGATCATCAAACCAGAGCAACCTGTCACGGGTGGATGAATATCTGTAAATAACTCCGAACCATTCCGGGAGGAATAATTCATTATCAAATCCTGTAGCTGTCCCTTTAAGAATAGTATTATCAATGTAAACTGAAATACTCCAGTAACCTGACACTGCCCTTTCAACTATTATACTTGCCGCTTTATCAGTACCAACATCGGTTTGCCAGTTAACCGGACAGGTAATGATTACTTTCATTTCACCTTGTTTTACCTTCCATAACCTGAGTGTATCGTCATATCCTGTGATGTTGACCCCGGCTGCAAAGCCGGAGATATTCTCCATTGCAGTCATCGCAGATGGCTCAGAATCAGACATCAGAAACACTGCCCAGTTATTTAATGATGAAGGATCGTAACCATGTCTTAATGAGAATGACCATCTTATTATACCTTCGGAAGGATGAAGGTCTGCCAGAGGCATTCCGATACAATCAATCCCGTTGCCCGGATTATCAAAAGAGTGATGCAGAGAGAAACTTCCTGAGATCCTGGCTGAAGAATCAGCTATCCAGCGTCCCTCATCACTCTGGATCCAATTATCAGTATTACCGGATTCAAAGTTTTCAACAATCTGTCCGAATGCCGGTAAAGGCATTAAGAGTAATACCAAAATAACTTTTATCATGCAGCGCGACGAAAAGGAAAAAAAGTTAATTTTGACCGTTTTTAAAGTATAGTAAATATAGTCAATTACTTTAACTTTTCAAATTTTAAAATTATGAAAACAGCTGTCGTTGGAGCTACCGGAATGGTCGGCAGGACGATGATGAAAGTCCTTGAAGAGAGAAATTTTCCAGTCACAGAATTAATTCCTGCTGCCTCACAGAAATCGGTAGGTAATGAAGTTATCTTCAAGGGGAAACCTGTAAAGGTTGTCAGTGTAATGGAAGCTGTAGAAGCCAAACCTGTTTTTGCCATTTTTTCTGCCGGAGCATCAACATCAAAAGAGTGGGCACCTGTATTTGCCGGGAATGGTACTATTGTTATTGATAATTCTTCAGCATGGCGGATGGATGATAACGTTCCCCTTATTGTTCCGGAAATCAACAGTCATGTTCTGAAAAAAGGAGACAGGATTATTGCAAATCCCAACTGTTCCACTATTCAGATGGTAATGGCACTGGCTCCGCTTCACAGGAAATACAAGATCAAACGTCTCGTAATTGCGACATACCAGTCAGTAACCGGAACTGGTGTCAAGGCTGTCACACAGATGGAGAATGAAAGAAACGGGATAAAAGGTGAGATGGCTTATCCCCATCCTATTGATATGAATTGTTTCCCTCATGGCGGCACATTTCAGGCTGACGGATATACCTCCGAAGAGCAGAAGCTTGTTGACGAGACGCGGAAAATACTTGAAGATATGACAATCCAGGCAACTGCAACGGTTGTAAGGATACCGGTTGTTGGCGGACACTCAGAAGCTGTGAATGTCGAGTTTGAGAAAGACTTCCATATAGATGATGTCAGATTTCTTATCAGCCAGTTCCCTGGTGTTGTTGTATATGATAATCCTGCAGAGAACAAATACCCAATGCCGATACTCTCACATAACAGGGATGAAGTCTTTGTGGGCAGGATCCGAAGGGATCTGTCGAGAGAAAAATGTCTGAACCTCTGGATTGTATCGGATAATATCCGCAAGGGCGCTGCAACCAACGCAATTCAGATTGCGGAGTATATGGTGGCGAAGAAGCTGTATTGAAACTGCTGTCCCCCTCACAAAAAGGTGGCTTAATTTCCTGATATTCAGGCGGTATCTACTTAATGGATGGGGCTTAGCTCCCCTTCAGAGTGGATGAGGGTGCTTCAAACAGAAAATCATTATAAGGATACCTGGTAATGTGAATCTTCTTCACTTCATCGTATAAGATCCTGCGCAGCTCCTCAACATTCTCTTTTGTTTTTGCTGAAATAAAAACAGTGGGATAGTACTTGTTATTAGCCATCCAGGTATTTTTAAGATCCGCAAGGGAATAGTTTTCCTTTCTTACCGGAGTCAGATCGTCTTCATCCTTTACTGTAAAGAAGAAAGTATCAATCTTATTAAAGATAATTATTGAAGGCTTATCAGCAGAACCCAGTTCACGAAGTGTCTCATTGACTATTTCCATCTGCTCTTCAAAACCAGGGTGAGAAATATCCACGATATGAACGAGCAGATCAGACTCTCTTACCTCATCAAGGGTTGATTTGAATGATTCCACCAGGTCATGAGGCAGCTTGCGGATAAATCCAACAGTATCTGAAAGCAGAAATGGCAGGTTACCAATAACTACTTTACGGACTGTAGTGTCGAGAGTTGCAAAAAGTTTGTTTTCCGCAAAAATATCTGATTTGCTGAGGAGATTCATGATTGTCGATTTCCCGACGTTCGTATAACCGACAAGTGCTACCCTGACCATTTTCCCGCGATTTTTCCGCTGGGTAGCCATCTGGATGTCAATTTTCTTCAGCTGGGCTTTCAGGAGTGCAATTTTGTCCCTTATTATCCTCCGGTCAGTTTCAATCTCCGTCTCACCCGGACCTCTCAGTCCGATACCTCCTCTCTGTCTTTCAAGGTGGGTCCACAAACCAGTCAGGCGTGGAAGAAGATACTGATATTGCGCAAGCTCCACCTGTGTTCTGGCATATGATGTCCGTGCCCTTCCGGCAAAAATATCAAGAATGAGATTTGTCCTGTCAAGTATCCGGCAGCCGAGGATTTTTTCAATGTTTCTCAGCTGGCTTGAAGAGAGTTCGTCATCGAAGATTGCAATGTCGATACTGTTCTCCCTGACGTATTGAGCTATCTCGGTTATTTTGCCTGATCCGACAAATGTCCGGGGATCAGGCATTTCAAGTTTCTGTATAAATCTTTTTACAGGTTTAGCTCCTGCTGTCTCAGCAAGAAATGATAATTCGTCGATATAGTCTTCCGCCTCGTGTTCATCCTGTCCGGGATAATTTATACCCACAAGGATTGCTTTTTCCTGAGGCAGGGTTGTATCTATCATTTAGTTAATAAGCCTCCTGTTGCTTTGTATTGAACCTCGTATTGCCATCTTGAGAGATTCCGAGCAACGCAGTACCATTTCAATATCGGAAGGGAAAGGAACAACCTGTGTTTTAGTCCGCTCAAGCTGAGAAGCGTTCAAAGCTCCAAGATCGCCGAGAGCTCTTGCCGAGATATTTTCAAAATTTGACTGCGCTCCCATCGGATCTTTTTTAAGGACCTTATTCGGATTCATCTGTATTATCTCAATATCGCCATCAATCCGGCATGCTTTTGTCTGTACTGTTGATATCAGAGCACACTGAAGGGTTTTATATTTCTTCACTTTAATGTCATTCCCCAGGGAATCCTTCATTACATTTCCCTTGCTGTCGAGCTGGTAATTAAATCCATCCTCAACATCCTTTTTTATCACAGAATCTCTCTGTGCTGTCTGGTTATCGCTGACAGCTATATTTTTAACATTGACATTAACAAAATAGTCGTACTGAACATTATCATCCAGGTTAAGTGTGTGGAATTCAACCCATTCGCTGTTCAGTGCCTGAATGTCAACAGTAAGGAGATCTTCTTCAAATTCTTTCGGGAATTTCAGCATAGTTGTATTCTGTAATGAGACAAATACCCTGCTCATGCCAAGATATTTCGCTTCCTGGATCTTGTTATCAATACCTTCATAATCTCCGACATATTCCTTGGCTCTCACAAATTCTGCAAATGCCTGCCTGTATGAATCTTTCAGGCCGCTCTTCATCAGTTCGTTTCCATGTGCATAATAGAAATCGGCTGACTTGCGTTTTGCGCCAATCATTTCAGGCAAATAATCAATATTGGGGAATTCAATTGTCCGGTTTCCGACGCTCAGAGGTAAGACAGTTCTAACAAGGGCCTGTCTGTCGCTGAGCCTTTTGTAAATAAGATAAATTTCATCCCAGTTTTGCGGTCTGCCTTCCATCTTAAGGAACCTTATTCTTTCATTATCCTGATCAATCACTATCTTATAGGACCGTTCAAGAGTTGCGATCTGTTTGGCATCATCAGGATCTTTACGCAGCTGTCTTACCGCTGTACCGATTGCAGCATCATAGTTGCCTCTTTCAAGCTGCTTCTTGGATGATCCGCATCCGGAAAGGATGATCGTTACTACGAAAATTAAAGCTATGGACTTTTTCATATAACAATTACTTAATAACTATCGATAAAGATAAGAAAAACACTGAAATATCTGATAATACTAATAGCCTGCTCCTATTCAATAAATTAATACTATAGAGTAAAATTGAGCGGGATCTGGTACCTGACTCTGACTGGTTGTCCTCTTTGCAATCCCGGGGTCCAGTTAGGTGATTCAGAGATTACCTTTACCGCCTCGTCATCAAGCAGCGGATGCACTCCTTTAAGCACTTTGACATTACTCACTGAACCGTCCTTTTCGACAATAAATGTAAGGAATACAATTCCTTTAATATTAGAATCGACAGCAGCCTGCGGGTAGTTTGTCCGCTTATTAATCCATTCACGAAACTTATTTAAATCTCCGCCTCTGAATGTGGGCATCACTTCGACAATGAAAAATGGCTCTTCAACTTCTGATCCGTCTCCTCTGGTCAGTAAATCACCGCCTGTACCATTGCCGAACGACTCAGATTCATCACCCTCTGTCTGAGACAGGAATTCATCGGTAGCAGCAGTGGGCTTTTCAGTCGTGAATACAGTATCCACAACTACCGGAGGAACATATTTCATACTCTCTTCAACCCTGGCTGATTCTGGTGGCGGCGGAGCTGGTGGAACATAAATTGCTTCTTCCGGAGGCTCAAGGTTCTCCATCTGAACCTGCACATACCTTGCCCCGCCACCTAAGATTCTTTCATCATCAGGCTTAATGAGAAAAGGGATAATTACCGCAGAACATCCTATCAATGAAGCTATTAAAATTCCTGCAATTACAACGGAATTATATTTTTTTCTTAACTGGTATGCACCATATTCCCTGTTCCGTGTAGCAAAAATCAGATCATCAAAATCGGATATATTCTTTATGTTTTTATCCATGCCTTCCGATAACTTGTTATCCGTTATTCTGGTTTTTCCTGAACTGTTTAACGTGAAAAAGCGTTATTTGATACATAAAGTCAACAATAATGCCATTTTGTTTCTCACGATAATAATTTACAGGAAATCGTCACCTGTGATTTTTAAATGTCGGGCAAAAATACAAAATAGCAATATATGGACAAAACTTAAAGAGCTGCAAATCCCACGGTTTTATATTTTTTAATTTTTTTTTACATTTGCGGGTGCAAAGAGGGGGTTTAGCTCAGTTGGCTAGAGCATGTGACTGGCAGTCACAAGGTCAGGGGTTCGATTCCCCTAATCTCCACGTTAATAATAAGACAGTTATGAAAATATGAAATGACTGTCTTTTTTATTTGAATACACAATCGAATACACAAAAAGCATTTTAAGGGCTATTTTACCCCTCCCGGTGCGATTTAAGACATGATCTATCTGGGAGTGGTACATGGGTATCGAGAAAGGCTTCGTTTTATTTAAGCCTCTTTATAAAGTAGTTCCTCCCAAAATTTAATTACTGTTTCCAACGTAGGTAAAAAATCAATTTGTTGTCCGTCTTTACGAGTATAAACGACTTTTGATTCAATATGGTTAGCATTAGGGTCTGCAGTCCTTTCCTCTGTTATCATTTTAATCTCTGATTTCTTATCAAGAAAAGAAATACTCTCAATAGCCCCAGGTGAGGAAATGGTTGAATGTACATCTGATGTGTAGAGATGCTTGTAAGCATTGGAAATGCTCCTAATATCTCGAAAACAATCTTTGGTGTTTACTGATATGTACTCTTTAAAATCATGAATTACAGCAAATGATTTTACTTTTGACGGGTCATGTCTTTTATAATACCAATAATAATGGTCAGCCAAATGTGTTGCTGATAAAGCTGCATTAAAAGCCTGTCGAATACAACCGACATTTAATTGATAATCCTCATAATTACCTTGAACAAATACTTCAAAAAATTCGTCTGGTGTCATTCCCATATGTTTATATCCTCCGTTTTTTGTTATAATTATTTGATTTTTAAAGTTTGTGGATTGTTAATCATTGTCCGTTTCATCTCTTGTAATCATAGTTACCAATTTGCTGAGAATAGGATTTTTAAAACAGCAAGCCCCCGGAGCTGATTCCGGGGACTTGCCCTCGCTGTATTGCCGGAAGGGAATGTTATAGCTAATTATTCTTAGAAGGAGGAGGTGGCGGTGGTGGTGGAATAAACGGTTTATCCGGGATTCCCTTAATCTCAGGTCTATCAACACCACGTCTTTCAGGTGGAGGTGGTGGTGGCGGAGGAGGAGGAGGTGGTTTTTCTTCCTCGGCTTTAATATTCATGGTCTTGTTTAGCACATTTGTGAATTCAAGTACACCAAGTGAATCTGTCTGATAGAAAGTCTGCTTTCCCATATTTTAATAATTATATCCGTAATGATTTCTTATATAACTGTCTGTTTCAATATTGCTTCTTTCAGAAAATTTTTTATTTCTATTTAAAATGGTCTCAGATGATGTCCTCAGGCTATTCTTTTGTTTCTCGTAAATCTCGAAAAATATTTTTGCTGCATTCTCTTCACTTGTGTTTTTGGTCTCGAAATGATACCATAGTTTTTCATACTCAAAATGCACATCCTCAAGCATTGTAAGTTTCTCACTCAGTTCCTTTATTCTTTTGTCAAAGGATAGCAAAGGTTTGATAACCATAAGTATGTTTGAGACTGCAACCAATGTCGTAAAAAGTCCCGGCAAAGTTTTCCAAATTGTCCATGCAGAAAAACTTGATAGGGAAACTATTGCAAGGAAAATGTTTATCCATAAACTAATTTTCTGGTTTCTATTAATCAAATGCCCGAGATATATGCATTTGAATTTTACATTTACTAAATTAGTCCAAATCTGCTGTCTTATCATGGTGTAGCTCTTTAGTTTATTGTAGGGTTGTCATATATCTCCCGTAACCAAAGTTACGAATTTCCCAAGATGAGAAAGTTCTGTCTGATATTCTCTGCTTTTATCTGACTATTCATTTTTTTGCTTTTAGTTAAACTTAGGTTTAACTTTGTAGCAGTGAACGTCAAATAGAAAAATCAACATACACGATATAAGTAGCTTTTATAATCTTAGTTGTCGTATGAAAGTGGATAGATTTATAAAATTCATTTAATTAATTTCATGCTATCAAGCCCAATACCTCAATAAAATGGAGACATGGCAGGCATTTCAAGAAAAAGTAAAAACTATTTCAAGTTTTATATGGAATTGTTCAGCCCATAATGAGACTATCAATGGTGTAAAAATAGACTGTGTCCGCAATGGCCTGATACAAAGATTATAGTACGCGGCGACAGCCATTTTGCATCGCAGGATTTTATGGATTGGACATGGATCCAACCTAATGTTGACTTCATCACCGGACTGACGGGCAATGCAAAACTCCACGAACTGGCACAGGTAACCATCGAAAGTGCTCAAAGAGAGTTT
>JALHSP010000134.1 GCA_022865305.1 Bacteroidales bacterium | reverse complement strand
GAGTAGTCCTACCGGCGCCATTATCTCCAACCACTCCCAGAATCTTACCTTCCTTAAGATCAAATGAAATATTACCAAGAGCCCTGATCGTGCCAAAATTCTTCGAAATATTCTTTACTTCCAATATCGGGCCAGTTCGTTCCATTCTAAACCCCCAATCCTAATAATCTTCTTTCGCTGTACCGGTTTTTATAAAGCGCTCCAAATACCTACACTAATCCTCCGGCAAAATGACCTTGTATTTTTTCCTCATTGCTATAATGTTCCCCCGGAGGGGAACATTATAGCATAGCTATTTTCAGTTTACCAACTAATACGGCCAAAGCATTAGCTGACCAACTTTATTGCCCAACGAATGCTTTATATGCATCCAGTAGACCCTGAGACCATTCCGGTACTGTTCCTTTAGCTTCAAATGTGGGAATAGGATCTATATCTACGCCGAGCAACTTAACGATACTGTTTCCATATACCTCCCATGTATTTACGTTGTCGCTGGTGATGCGAGGAAGCGGCGATATGGCTATAGGAGTCTCGGAAAAATCAACTTTATCCAGTGTCGCAACCAAGTCTTCACCACCCCAATAAGTGCCTGCGGGTTGTTTAATAGTTAGTGGTAGTGGAATTTCTGGTATTGTATACGGTGCAGACTGATATGATGCGTCCTTGAGTATGTACTCTTTTGCTAGCTGCCACTGAGCAGCAGCCATAACATCAGGGACTTGCGCAAAAACCGTGTCAATATACCCATATCTAAGCCACTGGAGTGTCGATGGTTTTCCGTCGATACTGGCTATAAAAACATGTTTTGGGTCGCCTTTGTAATATAGTTTACCATATTTTGCTAATGCCTGGAGAGTACCCAGAAGGTAAGCGCCATCGCTTGCTGAAATTATTGCATCAACCTTCCCCCCGGCACCGGCAATACAGGAATCTGCAACATCTGCCCAACCCTCAGGTGTTAAACCACCTACAATCTGTATATAGTTGATTTCCGGATGATTTGCCTTGACCCAATCGAATCCATCCTGTCTCAATTTCCAGCCACTCATTGTTAGATCTCCATTAATGGCAATCACAGTCTTGCCCACTGTTGTGCCGTATTTATCCTGTATCCACTTAACTGCTTCCTGAGCCATCAATTGTCCTGCCGTTTTGTCGTCGTACATTACACATTCACGGCTCTTACCGGTTATATAGTTTGTATATGCAACTACAGGACAGTGATATTTCTCTTCTGCTTCCTTTACGGCCACATTTATGCCATTGGTGCTGGTGGGATAAACGAACAATATATCGGCCTGCTGTGCATAGGTAATTATTTGATCGAATTGCGTTGTGTCTGATCCATCCGCACTGACAAAGTTGAAGTTCCAACCATCAGCCTCTACTTGCTGCTTTAAAAACTCTTGGATCGTATTCCACCAAAATTCACCGGTATATACATGCAAGAGCCACATGGTCTTTCCGTGTTTAAATTCCATCGGAGCAGCTGCATTTGTCATGCAGGTCAATGAAAGAAACAATACAATTAATATTATCCATAGATACATTTTTTTATACATAATAAACACTCCTTTAAAAATTATTTATTTTTTTACAAAAAATCAATAATTTTTTTTTGGCATCACCTCTTTTGAATTTTAATCATTTTTCATTTAATCTTTTTTATATCACCACCTCCTCATCAAAATCATATAATTAATGAGTCAGCTCTAAAAAAAACCCCATCAAGCAACCTGATAATATTTTATTTCAAAATCAGACAACCAGTGAGTTTTGACCTTAAAAATAACAAACCGGAAAATATTGCACACTTTTTGACCAATTTGAACCAAGTTTTTTAAAAACAGTCTGCCTCCTGCCTTCGTTAGTCTTAATAACCCGGATAAATCCGGATTTACCGT
>JALHSP010000133.1 GCA_022865305.1 Bacteroidales bacterium | reverse complement strand
TAATGCTCTATATTTAAATCACTTAAAAGTTGTTTTCTTTCTTCTGCACCAAGGGATTGAATCTCTTTCTTAAGCTCGTTTATATCCATTATTCTTTATTTGCAATATACAAATAATCGCGTAATAAAATATATATGCGCCTTTATAATACGTTGATCTAATTTATTAAGCATTCTATTTTAATTTATCAAGTTTCTGAAGAGCATCTATTGTTATTGACAACCAAAGCCATAGCTTTAGTTTTTCTGATAAGATCCTTACCGCGTAGCGGATATGGTATTTCCCTCCATAACCTCTACGAGGTATAATACATAATATTCATTTAATATTTTACAACACTAAATGCCCTACGGGCAAAAAGAAAAATATCATTCTTGTTTCTTGTGATATTATCTGCAAAATGACATTTAATTAATCATCAATAGATTACATTCAGTAATCATAAATTACAAATCATAACAGCGCCTTTATTATACGTTGAAATAAAATTACACCTGGCTACGATTGTACAGACTTCACCATCAGCATCGGTTGGGTGACGAGAAGATTTAGGGGACAATTCACCAGTCGCTCCGATGGACCATGGAAATCATTAATTAGTTATTTTCTACTTAAAAGTTGTAAGTGTGATCATTATCATTGTGTTATTGAGGCTTTGGGTAACTGGATAATTATCCATAAGGTCACCTGGCACCAAGTATTCCTTTAATTTTTGCACTAAGCGCTTCTCCCCTCAGGTTCGTGGCAATGATTATCCCCTTTTCATCGAGAAGGAAATTTGCCGGAATAGCGGTTACATTATATAACTTTGCCGCTGAACTGTTAAAGTATTTAAGGTCTGATACCTGTGTCCATGGCAGCTTGTCATCTGCAATAGCCTTTACCCACTCATCTCTTGTCCGGTCAAGTGAAACGCCTATTATATCGAAACCTTTTTTATTAAACTCATTATAAACTTTTAGAACATTGGGATTTTCCTGCCGGCATGGACCACACCATCCAGCCCAGAAATCTATCATCAGGAGCCTGGCGCCAACCTTTGATGAAAGAGATACCGGCTTCCCGTTCACATCATTGAGTGTGAAATCGGGAGCTTTCTTTCCCGGGGCTACTGAAACTTCTGTCATGATTTTTATCATATCAGGTGATTTTGCTACTTCAGGATCCATTGACCTGATGATTGACTCAATCTCCTCTGGTTTCAGGTCGTTAATGAGGGCTCTTAAAAGGATCGGAGAAACGAATGATCCGGGATTATTCTTAACAAAATTTTTCTGAACATTTTTAATTTCACCAATTATGGCTTCATTAGCAGTATTATAGTCTTTTCTCAGCTTTGCCTGCTTTTCAGTATATGGTTTTATAGATCTCAAGAATTCCGAATATTCATCATTTGATTTTGATCCTCTTACACTGGCATTTGTCAGGGAGTCGAGTTTTCCGGTAATGGTAATTTCAGAATTTTCAAGATAAAAGGACATTCCTTTTTTTCTGTCAAGTGTGACAAGAGACACCCTCTCAGGGTATTCCACTGAGCCACCTGTTATTTTGAACATTCCGTTCTGAACAACTGTTGTGTCCAGATAAATAACTTTCCCCGCAGACATTTTCTGAAGGGTAAATGTTACACC
Organism: Bacteroidales bacterium; assembly: GCA_022865305.1. Lineage (GTDB taxonomy): Bacteria > Bacteroidota > Bacteroidia > Bacteroidales > VadinHA17 > LD21. The sequence continues at coordinate 3,389 of JALHSP010000133.1, read as the reverse complement.
TTCTGCTCCTTCAACTCTACCGGTAATTTCGTAATGTGGAACCTGTGCGATTCCCTTTTGAAAAATCACAGAAGCAATAAGGAGAAATAAGAATAAAGCCAGTTTTTTCATTGTGTTCATATTTATTTAGTCAAAATATTTAATCTGCCGTTCCCTGTAAATTAAGGGTTTGTTATCCTTAATGAATATCTTTTTAACATAATTACCTATTTTGTCATATTCATATTCAAATCTGTAATCTCTGATATTACCGTCAGTATAAATCTCCTGATGCTCGGTCATCCTCTCCCCTAGGTTATTGTACGTATACTTGTAAATTGCATTCATTTGTCCAGTCCTGGAATATCCCCTTAATATTTCCAGGTTCCCTTTGTCATCATAAATGTATTCATTATGTCCGTTAGGTTCGTTTCTATTATTAAAAAATTGATATTTAATGCGGTTGCCATTCTGGTCATATTGTATCAATACTCTTTTAGTCTGTACATCCGAGCCGGGAAATAAATAAATAACTTCTTCCAGTTGATTGCCATTATACCTTGTTTTGATATTTGCCCTGAGAATATCATTTGTATAATAAGCTGCCGATAATATTTTCCCGCTATCGGTATCCACATCCCAGTACTCAAGTAACCTGCCATTTTCATCAAGTACCCCGTTTTTTAAAATTGTTCCGGATGAATTATATTCCTCAAAATAATCCCTGCCACTCGGAGCCGTTTTCCTGTCCTCTGTGGTAAGGATTCTTATTTTCACAGCTTTGCCGTTTTCTTCCGTAGCAAGGTAATTAGTTTGCCTGAATTCTTTTACTTTACCCCTTAGGCTTTCGAAAAATCCAAATGGCTGAGTTCCGTACAATTGTCCAAGTAAAACATTATCGTTTACCTGCTGGGGAATACAGACATCAGGGATAAATAATGCAATGGCTGCTATTAAAATTAACTTTCTCATTAGATGGTAAAATTTGGTTATTAACCAAAAGATAATTTTTAAAAGCTATATTAGGAAAATGACATATCATTCCCCCGGATAATAATATATATGCAAATTATCACAATAATTGGCAAAAGTCAATTCTTTTTACTAACGATCTGAGATTGTATTGATTACAAACGATATCGAATTCAATTGTAAGGATGAAGATTTGATTTGAGTAAATTAATTGTATAACTTCAGCCTCGTTGTACAGCTGATTTTATTATTATGAAAACATCCTGTTTGTTCTTGCTTATTTTCATGGACATATTCACTTTTTGTGGCCAAACCGATTATAAAAATACTAACAGCCTTCCGAGTATTGGTTACAACCTATCTGCTCCTGACAGAGTATATGTTTTACCCAAAGTCCTTCAGGAAATATCAGACATAACTGAAAAAGATGCTGCCTCAATTGCCTGCATTCAGGATGAACAGGAGATTATTTTTATATACGATATAAATAAAAATCAAATAATAAAGCAATTTAATTTCAGTGATAGTGGTGACTATGAAGGGATAGCCAGAGTTGACAGAACAATATATATCCTGAGGAGCGACGGAGTATTAACTGAAATAACAAATTATGAATCCAGTAAATTTAAAAGAACAACTTATTCAACAGGCATCCCATGGAAAGATAATGAAGGTTTATGTTACGACCAGAAGAACAACAGGCTTCTGATAGCACCTAAAGAGACTCCGGGAAAAAACACGGAGAATAAAGAGAAACGATTAATTTATGGATTTAACCTGAGTTCAAAAAAACTCATAAATGAACCTGTATTCAGCTTTGATCTGTCTGAAATCGGAAGATTTGCCCTTGAAAATAATATTAAAGTGCCTATGAAGGGGAAGAAAGGGCATAAAAAAGAACCGGATATAAAATTACGGATTTCTGCAATTGGTATCCATCCCATAACAGGCAGATTATTTGTATTATCGGGTATTGAAGAACTTTTGTTCGTATTTGATATGAATGGCAATATTGAATCTATTGAAAGGCTGAATCACAATTTATTTAAGCAGCCTGAGGGAATTACCTTCATGAAAAACGGGGATATGTATATTTCAAATGAAGGAAAGAAAAAATCACCCACACTTGTCCGGTTCAATTATAAATCAAAATAAGATAGCACTTCCGGGGCTGGATTTTGCTCTGCCTGAACCATTAAACCGGAAGAGTCATTCCTTATAGTATATATCCAGTAAGGCAACTTTATCTTTAAAATCTATCCTCCGGATTTTAACTCTTGAAATATCTTTTCCGGTCAGGTCTGAAATTTCCTTTATAAGCTTTTGTTTTTTCGCTGATTTAAGCATTTCGAGGTTTTCGTAGATAATTGAGTGTGTTACAGTATTATTTTTAATTGAAAACTTTTCAAGGATAATTGCTGAAATAACGATTATTATGTCGAAGATCACAACCCCCAGCATGGGGAATCCTTTCATTTCTAACGAATTGATCAACGAAACTCCGATAACTGTAAAGATATAGGACATATCCTTCATGCTGAAATTTCTTGTCCTGAACCTGAGGATCGCAAATATGGCAAACAAGCCAAAGGCATAAGCCATTTGCATGAAAACTGAATTCAGCAGGGAGGTAATAAAGAAGACCATAATGCCCATTAAGAAAAAGGTAAACACGAACTTCTCCTTCTTTGAGTATCTGAAATAAATACCCCGAATGATGATGATGAGAAATATCAGGTTTATTACAAACCGTATCATGATACCGTAAAAGGCCGGATTGTTCAAATTAAAATTTAAAATGTTGTCAGCCATTATTTTAGTTTTTAAGGTTATAAATTCTTGCAATTTGTCAGAACGAAATAGATAGATTGAATAGCTTCTATCTGATTCTCTTTACATTATTAATAGTAAATATATATAAATATTTTGATTCAGGATTATTAAACATTCAATAAATTATTAATGTGGTGATGTTCAGGGGCACCAGGAAGAAAACCAGTATACAATTTAAACTTAATCATCACTCACTGAACCAGCGGATAAGCACCAATATATGGAACATCCTTTTTCGGGTGTTTTAGTAGAAGACTGATTTCAGGAGGTAGTACAGAGGCAGCTCTGGCGCCGGGAAATGCAGGTATCAGCTGGTAATTGCCCAGGTCAGTGCTTTTAAATACACTATAATCACTATAAAGCGTACTATGGGCAGCAAATTCCGCATGAAGCTTATGTAAATCAGCAGGGGAGCCGAATCCGATGATGCATGTATCATTCACAGCCGGACTCCATAAGATCATTGGAAGGCTTATATGTTTGTTTATTCAAAGATTCGGATTAAAATCTTTAGTTTGCTGAATGAGGGGGATGGAAGGCTAGCACATTGATGCTGTAAAAGAGTCACCCCCATCAGTCAAGCTAAATACGAGGTATAACTTGGC
>JALHSP010000132.1 GCA_022865305.1 Bacteroidales bacterium | reverse complement strand
CGGCCCTGCAAAAACCCCGCCACCGCCCGAAGCTGTCGGCAACAACACATACCGCCAAACGTTGTACGTAACGCGGTACCCGCGTAATATAAGTCTCACTGCATAAACAAGTTACACCATGAAAATTTATCTTACATGCCCTAGATGCTTAACCAATTACGATATTGAAACAATCCGTATCGAATTAGACAAAACAGGGGAACTGATCTTTAACCCTGAACCTGTATGTCCCAAATGTAGTTACACTGGAGAGCCCATTATTAGTGACTCCAGCCTGGAAAAAATTGATGATCTGGTTTTTTCTAACAAGATTAAAGTCAGAAAATAATTATTTATTGACTCCCATTTCTGATTTTCCTTGTAACTTAGTGTTTGCTGCCGGACCAATTCCATGTGTGGTGGAAGAGGTCCTCTCAAACACTCTCGCTGCATGTGTGAATGTGGTATTCATACACAGGAAAAACATAACTGGTTTGGTGAAAAAAAGTTTCGCCTTGCTACCTTTTTTGACCGATGGTGGGACATCTACTGCAAGGACCCTAAACACTTCATTAAACCTGAACAATATAAAGCAGTACGGGATATAAGAGTATGCCGGACAGCAGCTCTGGGTGTAGACATTTATTCCTGTCCCAACTGTGGAGAAACAACTGAAGTTTACCACAACTGCAAAAATCGCTTTTGTCCAACATGTTCCTGGAGCGACACTGTAAAATGGGCTGAGAAGATCAAAAGAAACATGCTGAAAATATCTCACAGACATGTTATATTCACTATCCCTCACCTGTTAAACCCTCTTATCAGAAAAAATGAATTCCTCCTTCTCAATATGCAAATGAAGGTATCTGCAGAGACACTCAAGGAGTATATGGGCCTTAAATACAAAGTAAAACCAGGTATTATCTCAGTCCTTCACACTGCAGGAGAACTTAAAACACTTCATGCTCATTCTCACATGATACTTTCATGGGGCGGAATTGATAATAACGGCTCCCTTAAGCAGATAAAGGGTAAATTTGCCAATTACAAGTCTATTAAGTCTATTTTCAGAAACAAATACGAAAACAGGCTTATTGAACTCTTTAACTCAGGCCAACTAATCACTGACTTTAAAGACATTATCCAGCTTAAAAGATATCTGAAGAAAACCAACGAGAAAAAATGGATTATTCACTTCGAAGACCCCATTGATACTCCCGAAGAAGTGATCAGATATATCGGGCGATATTCTAAACGAGCATGCCTGAGTGAATACAAGATAACCCGGATGGAGAATGAAATAATCGCTTTCAAATACAAGGACAATAAAAACAAAGACTTTAACGGAAATCCAATTGAAAGAGAACTGGTCCTTAACTATCGTGACTTCTTCCCTCTTCTGCTGCAGCATGTGCCACTGCCCAGTTTCAGACTGGTCAGGTATTACGGTATATACTCAAACCGTGGACACATCCCAAGAGAATACTTCAGTGAGATGGACGACACACCTGTCAATTGGAAATCGTTGCAACAGTCTGAAACAGGGCAGGATCCATTACTCTGCCAAAAATGCAAAATCCTCAAAACATACTCTTATTCAATCGCAGAAAGTAAAGATGGAACTTATAAATATTACAGACTTGGACTAACAACTGACCCGCATGCGACATTCAAAGCGAAAGTCGCATGACTAAACTTCATGGGATAACTATGTCCTGACGTGAAAAAATGACAAAAAATGACTTTTATTGGCTTCGGTAACATGACTAAAACAAGAAAATATTGCAGCTCCTATCAAAAAATAAATGGGATTTTTACCTCCGAGACGATGACTGCTGACAACTTAAAAATTGAAATTCCTAATAAAATAAGCGCTACGTACAACAAGGACAATAAAGTTAATAAACTTGTCACGGTTTTTGCAGACAGCTCCTGCCCCAAAGACAGTTTTGTACCCTGATGGCAAAAACCGCGCCATGCTTCGCTCATTCCGGCCTCAGAGATTTTGTACCCCGATTCCAGGAAACTACCTCCCGGCCTCCAATCTCTCAGCAACATTTACTAACTTTATTGCCTGACCGTTAGCGCTAAGCGATTAACTTCATTTACAGATATTTACAGTATATTTTATACTTAACGTTGTTCTAAAATGACTGGAAAATCAAAATATCCGGATAACTTATTGACGCTTTTGAACTTTTTATGGTTTTAATCCTTCG
>JALHSP010000131.1 GCA_022865305.1 Bacteroidales bacterium | reverse complement strand
AACCGGCTGTCCGACAAATTTTATTTCTGTATCTTTACTCATGTTGTATTTATTTTCTCCAAAAACCAAATTACAACATCTGGGGGAAACCTTTGGGGAGTACCCCTTATTTTATTATTTTAGTCGGACACTAGTGATAAAGAGTAAAAAAAGGGGTCGAGTAAGATAGTTATTCTTTTAGGTACTTTCTTAATTTACAGCGCTTCAGATCTTTTATTCCCTCTGCTACTACCGATGCATTAAGTATCGCTCCTGCTTCAGTTGTATGAGTATGGTCAGTAAGGAATAGTTTTGTTTTCACTGCTTCCTCTCCCAGAGTCTCATATTTCAAAGCAATTATTTCATTTAGATTAATAAAAAATGCCTTTGCAGTTACAGCCGATTCTTCAGTCCATTTTGCATAATCATTTGACGACCTTGCCACTTTACCGTTTTCCCAGATATTCCTTGGGATAAGGGAACAGACTATCGGAGTTGCACCTTTTCCGCTTCCGTTTTTCACAGTTGAGTCACCGATTAAGTAGATTACAGGTTTTGATTTTTTTTCATCCACTGTTCCAGCTGTTAAAAAGAAAAATGAAAATAACAAAACAGTATAACGTATCATTTCTTAAAATTTTAAAGATTCGACTTTATCAATTTTCTTATCCGGCAAAAGGCCGCATTGTATCGTTTTAAAATTGGAAACCTTTTTCAGGATGAATGAAGGTACCCCCTCAATATGAGGAGTTTTTACATTAATAAATGATGCTCCTTTTACATCTTCCAGAATAAAAGGAGGACGGAAATCTTCGTTCTCCAGCTTCATTTCAATATTTGTCATCTCAATATTCTTTACATGCCGTATAAAAAATCCGTAGGTTGGGATCTTCCCGAATTCCTGCGGATCGGGATAAGAATTCTCCTTTTCAGGAACTACTATTTCAGCCTGTTCTTTAGGAGCTCCTCCCTTTATAAGCAGAGTGATATTATTGAGTTTCACATCCTCAATGTCATAACCGGGGATGCCAAGGATAAGTGAAGCATAATCGGGATTGGCGCTGTATACCACAATATTGCTTATGTTAATTCTTCTCATTTTTCCTACAGGTGTTCCTTCCGGTCCTCTCATCCTGGCTCCCAGCCTCAGGAAAAACGGAGCTCCCATCACATCACGCATTGTAACATTTGTTACACTTATATCTTCAAGAATTCCGCCATCAACAGTCTCAAGAGCAAGACCCCGGCAGAATTCGAAAGTGCAGTTTGAGATGGTGATATTCCTGAATCCGCCATTCGATTCCGTACCGAATTTAATTCTTCCGGTAACAACCCCGCGATCTGGTACACGGTCATAATTCTTCCGCTGGTAAGTTCCGTCAAGAAATGTTCCGATATCAAAACCGCTCACAGAACAGTTGGTAATAGTTACATCTTCAGTTACCCTTGCAAAGCCGAGGCCGAATGAGCTTTTAAGAACAATGGCATCATCGAAAGGAGAATTAACGCTGCAATTTGACATATGAACATGCCTGCAACAGTCAATATCAAAGCCGTCACGGTTGGTATCAATTTTTACATTTTCAATAGTCATGTTGTCGACACCGGTCGCCAGAAGACAGAAATGACCGCCGCGTAGTATCGTAATATCTTTAAGGATAACATTACGGCAGAGCTTCAGGGCAATAGCTTTATTCCCAATACCGGGATTTGCCCTTCCCGACCTGGTAAGTTCGTTCCCTACGATCCATCCATGTCCGGTAATTGCAATATTCTCAATGTTTTCACCCCAGATAAGGCTGTTATGCCAGTGACTGTGACCAAAATCCTGGTACATGTCAAAAGCATTAGGTTCAGGGGCATCGTAACCACCCTTTCCTGAAGCAGGATCTGCTCCGATAAGGAAGGCTCCGTTATCAAGAAAAAGAGTAATGTTGCTTTTCAAATGTATTGAGAAGCTCAGATAGTTTCCTGCAGGGAAATAAACAGTTCCGCCGCCCGCAGCCGAAGCGGCATCAATTGCTTTGTTGATTGCATCGGTTTCAATTGAAGTGCTGTCGCCCTTTGCCCCATAATCTTTTACATTATAAAACGGATGTACACTTTCAATATCCTCTTTTACTTCTATCTGACCCTGCTGAACATTTGAGTACTGTAACAATGGTTTCAGGATATTTTCATCAACTTCAAAAATGGTTCCATGTCTTACACCTTCAGGAAAAGTCACCTTCCCGGAAATATCTTCCCATGTTTTCAGATCCTTTGAAATAACTGCACCCATTTTTTTCTCAGTATACTTATCAAAATAAACAAACCATGTGTCATTGATTTTTATTGAAGTTGGTCCTTCCGCCCAGTAATTCCCGGTAATCGGATCTGAAGGAGACGAAAATGGGCCATAAAGGCTGCCGGAGGTTGTGATCCTGATATTTTTCTGAGGAGGATTCCTGGTTTCATCCTTAACGAACATTACATAGTTCTTCCGGTTTTCAATTATTGTAGCATCAATAACATTAAAACCTTTGTCATAAAATAGTTTTGTTCCTGAGAATGTTTCAAAATCCTTTGTAGTAACGGAATATATCCTGTGATTATAACCAGTATCACCGGCTTTTTCTGTATCCGGGAACCTCCCTGGAATTGTGGTAGCCCAGATTATAAGGAATTGCTTATTTTTCCTGTCATAAATTATTTCAGGAGCCCAGGTATTCCGTGCGGCAGGTTCTTTTTCCATCACCATAAAATATTTCTGTTCCGACCAGTTAATAAGATCTCTGGAGGATGCATATCCGATACCTTTCTCAGTCCATCCTGCTGTCCATACCATGTGGAAAGTACCATCGGGTGTCCTTATTATACATGGATCGCGCATGAGTTTTGAAACTCCCACAACCGGAGTAAGGAATGATTTATCGTTATTCAGAACGGTAAAATTATATCCATCCCTGCTATAGGCTAAATGGAGACCATCCTCTCCGTTTCCTTTGAAAAATGAAAAGAGCAAGACCTTTCCTGTTTCCGCACCGGAAAGTAAAACAGATAGAAATAAAAAACTAAAACACAATAACTTCCTCATAATTCTTATTTTTTTAATAAAAGCTATTGAGATGTTTAGCGAACCACCTCCCCCCCGACTTGTCGGGGGGGAGGTGGTTGACTTTGAAACATCTCCGATCAGCTTATGTCAAATATTTATGTTGTTACAGGTCTAAAGTGCATTATAGTTTCATAAACCCTTTTCTTTGTTTCTTCAGGTGTTGGATTGAGCTCCACTGAAGTATACTTCCCTTTCTGCATATCAATCCTTTCAAAAACCATAAGGTAAAGATCAAATATTATATCAAGGCTGATCTGGTATTGTGGTTCGAGAAATGGACGTATCCTTTTTATCACATCATATGTCTTCAGGCGGTATTCATCTGCAAGGGATTGATATTCTTTTATCAGGTCGCGGAAATTTTTACTGACCGGATATCCATTTGCAATTTTTTTGAGGTCCGGTCTGCTTAAACCGTGTTTAGCTATCAGGTCATCGGCAAAATAATTCAGATTATTCAGCTGGTCTTTCTGAAAATCGCGTATAATATGAACAAGATAACTAAATATAGCACAGGGTGTTGCAGCTTCTCTGACATCAAACACTGGTTCTTTATAAGTGCCGTTCTGATTTGTTAGTCCGCTCAGATGAACAAATATGGATGCCGGAGCAACCGAGGCACCCTGCGAATAATTAAGAAAAGCATCGAGAGTAGGAAATCCATCGTTGTTAATATCAAAGATCATTGATTTTGCAAATGCTTCAATAGGCCAATGGGGGATCCTGAATTTTTCAATAATTTCAACAAGCTCTTTCTGAAGCGGATTGCAATCTTCAGAATTAATCGTCATTTTCAGCCAGTTACTGACATTTACTGCAAATTCTTTTCTTTCTTCAGGTGCAATTGTTTTATTTCTGACTTTGTGATTATCGATAAGATCATCAATCATTCTCATGAATTTATAGCATGTCTTTGCTGCATAATATCTCTCCTGATCCCAAAAGGCGGCAGCTATCAGGATATTCGGATGATCTTTTATCTGATGAAAATCTATTGAATTATAAATTTCAAGAAATTTTTCTTTTTGTAAGTCCATTAAATAATTTCAATTAGTTATAATAAAATTCCATTATTTTCCAGACAGGATCCTTTCAGCAACAAGTTTAGCCGACAGCAGGACATTCGGGATCCCATTCCCCGGGTGTGTGCTGCCTCCCACAAAATATAAGTTATTGTAGCGATCATGACGGTTATGCGGTCGGAAATAACCCATCTGGAAGATGTTATGGGCAAGACTCCCGAAAACGGAACCTCTTGAAATATTACATGAACTTTCCCAGTCTTCAGGAGTATGGCAGATCTCAAATTTAATATGCTCTTCAATATCTTCTATCCCAAACCGTTTTAGCCGTTCTGTCACAGCTTTACGTGTCCGTTTCTTAATCATGTCCCAATCCTGATTTTTAGTTTTATCAACATGTCCGGCGGGAACAATAACTGACAATGTATCCTGGTTTGGCGGAGCTGCCATGGGATCAGTTCTTGCAGGTGCATGGACATAAAAACTGGGGTGATCGCTTACAGATTTATCAATAAAAATATGATTGAGCCCCTGCCGTAATTCGTCAGACAGGAAAACATTATGATGATCAAGCTGAGGATAGACTTTATCGAGTCCCCAGTGAAAACATATTGCAGAACATGAGTATTTCATACGGTCCAGACGGGCTGAAATCCTTTTATCTGGTAATAATTCGCGATATACATAGGGCAGGTCAGCATTTGCGAGAATGATATCTGCCTTTACTTCTGTACCGTCGCTCAAAACAACATATTCTGCCCTTTTCCCGCTGATTTTTATTTCAGAAACAGGATTATTAAAATGGAACTTTACTCCCGATGACTCTGCAGTATGAGCAAGCTTTTCAACTATTGCGAACATTCCGCCTTTCGGGAAAAAGGAGCCTTCAGTAAGTTCAGCGGCCGGAACCATTGAGAATAGTGCAGGTGAGGTAATCGGACTCTGACCTACATAAATATTCTGAAAAGTGTATGCCATCAGGAGATGAGGATGCTTAAAGAATTTCCTGGCATAAGACCAGTTCGAGAAATAAGTTTTGAGTTTAATCAGAAGCCCGATATTCTTTAAGTTCACTAACTGAAACAGGTTGTAGAAGTTACGTCCGATCAGCTTTTTAATGCCGATCTGAAATATCTCATATCCTTCAGAAACATATTCCATCGATTTTTCGAAACTGCCCGGCTCGATTGATTCGAGCTGCATTTTCATTCTCTCAGTGTCAGTTGTAAAAGCAATATTAGTTTCGTCATCGAAATATATTTTGTAAAGGTCTTCAAGAGCTATAATATCTCTGCCCTCTTTAAGTTCTACACCCAGCGAATCAAATACCTGGCGATAAATGCCTGGCATAAGAAGCATTGTTGCACCAAGGTCAAAACGGTGTCCCTCGCGGATAATCTGTCCGCTTCGTCCACCCGGTGCAGAATTCTTTTCATAGATTTCAACTGTATAGCCGTTTTTTGCAAGGTATACAGCTGTTGTAATTCCCCCAATGCCTGCACCGATAATCACTGCTCTCCTGTTCTCAGCCATATATAGTATTTCTTAGATGCAATAAAGAAAATTTTCGTAAAAGACGTATAAAAAATTCAATTGTCCACAAATCTTGAACAGTAAATTTAAATTTTCTTTTATTATGCAGTGGGACTCTCTGCATTTACATTACTCCTGATCGATTGTGTCTGTAAGCTTTTTGACTATTCTGAATTGTTGAAAGAATTCTTTGGCTATCACCCTGAGCAATGTATAAGCAGGAACAGCCAGCAACATGCCGACTAATCCTGCAATTCCTCCCCCGATTATTATTATGAGAAAGATCTCAAGGGGATGCGATTTAACGCTTTTGGAATAAATGAAGGGGACAAGGATATTATTATCAATGAAATTCACGACGATAAAAACCCCAGCGAGTTTTAATAATACCGGCAGCAATTCGTTATATGAACCAGTAGCGAGTGTAGAAGTGATTCCCAATGTTATTCCAATCATTGAACCAATAATCGGTCCCAGATACGGAATTATATTCATGATCCCTCCAAAGAATCCGATAAGGAGTGCATTTTCAATGCCAAATATCCAAAGTCCTAAAGCAATAAGCGACATTACTCCAATTACTTCCACTAGTACCCCTATATAATAACGGATGAGAAGATTTTTGGAATCAGCGACCACTTTATGAGTTGCACTATGATGTTTCAAAGGAATGAAAAGAAGAAGACTTTCCTCGAACATGTTTTCATCTTTTAAAAAGAAGAAAGCAATAAAAAGTATTGAGAACAACCCGATAAAGATATTTCCCGCCACGCTTATAAAATTACCGATCAATGAGCCAACACTTCCAAGGTTAACAAGCGATTTAGCTTTGGAAACAAGAAAATCCTGTATGTTTTGTCCTTCAGGGATTGCTCCGAGTACATGCATTTTATCATCTAACCATTGCAACGGTCCCTCCAGGTTTTGAGCCAACCTGCTGACATCGATCCTTGATATTGTTTCTGCCTGGCTGACGATGAGGGGGACAAAAACAGCTATTAATCCCATAAACACAAGCACAATAACTAACAGAGAAAGCAGCGCACTTAAAGAATGGGGTATTCTTAACTTTTTGATATGGATCTTATCAAAAAACCGTACCAGTGGCTGGCCGATAAATGAGAGCACTGCTGCAATCAGCAACCAGAAAATTATATAATAGAAACGCCAGATCAGAAATCCGATGATCAGAAGAACTAAAATGTAACCTGTATATTTTAAAACCTGTTTCATGGCAAATTGTTATGTCACATAACAAAAGTATTAAAAAATGGGAATGGATGACGGAACAACAATATGTTTAATGTCGTCTTTGAAAAGAAAATATATTACCTCAATGTCTAGAGTATGCTGAGATTTGACGTACCCGGAAATCGTAAGCATTATTATTAAAGCAACACCCTTATTATTCATGTAGATTTTTAATATGTTGATAGTCAAATATATAAGAAATAATTGTAATAAGACATTATTTCATCATTTAAAAGGTTTAAAGTGTTGCTCTTTGAAATATTAGCTTAAATCAGCAACTTTGACAAATAGTGTAAATCAGAAAAAAAGGTCTATGAAATTATTTTTAAAGGTATTTGGATCATTATTGATTCTGTTGATTTTATTGGCACTGTTATGGTTCCGTTCAAATTTAAAGGACCGAAATCCCGGTTATCTTGCAGATCTTAAAATCATAAATATAGAATCTTCAGGATTAAAAACCGGATTTGCCGCTTTCCCGGTTACCCCTGATGTACCCGACCGGTGGACCGATAAAAACGGGGATGCGGAATATAGTCCTAAGGAGGGGGATACCTTTACGGATGGGAACGGAAACGGGATTTTTGATCCGGTCTGGATCGCAGGTTTCGGCAACGGAAGAGCAGCCAACGGAGTGCACGATGATCTCTGGGCAAGGACCATGGTGATTGATGACGGTAAAACACGGCTGGCCATTGTGGTGCTCGATGCAATAGGATTTATGAGCGATGATGTAATTGATGTCAGAAGCCGTATTCCGGGTGATGCTGGAGTTACCCATACAATTGTTGCTTCAACACATACACATGAAGGTCCAGATCTGATAGGTCTATGGGGTAAATCTCCTTTTAAGAGTGGCCTTAATAAGGAGTATCTGGAATATGTAAAAAGCCAGATTGTAAATTCTGTTGTGACTGCCGTGAAAAATATACGTCCGGCCAAGCTGGAAATATCTGAAGACCTTTCAGGTGCAATTTCCCTGGTTAAAGATACCAGGGACCCGGAAGTTTTTGATCCCGGATTGAGATTAATAAAGGCTGTTGACAAAGAGGATGGCAGTATACTCGGATCTTTGATATCCTGGGCCGATCACCCGGAAACCCTCTGGGGGAAGAATTTGATAATTACCTCAGATTTTCCTCATTATGTCCGTGAAGGAGTTGAAAAGGGAGTTTTTAACGGCGATAGCCTTATCAAACCGGGTATTGGAGGAATAGCTGTCTACGTTAACGGTGCAGTTGGGGGTTTGATGACAACACACCCCAGCCTGGCAGTAAAAGATCCATTCACAGGGCAGGAATTTAGCGAGCCGACTTTTAATAAGGCCGAGGCACAGGGAAAACAACTGGCGTTGCTGGCTTTGAATGCAATGGAAAATCCCGTTGAAAAGATTGATACTGCAGGGATTGACCTGATAGTGAGAACTCTTTCAATGCCAATTAATAACAAGATGTTTAAACTGGGAGTAATGCTTGGACTTTTCAATCGCGGAACCTGCGGATGGATGAAAATGCGTTCCGAGCTTTCAGTTTTCAGATTTGGGACGGTTTCGTTTGCGACAGTTACCGGGGAGATTTATCCGGAAATAATAAATGGTGGTGTTGAAGCACCTGCGGGTGGTGATTTTCCGGTTGCCCCAGTTGAAGTGCCATCTGTAAGGGATATGATGCCCGGGAAATACAAATTCATTTTTGGCCTGGCTAACGATGAAATAGGATATATTATTCCTAAAAGCGAATGGGATGAGGAGGCTCCATATACTTATGAAAGAGATGATTCTCCCTATGGCGAGGAGAATTCTCTGGGACCAGAAACTGCACCAATATTGCACAGAAACCTGAAGGAGATGCTGGGTGAATTGAATCGTTAGCAATTAAATGTAATGGGGCTGTCGAAAAAGTAGGATCAACCACCCCGTCATGACCCTTCGGGCATGACACCCCTCCTTTACAGAGGAGGAGTATCCCGCCAGAGGCGGGAGGAGGTGGTGGGCTTTTTAGACACCCCAGATGTAAATAATTTAAGTAGTGATTTATGAAATCAAGGATTTTAAAACGAGTTCTTTATGGATTGCTGATTATCGTTATCATATGCATCCTGTGGATTGTCTCACCAAGGATATGGTCTGCTTTGAATCCTGGTAAACCTCCTGTCGGGTATCATTTTGTAGCTCCGGCTTACCTTGCAGTCTGGATTGGACTGGAAAAACTCGTCAATCTGACTCCTGAGATACCTCAGAATATTGAGGAGATTAAAAATATTGAATATAAAAATATTGACGGGAAATCGTTACAGCTGGATATTTACAGGCCGAAAAAGCTTGATAGCCCCGTACCATTGCTGGTTTTTAAAAAATGGTGAAACTTATGGTTATGATGCTTCGAGAATTGCCCTCATAGGGGGTTCTGCCGGTGCACATCTTGCCCTGTTAGCTTCATATGGCTGGGAGAAAAATGAAGCAAAAAACGACTCAGCGGGTTTGCCCGGTAGCAGAAACCGGGTAAAAGCAGTAGTTGATATATATGGTCCCGTTGATTTTACTACGGAGTATGCCAGGAACCATCCTTCGGTAACCTCGTTTCTTGCCAACACCTTTGAAGAGGCACCTGAACTTTTTCTGGAAGCCTCACCTGTTCATTATCTTGATAAAGATGATCCTCCCACAATGGATATTGTCCAGCGTGTCAATGATTTTTGCCAGCTAAAGATGACCGAATTTTTCGAACAATACCTGAATTAAAATATATAAATCGGATTTGAATAAATCCAGGGGATGAGTTTTCTTTTCAGCTTAATATGTATTTCAATCCGGTAAGCGCCTTTTTCTTTGAGCCCTGACCAGGAATATTCATAATTTTCATCAGGGGAAATATCTATTGTTTTGCCATCCAGTATCAGCCTGAACTGGCCGGGTAGGGGTGATATTGCCCTAAGTGTCTTTACTTGTTCAATATTAACAGAATCACCCGTAATACCGCTTATACTATCTCCGGAATTTTGTGAATATAAGATAAAACCTGTGGCATCGCCAAGACTTTTAAAAGCAGTAAAAAGATGTCCTTTTTTAAGGTGATAAGCCAGTGACGGCACCGATAATGTGTCAGCAAATACATAGTTGGTGATATGATTGAACCCTTCCTTATAGGTATCAATCATCCATTTAAAGATCCATCCGTTTGTATCCGGTGAATGAAATAGCCATCTGTTCCAGAATTTCACCTGCATTGTATCGATGATGTTGGCATCAGGTCCGACCCATTCAACCCTGCCATCTTCAATATACCTTGCGCGGATGTTCTGGTTTTCATGCGTATCGACAGCCGAAAATCCCACGATTTTTCTTTGGGTATTTAATGAATCCCAGAGAGCCAGAATTGAGGTCTGTTCATCAAACATTTCACGGTAAGCCCAGTGACGGTATTTTTTCCCGTTAACGATAAAATTGATTATTTGCGGAAGCAGCGATTCATCTTTTGTATCTGTATGAAAATTGTATATCTCCATTCCCTGATACCATGGATTGGCCCAATTATGAGGTTCTTCGGTATGAGCATAAAATATTATTCCTCCTGCATTAACGATCTTTTTTACTAAAGTATCTTTATCAGTACTCCAATCTATTATCGCAGAATCGAGTGGCCATGCATCAAATCCCTGTTTCTCGCTGCCCGGTTCAATCAGGATCCCTTCATAATATCCCTTATATCCGCGGGGAAAAGTATCAATATTGTCACGGGGGTGATCAGTCAGGAATATAAATTCAATGCCGGCATTTTTTGCTGCCGGAATAATGTCATATAATGTTCCTTCACTGTCGTGTGACCAGTAGCTGTGCACATGCATGACTCCCCTGTAGGTGTTGAGTTGAGCCAGAACGGGGGGTTCTTTCCACAGCTTCGAAAACTTATTCACCTGCTTCTCAAGCCGCGGGTAGATGACCCAACGATGCCACATTGCCGGGGCACTTAATACTATAAGTGTGATCAGGATAAATCCCAAAATAGAAATGAGAAGATATTTAAGTATCTTTTTAAACATTATGAAATGCTCTTTATAAGTTATCAGAATCAGTTACGATTTCGGAAATCTGACGGATCAGGTCCATTGTATATTCTCCCATATTAGGTCCAAACCACCCCATCATTTTAGACTCATATTCATCGAGATAAAAATACCTGCCCGGAACAATATAACCGACATAACTGCCATTGAAACTTGAAACATTTGAATCAAATCCTTCTGCAGCAAGGGCATTTTTTAACTGGAGTGCATATTCGCCGCTGAAATCGCTGGGAGTGGTGATCCATACCGCATTATTGATTCTGATTGCCTGAAGATAGACATTCCCAGGCGGTGGCATCAGTCTGGTACTCCAGAATGATGAGAGGTTGATTTTTGTCGTTAACCGGATATGGTAATCAGGTAATTGCATTTTTAATGAAATAAAGGAAAATGTTATTTTATCATTTAAAACCACATGCGGAAGGTATACGTTCACACTGTCAGCCAGTGCTTCACCGATAAATTTTGATTTATCGAATTTATCTCCCTTTCCGACAGGGCTTTGACTTCCAATGGAACCGGCAAAGAAGAGAGCAAGATCTGCAGAAGTATCTTCAATTTTCCGTTCCCAGTAACCCGGATAATCAGCGCTGATTTCCATGTTGTCTGATCCGATTGTTGTTGCATGCGCAGAAAATGAACCTATTATTGCTTTCTTGTGTCCTGATTGCTCGACAATAATAAAACTGAAATCATTGTTTTTTGTACCTGATTCGCCTATGACACGATTACGTGTGTAGCTTTCAGCATTAAAGCTTCCGGTTCCTATCCGGGCTGGCTTTAAATCACTTATTGCTGAAGTGACAACTCTGGAAATCTGGAGGACAAGCCATTTCTCGAGATTTTTATTCTCATTGCCTGCAAACTGTTTTCCAATAAATCCTGGCCCCCATCCCCCCAGGCTTGAATGGCTGTGAGTTGCCGATAAAACCAGTTGTTCCCGTCGGATTCCTTTTCTGGAAAGCAGATTGACCAGTGAATCTGTAATATTTGGCGGCATAATCAACAGATCAGCGCTCACAAAAACCAGGATTTGGCTGTTAACTCTAAGTGCAACAGCCTTGACAAATATACTGTCGTGAACTCCTGTGGCCGGTTTGCCTTTTCGGTCACCAAAACCAGCAAGAGGTAACTGAATGAATTTTCCTTCCAGGTAATTATCTTCAGAATTATTCAGGACCGGTGTAATGCTTACCCTGGCAAAACCAGCCTTTATAGAATCATTTACTGTTGATGTCTTTTCTTTCAGGCTATCAATTCTGGCACAACTCTGTTTAAAATATTCACTTTCAAAATAAGAGGTATTATTTACCGGATCAGTAAAAATGAAAAAAAGGATAATTAAAGACATAATTAAGATCCCTGATATAATTCCGAATTTCTTCATTTACAGTGACTGTTTGGAAATTTTAAAATAAAAGCAGGCCATCGAATAAAATAAACGATGGCCGCTTTTATAATTCAGGGAATGTTCTGAATATTTTTTGAGTTATTAACTACCATGGTTTACCTGTACCCTGCAAAAGCCAGGTTTTTGACCATGGACTGTTTTTCCCGTCAGTTGATGAAAATGTTGTTGCTTCCAGACCTGCAATTGCATCCTCAACTTTATCAGGATTATATAATAGTTCGTTTGTGCCATAATAAAACCTGAGAGGAATTGCATTCCTTTTAACAACAGTACCAGGTGTCAGAGCCGGGAGCCCGGTTCTTCTGTAATCGAACCAGGATTCGGCAGCAGCAGTCCAGCTGGCTATCCATTTTTGTTCAATGATCTGATCCAAGGTTCCATTGTATTCAACGCCTGTTTGGGAAATATATGTATCATAGGAATCACCCAGTCCCCAGGATTCAAGAGAAGCTTTTACCCCTGCATTATAATGCCCGGCAGCAGTATTCCCGGTAGTCCAGCCTTTAAGGGCTGCTTCTGCAAGGATGAAATTAACTTCTGCAGCTGTCATCAGTCTGGATTTTAGAAGTCCTCCGGAGGCTTTCTTATAGATATTATTCAGATGCGACGCGTGCGGATTAAGGGGGGCCTGCTCAAGGTTAGGGCACAGATTGTATGCCTGTGGGACCATTGACCAGGCAGGAGGGAGGCCAATATATTCCGGATCCAGGTTAAGCGGTACGCCAAAGGTTGATTCGTAATTGTTGGCTACGTTCTGCGCAATAACACGTTCCCCTGCAACTATCTCATCGTAACCATCAGGTTTTGTCGGATCAACAACAATAGGAATTTCTATCTTATTTGCCCATACCGCCAGCCGGGGATCATTAAGAGCCTGCAGCCTTTCAACCAGGGTTGAGCACATTTTAATTCTTCTCCAGTTGGTTTCGCTAAGATCGAAAGTTGTATTGCAAGGCCACGAATCAGAGGAACTGTTTCCGATATAACAGATAGTTGCATCTTCGGCAGCATCAAGGATGAGCGGGTACTGGTCCGGATTACCTGCAATTTTCTCTATTCCTGCTTGTGCAACAGCAGATTCTTTTGCAGAGATTCTCATATAATATCTCAGTGCAAGGGAATTGGCTAATTTTTGCCATTTTGCAACTGAACCGTCATACAGGACATCCTGTGTAGAGTTAATGCCCTCATATTCGTTTTGATTTTTCGACAACAAAGTGTTTGCATTTTCAAGATAAGCGAGAATCCCGGTATAAATATCTTTCTGGGAATCATAAGCCGGTTTTAAATTGCCTGTTTCTCCGAAAAGAGCTTCTGAAAAGGGTGCATCACCCCACAAATCAGTGATTAAACCATAATTGTAGGCTTTCATTATCAATGCTACTCCTTCATAAAATTCAAGTCCCATATCCTGGGATTTTTTCAGCATCTCCTCAGCATTCCTCAGTATCCCGTAATAACCTCCCCAGTTCTGGTCTGACCAGTCATAAGAATTATGCGATCCCGACCATCCGTCTTTCTGTGTATGCTGCATAACTCCGGCAATATCTCCGAAACCCAGGCCGACAACACTCTGCCCGGTATATGTTAAAACAGTGCTCATCAGGAGATATGGATGTGCATTTGCCGGGTCAACGCCATTCGGATTAATATTCAGTTCTTCCAGTTTCTGACATGAAACGATGAAAATCATAAACAGAACCAAAGCAGCTGAAATTTTATTTCTTATTGTACACATAATTTCAGGTATTAAAATTTTCTAAAAAGTAATGTCTATTTTGATACCAACCGGGATTACCCAGGGTTCCAGGTTATATCTTTCAATTCCCTGTTTGAATTGAGTGCCTCTTGTGCCCTCTGTTGAACTTTCTGCCTGGAAAGCCCTTTCAGGATCAATACCGGCTTTTGCCTTAGTCCAGAGAATGATATTCCGGCTGTAAAGTGATACAGCAATATTCTCAACTGATTTAAACCGGTTTAATACGCTGCGGGGTACGTTATAACTTAATGAGATCTCTCTCAGCTTAATAAAGTCGGCATCAAACATTGAAGGTTTGGCAAATCCCCATGGATAACTCACTGCATAAGGGACAATTACGGTTCCGGTTTCTCCCAGATTTTCAACGTATGTTACCCCTCCTTCGCCATCAGGAACAGCCCATACGCCGGGGACGAATACCCCGTCTGTTACATACACCCCACTGAAGTTTTCTTCAAATCCGCCATATTCGGCTGTAGGACCACCTATCACATGAAATCCGTTTTTAATAAATTTATCCTCATTTGCGACAAGCCAGTCACGAAGCTCTTTCCCTGTCCTCCCGCCGGGGTTGATCAGGTTATTAAGCCATAGCTGTGAAGAACCGTCTTCAGCCATATATCGCTGGGTTTGGGAAATGAACTGCCCGCCGTTTCTCCAGTCAACTGTCATATTCAAAGAAAAAGCCTTATATGAAAGCGAACTCTGCAGCCCCATAATAAACCTGGGATTATAATTACCGATTTTGTTTTTGGTATTTTTCATTTCAATGTCATCCCATTCAAGTTCATCTTCACTAAGTATGGGATAACCAAAATAAGGAGAGCTTTCGTCTGTAACTGTGCGAACCTCAGCATCATAAATTGTACCTATTTCATCCCCGACATACGACCAGGCACCTCCCTTGGCATCTTCCCAGAACTTAATTACCTCTATTCCCTCGGCAATTTCAATAACCCTTGTTCTGTTGCGTGTGAAATTAGCACTGATGTCCCAGTTCCATAAGGGGGTTTTTACAACAGTGCCTCCAATCATAAATTCCCAGCCTTTGCTTCTGATCAAACCTGCATTAATGTTAACATAATCAGACCCTGTCGAACTGGCAACAGGAATATTCCTTATTATCTGGTTGCGGTTTTCAACAACATAATAGGTTCCCTCAAATCGCAACCTGCTTTTAAACAGACTCAAATCGAGTCCGGCTTCCATTGAAACAGCTTCTTCCGGTTTTAAATTTGGAGTCAGAATCTGACCCGATTTGGACAATCTGGTTGCATCACCCCACTGTCCGGCATTCCCATAGGTATTGTAGAGCTGATATGGGTCTGTATCGTTACCGACTTTAGCCCATCCTCCCCTGATCTTAAACAGGTCGACACCCTTACCCATGTTAATCATCTGATCAATTAGAAGGCTTAATGAGGCTGACGGATAGAAATAGGATCTGTTTTCTATTGGCAATGTACTCGACCAGTCGTTTCGTCCTGTAATATCGAGGAAAATCATATCCTTCCACCCAAGATTAATAAGTCCATAAACACTGTAAATCGCCTTCTGGGACCAATAGCTGCCATAGCTTAAAGATCCTGATTTTATGTTGCTGAGCGTATATACGTTAGGAACAATAAGGCCTGCTCCCGACATGGATGAATTACCTATTGATGTACCTTTCTTATATAGGGCGTTGGCCCCGGCAGAAACAGATAAGCTGATACTGCTCATCTGCTTTGAATATGTTGCGAGAACATCAACATTACGTTCGTAGCTGGTAATATTCTGAATTCCATAAGCACCATTATTAGGTTCTCCTGTATAGCTCGGTGAAATTTTTGATTCACGCTTTTCGGAAAACTGGTCAAGCGAATATCTTGCCATCAGGCTAAAATCCTTGGTTATCTTCCAGTCGGCTTTCAGGTTACCGAAAGCCCTGTCCCTGTTAAAACTGTTATTCACCTCGTATGCCAGGAAATATGGGTTATTGTAGAGACCGTTATAAGGGGTCATTTGCTGAACGCCTTCCTGTCCCTCTTCCCAGTAATTTTTGAGATAAAGGATATCGGTATTTTGCGGAACATTATATGCCCATTGCAAAGGATTTGTGCCCCTGTTGCTTGCCGGACGATTGTTTGACCATGACATGCTGATATTAATGTTGGAACTGACCGTAAAATTATCCCGTACCTTAACAGAAGTTGCCGCTGTCAGATTATTCCTGAACAGGTCAGAATTTGGTATAATTCCCCTGTTAGACATATTCGATATTCCGATCCTGTAATTCAACAACTCCGTATTGTTTGAAATAGAGATTTCGTTTGTGGATGTAATTCCTGTTTGTACGAAGTTTGCAACATTGTCAGGGTGGCTTACAAGCTCAGTCGGGACCTGAACTCCGTTTGCATCTACCGGACTGTTCCACTGAACTGCAAAATACTCTTTATCCAATTCAATACCTGCCCCGACAGCTTCAGCAGGATTGACTTTAAAAACATATCCGGGAGGGAAATCCTCGGGGGTAAATGAAAAATACCCGGTGGCAAATTTTTTCTGCACCGGAAAATATTTGTAAGGCATATCAAATACATTATTGGTGCTGAAATTCACCTTCATCCCTCTGTTTTTCTGCCCCGATTTTGTGGTAATAAGTACAACGCCGTTTCCTGCCCTGGAACCATATAGTGCCGCAGCACTGGGGCCCTTTAAAACAGACACGCTTTCAATATCGTCAGAATTCAGGTCAGAAATTGCATTTCCGTAATCCACACGGTTATCGCTGCCAAATCCGGAAATATTATTCAATGTATTCACGATCGGGACTCCATCCACAACAAATAAAGGCTGATTATCATTACTTAAGGAAGTTGCACCCCTGATAATCATGCTGACTGATGAGCCGGTTCCCCCGGTGGAGCTGATCTGGACCCCAGTGACTTTACCGGCGAGTGAATTTATAGCATTTTCCTGGACAACCCTGGTCAGATTTTCACCGCTGACTTTGCCTACGGAATATCCAAGTGATTTTTCCTTTCTTGTAATACCCAGTGCAGTGACAACTACCTCATCGAGCGCTTCAATAGATTCACTTAAGGCGATATTGATTTCTCTCCTGCCATTAACAGGTACCTCCTCTGTTCTAAAACCGATAAAAGAAAAAACCAGTATCGCATCATTCCCGGGGACCTCAATGCTGTATTCCCCGGAAGCATTTGTAAGAGTCCCTCTCTGAGTTCCCCTGACCACGATACTGACGCCCGGTAAAGCGGTATTATCAACAAGCGAAGTTACCAGTCCCGTAACAACTATACCCTGCTGATCCGCTAATATACCTGGAAACTCTGTTTTACCTGGGTATGCAGAACCGGCCCATGTAGTACCCCAAAGCAAAGTAATAATTGCTGTTGTAGTTAACATGTGCCTTATGAAAATCATATACAGATATTTATTTTTCATTTTCCTTATATGTAAGAGTTGCTAATAAAACAATATTATCTGACTACTTCGAAAGTGAGAACCAGAGCGTGCGTATTGTAGGAATAATAATCTTGGCTGGCAGCCATAAACATAACGAGCCTCATGGAATTATCTGTTATTTCCTGAACAATTACTTTCCGCTGATAATCCATAAATCCAACAAACTCTGTTCCGGAAAAATCAAGAGTGCTGACATTGATATAGGTTAAAATCCCTGCCGTTCCATAAACAGATTGAACCGCGAAATCTTCCTTCTCGACATAAGTGAAAGTTGCTCCTGCCTGGGGTGTATATAACCCGGTGCAAAGTCCGAAACTTGCACCTCCGTCATTAACAATTCCTGCACCGCCGGTAGTCATAAATTGATAAAGGATACCACTGAATGCAGCTCCGTCAGCTTTAGTATCGTGAGAATACCTGCCGTCAAAATAAAAAGTGTATTCATCCTCATACACTTCTCCCATACTAAGGTACAAGCTAAACGCACCTGCCGGAAGTGTTGCCGGAGCCCCGGCTGCTATTGTAAAAGTAGCGTCCGCATTTGCCAGCTTATCTTTTGCAGTATGATTTGCTGTAAGTTTCCATTTTTTCCCATTAACAGCAGTAGGTCCCCCTGTAAGCAATACATAAGGAGTCACTGCAACAGCTATATCAACTTCTGCTTCAGCAGTTGTACCAGCAGCATCAGTTCCGGTAAGAGTGACTGTATAGTACCCACCGTTCTCATAGACATGTATCGGGTTCTGCTCACTGCTTGTATCTCCATCCCCGAAATCCCAGCTCCAGGAGACGACACGTTTTGTTAACGCGGTAAATGCCACCTGCTTATCAGCAACGCTGTAGAATATACCCGCTTTGGGCGGACCATCCGGCTCCTCTTTATTACACGATGTAAGAAGAGTCGATCCGACAGCTAATGCAAAGCACACGATGTGGATCAACTTTTTCATAAATTAAGTTATTAGGTTAATAATTAGATATTATAATGAATTTTAAAAAGATATAGAAAGTCAGTCCGTAACTTTCGTGCCATAGAGCCTCTAGTTTTAGGTCAGAAAAATCGGGAGAAACCTTACAAGGTAATAAATCTATTTAAAAATTCCAAATAATGCTTCCTGCAATGATTTCAATTAATATTCATGGAGAAATGGCCGGCGCCCATGATCGATTTTAATTCCTTTTTTTATGCCGTTCCATAATCTCTTTCCATGTCGTTATAACCACACCTTCATCGGCAAAAAAATTCCTGACTGCGGGATCCGAAAATAATTGAGCTTCCCAGACACGTTGCTGCCATGAATTTGTGATTGTTTTAAGGTTATCTGTTTCAACCGAAGGATGAAAAATAATCTCTGTTAATCCGGCATTTAAAGAGGTTACCAGCGCAAAGAAACCTGCCCGTTTTTCTTCGTACGATTTGCCGTCTGGCACACTGGAGAAATTATCCAGCTTTGGCAAGGCGTATTGATTTAATAATTCAACCACCTCTCCTGTAACAGGATAACCCTCTTTCCTGAAATTTTCTGCTATTACAGTATCGGAAAGGTCAATTGCATTTGCAGGGATATTGTATTCTGCTGCAATTTTCAGAAAAACCTTCACGTATTCGGCAGAACCGTACAGGGTTCCCATATGGGTATCGATATGAGTAGGAGTGTATCCCATTGCCAGTACTTTGTCAATCTGTGCACGGACTTCTGTTTCAACCTCTTCTGCAGATGCATGCATAACCACATCCGGGACGTCATGCCACAGTTTTCCCTCCGGATCAATAAGCCCCGGTACTTTGTCGGGATCAGCAACCGGCCCCCAGCGATAGTTTTTCCACTCGCTGGTCAATGTAAGATGAATTCCAATGTCTGGTGATTTTTGTTTTTTTGCCCATTTAATCAGATCTTCAGCGTAAGGACAGGGTACCATTACGGCAGTCGATCGTAAATCCCCGGTCTCAAAATAATGCCGGGTCGCGATATTAGCCTCATCACACATTCCTGCATCATCAATATGAAGAAGTATAACCTTCTTCCCGGCCGGAAAACCAAGCTTTTCCGCATTTGTGATTTTGATATCTTTTCCTTCTGCCCAGCTTGCAGGAAAACAAACATGTTTTATTGTCTTTTTATCTTTTAAATGATATGAATAGGTAATATGAATCAACCCGTCCTTTCCCTGGATAACCGAAGGATAGGAAAAACTGCCTTCACCTTTTTGTACATTTTCCAGGTACTTTGTCACTTTCCATGTTTTTCCTTCATCATCAGAAAGGCTTACCGCCAGCCTGTGTCTTCCCTCTTCCCGGTCATTATGAACCAACAGCCACCTGCCATCTTTCAGTGAAATAGCCTCAACACTTGATCCCGGATTGGGGAGGTCTGTTTTATGTGTAACGCTCCATTCATATCCGTTATCTTTTGAAATGCTTTCAATTATTCTTCCCGGGGCATCTCCGTTGTCACGCATATATGCTACCAGAGTACCATCCTTTTTTCTCAAAATTGAAGGCTGAACATTTCCACGTCCGACTATTGGAAGACTCGGTGACCAGGTATCACCGTTATCATCTGATATAGCTGTCAGGGAGACATTAAATCCGTCTGAATATAATGGTAACAGTATTCTTCCTGACGGAAGTATTAACGGATGAATTCTTGTCATCCATCCGACTTCTCTTTTGGAAGCATCTTTTGCTGCTTCGATGATCATTTTTTCATAAATGGGCGCGTATGCAGCCCAGGCAGGCTCAGGAGTTTTTAATTCCCTGAACTTTTGCTCTATTGTTTTTGCAAATTCTTCACCCGGTTTTAACAGTACAATATCCTGCCATTGCCATTTTGGGGCTCCTTCGTTTTGATAGTCGGTTGATATTCTTGTCTTTAAAATGGATCTTTCCCACTGGTTTGCGACAACAACAATCCATGAAAGGTGCAACCGGTTGTTATTATCGATGAACAGCACCGGATTACAATCAGGATTATTTTGGGTGTCTGCCATTATAAAAGGGGTACTCCATCCGGATTCTCCTTTATGCTGGCGTGCACCTTTTATCACGACATCATTAGCGGTCCGCTCACCTGAACCCTCGAACCAGCAACAGAGCAAATCTCCGTTGGGCAGCTCCACCAGTGAACTACCGTGAACGTGCTGGCTTTGAAGAGGAAAAACATGTTCTGAAGTGAATATTGACTTTTCTGCTCTTTTTTGAGGGGGATCTGCATTGACCAGACTAAAATTAATACACAGAACAGCGGAAAGAATAACTGATTTCCAAATGTTACCGTATCTCAGGTAAGCAGAAAGCAGAATGATAATTTTCTTCATTGATTGATTTATTAAATAGCTTAAAAATGTTTTGACAGCTCCTTTATTTAACTGTAGCAATTTTCCTATTTCAGCAGCGACTCCGCGTTATCATAGATTTTAAAAATGGCTGCGGCGATCAGTTCCAAATCAGCTTTGATACCCATCAGCACTTTATGATGAATACATATTGATTCTTCATGATAAATCCGGTCACAAACAGGCAACCTGAATCGTTTCGGATCAATTCCCTTCCAGTATTTATCATTCAGCTTATGGCGTGCGGGTTTTGTCAGAGGCACATACAAAGAACAGTTATTTAAAGGTTCATAACTTGGTGAAACCTGGATCCCTGATTCTGCAGTCAGTGCTTCTCTGAATTTACTTACTGCCAGGCCTTTAAACTCATTTTGCTTATATCTGAATGAGAAATTATAGTAGGCTTCCCTGGTTTCTCTTTTGTCCCTTTTCATGGGTGTTACACCGGGAATTGCAGCCAAAAGAGAATTCATGTAAATTCCATTTTCATCCCGTACCCGGTTTTGTTCAGGCAGTCTTTTAAGTCCTTCGATTAACAGAGCAGCCTGAAATTCAGTAATCCTGTAGTTGCCTGACTGAAGAAAGTTACCCTGGTCTGAATAGACACCGGCACCTTTATCAACGTATTTATCAACGGCTTTTTTCATTTCGATGGGTCGCCTCCCGCAATTTCTCAAAGCATCAAGCCTTTCTGCGAGTTTAAAATCGTTTGTGGTTAAAGCACCTCCCTCTCCTGCTGTCAAAAGCTTTGACAATTGAAAACTGAAACTGCCGATATTCCCTATGCTACCGGCCTTCAAACCATTCCATTCCCCGCCATGCTTGTGCGCGCAATCTTCAATAATATAGAGATGATGTTTTGATGCGATTTTTAAAATTTCATCCATATCGCAGAAAGATCCATAAAGATGGACCGGTATGATTGCTTTTGTTCTTGGAGTAATTGCATTTTCGATTGCTTTTGGGTCAATGCACCAGTTATCTTCACAAACATCTACAAGAACCGGAGTTGCATTTACATCAATAATTGTAGCTGCTGTCGCCTGCCATGTCAGGCCGGGTAGTATCACTTCATCACCCACTCCGATGGCGCATGCTTCCAATGCCATCTGAAGTGTTACAGTACCATTTGCTGCAGAGATCGCATATTTTGTACCGGTGAATTCGGCAAATCTCCTGTTAAACTCCGTCTCCATGGGACCATTGTACGACCATATTCCGCTATTTAGTGTCTCAATTAATGCTTTTTCTTCATTCTGATCCCATACAGGCCATTTGGGCCATGGATTGACTCTGATATCCCTCACAGGTTTGCCACCGAGTAATGCTAGTTTTTCCATAAATCCGGATTATTAGTTTAAAGATACTTTATCCACATTCCATGCCTGGACTTCCAATAGCGGTTTTGTGCAACGTGAGTCAGTTAGGAAGTAGTCAGCCTCGTAAATCCGTTCTTCTCCCGGCAGAAGAGTGACATAATTGTCATTCCAGTAGACAGGCAAAATCGGTTTTCCGGTTTCTGTATCAATAACATCAATAAAGATAAAGAATGCTATAGCCTCTGATGGATTTTTCACCCTTAAACTAACCTTGCCGTATTTTTCATCTTTACTGAAGGTGTAATCGTACTGCAATTTAATTGCCGGCAATTTATCAAGAGCGGTAAAATCGGCAAATTGTTTTGTCGGAGTATAATATGGCCATGGAAGCTTTTTGGCAGCTTCATAATCCATGATATCTTTTTTAAGGGATAACCAGTAAATACTGTTATCAACCTCTTTGTTGTTTTTATCATACACCCTCAGGTCAAGGAACCAGACTGAAGTAAGGTTTTTTATTTCAGGTAGTTTAAAGATAAACATTGATTTATTTGATTCAATGCTGCCTTGCCATTGATCGTCAAATATCTGTTTTGAATTAATGTCTAAGGCTCTGATATTCACTGTTACACTATCAGCATCAAGTAAATCTTCATTTGCAAGATAAATGTCATCATATCCGTATCTGTAAATGGCATCGAGTGGATTACAGGCTTTTCTGACTGCGTAAAAAGAGCCATTCGGCTGAAGATAAGTATCATATAACTGCCAGATCAGCTCAGGCCAGGCAGAATTAAGCTTCCACTGGATTAATCCTGTACTTACAGGTTTATGAGCAATGAATGCCTCGAACATCGGGCGCATGACTTCATAATTGCTGACCTGGGATTTAAAAGCGAACTCATCGACATTCGAAGATTCTCCATATCGCCGGGACAGTGCATTGCGAAACCGGTCCAGTGTTGTAAATTCGTTCCTCCCTGTATGATACTCCCAGTATTTTTTGTCGATCGGCCATAAGCTCTCCTCCGGTAACATTTTCCGTAGTGAAGCAACAGGTGGAATATTTTCCCCGGGACATGTTTCCGTGTTAAATCCCCAGGCACCGCCCAGATGAGTATCTGTAAACCAGTACACAGGGGGAGTAAAAGCGTAAGGTCCAAGCATTTTCATTCCAGTCGGACCGCTTATATCGCTGACTAAAGGTACTTCGGCCACAACATTACTGGTTTCCGTCCCGGCACCCCCGGCAGAAGTTAAATAGGTTCGCGAAGGATCATATTTCTTAAATAATTCAATATATTTCTGTTCCAGCTTAGGTGCCGGAAGCTTATCGCTGCCTAGCATCCACACATAGATACTGGGATGATTTCGCAACCAGAGCATCTGGTCTTTCCATGAATCGGCCAGCAGGCTTATGTCTTCATCGCTTACTGCGCCTCCATATTTCTCATCGCAAGGCTTAAGCAGATATTCCTCCCATTCCCAGTGACAGTTCCATCCAATCATCACAAGGATCCCGTATTCATCGCAGAGGTCATACAGGGTTTCATCCTTTCCCCAGAAGCCTTCGCAACGAATACTGTTCATATTCATATGGCGGACATATCTCAGCTGTGCTTCAACAGACTTTCTTGTATCCTGAAGCAGAACATCATCCGTCCAGCCGCCTCCTTTAATTAAAACAAATCTTCCGTTTATTTCAAAAACACGGTTTGTGGCTTCATTTAAATAACTGGTTATTTGCCTGATACCATACTTTTTTTCTATCCTGTCAATGATTTTATTGCCCGTTAAAAATTCAGCCTTAAGATTATATAGCCTGGGATTGCCCATGCCGTTAGGCCACCACAGGTCTGCGTCTTTTACTGATAACTGGCTGAATTCCCCCGGATCAAAGGTGCAGGATAACGTTTCATCTGGTTTCAGATATACTTTTTTCTCTACCTTCCCTAATTCATAATCAACCCGAAGAATTCCTTTTACGTTTTTTTCAGAGCTGTTGATTATTTCAGCCTGAATAAAAAGGTCAGCAGCATTTTTCAGACCTGTGGTTAGTTTTGAATATACAAAGGGGCTCCGGATTTTGACTCCTTCATTAATTTCCAGAAAAACCTCCCTGAAGATACCCATGTTTCTGTCGCGCGGGAGAGGATTCCAATCGACAAAACCAATTGAATACTCACCATCAGCATGCTGCCATATTTTTAAAGCTATTGAATTTTCACCTTCATGTTTGTATTTATCAATATTGAATGTGAACATCCTGTATGTTCCGGCAAAACTATCCTTGCCGGCAATTTTTTCCCCGTTTACCCATAAGTCAGCCCTGTAGTTAATTCCATTAAACCGCAAGGACACATTTTTTTTCATATCATCACCTGTAAGAGTGATTGTTGAGCGAAACCACCATGGCTGTTTGAACTGTCCGGGATCAACCTTCTGCATGTTTATCCCGAAATAGGGATCCTCAATGACGCCAAAGGATGCTAAACTTCCCAACACTGTGCCAGGGACAGATGCTTTATACCAATCAGCATCATTGAAACTATTCATTGAAATCTGTTCTTCTGCAACGCCTTGCAACCTGTCGGATGCCTGCATTTTCCAGTTTTCAGTCAATGATTTACAAACTGAAAGAACAGGTTTATCCGGTTTATTGCATCCTGCAAACAGAAGCAGGATCGCAGCAGTTAATAATTGAAAATTAATGAGAAATAATTTCTTTTTCATTAGCTATTAGTTTACAGGTTCACTTATAACACCAAGGTACCTTCCGATCCAGTACGGTAACAGCCAGATATCTCCGGCGCTGTATTCCGATCTGCCGCCTCCGTTTTCATCGAGATCGAATCTGTTGGAATTATGCCTGCTTATTCCGAGCTCATCGGGAGGCAGAACTTCTTCAATTGTTTGTTTCCTGAAATTAGGTTCGGTAAATTTGATATCCTTTCTTTGACTGTTCTTTACTGTCCAGTTTATAAGATCAAGAGGGAATTCCTGAAGATACCATACTGCCTCTTCCAGATCAATTTCCTCGGCCCCGGTAATTGCAGTCATGATATTCCAGAGGCCTTCCTTCTCCGGCCTTTCGGTTTTCCAATGATCAATTATTGCTTCTTTGAACATAGCTTTAAGAGTATCATTAAAGGTATAGCGGTATAATCCCCAGTAACCACAATAATACATTTCATCATCAGAATGATTCCAGCTATCCGAAAGATCTTTGCTTAAATCATCGGAATCGTCAGGTGCTTTTCCGATAATGCTCATCGGTCGCATCAGGTTATTCAGGTAACCGTGTTCATTCATAAGATAAAATGCAGCATCCTTATATTTTTCTTTACCTGTGAAATGATAAGCTGTCTGCAGCATCGCGATAATATTTGACGAATTGAGTTTGCGGTCACCTACAATTACAGGGCGGGCATTCACATAATCAGGATTCCATCTTCCCCATAAGGTCGGTTCCCCGTTCCAGTCGATAAGGTAAAAATTATTTTTAATAATATGCGACATAAGGGTATCAATTAACATAATTGCTTTATTACGCAGCTCCGGCTTATCAACCAGCTCAGCTATTGCTCCGAATGCAAAAATATGTCCGATAGCTTCATCACTGCTGGTAGTTGACTTCCAGTCCCATTCCGCATCGTCAGCCCTTCGCCAGGCGATGTCTTCGTACTTATACCCTCTCCTTTCGAATGAACGTGAAGGAAATCCCGGTATCGGATTGATAGTATATAAACGTTCCATGGCATCAAGTGACTCCCGGATGTTTTGCAATGCCTCATCTGATCGGGTTACGGCATAGCGGAATGTTTCCCCTGCCAGATACATTGATGTCCACAACCCATCATTGTCAGAATCTGCCATACTACCCGATGTCACATCTCCATTCTTCATCGAAGCAACGGTCGCATTGAAACCTGTCCGGATATGACGTTCACGTACCTGTCTTTCAAAAAACAATGCTTTATCATAAAGCGTCATCTCTTTAAAACAAATCTGTCCAAGACCCTGTTCGGTGAGGATCAGAACAGAATTATCCGGTCCCCGGGCTATGTCGATCACATTGTCAGAAGGCAGCCAGCGCTCAGAGGCATAATAATTAAACCTGCCGTCGTTGCGAAGCATAAACGCTCCCTGTGTGGTCCCAAACCAAGGATTCCCGTCAATTTCGGTTATACAGGTTATTTCAGTCGATGGAAGTGATTTATGAATCCCTTCAAGTTTCTTATTGGTTTTCAGATCTATCTCGAAGTATCCGTCTCTGGTCCCTGCAAATAATTTTCCGGATACTATTCCTATACAAGTTAGATTATCATTATTCTCAATTGTTCTTATTTCCTTTTTTTCAGGAGAAAGAACACTGATTGAATGATTCCCCAGGATCCAGAAAGAATTATTGGATTCATCATAAGTTATGTCCCTTACTTCATCCCCGGGAATGTTTCCTTCCCATAAATTCTCTGAATCTTTCAGAAGCATCAGCTTCTTCCCGTCAGAAAGTAAGAAGGTAAATTCCTTTGCCCCAGCAAAAATTCTTGCACCCGGCATAGTATGACGTGAATAGAGTGTACCTGCCCAGGCGTTGCTTAGAACAGCTTTATCGTCAAGATATACCAGCTGATCCATATAAGTTCCTATAGCGCTGATCTTCTTATCAGAGGTTTGGCGATCCTGAAAATCTTTAACCAGAATACCCGGAAACAGGAATTGTCCGTCACGCGGTCTTAATAATCCTTTTGATGACAGAATCTGGATGTAATTGTTTCTGTCCGAAACAACCTTTATCAATTTGATATCCCCGGATTCAATCCGGAATTTTATGCTAAAATCCTGGATAAAGGATTTATCAATATGCTGTTTCCGGTCTGCTCCCTGAAATGTCGTATTTTGTGTGGAGCAGGAAACAAATGTCATTACAATACACAGGGAAATGAGTATTTGTCTGTCTTTAAATATTTTCATAAAAGGTCAATTATTAAGGCTGGTTTTAAAAATATATTCCCCCGAAGAAACTCCACATAGAGTCTTACCATCAGCCATGCCTATTAATTTTATGTAGTCTGAAGATTTCAATTGAATTCCGCTTTCAGTTATCTTATCCGGATCGGCTTGAGGTATTTTGATTGTCGCCTTGCAGTTTACAGGGATTGTGACCTTTAGCGTAAAGGTATTATCTGAGATATTCCACGAGCTTCTGATTTCTCCGTGAATAGTCTGATATGAAGTTTCAACCCAGGTAATGTCACCCACGATCTCAGGTGCAATAATTATATCCTCATAAGCTTTGGAATCTTCTGTCTGGCGTATCCCCCCGAGGCCGCTGTAAAACCATTCCATCAGATGCCCCAGCATCATATGGTTATTTGATACATTGACAAGACCTGCCCATGATTCTGTGAGTGCTGTTGCCCCTTTCGACAGCTGGTATCCGTAACCAGGAACATCGGTTTTTGAGTTCATCTCGAAGATGAGTTGTGAATGCCCTTCCTGCTCAAGTGTTCTGATGAGATAGCGGTACCCGACATCTCCGGCAGTGAGAGCATTATTATTTTCCCTGATTGATTTTACAAGGTTTTCTACAACATCACTATGACACGAATCATCAACCATTCCGAAAAACAATGGCATGGAAAAGGCTGTCTGGCTGCCTGTTGAATAGATTTTTGTTTCAGGGTCAAAGAATTCATTATTAAATGCAATTCTTATCTGTTCGGCAAGATCTTCATAATAATTGGCGTCACTGTTTTCACCGATCAGGGATGCCATTTTTGCGAGCAGTTTAGCATCGTAATAATATATCGATGTTGCGGTGACAGATTTCCGGGTGAGCTGAGCAACTCCCGGGAACTTCGGTCCCAGGTCGTACCAGTCACCCAGACCGTGAATTAGAATACCTACAGGTGCCAGAATTCCAAGATAATCCATATATCTTTTCATCATCGGGTATGCCTTTTTAACAGCTTCAATATCTCCATACCATTCGTAAAGATCCCATGGGAGTATGATGCAGGCGCTGCTCCATTCGGGTGAATCGCGAAATCCCCCGACAAACTCGACATATTCAGGTGCAATGTTCGGGACGAGGCCGTTTTCGAGCTGAGCTTCGATCATATCATCAATCATTTTGTTGTACAGGTTATGTATGTCGTAAACATATTTTATTGAGTTTCCCATCAGGTGTGTCTGCTCAAGCCATCCGAGCTTTTCACGGTGTGGGCAATCGGTGGCTACACTTGCGAGGTTGCTTTTTATCGCCCAGTCAATCAGATTGTAAATTGAATTAAAATGTTCGCTCGAACATCTGAAGCTTCCGATAGTTGGAGATGAATTTCGGGTATGAAGCATCTGAAGACCTGAAATAACAGGGAGATTTGCCGGATTTGGCATGCCGGAAGGAACGGCTCCCTGAACCTGTACATACCTGAATCCGTAATAAGTAAACCTGGGTGTCCATTTCTCCTCGTTTTTACCGTTCAATGTATAAGAGAAATAATAAGGAGCACCTGAAGCTTTCTGGGTTATAAGAGAGTCATTATCAATAAGTTCAGCCGGACTAAGGCGCACTTCCTGTCCTTTTTCGCCTATGACTTTCAGGCTTATGATCCCTGAAGCATTCTGGCCGAAGTCATAAACATAAATGCCGGTATCAGGATTGAAGATACTAACAGGATCAAAAGCCTGGAGAACTTTTACCGGGTAGTCGCCTTCTTCTTTTAGCCGGCCTTCCGGCTTCCTTACCGGTAATGCAAATTTCCATTTTCCGTGGTCAAAACCAGGACTGCTCCATCCCGGTTGTTCAAGCCTTGCATCATAATCTTCTCCTCCGAAAATGCTGGCAAAGGTGACCGGCGATGGGGCTGTCTTCCATGACTGATCAGTGGTGACAACAACCTCAGAACCGTCAGTATATCGCACTTGCAGCTTCAGGATCAGCTTCGGAGCCCCGTAGGTTATAACAAGTTTGTAATAGCGTTCCCTGTTGATATTGTAAAAACCGTTGCCGGTAATAACTCCGATTGCATTTGATCCGCGTTTCAGTTCTTTAGTAACATCAAATGTGTTATAGTAACATGTCTTATCATAGTCTGTCCATCCAGGAGAAAGATAACGATCACCGATTTTGTTTCCGTTTATATACAATTCATACTGCCCAAGCCCGCTTACAAAAACAAAAGCTTCTTTGATCTTTTTCTTCAATGAAACCTCTTTACGGAAATAAGGAACAACTGACCTTTTTGATGCAAGGTCATCCTCAATCTTTATACCTTTATGTATTCCGGGTACCAGCAGCATTGAGTCCGGGATCTCTTCAAATCCGATCCACTTTGCCCCGCTCCAGTCTTTTTCTTTAAATAAGCCGGTAATAAAGAACGCGGTTTTACTCCATTCCGATGGTTTATCATTATTATCCCAGATCCTTACTTTCCAGAAATATTTTGTTGCCGTCTGAAGTTCTGGTCCGGAACATGGTATCCATGCGGATTCTGATGACGTGGTTTTCCCGGAATTCCAGGCACATTCTTTTTCGGATTTCAGAGTACCTGCATCAGAGTCAAGAATGATCTGGTATGCTGTCTGACTGGCACCTCTGATATTTGATACAGAAATCCAGCTGAAAACCGGATCTTCATTAATCCCTGCAGGATTTTCGAGATTGTTGCATTTAAGATGTTCAGCCGTAAAATCGGATGATATGTCCCTGCTGCAGAATTGAAAAAATAAAATAATCTGAACGAGTACCAGAAATCTTTTCATTTTAAAAATTATTGTATGCGATTTTATTTTTAGTGATCCGGATCAGAGCTAAATATACAAAAAACCTATCTTTTTTTAAAATAAGCCACGAATGTGGCGGTATTTTAAGCCCTGAAGGGGCTTTATGTTACGCTCCTTCAGAGCTTATAGTGTTGTATAGTTGCCCCACCTCCGGTTTGGCTCTTTCAGAGCCGCTTACTTAAACCAATTATTAACCTGCGCCGGGATTAACTCTTATAATTTAGTGGTAAATTAAGAATAATAAAACCCCAGATCATTAGTAATAACTTATTTTATATATCGTTTTTCGTACCGTTTATCTTAAACAGTTTGAAGATATCAACAACGAGAATCGGAATCAGTGACATTAAGGCGACAGCAATCCAGTGTTTCCCGTCCATTATTGTAAAGCTGAAGGCTTCCCGCACAGGAGCAACGAGAAGTACCAGCAGCGCCAGTCCGGCAGAGGTAAGTATAGCTCCAATCAAAGGTTTATTTCTAAACGGACTTATTGCCAGGGACGACCTAGTGTTTGAATGCAGGTTACGCACATGCACCAGCTGGGCAAAAACAAGAGTGGTGAATGCCATAGTCTGACCAAGAGTCTCTCCCCCGTCATGCAATCCGATAAGGTACGCAACCAGAGGAATTGCACCGATCATTATACCCTGGTATAATACGCGCCATATCATTCCCCTGGTCATGAAACCTTTCTTCGAATTGCGTGGTTTCCTGTTCATAATGCCCTCTTCAGCAGGGTCAACACTCAGTGCCAGTGCCGGGAGACTATCTGTCACAAGGTTTACCCAGAGTATATGGATAGGCAGGAGAGGAGCCCCAAGGTTGAAGACTGACGCTACCAATAGCAGGAAGATCTCACCTACATTGGTTGAAAGAAGAAACTGAATTGCTTTGAGGATATTATCGTAAATCCTTCTTCCTTCTTCAACAGCTGACACTATGGTCGCAAAATTGTCATCGGTGAGGACCATATCTGCAGCGCCCTTCGCCACATCAGTTCCCACAATCCCCATTGCAGCGCCTATGTCAGCCTGCTTAAGAGCCGGCGCATCATTTACCCCGTCGCCTGTCATTGCCACGACTTCATCATGGTTTTGCCATGCTTTCACAATACGCACCTTATGTTCAGGGGCTACCCTTGCATAAACTGAATACCTTGCAACATTTTCACAGAATTCCTCCTCGCTGAGTTTTTCGAGTTCTGCCCCCGTTATAGCAACATCTCCTTCCCTGTAGATCCCGATCTCGCGGGCAATAGCCAGTGCCGTGCTTTTATAGTCACCGGTTATCATTACAGGTCGGATACCTGCAGTATTGCATTTGGCAACAGCATCAACAACCTCAGGCCTTGCCGGGTCGATCATTCCAAGCAAACCAATAAAAATGAGATCATTTTCCAGTTCTCCTATATGTACATTATGTGGTGCTTCAGACAGATCTTTGTATGCCATGGACAGTACTCGCAATGCTGAATTTGCCATTGTTTCATTAGCATCCCGGATTTGTTCAACATCATCTGATGTAATGGATCTTACCTCTCCGTGAATTATTATCTTATTACACACGCTCAAAACTTCATCAAGCCCCCCTTTAACATTTACACGGGTGCTCCTTTCCGACATCCTGTTGACTGTTGTCATGCGTTTTCTTTCAGAGTCGAACGGAATCTCGGCAATACGCTGGAATTTTTTTTCAACGACATCCTTATACATCCCGTACAGAATGCCAAAATCGAGCAAAGCCGTTTCAGTGGGATCGCCGGTAAATTCAAACTTACCGTCTTCACTGGTTCTGACCTGAGCATCAGCACATAACACAGATATTGCAAGCAGCCTGTTTTCCTCGGCATTAAGGACAGTGGCAGGAGCAGCCCTGTTTATCAAGTCTCTTTTATGATTTACATAAGCCTCAACAACTGTCATTTTATTCTGGGTAAGTGTTCCTGTTTTGTCAGAACATATGACCGTTGCACTGCCCAGCGTTTCCACTGATGGCAGAGTACGAATTATTGCATTTCGTTTTACCAGACGCTGAACTCCGATTGCCAGTACAACTGTTGAAACGGCAGGAAGCCCTTCAGGAATAGCAGCAACGGCAAGACTGACAGCGGTCATGAACATGCTTAAAACAGAGTTACCGTAAAGCACTCCGACTATGAAGATCACTGCACAGATGATTAATGCTGCAATACCCAGCACCTTACCAAGCTGCGCGAGACGCCGGCTCATAGGTGTTTCAGTGTCAACGGTCTGTTGCAGCATATCTGCTATTTTCCCTACTTCAGTCTTCATACCTGTAGTAATAACAACACCGCGACCACGTCCATAAGTTACCATACCGCTCGAAAAGGCCATATTTATACGATCTCCAAGCGCTATATCATCACCTGGTAATGGCGCGGTCTGCTTATCCACAGGAACAGACTCGCCCGTCAGTGATGATTCCTGTATTTTCAGATTGACCGCCTCGATCAGCCGGATATCTGCTGGAATAACTGCTCCTGTCTCAAGAATTACAATATCACCCGGTACCAGTTCCCTGGTCTGGATCTCTGTTATGACTCCATCACGCAGAACCTTTGTTATAGGGGCTGCCAGGTTTTTCAGTGCTTCCAGAGATGATTCCGCCTTCCTCTCCTGAAATGCTCCAACAAAAGCATTCAGTATCAGAATACCAAGAATTACAAACGTATCGAGCAATCCTTCCCCCTCCATAACACCTACAACCCCGGATATTGCAGCAGCGATAAGCAAAATTATGATCATAAAGCTTTTAAACTGGGCAATGAACATCTGAAAAAAGCTCTTTTTCCGCTTTGAGCTCAACTGGTTGTATCCGTATTTCTCAAGTCTCTGGTGTGCCTCGCCTGTTGACAAACCTGTGGTTTCAGTGGTTTTAACCCGGTATAGTATTTCGTTAATACTCTGGTTATAAAATTGTGTCATAAGAAATTAAGAAATAATGTAGTTATTGATGGATCAAATTTATAATATCGGATCACCTAGAATAATTTTGTCGAATTTATTGAGATATTATATAAATTCTGCATCCTTTTATCGATTTCAGCAATCTCATTTGCACACTCTTTTAATTCCATGGAGACGGATGCTCTCTTTTTTCACCCAGCTTGTATGCCAGTTCGTGTTCAAGAGATTCTTCAGGCAGAATATTGCCATTTATCCCGTCAAAAAGATAAGATGCTTTCATATTTTCAGGTATAGTCATAATTTCTCCTCCGTTTATTGAGTTCATTTTTATGTTTGAAAGCCTGGCCTGGAATTTTTGGCATGATTTATCCGTAAATATAGTTAGATATATCTAATTATAAAAAATAAATGAGATAAGAAGATGATCTGTTATAACTATATCAGAGCTGAACGTAACCTGAAAAGCAAACTCCTTACTTTGAATCTAAAATTTTAACGTCTATATAATTTGTATTCCTGCAGGGATTGTAATCGTCATAAATAATTTTATCCACAAAATTCAGATCATTTCTTATTTACCGCTTCTCAAAGCCTCAATCGTTTCTTTTGAAGGTTTATTGGGAATGGTGGCGACGACCTCTCCGTTGTATTCAAAAACTTCCTTATCATCAGAGGTTATTTCTCCTATTACAGCAACATTATTGGTTTTAGTTTTTATGGCCTGCAATACCTCATCAACAGATTCCGGTGCTACATGAACCACATATCGGGCCTGAGTCTCGCAAATCAAGATCTCTTGCGGAATAATCTCCTTAACTGAAACCGGCACCCTGGAAAGATCCACTCTGGCTCCCAGGCCGCCATACCTGGCTGATTCGCATATCGCGGCTCCGATACCGGCAGCACCTAAATCAGAACAAGCTTTGATCTTACCAGTACCGAAAGCAGCCATGGCTGCCTCCAGTGCAGTCTTTTCCTCTTTAAACAAAGCAATAGCCGGGCGCATCTCTTTTACAAGGCCAGCCCTGTAAAGTGTGTCGTTACCGTCATTCCCTGTCACGCCTATAATGATAATCTTGTCCCCGGCTTTTTTTGCCGGTTTGGTAAGCGGCTTTTCAGTGACCAGTTTGCCGATAACAGACACCACTACTGCCGGCACGATATCGGAAAAAGAGGTGGAGAATCCTCCTCCAACAATGAACACCTCCATAGTCTCACACATATCCCTTAATCCTTTAACCATTATGTTCAGCCTTTCCTGACTGGTCATAACTTTACACTTACCGCAATCACAATGTCCCTTAAAGCCGCAGGGACCGACAATGACTTCCTGGTCAAGGGGTCTGGTCCCGATGAAATCCAGAAGAAAAACCGGCTGGCCGCCCATAGCAACCACATCGCGCATCGCACCTCCGGCGCCGGTAGCGGCAGCGTCATAAGGCCTGGGCACACAGGGTGAACAATGGCTTTCCATCTTAGCCACCACATAACCTTTCATACCCGGGACCTGAAAGACCGCAGCATCATCGTTTTGTTCAGGACCTATCACCAAAGCTCCCGGCCAGATCTTGTCTACCTGGCGATTTAATTCCTGAAAGCCCTTGAAGTCAATTACTTTGTCGATATTGTGATGCAAATGAACAAACAATCCGTGCATCAACGCTTTTTCTATCGTATTCATATTCCTCCTTTTTTTTAAAATCAATTATTTTTATTATCAACAAATTTATGTTTTTAATAGCTTATTCCCTAATCATACTTAAACAGAGTATATCCGTCATCCTCAAGATAATATTTTCAGGAGTGTTTTACTAATTTCTTAAGTAACTCTGTAAAAATTGCAGTTTCAGTTTCACTCAGACCTGATTTGATTTTTTCTGCCATACGATTATATGCAACTTCACGGAGGGCATTAATTCTGGCACCCTTTTTATTTATATGAAGATGCATGGTTCTCCTGTCCTCGTCGGATTTTACCCTGCTGACATAACCTTTCTCAACCAGTTTGTCAACAAGTACTGTAACGGTAGGTTTGGTGATGCCCAGCTCACCTGCAAGCTCCGTTAAATTAGGATTTTTCATCCGGACGATAACCTGAAGATAATGGAATTGCTGTTGGGTCAGATCGCTGAAATCAGACTGACTGATACTTTCTTCCAGTACTTTTTCAACCAGATCAGAAAGATACGAGATAGCTTCTGAAAGATTTGACATATAATTTTTTTGTAAATATAGTTAGATTTATCTAATTAAAATATTTTTTATTAAGTTTATTTTATAAAATATAAGTCAAAATTTAATTTTAATAAATTCACTATTATGAAAAAGAATGCAGCACTGGTCTTATCAAGCGGGGGAGCCCGCGGTTGTGCGCATATAGGGGCAATTAAGGTCTTGCAGCAGAATGGATTCAGAATTACTTCAATAGCCGGAACAGGGTCCGGCCAGAAAGCATCTGGAACAAATCAGACTGATCCAGGGTAAACTGAATCACCTAATCCCCACAAGACAAAATGAAGAAATAGGCATTTTCAATTTGTCTAACCGGAGTATCGGTATTATGATGCGGAGAATATCTAATCTGACCCTGGATAAACATCAACCCGATTTGCTGATAAATATTCAAAGGAATCATTCGGCACATACGATTTTTACAAAGCAAAGGAAATTATTAATGAAGGAGAACAGTCAGCTTTGAAAGCACTGAAGCAAAGTGTATTGATTAAGTAAACCAGCTAATCGGGTTAGCTAAAGAATTTATAATAAATTACTATTCAGGGAAAACTCCTTTAATCAAACAGGAATATTTCTTCAATCTTTGAATCAAATGCCGTTGCAATATCGTGTGCAAGCTTCAACGAAGGATTGTACTTGTTCTTCTCCAGAAAAACGATTGTCTCCCGCCTGACATCCACTTTCTTTGCCAGATCCTCCTGGGTAAGATTGTATCTTGCCCGGAACTCCTTTATCCTGTTATTCATTCCTGATGCCTCCAAAATTGATGATTAGCCAGCAGATAGCAAAAATAACAGCCATACCCAGTATCCCTGCTCCTATAATAGTGTGGGTTTCAAATTTAAGCTTGTCGGAAAAGTACATGATGACCAGCCACAGATAGAGTGAAATGTAATATGACAGGGAAGATGTTTTCCGCATCACTTTTTTTGACAATTCATCTTCTGCCGGTTCTCCTCTTTTTGCACTGCTTAATCTCTTGAAACCGATAAAAACTGCAAACGCAACTACCAGGATAATTATTCCAAATGATAATATATCAACAGTGGTTACTTTTGCTGAACTGCTGAAAAACCAGACACCAACCGAGATAAGCACCAGGGCTGCAAGAATAAACACAATAACTGCTCTTTTCATTTTAATAAGTATTAGTTAAATAATTCTAACACAAAGTTAGAAATAAATAACATTAACTAGCAAATTTTTTTGGAGTTTTTTTGAAAAAAATATTATGCTGTATTTCATGTTACTGGTATTGGAATAATAGGATCAGAAATATGAGATATATCGAAATATTGAGGGTGTCTCAAAAGCCTTCTTTTTTATTTTCACCCCTAAATCCCCCAGAGGGGACTTTTTGATCTACAGATAATTAAGAATCCCCCCCCTGGGGGGTGGGAGGTAAATCAAACCATTTGAAACACCCTGCTACAGTCAA
This sequence comes from Bacteroidales bacterium, assembly GCA_022865305.1. Classification (GTDB taxonomy): domain Bacteria; phylum Bacteroidota; class Bacteroidia; order Bacteroidales; family VadinHA17; genus LD21. The sequence goes on along the minus strand of JALHSP010000131.1, from coordinate 2,619 downwards.
TGCATTTCCTGTTATGAATTCGCTATTTTTTCAACAGATCCCGGATCTCTGTCAGAAGGGTTTGGTCTTTGTAGGAGCAGGAGGAGGAGGAGGAGGTGGTGCTGCTGCTTCTTTCTTTTTGGCGGCATTAATTGCTTTGATTAAAAGGAAAACAGCAAAAGCTACAATTAAGAAATCAAATGTCACCTGGATGAAATTGCCATAATTCCAGGTTACTGCGGGAACTGTGTCAGTTGCAGCTTTCATGACAAGCTTAAGATCCGTGAAGTTGACACCACCAAGCAGCAATCCTATCGGAGGCATGATGATGTCGCTTACAACAGATGACACGATCTTGCCGAAGGCGGCACCAATAATGATACCAACCGCCATATCGACAACATTACCTTTCATTGCAAAGGCTTTGAATTCATCTAAAATTTTCATAATGTCACGTTTTAAGTTATTACTTTGTCCACCTAAGCTCAGGCGAAGGTGGAATAATTAAAATTTATATGATAATCCGACTCCGAATATTTCTTTAAACTGTACCAGCGATCCGACAGATTCATTTTCAGCTACCAGTATTTTAATATTATCATCGTAAAGCAGATGCGTATTGAAGTTGATGGTGATATACTTATTAACCTTCATGGAAATAAGTGTTTCCCAGCTAACATCAATATTCTGGGGATTTTCAGCATAGTTTGAGAAGAGGTCGATCTTTGTTGTAAATGAGATATTCTTCATAAGCTCACTCTTAAAATCATTCTTTGTAAAGATGGCTCTTATGTATCCCCCTATCTCGCTCCTGGTCGTTTTACCTGATTCGATACCAAATTTTGTCACATCAAGATCTTTATCAGTGACGAATGTAAATTTTGCAGTCAGCGGTGCAACGAACGCGCTGAAATTGGCATCCTCACCCTTCTTCCCCTGTTTTAAAACGCCATAGCCAAGGTCCAGAGAATTATCCCATACGGATTTACCTTGTTTCATATTAGCAAAAACGCTGAAAATGCAATTAATTGCTACGGAATTCTGTCCCCCTGCCGCCCAGTTTGTAAGAGATGTCTGAGCAAGATTGGCAGCAAACATGCCTCCTTTTTCCAGCCCTGTGTGGTGTCAGATGTCTGTGTCCGGAGATTTTTTTCACTTTCGGTCACCTGACTGTATGCCAGGATACTGAATATTGAAAACAAGACGGCTACAGATGTTAGTTTTCTTTTCATAATAACTTGATTTTTAAATTAACAGTCCATCTAAAACCAATGCAGCCACGCAGAGCATGGCTGAATTGATGTCATAAAAGCTTAATTAACAGGCACTTATTTTTTGACCTCTTTAATTTCGACTTTAGTTGCATTTCTTTTTACAGAATCAATTTCGTTATCGCGGCCACTCTCGGTGGTGTAATTCTGGCTAATTCCAATTATCTCATTGTTGCCGGCGATAACTGCAAAACGGAACATCTTACCAGGAGTCTTTGTTTTGGATACTCTCTTAGGATCTTTTGCATTTTTCTTTACTGATGCAATACCATTTAAGCATGCTGCTTTTGTAGCGTAACCTTCACTGCTGAGAATAGTCTGTCCGTTATCGGCTGTCAGACGAAAGCGGAATTCATTTTTTTTGCCACTCTGATAGACTTCAAATTTTGCCATTTTTTTAAGTTTTAATGTTTAAAATTGATTTAGCCTGAATTATTCATAAAAAAGGGGTTTTTGTTCTTCATTTACAACCTAATTGGTTATATTTGAAGTGCTTACAACAAATACACCCCCATCTACAATGATAGACAAAAAACCTGAAATTACCACACCAGAACTTAACCTTTTTCCAATACGAGGTAAGAATATTGATTTTAGTTTTAGTGGCGATCGCATTAGTAGTGATGGTGGATTATTACTTCTTCGTGAGCTTGACAGTCAGCTAAATCTCTTATCCTCAGCAAGTAACTGCATACATGATGAAAGGGACCAACGTTATATTGATCATTCAATTAAAGAACTATTGACACAGCGAGTTTTTCAAATAGCAGCCGGTTATGAGGATTGTAACGACTGCAATGATCTACGTGAGGATATGATATTTAAACTATGTGCAGGGCGATTACCTCAAAGCGAGAATGATTTAGCATCTCAGCCTACAATGAGTCGACTGGAAAACACAGTTACAATGACCGATCTGTTTCGTTTGGGCGAGTGTTTGGTAGACATCTTTATAAATTCATACTCAAAAGCACCTTCTGTCATTATTTTAGATTGTGATGATACCAACAATGATACTTATGGGCAACAAGAACTGGCATTATTCAACAACTATTACAACGAGTATTGCTACATGCCATTACATATTTATGAAGGATTATCGGGAAAGCTGATAACCACCATTTTAAAACCTGGCCGCCGGAATAAACAAGCCAATATTGCCAGGCTATTACAAAAACTGGTATCATACCTTCGTGTGCAATGGCCTGATACAAAGATTATAGTACGTGGCGACAGCCATTTTGCATCGCAGGATTTTATGGATTGGACATGGATCCAACCTAATGTTGACTTCATCACCGGACTGACGGGCAATGCAAAACTCCACGAACTGGCACAGGTAACCATCGAAAGTGCTCAAAGAGAGTTT
>JALHSP010000130.1 GCA_022865305.1 Bacteroidales bacterium | reverse complement strand
CGGTGCCGGTTTATCCATTGGGGCAAACACATTAACACTTAATGGTCAGATAAATTGTGGAACTCTCGCAGGAGGCGCAACTTCCAATATTATTATTGGTGGTGCCGGCACAGCAAACCTATCGGCAGTGACGTTAAATAATCTTACCATTAACAGGGCAGTTACAATGTGTGGTAATGTAACTGTGGGGGGTACACTTACTCTTACATCTGGCACTTTTACTGTTGGTGCAAATACCCTCACATTAAACGGACCAACCATCGCCGGGACACCTTCAAATTTAAGTACAACGTCATCATCCAGTCTTATATTTGGCGGGTCAAGCACTGGTGTTTTAATACCGTCCAGTGTTGCAAATCTGAATAACCTTACAATAAATAATGCAAATGGTGTTACTTTAACAGGAAGTGTCACTGTAAGCAATATTCTTACGATGACCCAGGGAAATATCACGACCGGGGCCAATACTCTGATACTTTCAAACAGTACCTCAGGAAATTTATCCTATGCTGCCGGTACAATAACCGGCAAATTCCAAAGAGCTATTGGATCAACAGGAACCCAGTATCTTTTTCCTGTAGGCACTGTCTCAAGCTATAACCCTCTTAAGATTACTTTTTCCAACCTGACTGCAGGGCAACTTGCTGTACAGTTTCTGCCAGATGATATCGGAGTAAACGGACTGCCCCTGAATGATGCAGGAACTGAAATATTTGACCGCCAGGTAACAGGTTACTGGACACTGACGGCTGTGGCACCTATGGCATCTGCCAGCTATGATGTGAATCTTAATTATTCGGGATTTACAGGAGTAGACCCACTTGCCAGAATAATGAAGAGAACCAATGGAGGGAACCTGGTGCTTGACGGAACACATGGTACCGTTTTAAGTCCGGAAATAACCCGTACAGGTATGAACGGGATTTCTACCACATCCACCGACCTCGCAATCGGGATACCAAATCCGCGATTTCTCACACATCCTTCTGACTTTACAGGATGTAATGCTTCATTCAGTGTAACGGTAAGCGGAAAGGCACCATTGACCTATCAGTGGCAGGAAAATAACGGAGGAGGTTTTGCCAACATCACCAATGGAGGAATCTACAGTGGTGCAACCAGCAGCACACTTACAATCACAGGAGCCCCGATGTCAATGAATGGCTATCAGTACAGATGCATTGTTACTGATGGTCTTGGTTATAATGCCACCAGCAACAGCGCAACACTTACATTAACTGTAGTTACACAGGGGTACCTTTATTCAACTGACATTACACTGGATCCGGCTTCAGGATCTTCTGATCTTACTGACTTTCCGGTACTGATAAGCATAACAACCTCTCCGGATCGCGACAGACTAAGGACGATAGCCAATGGAGGGCGTTTATCCAGTTCCAATGGATATGATATCATTTTTACCGACCAGAACGGAAGTAAACTGGATCACCAGATAGAATCCTATAATGCCGTAACAGGAGAGTACATTGCATGGGTACGTATTCCAGTATTATCATATACATCATCCACAACTATTATAATGCAGTATGGGAATCCCGCCGTTTCTTCAAATCCGTCTCTGGAATCTGTATGGACCACCAATTATAAGGGTGTATGGCATTTGAATGGCACCGATTATACCGATGCAACAATTTATGGTAATGACGGAACTCAGAATGCTACCGTAAGTGTCGACGGAAGGATTGCAGGAGGAAAAGATTTTAACGGCTCTACTTCATATATCCAGGTACCAACCAATGGTTTTGTTCCGAATGATAATAACCAGACGATAAGTATCTGGGCAAACTATGCAACGACACCAGGTGGTAACCGCAACCTTATTTCATTTCAGAATGCCGCAGCAAGTTCAGCAATTCAACTTGGATTCCGTGGGGGCAATGCCGTTGCCTGGAAATGGGCAGGTGCCATACTTGTTGACGGGGGTGCGGCGCCATCCATTAATACCTGGCATTATTATGTTTATACATATGATGGTACAACAAGCCGTTTGTATATAGACGGAATAGAAGCGGATAATTCTACAGTAGCACCTCAGACAGCAATGCCCTCCGAGGGGAACATCGGGCGGTACAATAACGGGGAATATATCGACGCCATTCTTGATGAACCGAGGTTTTCAATGAGCCCGAAATCGGCAGGATGGATCCTGACTGAATACAATAATCAGAATGATCCGGCCGGCTTTATTACATTGGGTACTGAAAATTCCGATACTTTGCTTGGATCGGCAGGAGTCTGTTCGACAACCTATACACTCGATCAGGGATATCCATCCGGTGGTACATATAGTGGTCCGGGTGTAACCGGTACTAACTTTGATGCATCCACAGCCGGAGTCGGGACGCATACAATAACCTATACTTACACGGATGTTTATGGATGTACAAACAATGTAAGTAAAGATATTATAGTAACAGCAGTTCCTTCCGCACCATCGTCAACAAATGTAGAATGCTGTTACCTTAATATTGCAGATCTTGAAGCGTCAGGCATCAACCTCAGGTGGTACACAGATCCGGGACTGACCACTCTTGCAGGAACAGGCACTCCATTTGCCACAGGACAAACCGCCGCCGGGATTTATACATATTATGTCACTCAGACTGTGAACGGTTGCCAGAGTGCTTCCACGACTGTCAGCCTGACCATATTTAACGGCATCACTATCAATACTCAACCACAACCTGCTTCAATATGCCCCGATGGCATCACTAATTTCACTATATCAGCTTCAGGTTATTTCCTTACTTACCAGTGGCAGGAGGATGGTGCAAATATCACTGATGGTGGGATATATTCCGGTGCCACAACACCAACACTCACCCTGACCAGCCCGGGGATAACAAAAAACGGAAAACTTTACAGGTGTGTTTTATCCACCAGCTGCGGCACATCTCCCGTTAACAGCTCAACAGCACTTCTCACAATTATTACTGATCCGACCTGGACAGGAGCTATAAGCAGTGACTGGAATATTTCCGGAAACTGGAACTGCGGACTCATACCTGGCCCGACAAATTCTGTTCAGATACCGAATGTATCGAATAAACCTGTACTGAACCTTGGAGCAGTTGGTACTGTTAATAATTTAACAATTGATATCGGATCCTCCCTGACTATTGATGATAATACTCTACAGATTGCCGGTAATATCACTAATAACGGAACATTTACCGCTTCAGCCGGGACAATTGAAATGAATGGTTCTGTTGCCCAGACTATCCCTGCAAACACATTTGCAGGTAATGCCATTAGAAACCTCACAATCAATAATTCTTCCGGAGTAACTCTGCTGGGATCGCTGGACATTACAGAGATTGTATCTGTTCAAAGCGGCACTCTATCTTCAGGCGGATATTTAACGCTTGTATCAACAGCGGTACAGACTGCTCTTATAGATGGCGCCGGAGCAGGAACAGTATCAGGAAATGTAACCATGCAAAGATATCTCCCTTCAGGCTTCGGATATAAATATTTCAGCTCTCCGTTCCAGGCCGCTACTGTAAATGAGTTTGGCGATGATATGGATCTTGGCGCCTCGTTTCCGGCATTCTACCGGTATGACGAAAGCCGTACATCTGCAGGATGGGTCAGATACGATACTGCAACCAGGGTCCTGAATCCTATGCACGGATATGCTGTAAATTTCGGATCGAATTCAGCTGCCGATACCATTGATGTTACAGGTGTCGTTAATAACGGAAGCCTTTCCCGTACCGTATACAATAACAACAGAACATATACTAAAGGCTTCAACCTGGTGGGAAATCCATATCCTTCTCCGATCAACTGGAATGCCGCATCCGGATGGACCAAGACAAATATCGATAATGCTCTGTATTACTTTAAGGCCAGTGCCACAGATCAGTACGGAGGCACTTACAGTACTTACATTGCTGGCGCTTCAAGCGACGGGCTGGCAACAAATATTATTCCATCCATGCAGGGAGTATTTGTTCATGTATCTGACGGCACATATCCGGTAACAGGTACACTGGCGATGAATAACAGCGTCAGGGTGACAGATCTGACACATTCATTTATAAAATCAGATGGAAGTAATCCAGGGTCGTTGCTCAGGCTTGCTGCAAGTTTTGCTGATGATCCCGCCTCAAAAGATCCGGTTGTAATCTATTTTGATGAAAAGGCTTTAAATGCATTCGATGGTCAGCTTGATGCCTTAAAACTAATGAATACTGACCTGAAAGTCCCGAATCTCTATGCGATGAGTTCTGACGGGAAAAAACTATCCATAAGCGCTTTGCCTTTCAGCTCCGATACCTTACGGGAAGTACCACTCGGCCTTAAAACCAATATAAACGGAATCGTTATTTTCAGAATCCGGGATATTGAGGGAATATTTTCAGAAATGGGAATTTCTTTTTTCGATAAAGTTGCAGGAATTGATCAGAACCTGCTTCCTGACAACGAATACAGTATTTACCTGGCAGCCGGAGAATATACAAACAGGTTTTTCCTCAATCTTTTAAATACCTCAACCGGCATCTCTGAAAACACAAATGAAACAGATCTTATCAGGATTTATTCTTCTCATGGTGTTTTGAAAGCTGAAATCAAAAGCCTTCCGGGAGAAGATGGTATTTTGAGGTTATATAATCTTACAGGACAGGTAATCTTTATGAAAAATGTCCATGCACCGGGGTATTATGAATTCAATCCCGTGATAAATGACGGCATTTATATTGTCAGCTATATTTCCGGTACAATAACAAGTACAAAAAAGATTTTCATACAAAATCGATGAGGTTTATAAAAAACATGGAGTTCTGCAGGATGCGGCTGATTCTGAAAGTTTTACCGGTTATTTTCCTGTTCATTACACCCGGTCAGTTAAACGCCCAGGAGGATCCTCCCCGTCCTGTTCAAATAACAGTTACTGCACAGATACTTAGTTTTGGTGCATTCTATCATGGTGCTGTAGGAGGAACCGTGATCATTGATCCGGATGATTCACGATCTGCTACCGGTGATATTGTCCTGCTCGGCATGGGATATTCATTTTCTTCAGCACTTTATGAAATACTTGCCAACCCTGGAACCATCATCTCTGTTTTAAATGGAGATGATGCCACTTTAACGGGAGATAACGGAGGTACATTGACTCTTCAGATTGGTGATTCAGATCCTCTGTCTCCATTTGTTACAACTGTTCCCTACGGGGTTATAACATACCTGAACGTCGGAGGTACTCTTCTTGTTGGTAATTCAGGTGCTAATCCGCCAGGCAATTACACTGGTACTTTTGATATAACCTTAGTACAGGAATAATCAGACAAGGGAAATATAAGAGGAAAAATCAAAAATGGAAGTTAGAAAAGCATACTCCAACTCAGCATTGTCAGGGCGTATGCTCACTACACTGACCCGGTATTGTGCCTTTCTTCTTTTTCAAATAGCATTTCTTCATTCCGAGAAAGTTGTTGCCCAGGAATTACCTGAATACGACGAAATAGCAATATTTCTTGAAATCCCCCGGATAGGAGGAATTGAGATTGATGCTGTTATCAGGGATGAAAAGCTGTATCTTCCCATCACCGATCTGTTTGATTTTCTGAAAATCAAAAATATCCCTTCCCCCGGATTGGAATCCATTTCAGGCTTCTTCATAAATCCCGAAGCGACTTACACTATTGACAGATCTGCTAACCGTATCATTTACCAGGGTAAGACATTCAATCTTGACCCTGGTGACCTGATCCGCACAGAATCCAATTTGTACCTGAAGTCGTCATATTACGGACAGATATTTGGACTGGAATGTGTTTTTAATTTCCGTAGTCTTTCAGTAACAGTGAATAGCAAGCTTGAATTGCCATTTATCCGTGAGATGCGGCAGGAGGAGATGCGGCGTAATCTTACCCGTCTTAAGGGTGAGGTAAAAGCTGATACAAATATTGGCCGGACTTATCCCTGGTTTAAATTCGGGATGGCCGACTGGTCGGCTATTGCTACTGAAGAGATAAACGGGAAAGCTGAAACAAGGCTTTACCTGGCGTTGGGATCAATGATAGCAGGAGGAGAAGCAACTGCATCAATAAACTATAGCAGTACTGATCCGTTCACCGAGAAGCAGCAGCAATACATGTGGCGCTATGTCAATAACGATTTTAAACCGTTACGGCAGGTAATGGCCGGGAAAATCTCCACACAGGCAACTGCTTCAATCTTCAATCCTGTTGTGGGAGTCAAGTTTACCAATACGCCGACAACATTCCGACGGTCGTTCGGTTCTTATACACTTAGCGATAAGACTGAACCAGGATGGATCGTGGAACTCTATATAAATAATGTACTTGTAGATTATGTGAAAGCTGACGCTTCGGGTTTTTTCACATTCGAGGTACCGCTGGTATATGGGAATTCCATGGTAAAGCTTAAGTTTTTCGGGCCCTGGGGTGAAGAGAGGACCCGTGAACAGAATATTAACATCCCTTTTAATTTTCTTCCCCCGAAAACAATGGAATACACTGTAAGTGCTGGTATTGTTGAAGATTCTTTGATGAGCAGGTTTTCGCGTGGAAGTGTCAACTATGGTGTTACACGCAGCCTGACTGTCGGGGGCGGTGCTGAATATCTTTCGTCATTGCCGTCTAATCCGTTAATGCCATATATAAATGCTTCGCTGAGACTAACTAATAACCTTCTGCTTACCGGGGAATATACATTAGGAGTCAGAGCAAAAGGGACACTTACTTTCAGGCTGCCGTCAAATCTCCAGTTCGATCTGAATTATACATGGTATGAAAAAGATCAGAAAGCTATAATCTATAACTACAGGGAAGAACGGAGGGCAACAGTGTCAATGCCTCTGAGAATAGGAAAGCTCTCGTCGTATCAGCGGCTTACATTATACCAGATAATCTTCCCTGATACAAAATATACCACAGGTGAATGGATGTTTTCCGGATCACTTTTCGGGATTAATACAAATCTTTCGACATATGGACAGTTTCGAGAAGAGGTGGATCCTTATGTATACAGCAACCTGTCTATGGCTATCAGGCTTCCGGCCGGTTTTATCCTGATGCCTCAGGCACAATTCGGATATACCCCGGGTGAGTTTCTGTCAGCTAAAGCAAGACTTGAAAAACATATTTTTGAACATGCATACCTTAATCTGTCATATGAACAGAATTTCAGAAATGACCTGAAGCTGGCAGAGCTGGGATTTCGTTATGACTTTTCATTTGCACAGACAGGCTTTTCCGTCAGGCAATCCAATAAAACCACCTCTTTCGTACAATATGCAAGAGGCAGCCTGATAAACGACAGAAAAACGAAGTATCTGGGTGCCGATAATCGCACTAATGTTGGCAGGGGAGGAATTTCAATTATAGCATACCTCGATTTGAACTCCAACGGAATGAAAGATACAGGAGAACCCAAAGCTTATGGTCTGAACCTGCGTGTAAACGGAGGCCGTATTGAAAAAAACGACCGCGACACCACTATCCGGATCCTGGGTCTGGAACCATACACAAACTGTTTTATCGAACTCGATCCTAACAGCTTCGATAACATTGCCTGGAGATTTGAAAAACAGACATTGAGTGTTGCTGTTGATCCCAACATACTTAAACTTATTGAAGTACCTGTTACAATTTCAGGAGAGGCTAATGGTACGGTAACTCTTGTCAAGGATGGTGAAGCAAGAGGTCTCGGACGTATTATAGTCGGATTTTTCACCAGCAATAATAAACCTGTCGGGAAAACACTGACCGAACCTGACGGATTCTTCAGCTATTTCGGACTGTCATCAGGTAGTTATCTGGTCAGGATTGATACGGCCCAACTGCTAAAACTTGGTATGACCTCCGAACCGGAATCACTTGCGTTTAAGATAGCTGCAGGAATTGATGGGGATATTGTGGATGGACTGGATTTCACGCTTAAGATGAAAGCCGGAGATACAACAGCTGCCCAGCTTGTTGTACCCGAAAAGCCGGTTGTCAGGAAGGACACCTCCTACATGATCATTCATGAAGTGACCCAGGAACTTATCACAATCGCTGAAGACAGCTGGGCAATACAGCTTGGTGCATTTAAGCGAAAGGAATACGCTGAAGCTTATCGCAGAAAACTTGAGAAACTGCTGGGAAAGGACATCGAGATAGTAATTGAAGGTGATTTCTATAAACTAAGGATTATTGATCTTAAACCCCGCCAGGAGGTTGATGATAATATTTCTATACTCAGGAAAAACGGAGTTAATGAACTGTGGGTATTAAGACTAAAAGCTAAACAACAGCAATTATTGCTTACCGAAAAGACAGATACTGTTACAAAAATAACAGAAACAGTTGCGGAGGGTAAAATCCCGGTTATCAGTTTTGAAATGAAAATACAGGTTGGAGCCTTCCACGATGAGTCTAACGCACTTGGCCTTAAAGACAAACTTTCTTCATTGCTTGACAAACCGGTTGTTATTATTAATGAAGACGGATATCACAAAGTACAAATCACAGGATTTGAGAACCTGGAAGAGATTGAAAAGTTCCTTCCCAAGCTTGGTTTTCTAGGGCAGAAAGATATCTGGGTGCCTCCTGTTAAAAAGCAGGCGGAGGTTATCCCTCCTGTTAAAGTACAGCCTGATACTGCAAAAAAGGTTGTTGAAGAAAAGGTTGAGATTCCTGTCGTTGAAGAAAAACCTGCTATACCAGAACCGACAATAGCACTTCAGGTCGGTGTATTCCACAGCAAAACCAGGGCTTTGCGTGCACAGCGAAGGATAATCTCAAAACTCAATCTGCCGGTTGAGATAATTCAGCAATGGGATTACTACCATGTGATTGTCACAGGATTCTTTACCAAAGAAGAAACCTATAAATATTATCCTGAGCTTACCGGACTGGGGTACCCGGGAATTTCCCTGATCGAAAATTATAAACAACAGAAATAACCCATACTTGCTTCATTCAAATCCTCTTAGGTAATTCTTTACTAAATCCTTCCGGATTAATTAACTTTGTAATTATACGCCGGGAGTGCATAGTTTATTCATTAATGAATACTTCAAATGAAATCAGATAATTTTTCATTGAAATCCAGGTTGAAAAGTTTCAGGTTTGCATTTAGCGGCATATCATCACTTCTGCAGAACATTACGGTGCTGTGCTGAATAAAGATTTTGACTATATTACTTACCTCAAAACTCTGCAGAGTGAAGGTTTGAACTATACACGCACTTTAACCGGCAAGGGTAAGATCCGGGAGCTGAAATTTCCTGAATTTGTACAAATGCTTGCTTTGAAATTAACATCAAACTGATTTTAAAATGCATAAAACTATGGGAACAAAAAAACTAACCCGTCGCCAGGCAATTACTGCTGCATCAGCAGGAACACTGGGAGCAATGATTAACTGGTCTTTCAGACCTTTCACTATCGTTAAGAATGACCAGGATAAACTTGCATTACTGGGCGGCAATAAAGTTCATGGAGGTACCTGGCCGGAATGGCCGGTCTGGGATGTCACTGCTGAAAAGAACATTACTGAAATGCTTCGGAGCGGTAAATGGTGGCGTGGCAACGGCGATCATGTAGCAGATTTTGAAAAGAAATACGCTGAACTGATGGGCGCTAAACGATGCCTCGCTACAGCTAGCGGGACAACAGCCCTGATAACCTCCCTCAAATCATTTGGAGTGGATGCAGGCGATGAAGTGCTGGTCTCGCCTTATACATTCATTGCTTCCTACAATGTCATCTTTATGAATAAGGCATTGCCGGTATTTATCGACTCTGATCCCGAGACTTTTCTCATTGATCCTTCAAAAATTGAATCACGGATCACCGATCGTACCGTGGCAATATTACCGGTTCACATTTATGGCTTACCTGTCGATATGGACCGGGTTAATACCGTTGCCCGGAAACATAATCTTAAAGTTGTGGAAGATGCATGCCAGGCATGGCTGGCTGAATACAGGGGAAAGAAAACAGGAACGCTTGGTGATGCAGGATGTTTTAGCTTTCAGAACTCAAAAAATCTTCCAGCCGGAGAAGGAGGCGCCATAATAAGCAATAATGAATCGTTTATGGACAGGTGCTATTCAATTCATAACTGCGGCAGACCTTTTGGCAGTGTTGCCAGAACGTCGGACTATCCTATCTCAGGATCTAATTTCAGAATGCAGCAAATACAGGCCCTGATCCTTATTTCGCAGATGAACCGGATTCAGAAGGATGCTGATATAAGGCTCGCAAATGCCTTATATCTCGACGCAAAGCTTAAAGAGATTCCTGGAATAATCCCCTGCAAGCTTGCTGACGGAGCTGAAAGGTCGGCTTATCATCTGTACCCTTTCAGGTATATCAGTAAGGAGTTCAATAATGCCCCAAAAGAAAAGTTTGTAAGAGCACTTAATGCAGAAGGTATCCCCTGCAGCAGCGGTTACGGACCACAGAACAAGGATGGATTGATCGAAGAAACACTTAATTCAAAAGGATATAAAAGATTATTCTCCGAATCACGACTCAGGCAATGGCGTGAAGAAAATGTACTTCCCGGGAATGATAAGCTTTGCAGTGAAGCAGTAACCTTTTATCAGAGTATCCTGCTCGGAAGCAGAAGCGATATGGAAGACATTGTCAGGGCCATTGCTAAGATCTGTGAGAACAGGGCTTCGCTGAACGGATAATCAGATGCAGTAAACCATGCAACTAAAGATGATGCAATTCACGGCAATGAAAAAGAAAGAATATCTCCTCCTGATTTGTTAAGTTTTTTCCAAAACAAAAAACATATATCTTTTCTCATCAATAAACCGGGAAGGATTAATAGCAGCAGCTTCTTTAATAATTTTATTGTCGATTGAGTCTCTTAATCTGTTTGTCATATAATATAACCATGGTTTTTTGAAACGTAGCTTTTCATATCCAAAATGTTTAAGCGGCATCAGGAAACGCTCTGCATACATATTGATAAGAATAAGAGTAGGTAAAATATTCATTGTGATGTCGCGCTCGTATATGACTCTCCAGTTAAATTCTTTAAGCTTCTGACGAAAATCCTCAAGAAGGTGAGAGCTTTTATTAATTCCCTTATCATTTAACCTGAAGTAATCAGAAATAATCCATTTACCATCAGGCAAAAGGATTTTTTCTGCCTGCTTAAATGCTTCCGATAACGGAATATATTGCAGTGATTCTGAGTTTATAATTGTACCGTATTTTCTCCCGGATTCAAAATGTTCAAACTTATAATTATGACTTTTAAGGTATGGATAATTCTTATTAATAAAATCAATTTGATTCTTATTGGGCGTTAAAACTTCTACGTCAAGGTTTTTATTGTGCATTAATTCTGCCAGCCCTCCCAGCCCGCATCCAACATCTAAAACAGGATTGTGGATATCCCTTATCTGTTCAACAATATTTTCTCCATACCTTATTTGTGCATCTTCCAGCTGTTTCAATGAAATAGTTTCAGGCTTAACACTGATATCTTCAAAATAGCCATAATGAAGCATATTATTGGTTAATATTTTCGAGTAGAGAAACAATTCCAGATCATAAGCAGATTTATCGAATTTTGAACTTTTCCTTTGGAACTTAATTGCTTTTATCCATTCAACAGGATTTAAAAAAGGATATAAATATTTCATTGTTATTTATCTTAAGCGGTAAATAATGCACTTGTCCCAATGCGGGAGGAATACGCATTATGCTCGTGGCAGTATAAAAATTAAAGTATAGCCTGTTTTATAGTGCAGGATTATTTATTCTCCATTAATTTTTATCAGCTTGCCAGCCTGAACCTTATCAGTAAGTTCGAGGTTATTGAGCAAAGCCAGTTCGGATCTCAGCTTTTCGGGAACCTGATAATAAATGAATGCATCGGCGAGAGTTCCTGCACGCTGTACACTTTTAACCAGCACTTTTTTAGGTTTAACATTCAATTTTGCAGGATCCGTTAACTTGCTGAAGGATATCATATTTGACTCGAATAACTTGTTATAAGAACTAAAATCGGCTTCAGCAGTTACACCATGAAAAACATAAAACATACTGTTATAGTCAATAAAATACGACAGTACCATAAGGGATTGCTGTTGCCCGGTCGACTGGTCCTGGGAAACCTGCTTGGATACAGTTGCTATTGCAGGCATTCCGCTGACAGTTGTATTCCTGCTCTCAACAAGCGTTAGCTTCAATTCTTTAATTGTGGACTGAGCTGCTTCCTGCAGCGTCTTCTGCGATGAAAGAGTGAAGATCATCAATGCTTTTCCATCCTCAGGAGCCATATTGACCTGAGTTGGCAGGTTTTCCATCTTCCATCCTGTCGGGAATGAGAATTTGAATTTGAGTTCAGGGTGATAAAATATATTTCCTTCAGCATAACCTTGTCTCGGATCCTCGCCATAAACTATGCCGTTGATCAACTGAAGATAATTGTTGGCATTAACCTTCCAGGGAGAAAGCTTCAGACTGTCCTGCCACCTTGTTGCTATTTGGTTAACTGAGTTGTAACGGTCTCCGGGATCTGGATGGGTTGATAAAAATGTAGGCACTCCTCCTTCGCTGCTGGCGAGGTTCATCTTATTCAGCACCAGGAAGAAATCTGCCATTTTATGCGCATCATAACTTATTTTGGAAGAATATTCAACACCAAGCTGGTCAGCTTCGCGTTCATCATCACGGCTGAATTTAAGAAACAGCAATTGCATGCCCTGCAAGGCATACTCGGCGTACGATGCAAATTTTTCCGAAGCGATCATTCCTCCAATTAACAGCAGCTGACCTAATTGCTGTTTGCTTTGCTGACTGACCGAATGCCGTGCGGCAATGTGCCCCATTTCGTGTCCGATCACACCGGCCAGCTCAGCTTCGTTATTCAGCTGCGCCAGAATACCGCGAGTCAGATAAACATATCCTCCGGGAACGGCGAATGCATTAACCACCGGTGAATCTACGATCTTGATATAATATTCAAGATTTGGCCTGTGTGAAATTTTCCCTATTTCTGTCCCCATTCCCTGGACTAGATTCTGCAGACCGGTATTTTCATACAGCCCGAAGGTTGCTAAAACCTGGGGGTCATATTCCTGACCCATCGCAACTTCCTGTGCTTCAGACATAAGCATTATCTGCCTCTTTCCAGTAACTGGATTGACAGCACATGAAAAAACCACAAGAATGGTTGTAAATAATAATGCGATCTTCAAAGAGATGTTTAGTTTTTTCATTTGTACAGATATTTTATTATTTGAAAATTAAGAATTAAAGCTGTTTAATGCTACACTTTAACCTGATATTTTCCATGATCAAATATAAGGAAAAATATCATTTGTACTGACTATGAACCGGACGTCAGAGCTTTAATAAACCTGTACATAAACTCGACTCCTTTGTAGAATTCATTTACACCGATACGCTCATCTTTCCCATGGGCGCGGACATCTTCCATATCAGCAAACATACCTGAGACACCATAAACAGGTATACCAGCTGCACGAAGCATTCTGCCATCGGTAGCTCCTGTGGTCATGGCCGGTATTACAATAACGCCGGGCCACATTGTTGCTGCAAGCCTGTCAAGAGCCTCCAGAACATCCTGCCTGAGAGGAGAAAGCGGACTCAGAGTTGAGGCATATGTACAGGTGATTTTGATTTCCGGATCATCAATAACTGTGTTTAGTGCAGCCATAACATTTTCAGGTTTATCCCCGGGAAGCATCCGGCAATTAACATTCGCCTCTGCACTCTGTGGTAATGCGTTCTGAGCATGTCCTCCTCTCAGCATTGTGGCAACACAGGTTGTGCGCATTTGCGAATTGTAATTTGTAGAGGCTTTTGAAAGCCGGTTTGCCGCAGCTGTATCTAAAGGTATTTTACCCATGGCCAGCATATCGGCTTTTATCTGGCCTGTTTCCTGCTGAGCCCTTCGCTCAAAAAACAAACGGGTAGTCTCATTAAGATTTATAGGGAAGTTATGGTCGGCAATTCGCATGAGAGCTTCTGCAAGACGGTAGATAGCATTGTCCCTTACAGGAAGGGAACTATGTCCACCTTTATTGTGTGCCTCCAGGGTATAGTCCAGGTAAATTTTTTCACTAGTCTGGATCGTCATAACGACTTCCCTTCCGTTTTTAATATCACCTCCTCCCCCATCCGGATTAATGCAATATTCAGCATCTATGAGTTTGCGACGGTTGGCAAGCAGCCACTGAATGCCATTGAAACCACCGTCTTCCTCGTCATCAGTGAGGGCGACTATTATGTCGCGGTCAGGAACGAATCCTTCCTGTTTAAGTCGAATAAAATTAGCAATAAGCCCTGCATCATCAGCTTTCATGTCACTCGTTCCCCGCCCGTAGAAATAACCACCGGTTTCAAGGAATTTAAACGGATCAAACGACCAGTCCTGCCGAAGAGCTTCAACAACATCAAGGTGGCCGATAAAAAGTACCGGCGGGCGGATCCCTTTGCCTCTGTACCGTACAACAAGGTTCATATGCTGTGGCTGTGGTCCGACAACCTGTATATCATCCGGCGGGAAACCAGCAATTATTAAACGCGCAGCCATTGCCTCTATAGCTTTTGTACTGCCGATATCAGATGTGGTATTTATCTCAACCAGCTCTTTGAATATCTCCCTGGCTGATTTCTGATGTTCACCGATTTGCTGTGATTCCCCGGATGACTGTGCATTGATCAATGCAGAATTAAATGCTACTGCTGCAATAAGCGACCATTTGATAAAAATTTTCATTCTGAATTTTCTCAGTATTATGATTTCAGCTCGTTAGATAAAGTTAAACAAGGTTTTCAAATTTAATCCCCATTTTTTTTAGAGAATAACCTGTTTCCTTAATATAATCACCATAAACAGTAATCCAATGAAATCCGGGCATCTGTTCTGCAACTGTTTTATTGTCACAATCAAAACTAATATCTATCTGGGAACGGCATATATCATGAAACGGATTAGCGACTATTATTCCCAGTAATCCGACATTCCGGCTGAATGCAAAGTCGGGCATAACATTTGTAACTGTTTGCCCTATAAGCATTTCAACTTTTGGAGCAGCTCCGTAATCAGACTCAAAATGTGTAAGGATCCTTGCCGGCTCAGGTTTTTTCCCATCCATCCTTCGCGGGGCAGTGCAATGAGCCAGGGTAATTATATTATCGTGCGGATATGTAGGATCATTTAAAAATACAGGTTTGCCTGAAATATGTGCAAGCAGGATCCCTGCAGGAACGACTACAAAATCAGATTCACAGAATGCAAGGTAACCGGCATCATTAAGCAAACTAAGCGTCAGGCATGCAGATGTTTCAGCCAACGGCATTATGGTTCCCATACAGTTATTGATAGTAACCGCCCTGCAACTGAATTTTTCCATTAATCGTTTAAGGATCTCTTCCAGGACAAAACAATTCTCGACGAATTTAAGGTTGGTTTCAAGTTTTACTCCTGCTTCACGGAGATAATTGTCAGCCCTGCTTTTTGCACGTGCGACCATTGAATTGTCTGATCTGGCCTCGGTAATCAGCTTTCCTAAATCTTCATAAGAGACTGTCTGGATATCAAGCTTATATCTCTCCTGAACCATTTTCATGGTTTCATCCAGTGGCTGAGACCAGGCTCCCGGTCCACCGATTGCCAGTATCCGTGAATTGACAGTATTTTTCAGTCCGCATAATGCTCTTAAGCGCCAGAGGAGTTCATCCTGGCTGTCAATAACAACATCATCCTCGTCTATTCCTTCTACAGCAAGCTTATCAGTATGCTGCCTCAGATATCGGGGGCTTATTATTTCATACCACAGGTAGACAGGACCCGATTTATGACGGCAGAAAAAGATTATGTCTTTTCCCATTTTATTCAGAACATCAAATTTATCCATCCCTCCACCTGCGGCATATACCAGAAGCAGATCTGCCGATTCCAGATCTTTGATACTGTTTAAATCCTGAGTCGAGCGGACACCGGCAACAGGAAGAAAGCTGACAGGAAAATCCGCCTTAGAGTTAATTGCTTTTAGTTCTCCCTGGATCCGTGCAATCTCCTCACCGGCGTCCTTCTCAGTTTGAATGCCGCCCCAGCTTCTCCAGCTGGTCTGGTTTCTGGGTGTGGGAACCTCATAAGTTAAAAGCGGCTTTACTATAATAGGCTGCCGCTGAAGTGTGAATTTTTCTTCGGCTTGACCGGCAACAAGCGCCGACCACGAGAGTCCCGGCAGTGCTACAGCGCCTAATGCACTGGTGCCTGTCACCTGGACAAATTTCCGTCTTGATATTTCATTTGAAGCATTTCCAGGATCACCGCCACAACAAGAGCAACCTGATCCGTGGAATCTGCCCGGATATTCATTTCCTTTATTACTCATTTTTTAATTAGTTTGTTAACAATAATTACAATGAATACAATATCAGCTATGCACTAAATATACTATTATTTTTTGTATTAATTACCTGGATTTTAACCGTAACTATTGCAAATGTTTATATAGATTCCTGCCAGACGTTGAGCATTACAGCAGTCTAATCGACAGATATTTTACCACGGAGTAACACGGAGTTCTTTAACCGTGAACGGTGCAGCCCTAAAAAATAAATTCGATATCTTTGATTTATCTGGAACAAATTGCTCAATGGAAAGGACATAAAAATCTAAGAAGATGAAAAAGAAAAAAATACTATTCAGAAATGTTTTTCGGGGTGTTTCTGTGCTATTCTGCATAACATGTTTTTTATTCCCTTGTCCGGCATTTGCCCAGCTTAAGATTTATGTCAATACCGACCTGGAGGGTATAAGCGGAGTATTCAAGTTTGCCCAGACCCGCGAAAAGGATACTCCGTTAAATATTCAGGCATGTGAGTACTTCATGGGAGATGTTGCGGCAGTTGTCCGTGGTCTGAGGGATGGCGGAGCAACCGAAGTGGTGGTTCTCGATGGTCATGGTGGGTTTTCATGCGATGATGGGTACCGCAGACGGCGTGCTGAACCATACACAAAACTCTTTGACTGAGAACCGCTACTGGTACAACGGTGTGGAATCAGGAGAACTGGCACAGAGTGCTGCAATAGCCGGGTATTATGATGTTCCTGTAATAATGGTTACTGGTGATGAAGCCACTTGCAGAGAGGCAAGGAAATTTTTCGGTAATAATTGTGTCACGGTTGCCGTGAAGAAAGGTATATCGAGGGAAGCTGCAATTCTCTATCCTTTTGATGAGACACGCCAGGCTCTTTATGAAGGAGCCCGGCGTGCAATATCGGCCATATCTTCGTGCAAACCTTATAAGCTGGATACACCTGTTAAAATAAAAATGCAATACCTCAACCTCGATCCCAAATTGCCAAAACCTGTGCTGGAAACAAAAGAGGGCGTCGTTCAGGATGCATTACATATTTTTGACTTAAGGTAAGAAATAACTCAGTTTCATAAATCTGAACGTCCGCCTGCCGGTTTAAAGCTTTGGGGATTCTTTATGATAATCCCTGTTTTTACAAAACTTCGTGCCAGGCCGGCAATAATAATAATCAACAACAAGATGAAAAATTCAGGTAACAGACCATAAAGTATATACCAGCTTTCCCTGAAAACAAATAACAGGGAACATGAGATCAGGAAATCCAGTAATGTACCTGCCCAAATATTCCATCTCCTTTTTTGTTGCATCCTGACTTTCCAGTTTTTCAGCCGCATTGTAAGATAGATCTCAAATGCCATCACCAGAAGAAATACAATTGTAACCATCCAAACCGGCCATGAACCTGGTCCATCCCCGGGTTGTTCATTATCCATTATTCTGATGAGGCAAGCCTGAATTCGGGCAGGTATTTTTTTACGGTTGAATCGAGTTCCACTTTTCCCGTTTCGACCAGGCGCATAATTGCTAGTGCAGTAAATGTTTTTGATGTTGAACCCAGAAAAAAAGGTGTAGATGGAGTAATCCTTACACCAGGTGAAGATTTGCCATAACCGGACATCCAGATGATCCCTTCAGTATTTACGACAGCTACTGCAAGCCCCGGAATACGATAAGACTTTACTGTCTTTTTTAGAAAATCGTCTAACAGATTTGTATCCGGAATATCAGAAGATTCTTTAGCTGAAAACAATACTGCAGAAAAAATAAAAGGGAAAACGAAAGTTATATGGCACTTTCTGTAGTTTAGGAACGATTGAATACTTTTATTTTTCATAACAAAACATGAATTACTACCCTGATAATTTGCTGCTTCAGGCTAATTTCTCCTTAATCAAATTTACCATAATTTTAAAACCTGAGTCATGCTTTATTTTCTTTATTGTTATTTTGAAATGGTTCAGCTCAATATTAAAATCTCAAGAATCATTTAAAACTCTGTAGTAACAGGGCTATGCCTCTGAAACAGTATAAAAAATAATCTACTCCTGCCTCCTCACAAAAGAATTCTTTTTTCTCTGCATTGTAAAAATCTGACAAAATAGTCTCTGCTGTTTTAATTTAATTAATAATCACTCCAAGCGTATAATAACTCCTTTTTTTTGGTCAATTATGCTTACCTTTAATAGACATTATAAACGAGTTATGGTTAATTGAATGATTCTCTGCGCATTAGGTAATAACTTAATCAACTAACCATAACACGGACAATAAAATTAATAAGTCCAGCCTTCGCTAAAGCTTCGGCTGGCGCAGTTGTCACGGTTTTTGCTTTTGTTCCTGCTTTCAAGACAGTTTTGTAACTGGGGATAAACCCGGTCCGCGCCACATCTGTTAACAAAATAACAGTACCGGGATAAATTCTCGGCCACTTACTAAACTTGTACCGCGACACTCGTAATGCTCAACAAACTTTGTACCTGGACTGCAAAAACACGTGCTATGATATAACCAACCATGAAAAAAGCGACAATCATAGTACTTATGTTATACTGCTCTTGCCTTTATTGCCAGGAGAGATATATTGTTATTGACCAACAGAAATACCGCATTAAAGAATTTGGCAAAGGAGATATAACGGTTATTTTTGAAAGTGGTATGTCAGATAGTTTAGAGGTTTGGGGAGGAATTCCTGACTCTATTGCAGAATATGCAAGGGTCTTTTTATATGACAGGGCTGATATTGGAAAATCCGACACATCAAGAATTGAAAGGACAATACCTAATATGGTACTTGAATTAAGAAGCATATTAGAAAATCAAAACATAAATCCACCGTACATTTTGGTTGGACACTCATTAGGAGGCCTTATTACACGTTATTTTTCAAGTAAATACCCTGATGAAGTTAAAGGATTATTGTTGCTTGATCCTGCTCCTGAATCATATTGGAATAGTATGTCAAAAAGAGAATTGAATAAGTATATTAAGGAAGGTACAGAATGGTATGAAACAAAATTCCCTGAAAAATACAGGAAAGAATGGTATCAGTTTGTTCCAAATCTTGATTATATGAAAAACCTGAACATTGACAGCCATTTACCAATAATTCTGGTATCTGCTACAGCCTGGAATTGGTATAAATATCATGAGGATATTTTAGTTGGGTTTGAGAATTCTAAACATATTGAGCTCGAAGGAGAACACCATATTTTCAAAAATCATCCCGATTTGATTATTAAATACATCCACGAATTAGAAAATAGGTAATTACAGCACACAACAGGTCTGTATATATTATTAACTTCCCCAGCCGGATGGTGGAGCTCGTTGAGCTCGTCTCCCGCTCTGCGGGATCCTCGGTTGCCTTCCGGCCGTGCTCGCCCGTCCGAACGGCTGGCGAATCATGTTTTCTGTTCTCAAAATAGGATAAATAACTGGGAATAAGCCCAAATCGTATAAGTGTACATAATACACTTTATCAGTATTGTACTTGATTCGTTCCTTGTTTCAGACCTGGGTTCCCGTTCGGTCTCCTCTCCTTCTCTCTCTTCACGGAACCTCCAAGGGTTTAGCAAACTGCGCGATTTGTACAAATTGTTTAAAATTTTCTTTCTGATGTAAGCCGGCATAAATGATTTTACTATTAATCCTCTTATCTTTATTGAAAAATAACTATCTTTTTGACTATTTCCGGTAAATGTTTGAGATCACATTTCCAATTAAACTAAATAAAGATTATGAGATTATTAAGTTCATTATTACTGCCTGTTATTTTAGCAATGTGCAGTTCCTGTGCAAAATTGCCTTCACCGGCCGATAAAATGGCAACCAGGGAAACAATCACTCTCTTCAGGTCATTGTTTAATCTGCAGAATAAGGGAGTGATGTATGGTCATCAGGACGACCAGATGTATGGCAGGACATGGTGGTACGAAAAAGACCGGTCGGATACAAAGGATTTTACGGGTGATTATCCGGCTGTAGCAGGTTTTGAACTGGGACACCTGGAGCTTGGCAATGAACGCAGTCTAGACTCTGTAAGTTTTGCCCAGATAGCCGAACAAATTAAGGTACATTATAAACGCGGAGGGGTTGTTACGATCAGCTGGCATGCTAATAATCCGCTCACAATGCAGGATCCTGACACTACGCCCCGCCGCCAGAAAGGTACTGCCTGGGATGTCAGCTCAAAAGAGGTGGTTGCCTCAATCCTTCCCGGCGGAAAGAACCATGATCTTTTTAATACATGGCTGGAGCGACTGGCAACATTTTTTACAGGATTAAAAAACGACAATGGGACTCCTGTTCCATTCATTTTCAGGCCGTACCATGAACATTCCGGTTCATTCTTCTGGTGGGGCACAAACATTTGTACAGACGAGGAATATGCAGCCCTGTGGCGCTATACTGTTGAATTTTTGCGCGATAAAAAAGGTCTCCACAATATTCTTTATGCATATAATACCGACAGGGTAACCAGCCTTGAACAATATATGAGAGGGTATCCGGGTGATGATATCATTGATATGCTTTCCCTTGATATGTATGACAGGGGGGAGCAGTTTAAGGGAGAACTGGATACTGCTTTAAATTTTGTTACCCGTGAAGCCTTCAGCAGGGGAAAACTGACTGCATTAAGCGAAACAGGGGGACGACGGGGTATGGCAGACTGGTGGTCATCTGTTCTTTTGCCGGTTGTAAGCAAATATCCTGTAGGTTATGTCCTGACATGGAGACATACATACAGGTCAGGAAGATTCCCGGGGATGCCTGCCCCAAACCAGCCCTTTCCTGATGATTTTTTAAATTTCTACAAATCACCCCGGACACTGTTTTTAAAAGAAATACAGGAAGAAAACCTTTACAAGCGCTGATAACAGCAATAACCTTATTTATTTCACTGGACCCGGATGCTTGTCAGGCAAGTTCAGTACTTTCCTTGTCATTTCGGCCGTTCAGCATCAGTGACAGTACCTGATGAAGACTTATCTTCCATAGCTATGCGGAGGCAGAGGTCGTATTCTTAACCGCGGATGCGGTGCCAAAATCCGACATGTTGCCAGACGAGCAGTTGTTTGCTCTAAAAGACAGAAAACAATTTCTAAAATCTATCTTATATTTATACTGGTATGCAGAATGGTTTCAATTTTCAGTTTCATAATCTTTACTGTAATGAATATTAAATTTTTAAACCTGTTCTCTTATTGTATAGTATTTCTGTTCTTTCCCAGTGCAGATATAGTTAAGGCGAGAGCCAATAATTCTTCAGATATTCACACATGGGAGATGCACGAAATTGTGCTTAAAGCCGAAAAGGTATATGAAAATTATTATACTGATGTTACTTGCTGGATAGATCTGGAAGGTCCGGATTCTTCAAAACGAATTTATGGTTTCTGGGATGGCGATAATATTTATGTTATTCGTATTGTGGCAACGAAATCAGGAATATGGAAATGGAATAGTGGGTCAAACCAGGCTGATGATAATGGATTAAACAACCATAATGGTGAGTTTAACGCCCACGACTGGACTAATCAGGAAAAAGACCAAAATCCAAACCGGCATGGTTTTGTCCGGCCGACTGCAAATGGACATGCATTACAATATGCCGATGGTACACCATTCTTTTTATTGGGCGATACCTGGCTGGCCGGGGCTACATGGCGGTTACCATTCAGAAATGCTGCTACTGCCAATAACTATGTACCAGGTCCGGGAATCGGGTTTGAGGATGCAATCATCTATCGCAAAAATCAGGGATATAATTCCGTAAGCATGATAGCCAGTTTTCCCAACTGGGAGTCGGATATGAATGCCAGCACTTATGCTGATTCTAATGGTATATATTTAAGAAATGCATGGGAAAAATTTGATTACCTGGTTGACGAAGATAAAATGACATCAAAAGATATGCGGGATGAATACGGGAATAAACCTTTTAAAATGTCAGGGAACCATAAAGGTGTGGCTGATTTCAATCAGATAATTCCTGAATATTTTCAAAGCCTGGATAAAAAAATGCAATATTTATCAGACAATGGATTTGTTCCTTTAATTGAAACAGTAAGAAGAGATAATTGTCCTTCATGGAAAGCATATTTCGATTTTAACGAATCGTATGCCCGCTATGTTCAATATCTGATATCGAGGTACGGTGCATATAATATTATTTTCAGCGGGATACATCTCGACTGGATCCCAAAAGAATATAGTCTGACAGCTGATGAATTTAACGAAGCTCTTACTTACCATTTTAACAAATATGGCCCCTTGCCCTTTGGTCAGATTCATACTACTTTAATCAACAATTCAACTTTCAGACAATTTGGTCATTATAAAGATTGTCCATGGTTAACAATGCATAGTGTAGGAAATAAGCCACGTGACCACCGTGTTTCCGGCGCCCTGGATACTCTTTTTAATCTCGAGCCCCCTTATCCGGCTATTAATTTTGAACCATATTATACAGGGTGGGATCATATGATTAACATGCCAGGTGGTGAACGTCCACCCATAAACTCTTTACGGGACAATTATTTTTCACGGGCACAGATGTATGGGTCTGTCCTTTCGGGGGCACTATCAGGACATGTACATGGAACTGGAGCATATGATATTACTACCACCGGAGAACCTGCAGGAATGCGTCCTCATTTCTGGGATGCATTAAAATACGAGTCGGGACAGTATCTGCAACACTTAAAAACATTTGTTTTGTCAGAAGGGAATAAGTACCAGAATCTGCATCCTGCCACTAAAGACATTAGTCTACAAAAAGCTCCGGGTAGTCCTGAAAATGGGTTAGACGGGTGGTCATATATGATGCGTACTCCTGAAAAAGACTTTGCTTTGCTCTATTTTGAAAACCAGTCGGTCTTGCCTGAATTGACCGGGTTTAAATCCAATACATCCTATTCTTTGTATTGGTTCAATCCCGTAGATGGAGTATGGAAAAATCCTGTATCTATTAAAACAGATAAAAAAGGGAATCTGATCCTGCAGGATTTCCCTGATAAACAAAATCCGTCTATTATTGATTGGGCAGCAAAAATAATTGAAATCCAGAAAAATTGATTTAAAAATCAATTTTTCTCCTGGCTTGCAAAAGCCTTGAAGACTTGTCTGCCGTAGCTATGCTGAGGCAGATGTCGTATTCGTAACCTGGAATAAGACTTACTATTTTAGTTGTTCAGAGTGATAACGTTACGTAAGTCATAAAATAAGACAGAACCATATTTTAAAAATATATTAAGTTTTTAGTTGTAAAACTAATATATTAGTTGTATATTTGGTATGAATTAATATGAACAAACGAAAGAAGAACATTTAAAATATAGAACTAAATAAAAAAAATGTCATGGCAAAAGACTTGAAGAGAATCCCTAATTTCGATGATATCGTATTCGAGATCAGGAACAAAGAGTATGGAGCCTACGTGCTTCGCAAGAAGTATAGCCGCAATGTTATCATTTCGCTTCTGATCGGAATTATAATTGTGGCAACAGCAGTTATTACTCCATACCTTAATGCAAAAGCTACTGAAAACAGGCAGAAGCGTACTGAAAGACAGGTACAGATACAGATGGAGAACCTGGATCAGCCAACCGAACAGGTTGCTCCTCCCCCTCCCCCGCCTGAGCCTCCGGCAGATGTTGTTCAACAGGCAAGATATGTTCCTCCCGTGGTTGTTGACTCAGTTAAACCTGAGGAAGTTGTTCAGCTCATGACAGCTGACGATGCACAGGTTGAAGTTCAGGACGAGGATGTAGGTGTTGAAGTTGTACAGGAGGTCAAAGAAGAGGTCCAGGAAGAAGAAGTAGAACCAGAACCCTTTGTTGTTGTTGAAGAAATGCCGATGTTCCCGGGTGGGGATGCAGCACTTCTGGCTTATCTTTTTGAGCATACTGTATACCCCGAAGTTGCCAAAGAAAATAACATACAGGGAAGGGTATTTGTCAAGTTCTGTGTAACTTCCAAAGGGGGCGTTGATAAGGTCAGCATTTACAAAGGTGTTGATCCTGAGCTTGATGCAGAAGCAATAAGAGTTGTTTCTTCACTTCCGACATTCAAACCGGGTAAGCAGGGCGGAAAACCTGTCCCCGTATGGTACTCTGCACAAATTAATTTTCAACTCAGGTAAAATCACTCTCCATTTCACCCCCTCCGCCCCTGCTTACGAAAAAGCTGTTATAGGACGTACAGCCCCGGACACCTGTTAAATGCCGGATCATGCCGGATTTTGTTTTCGGTTATATTGAGATAGTTTACCTCAGCTTTAAAATCTCAAGAACCACTGAAAACAACAGTGCTAATTCCATCCATCCGGGTTAAGTCTTGGGTGGATGGTTTTTACATGAAATGAATAATGATGATTTTATTTTGTTACTTTGACATAATCAATCCCAAAATCTTATTAAATAATGAAGATAAGAATCAAAATATTTACATCCATGTTGGTCGTGGTTTTATGTTGTCAGTGTAAAAAAGATATTGAACCTATAGTTACAATCAATGATTATAACTTTTTAAATGCTCTCATAGACTTGGGCGCTGATACAGACGGAGACAATTTAATTAGTCCTGCTGAAGCTGCGATGATAACCGATTTAAGGTTAAATAATTACTCTATAAAAGATATGGGAGGTATTGAAGCGTTTATCAATTTAAAAACATTAAACTGTAGCGGGAACAGTATACAAAAGTTAGATGTTTCAAAAAATACTGAATTAACAACATTAGAGTGCCTTGATAACGATTTATTCAGTCTGATTGTTTCAAATAATACTGAATTAAAATGGCTGAATTGCCGTAATAACAGATTATCAAGGCTGGATATTTCGAATAATACAGCATTAGAAGATTTGTATTGCCAGAATAACCAGTTAATCAGTCTGGATGTTTCAAAAAATAATGCCTTAAAAGTTTTAAGGTGTTTTTCTGAAACATTAACAACATTAGATATTTCTGCTAATACCCGGATAGAAACATTGGCTTTGCGGTATATGCCTTCTTTGAATAAAGTTTGTGTATGGATTATGCCCTTTCCTCCGACTGGAGTCAACCTAGATATATATGGTAGCCCAAATATAGTTTTTACTACTGATTGTAGTAAATAGGCTTTCGGGTTGCTCTTTTAAAAGCATTTCCCATCCATCTAAGTCATTTCTTGGGTAGATGGGTTTTTTACTTGAATAAGGAACATTTCATTGCATAGCAATCCTTTGCTCTCTGGATTCAGAAGCTAAACTTAAGTTACTAAGTAAAAAATATTGTTTAGGTCTTACTTGGTTTTAAGAAACGAAAGTATGCTAACCCTAAGGCTAAGAGCAACCAAATAGCCACAATAATCCAGCCTAACGTGTTCATAATACCAGACAATTGGCCAAATAGAGCTACAATGAAGCCAATGGTGTCGGCTATACAAAGAGAGAGAGTAATACTCTTCAGTGTATTAGATTCAGCACTTTGGGTAAACCAACAAATAAGACCGATTCCTATTAAGCATGCTGCAAGAAATCGTGTCATGAGTATTCCGGCTGGATCTAGTGTGACCCCATAGATTGACCACACTGCTGCTGGGATCACTGCAAATCCAATACCGAATGCGAGAGAGATGATGGCTTTCACCACTAAAAAGCTACTGAGTTTCATAAGTTAACCTCCTTCATTTAGTTTGTAATAAAAAAATAATACACAAGTTATGACATAAAATACTGAAAGTCAAGCAAATTATTAAAAATATTGCCACGAATAACACCCAAAGACTAATTGGCTTAAAGTGCAAATGAAACTAATACCATAACCTGAGGTGGATTATATATTTGAGATGCTAGGTGTTCCAGTTGCTCTCTTAATTATACTGTTTATTCCATTCACCCGGTCCCCAGTCGGTGATTTGGGTGGATGGTTTTTGTATTGTTTGACGCTTAATTGAATAATAACTTTAATAAATATGGATGCAATAATAAAAACAGACCAGGAAACAATTG
Source organism: Bacteroidales bacterium (assembly GCA_022865305.1). GTDB lineage: Bacteria > Bacteroidota > Bacteroidia > Bacteroidales > VadinHA17 > LD21. The sequence goes on along the minus strand of JALHSP010000130.1, from coordinate 3,863 downwards.
CATTTGAATTAGCGAATGTCATAGCTTCATTTAAAATTGCCAAAGTTGCTGAACTATTGTTTATCTTAAAATCAATTAATCATGAAAACTATTTTTTATGTTTTGTTCAATTTTTTGTTATTTGAATTATCAGGCCAAAACACACAATCAGTTGACTCCATAAAAGTAGTTAGAGATTATAATGGTTATGATACTAAAGTTGTCATAGTTTTTGCAATTCACAACACCAAATCCACACTATCTTCATCACGCTGGCAATCAATTATATAACATATTGTAATTATTCGTTTTAGGCCAATTGCAGCCTTTTTAAGACACTTTCAACAACCCTAAAGTATCTACCATTAACGAAACGCAATAATGTCTTAAATCGCTTAAAAACAAGCTATTACAAGATATAATGTAATTGTACTATATTCTAACATTCTATATATCAGCATATTAATTACACAACTATGCAGCCTGGGACTTTATGACCGGGCTTTTTTATTTCTATTTAATAATTAATCATTTATTAGAAAAATCGATCAAACTAAGCACCTGAAACCGGAGTATAAACAGCGCAATATCAAGGCAAGAGGTTAATGTAGTTTAACTTCAAACAAACTGTGACTAATCCAAATCAAATTGACTGTTCACATTAAACCAGGAAAGAGTGTTCAATATCACTTAATTTGCACCTGGATTGCAGATTAAGTTAACACAGGTAGGTCTTTAATACTCTACCTATCGTAGTATACTTTAATTTTATGATCGCCTTGGCTTTGATTTGCCTGATCCTTTCTATTGTCAGATTAAATTCCTCACTAATTTCCGTTAGTGTGTGCGCGTGTTTGCCGTTTAATCCAAAATATAATCTGATAATATCGGCTTCTCTTGGGGTTAATTTATTAAGGGCCCTTTCAATTTCTTTTCTTAGTGAATCCGTTAGCAATTCTTTATCAGGGCAGGAAGCATCTTCGTTTAATAAAACATCATACATGTTCTCTTCTTCACCTTGAACAAGCGGGGCATCCATTGAAATATACCGCCCAGCGTTTTTTATGGCTGCTGTCACATCAGTAAGAGACTGCTCCAATGTCTGTGATATCTCAAGGATACTGGGTTCTCTTTCATACTTTTGTTCCAGTTCAGCAATGACCTTTTTTATTTTATTAATAAAACTTATTCTGTTCAGGGGGAGCCGTACAATTCTGGACTGTTTAGCCAGTGCATAAATAATAGCTTGCCTGATCCACCAAACGGCGTAGCATATAAACTTAAAGCCCCTCGTTTCGTCAAATCTTAGTGCTGCTTCGATCAAACCAAGATTTCCCTCATTGATCAAATCCGCAAGACTCAGGCCCAGGTTCTGATACTGCTTTGCAACAGATATAACAAATCTGAGATTTGCATTTATCAAACAATCCCGTGCCTCCAGGTCCCCCTTATGTATCCTTCTGGCGAGAGTAACCTCTTCTTCTGCGCTAATCAGCTTAATCTTGGATATCTCATTCATGTATTTGTTCATGGATGGGCTCTCCCTGCTGGTAACCTGCTCGATGATTTTCAATTGCCGCATTTAAAGAGAGATTTGGATTTATGATGTATACTTAAAAGACTTTCTAAAGGTACCACTTATAATAGAAGAAATTCATTTCCCATTAGGGAGTTGTTGATTCTGCTTTTTTACGGAATCATTGTATATGAATTGTGCCGGCAGAATGTTTTAAATTAAATTTATCTTTAACCAATTACCTACTGTATATGAAAGATAAGAAAATTAATGTTGTTACGGTCAATTCATTCGAAAATTGATATGAAGATTTTGCCTGTCTTTATGGAATAATGATTGATTGGGAATGAGATAGTCTGCCTGTGAGAAAAGATCTGTGAGGTCAGCTATCAGGTTCTTGTATATTTCAGATAAAATTCAGGAACAGATAGAAACAGTCTATTTACTTTCTTTATACTCCTTTAGCAAAGATTGGAAGATCTCCTTTACTGATGATATTTTAGTTGCTCTGAAAGCATTGCTCCCGGCAAAAGCAAAGCCATTTTCAAAATTCCCCTTAAGTGCATTTATAAGTGCAATGATAATGCAATAAGGGCTCTTAGTAATGTCACAAGTCTTGATACATTTAAATGGACATTTTATAGGTTGTTTTTTACCTGCTTTCACCTTTGTAAGGAAATTGTTTAAAATAGCTCGCCCTGGCATACCAACAGGGCTCTTTATTATTTCAATATCCTTTTCATCGGCATCAATGTATGCCTGTTTGAATGCAGGTGAAGCATCACATTCATCTGTGGTTACGAATCTTGTTCCCATTTGAACACCGGATGCTCCCAGCTTCAGGATGTTATGAATATCTTCACCTGTATATATCCCTCCTGCTGCAATAAGCGGTATAGGTTGATTGTATTTTTCTTCAAAAGGCTTCAGCTCATTAACGATTTCCGGAACAAGCTTTTCAAGTGCATAATCCTTATCCGCGATTTGTTCCTCCTTAAAGCCCAGATGACCGCCTGCCTTCGGACCTTCAACAATAACAGCATCCGGCAGATAATCATAATTAGCTTTCCACTTTTCACAGATTATTTTAGCCGCTCTGGCCGATGAAACGATGGGTACGAGCTTTGTAATACTGTCTTTCTTTAAAAAGGATGGTAAATTAAGCGGAAGTCCTGCGCCCGCTATTAGGATGTCTACCTTTTCGGAGATTGAAGTCTTTATCATATCCGCAAAATTTGTCATGGCAACCAGAACGTTAATGCCAATGACACCAAGCGTTTTCTCCCTTACTTTGCGTATCTCCTCCTTAAGTCCGATAATACTTGCCTCAAGAAAGTTTTCAGAAATATCTCTGTATAAAAGTCCGAGCCCCGCACTTGAAATAACTCCTACACCGCCTTCGTTAGCCACTGCTGCAGCAAGACCTGAAAGCGATACGCCAACGCCCATCCCACCCTGAATGACCGGAACAGTAATCGAAAGACTCCCGATTTTTAATGCTTTCATTTATTCTTTTTATACATATTGCAAATTTAAGTCATTATGCAGACTGACGGCTTAAAAAGAGATAATTAACATAAAATGATGATGAAAACTCTCTTTATTTAACATTTGCCGGCATTTTCCCCGGGCAGGTTTACTTCTTTATTAATAGTCCAAGAAAATTTTAGTATTAATCAAATTAAGTGTTGAACTTTCTCTATAACTCGGTCCTCTGTGTTATTTTTATTCATTTCGCAGAGTTTCCATTGGCCGCCAGAGGCTTACCGACGCTCAATGCTGTCATGGTTTTTGCAATCATATCTACCAATTCCCCATGTATGTCATATAGTTGTATATCAACAACATACAATACGCCAAACATCTCATTTAAGGCCATTTGCAGCCTGTTTAAGACACGATCTATCCCACCCTAGTTCTACCATTAACGAAACACAACATTGCCTTAAATCGCTTATAAACAGGCTTTTAAGGCATCTGTTATAATTACACTGTATTCTAACTATTTATCTTTCAGCATATTAATATTGAAACTTACTAGCCTGGGACTTTGGGACCAGGCTTTTTCATTTCTAATAACTCATTAATCAAAACAACATGAAAATACAACAGACTAATATATCTGAAGTAAGACTTGTCTATAGAACTAAGGTCAAAGCTTCAGAGAGACTACAGGTTAAATGCTCTAAGGATGCATTTGACATATTTATGGAGAATTGGGACCTGGATTTTAACGCCGGGCTAAACTGATACCACCTACCGGCAAAAAATGGTACCACCATTATTTGAATTAGATTTTTTACCATTGCATTTTATACAATAAGCCGGAATGTCAGTTTTTTTTGATCCCATCTTTGATCAAAAAATT
>JALHSP010000129.1 GCA_022865305.1 Bacteroidales bacterium | reverse complement strand
TGTAAAAACTTTCCACCGACTCCCAATCGAAGACCACACACCCTTGTCCACCAAACCCGCCCGCAAATAGAAACCCCTTAGGAAGATCTTTTCCCCCTTCCCAAGATATTCCAAAAAATGAAAGAACCTGCCTCCAGCCCCTCCTCCCCCTACTAACCTCCCTCTACTGTCTGAATTGCAGACACCCCTAAAATGTGCTTGCATATGAAATAGATAATCAATAAAATATGGTTCATCGAATGCTGATAAAAGTCAATTTTGATGAAATGGTTTTGAAGGGGGGTGCCGCGCCATGCAGATCATCGATGTAAACCAGGCAAAACTGCATTTGCCCGAACTGATTGAACAAACAATGAGTGGGGACGATATTGTGATCACACAAGACGGGAAAGCCCTTGTCAAACTCGTTGCTCTCGTGAAGCCGGGCAAGAAAATTCGGCAATTTGGGGGTGCAGAAGGACTCGTTATAATGTCGGATGATTTTGACGCGCCGATTGAAGATTTCAAAGAATACATGTGCTGCGGGCATTACTCGACACAAGCGCCTTTTTATGGTTTATCGGCGGCAGCGATAAATTGAGCGTTCATGCTCAAAATGTTATCATGGATTTAGACAACCGGATCGTTTTGATTATGGTCAGCTTATGGGAGATCGCCATCAAGTTAAGTCTCGGGAAATTGGCGCTTGTAAAGCCTTTTATGAGCAGATCATTCCGCAGCAGATTGAAGAAAACGATATTGAGCTGTTGCCCATCGCCCACAATCACTTGACCAAGATAATAGACCTGCCGTTCCATCATCGTGACCCCTTTGACCGGTTAATCATCGCCCAGGCAATGACGGAAGGGATACCGATAATATCTCCTGATGCCGCTTTCTCGCAGTATCCGATAAAACTCATTTGGTAATAACCCAAAACTCAGCAAATTCATGGTCAAAGCAGAAAGAAATCGGGTTCATCCAGGAAATAGAGGGATACTTCCCCTCGTATTATGGTCAATTTCTTATCTCATCAAAAAAGGGTGTTCTTTTTTCTTCAACACATTTTACGGCATAAAGGTAAAGCGCAGCGCTCCATGTTTGCCAATCCTGCCCCATGACTTTGCCGTTCTGGGCTTTTAGCCACTCATTAAAACCGAAACCAACATTCTTACTTTTGGCTTTTTTTATAATCTTTGTAAGTGCAATGAGCTTTTCTTCTGCAATACTAAACTTCTTAGCAGCAACTAAGGCTGCCACATAAAACCCGCATATAAAAGGCCAAATACCTCCATTATGGTATTCTCCGGGCTTGTTATATGTTTCATATCGCACAAGCCAGTCGGGATCTTCAGGTTTAATATAGGGGAAAAAATTAGGGGGTAGATCAACAGCAAGTTCACCCCTTTTTATCATGCTCGCACACTCCTCTTCAATCCATGAAACCATTTCCTCAGCCCGCGAGTGTGATGCAATTCCGGAAAGAATGGCAAGGCTGTTACCGAGCAGGTCGAACCGTTCACTACTATAAATTTTATATGACCAGAAAGCATAGTAAGGTTTATGTTTTACCACAAGACCTTCGTGGACATGACGGTGCTGTACTCCACCTATGATAGTAAACCGCCCCATTTCTTTGCGCATCATATCTGCTCTTTCGTGCTGATTCAGGAGTCGGAGATAACTATATACAATGGAATTTACAAACAGACCATATCCGGTCACCCATTGTTCATCGCGCCAATCACTTGTTGGCTGCTGGGCAACCAGGTAACGGTCCGATGGGCTTTGATACTCCATCCATGTTAGGGCTTTACGGACAGCATCCTGAAGAAAATCATGCTCACCCGTTATTTTTCTGAAAATGCCAACACCCAGCAAAAACAAAGGAGTTGTATCACTTGATCCACGGTCCTCTTTGTCGTGCACCAGCGAAGGGATATGACCATGTTCTGTCTGATTTTTTGCCAGCGTTTCCAATACTCTCCGAATGCTCTCTAGTAGTTTCTGAGAATCAGAAACAGCAATTCCAAAAATAGAAAACATCAAATCCCTTGTATATGGCTCCGGATATCCCCAGCCAGCAGTCCGTGGAAGTCCATGGTATGGTCCGTGGGTATTATGAAGCAGCACTTCAAGGGCGGCCTTCTTTGCCTCTTCTATCTCTTGCCAGTTTGCAGTTTGCATGGTTTTAATTTTCAAATTACTTTATTCCCAACTTCTCATTCATGATATGCACAAACCGTTTTGCAACAACGCGGTAGTCAAAATTCTCTACTACGCGTTCTCTGGCTGCTTTGCCCATTTTTTCGCGCAATGGTTTATCAGTCATAAGATCCATCAAATAGTTGGCAATATCATGAACACTTGCACGGTAGTCCACTGTCCGTGGATATTTAAATGCAACCCTATGTTTGTCTTCAAAGCCCGCTTCATCACCAAGCGTTACCTGGTTCACAACAATTTTCTGTGCTACATTTGCCAGGAATGCCGTTTCGCCATGGATAAGCGTATCCAGCATTCCCATGGCTTTAATACCTATAACCGGTTTCCCGCATGCTCCTGCTTCCACTTGCGGCATTCCAAAGCCTTCAAGCCGGGAAGGGGCTGCATATATATCGCATGCTCCAATCAGGTAAGGCATGAAATTTCGTGAACTGGTGTTGGTTGCATAAGTAACATTTTTTTCAATGCCTAATTGTGTCGCCATTTCCAGATCGGCCAGGTTTTGGAGTTTGGTTCGCGGCTGTGGCCATACTTTGCAGACATATTTCCAATCGGGCGCTTTAGTATCAATGATAGCAAGCGCCTGCATTACTGCCTGTGCACCTTTTGATGCGGCGTCGCCGCCAACGGTGAGAATCATTAACTGATCGGGTGAGACACCCAGCGCTTCGCGCGCGGCCAAAATTTTCGGATCGTCCTTACTGTAAGGGATAAAAGCATCCGTATCGCAACCGACAGGTAACACTTCAATTTTGTCGCCATTTATCCCATCACGGACATATATTTCCTTTACCCAATTAGATGTTACTAATATAAGTGGAAGTGCATTCAGCACCTCATGGTAATTGGCAATATAACCGTCGGCAACTAACCAGGGGACAGGCAGAACTCCATACCGTTGCGGATGGAGTACCAGATGCGGTGTATGCCCCCAATAACCGACACCAACAACAACATCGGGCTTAAACCAGCGATAGTACCATTCCTTCTCCTGAGGCGATTCAAAATTAACCGCATGGGCATCAATTCCCATTTCAAGAAGTCCCCTGTATAGAAGATCTCCCTGGGTTGCAAGCCCTCCAGGTGGAGGAGGGTAATTATATAATACTAATACTTTCATGATATAATTCCTCCATTATTAAGCCATTTTTGAGCATCATACGAATTTGTAAATTGCCAGAATGATTCTGCCAGCGGTGTTGTTTTTGCTTCAAAGCTGCTTTTTTCAAATCCGTATGTTTCGGTAATTAAACTGTATTTCCTAAGCCAGATCCGTTTCGTAAGTGTTCGGTAAATAGGGGCGTTTTCGACAGGCCTGGGATAATATTCCTTATTACCGTCCTCGTAAGCAAAGGTCCAAAGCTCATTGGTAGATATTTTACCGGCATGCCAGAGTTTAATAACTGCTTTACTTGCTTCCTCATGTCTGACGTGTCTTGTGTATTCTCCGGTTGGATTATGGGAAATTATCAGGTCGAAATGCTTCGGGGGTAATAAGTCCAGTATAGCACGCTCAACCTCTTTTTCATCCAACGGCTTCTGTTCAGGTCCATCGTCAAGATCGCCCATGATCCCTTCCGATTTAAGAACTTTTAATGCTTTATAAAACCTGGGGGCACGTTCCGTATCGCTTCCCCGGCAGAGACAAACAATAAACCACTTCCATGACGGATGGCTCAGTATTGTTCCGCCGGCCCATAATGTTTCATCATCAGGGTGGGCTACTATAACGGCAATTGTCTTTGATTTTTTTTTATCCATATAACCATCCAACCATTTAACTATTTTGAGTTTTTAAGCTCATTCAGGAGTTCCTTTAAATTGATCTGGGAAGTGTTCCCAGTTTTTCATTCCTGTAAATTGTCGAGATAATACAGATAGCCTTCGTCTGATGCGAAAGCCACCTGACGGTTATGCCCTTGCTTGATATGATGCGGATAGTTAGAGATTACTACCCTCGCATTTCTTGGCATGTTCCATACCCTACCTCAATCTCATCTAATGAACAACAGTAAATACAGTAAATAAATCTGTCCCCTTTTCAACACTTTTCAACAGTATTGAATGATATGAATAACTCTGAATTAACTGCTCTCGGTCAAAAATGGTTTCCATATCTAACGATCCTTTGTTGATCACAAGGGCTTTTATGAACGCCTATCTTAAAAACATTAAGCTACCGCATGCATGCAGTTAATTAATTCACTTACTTCAACGGTTGCTATACCAGAAATGATATCAGACATGGCATAGGGAATGACCAGGTCGCCATTATGGATAATCGCGCCGCAAGTATAAACGACATTGGGGACATACCCCTCTCGCTCTTCCTCACGCGGGGTAAGTAACGGCTCTTCCAGACG
>JALHSP010000128.1 GCA_022865305.1 Bacteroidales bacterium | reverse complement strand
TATGATGTTGTTACGTAGACAACTACAAAAAGTGGGAGGATCTACTTACTGAGTATCAACTGAAGAGCCGTATGATGGGAGACTATCACGTACGGTTCCGTGAGAGGTTTAGGGGTGAAACTCCCCTTTACCTACTCGATCTGAGGCTGCCGTGCAGTAATCTTACATCTTAAATGAATGATAAGCAAAGAATTATATTTAATGTAATTTAAACTCTTATACTATGTATATACTTGTTGGAAAACCAAAATCAGCAAATGATCTAAACACGGCAAGTTATCAATTGACTAAACCCCAAAGATCAGATGTAGCAATCGTCATTATTGATGATCAACATGTTCCATACATTGAAGATTTAAGGTACAATGGATTCAATGTAATGTATATTAATGATTTAGATCAAATCGAATCAATTAAGGGATTTGAAATAATAATTTGTGACATAAAAGGAGTAGGAAAAAAATTTAAAAGCAAGTATGAAGGGGCACATTTGATATCTGAAATTCGGCGTGTGTACCCTTTTAAAATCATAATAGGATACACAGCTTATACTCTTGATGCTTCATATAATCAATATCTGTCAATGGCTGATGATATATTTAAAAAAGATATTGATCTTGATGATTGGATATCCCATCTCGAAACTGCTATAGAATTGGCTATCAACCCAATTTACAAGTGGAAGAAAATTAGCAACTATTTACAGATGAATAATATAAAAACAATGGATCTGGTAAGACTTGAGGATGAATATGTTAGACTAATTCAAAGGAAAATTAGTCTGGACTCATTCCCAAGTAGAAAACTAAGGAACAATTTAAGTGAAGAGGCAAAAGGAATCATCAAAAGCTTTTTAAATAGTCTAATCATTAAATTAATCTTCAATTTATAATATGATAAATTTTGCACTACCAATTATTGAAATATTTGATAAGCCCCCACAAGATGGGACTATTTTCAAATGCCCGTTGTTTTGCAAAAGACATTTTAATCATAAATGCACAGAGTATTATAATCGCATCAAAGAAATACCAGGAATGCACCAATGTCCATATGGATTTGCATCTGACATAATTCAAATAGAAGAAACCAAAATCATTATTACAGCCCTAAATATTGAAAGATATTCTTTACGACATGAAGTAAGGAAACGTATTTCCAAAAATGAGCTATATCCAAGAATAAAAATCGAGGATTACTTTTATATCAAAGGAGGGATAAACAGAGCATTAGTAAATGCTGCTGCTGAATCATATCCGATAACCAAGAATTATATTAATGATATTTTTCACGAGTTACGGAAGCTTAATGCTGAAATAAAAAGACAAGGAGATTATTTATTGCGAGAACTTAAAATATATCCAAAAGGAGATAGAGTTCTAGACAGAGCGCAAAACATTTTTTCTACAAGTCAATTATTTTCTGCAAGGCTAAATGCCTTTGATTTGGCTTTAAATCCTGAATTGCCTTTTTCTGGATTAAAACACAAAATATCCGTTTATAAAAAATTCGAGAAAGCAATGCATTGCCTTTCTCTTAGTGAACGCAATAAAAGGATCAATATTTCAGTCAATGGTGAATCGCATACTCTGATAAAAGCACTAGAAGTTTTTGATTTACTACCATTTCTTATACTTGAGAATGCGATTAAGTATTCAATTAAAAACTCTGATGTTACTATAAAATTCCAAGAGACTAAAAATACCCTAATTGTGGAGGTTGCAAATTATGGTCCACCACTTAATACTGAGGATCAGGTAAATATATTCAATAGAGGATATAGAGGAATTTATGCAAGGGAATTTACCCCTGAAGGTACTGGCATTGGATTATATCTAACTAAGGCAATAGCAGATGCTCATAATATTGAAATAAGTATTTTCTCAAATAGCACAACTATAAATGATAGGGGAACTATCTTAGCTGAGTTTATAATTACTCTCAAATTTCATGATTTAATAAGTGAAAAAAATAAATAAGAACAGCTGCTAACACGGACAATAAAGGTCATTTGTTTGTCACGGTTTTTGAACATCCTGCTTTCTATAACATAACCCGTATATAGAAGTACCCTGACTCCGCACCAGTGCTCGCAATTAAGATTCTGTATCATGACAAATTCCTAACTTCGTTGGCAGCTTGTACCGCGACACTGCACCAGTGCTCATTTATAAAGCATCTGTAAGGTGACTAAATACCAATCACTTAGTTCGTTTGTACCGCGACACTCGTATAGGCCCGAAAGTTTGTACCATGACTCCAAAAACCGCGCCATGCTTCGTTCATTCCGGCTGGTACCGGGACTCTACCCCGATGACACTTCCTGCTCCAGCCTCCATTCACTCAGCAACACAAACGCCCTTTATTGCCGGGCCGTTATAGGCTACCTAATAGACACCTTCCCAAATTTATCTAGGGTACAATCTATATCCTCAAAATCTTTCTAAAAATGAAAACCAGTAAAGAAAAACAAATCCAAGAGGTTTTAAACACAACTTTTAAAAGAGCTAATGATAAATCAAGAATTTGTTGTGTACCCGGGTGCAATAAACCTGCAATTAATTCACATATACTTCAAAAGAACGGGATTTTAAATGGGATAGCTCAAAACAGACATATAATAATCTCAACCACAGATTTTTTTGAGGCAGATATTTTCCATTTTAGAAGGAAAGGGATAAATGAATCATTTACATTTAAAGGATTTTGCTCTGAACATGATAAAAGTATTTTTTCACCAATTGAAGATTATGAGATTGATTTTGAAGATTATAAAAGTCAATTACTTTTTGCATACAGGACAGTTCTAAATGAAAGAGTAAAAAAAGAGGTCATCTTGGATTGGCATAAATACCAAAAAGAATCTAAGGTACTCTCTGGTGAGATTGACACTAAACTCCTGGATGAATCTGATGAACAAGAGAGATTAGGGATTAAGGATATTTCATATTTTCAAGATAAGATTGAAAAGGATTTAAAGAATAATACTGAGAGTTTTGTTTTCAAATTTAGGTATACAAAGCCGGTAGAGATTTGTATTGCCTCCCATTTTACATTTGAAACCACTAGAGAACGGAACAATGAAATACAGAAAACTGGAAAAGACTTTGATTTACTTACAGATATATTTCTCTCATTCTTTCCAATTGAGGGAGAAAATGTTTTATTAATTGGTTATCTCAAAGAACAAGAATCTAAATGTGGAAACTTTGTACAAACATTTCTAGATTGTACTGAAGATGAGCTTTTTAAAAAGATAAGCGATTTGATTCTTTGTAGATGTGAAGTATGGGCATGCTCAGAAAATTTTTATTCTAATTACATTAAACCTCGAGAAGGACAGATTAACAAAATCTTTCAAGAATCAGCAGAAAGCATCGATGAGGATAGAAGCCTAAATTTTAACATCTTTATTAAATAATTGACTCAATTCCAGAAAAAAATAAAAGGCAGCCTATAACACGGACAATATGGGTAAGTTGCTTGTCACACTTTTTGCTTTTGCTCCTGCACTCAAGACAAATTTGTAATGGTTGTTGCACCCGGACACGCGCATCTGCATGCAATTAAAATCCTGCACCATGATAAATTTCTTGCTCCGAGACAATTTGTACCGCGACACTGCGCCAGTGCCCGCAACCAACTTTGTAACCGGGGATAAATTCGCGGCTCCAATCATACTTGTACCGCGATCGCGCCAGCACTCAATAAAATTTGTACCATGACGGCAAAAAGTGCGCCATACCCTCCTTGCACCGTGACAGCTTTCTGGCCCCGAGTACTCGGGGTACCAGGACTCTGCCCGGTGCTGTCGTCGGGTAACACAACCTCCCCATATTGCCGGGCCGTTAGCGGTCAATTTTAAC
>JALHSP010000127.1 GCA_022865305.1 Bacteroidales bacterium | reverse complement strand
TCTCGCGAATTAATCTCCATATTTGCTGATGAAGTCTAATAATCTTTTCCTGGTGAGATTCTTGATCTTTCTCTCAAGCCGAGTAGACTCAGACCGAGAAGAGACAACAGTACTCCATATCAATTTCCATGGTGCATATCTGCTTGTTGCTTTCTCCATTCCTGAATTATGACGATTCATCCTGTCTTCTAAGTTTGTGGTTTGCCCTTTGTAGAATGAATCAGCTGATTCTGAAAAAAGAATATATACGTAATATTTCATAAAAGAAGGGAGTGTTATTATTAAACCTCCCTTTTGAGCGGGAAACGGGTCTCGAACCCGCGACCCTCAGCTTGGGAAGCTGATGCTCTGCCACTGAGCTACTCCCGCAACGTTTCGTTAATAAATCAGGCAAAAATAATAAATAGTACTTTCCCTTTCAAATTAACTGAAAAGATTTACTGAAAACATGCAATGATTTCAGCTGTTATTTTCAAAGGCTTTAGCTGAATAAATTGCTTTGGGAATTTATAGATCGGACCTGATTATTTTAATGGATTTAATAAATCTTCCTTTTGAATTAGTAAATGCCAGTTTTACAAAATACATTCCTTCCCGCAGAGTTGCATCATTGAAGCTGTAAGTTTGAACACCATAAGTCATGTTTGTATTTAACAGAGTTTTTACTAATGTTCCCCGTATATCAAATAACTGCAATATTACTTTACCATTTTCAGGCAGATTGAAGGTAATTTCTGCAGATTTATTGAAAGGATTTGGCCGGCAGCCTAACATAAGAGTTTTCCCCGCATTCTGAATATTTTCTTTAACTGAAGTTATTATAATTGATGGATCATTGGGCCTTTTGATGCTGTCAATCCAAACCGGATCGTAATACAAAATACCATTATAATAGTTATCAACCGAGTTTTTTGTGAAATTACCCCAGCCTTCATTGAAAGGATAATAAATAGCCAGTCCGCTTTCATTGCCCTCCGGTGGTGAAAACATGTACTTAATAATTTCACTGCGGCTAAGCGGTTTTTCCCATACCTGCACTTCATCAATCAGTCCTTTTATAAGATATCCCCAGGTTGTCAGGTCATTTCTGGCGGCAATATATAAATTGGCTTTGCTTTCACCGGAAAAAGAATATGCAAATCTGGAAACCTCAGTTGCATTGATGTAAACAAGAGCTGAATCCGAATCTGCGGAGGTGGTTAATGCCATATGATACCATTTACCGGGTATTAAATTCAGACTTGTTAAAGGAGTGTACGAATTCCCCATTCCTGCAAAAAGGGAATTATCGTTTTGAATGCCAAGATAAAACCTGTGGTTTTCCCCATCATGAACACCAACAGCCTGGTTGGAAATTTCATCGAACCTCACCCAGTACATCAGAGTTTTGGTTGAATTACCAGGGTAATAACCTGTTGAGATTACATTATTACCATTAAATTGTAACATGTATTCTTTTGGTTCTGTTTCCCTGACAAAGTAATGATAAAATGCAGGGTATGAATAATAGTTACGTTCAAGAAGTACCCAGGTGCTATCGGATAATTTCTTTTGTATTGTAGTCTGAAAATCCTTCTTCTGATTCCTGAATATTTTTCCTGATGATGGAGAAATTGTAAGCCAGTTTATACCAGGATTAATATTAAAATTATAAAGCAAAGTATCGACAGGTAAATAATCCTGTACACAGATATTATCAGCCCAGTTAAAGGGTGTATATCTTAAATAATTTTTATAGGTTAAAAAATCCTGATTAACTCCAAATTTTCTTATTGTGCAGTTTTTGGGTGATTTCGTCACTGTAAGTTCAACTCTTACAGAATCCCAGTTTTTCAGGCTGTCAGCAATAGTTGTTATATAAATGCCTTCTGTCATTGGCGCCACGAAATAATATTTAACAGGAACAATACTATCACATCCTGTTGAGGTGAATTTTTTTGGTGTTACACTGAGCCATGTTACATCTTCCGGATATTCCTTCTGAACACAACTTATTGTCCCTCCATTTGACCAGTTGTACCACCAGCCATTAAATACCTGACCCGGAAACAGTTCAAGCTGATAAGTCTTTGTAACACCAACCTGCACACCTTTTATCTCGCTGGAAATGACCTTCGGTTGCTCAGTAAGATCAAATGCCGGACTTGAAACACCTCCTTTTTGCTGAGGAAATAAAACCTGGGATAAAAGAATGAACAATAACAAAAGAACAGTCGATTTCATGGGATTATTTTTTGGTACTCTGAATATGTTATTGATTACAGGCTTCACCTGTATCTTCCTAATAAAATTAGGATTTTTTTATTTAAATCAGGTAATATTTGATAAAATATTATGGTAGAATTTGATGAAATTCAAAAAAAATGGGTTGACCTGGCTTTTTTTAGATGTCAGGTAAAAATCAGGTTGCATTTGAACCTTTGCCACAGCCCGAATTCCTACACCTCGATCAGTATCCTGAATCTCCGATTATTATAGTTATGATTTTTCAACGTATTAAAAAACGTTTTTAAATACGTTGATACTTCTGACCCGGTTTCCTGCTCTGCCAGGGTAGGAGAGGAGATCCCGTATTAGTTACTACTAAATCTCAAAAGCTCTTATAAACAGCCTCCATCAATCCTCTGATATAGCCTGTTGCATATAAATTGCCCAGCGTACTGTATCCGGGGCGATCGTTACTGTCGCCCGCCATGGTTGGAACATGATCAGGCCTGATGGGCCCCCTGAATCCCGTATCTATATAGGCCTTCATTGCTTCGTACATATCAATCATTCCTTCATCGTGAAATGTTTCTTCAAAATTATATTTTCCTCCCCTGACATTCCTGAAATGTACGAAATGTATAAGGCCCCGTTCTCCGAATTCCCGCACTATTGCCGGGATTTCTTCTCCCATCAGTGCGAAATTACCCTGACACATTGTTATACCGTTATTTTTACTCGGGTAGATTTCAGCCATCTTCCTGAATGAATCTACAGTATTCATTATTCTTGAGATACCTCTTATTGAATCTACCTGCGGATCATCAGGATGCATTGCCAGCTTCATACCGCATTTCTCTGCTTCCGGAATCACAGCCTTTAAGAAATATTCCAGATTCTTCCAGAGGGTTTCTTTTGAAACAGCTCCGAATCTGGTAAGTGTGGCATCTTTAATGTCTTCATTATCGAAAGCAGTCACCAGGGCGCCTCCGCGACCAGGCCTGTCATTGGTTGTTCTTGCCCAGCTGATGACAGGCATCCAGTTGTAACATATTTTATCAATGCCGGCTTTAGTAAGATTCTTCATCAGGATAATGAAGTTTGATATCTCTTCGTCTCTCCCCTCAAGACCAAGCTTTGTCTGTTCCGATAGTGCAGGAGGCCCTTCAATCACCTCAAGTCCCAAACCCAGCTTATCCCATGAATTTTTGACAGCAGAAACCACTTCAAAGTCCCATGGTTTCATATTTTTCAATCCGACACTTCCGGGATTGATTCCTCCAACGGCTCCCAATACATCCAGCTGCCTGGCAAATTCAATTTTTCTTTTTTCCGCTTCCGCTCCCCGGAAATATGCATAACACATTTTCATCCCGGCATCTTTTTCATATTCCCTTCTTTTCTTACTCTTCCTGCCGGCAGAATTCAGATTAACGGATTCCGGAGTCAAAGCCCCGGAAAGGTTGCCCAATGATAATGCTGCAGTCAGAATCCCCGACTTTTTTAGAAAACTCCTGCGATCGTTGTTCATAATAATCATTGTTAGGATGGTCAACATTTAATCTGCAATTTAATAATTGTATTTTGGGTTAATAAATTACTGAGCTCTTTTAATACATAAGCCCACTTTTTTTTCTTACTATTTTTAAATCCCGTAATTGACTTATATTTACACGAACAGGAAATACGATTTCCTTGTTATTTGAAGAGGCAGAATAATATGAAAGCAGAAATAATTACCATCGGAGACGAACTTCTTATCGGGCAGACAATTGATACAAACGCCGCATGGATGGGAGCTGAATTAAGCAGACTCGGCTTTGATATTCATCGCAAAATCTCAATACATGATGACAGGAATGATATTCTTGAAACTTTAAAAGAAACCTCCGGAAGAGCCGATCTGGTACTGGTGACCGGAGGACTTGGACCTACAAGCGATGATATAACCAAACAAACTATTTGTGAGTTTTTCAAATGCCGGCTAATCGTCAGCAATGAAGTCCTCAGCATGATAGAAGAGATGATGAAGCGGCGAGGTATGCCGATGAATGAAAACAATCGCAGGCAGGCAGAAGTCCCGGATAAATGCCGTGTTCTGTTCAATGCTG
This sequence comes from Bacteroidales bacterium, assembly GCA_022865305.1. Lineage (GTDB taxonomy): Bacteria > Bacteroidota > Bacteroidia > Bacteroidales > VadinHA17 > LD21. Next base: position 137,441 of record JALHSP010000127.1, on the reverse strand, counting down.
CCGGTACAGCACCAGGCATGTGGTTCGAAAAAGATAAAACGGTTTTTATTTTTATGCCGGGTGTTCCTTATGAAATGAAATATATTATGACTGAACATGTAGTGCCTGAATTAAAGACACGGTTTGGTTCGCAAATCATAATTCACAAAAATATAATGACATATGGAACACCTGAGGCAAGGCTTGCAGAATTGCTGAAAGGATTTGAAGCTGACCTTCCATCTGATATTAAGCTTGCTTATCTGCCCTCCTTTGGCATAATTAAATTAAGATTAACCGCTACGGGTTCTGATCATCTTTTGTTAAACAATGAAATCGAAAAACAGGTTAACAAACTATATGAAATAATTCCTGGACTTATTTATGGAGAGGATGAAAAGTCACTTGAAATGGTGATTGGTGAGCTTCTAAAAGACAGAAAACAGACAATCTGCACAGCTGAAAGCTGTACCGGTGGTAAAATTGCTGAGTTGATAACCAGTATCCCCGGTAGTTCTGTTTATTATAAGGGGTCGATAATTGCATATGATAATTCAGTAAAAATAGATTTACTGGATGTTCCGGAGCGTTTATTGAAGAAGTATGGCGCTGTCAGTGAACAGGTCGTTAAATGCATGGCGAATGGTGGTAGAAAAGTTCTGAATGCAGACTATTCTGTAGCAACTTCCGGGATTGCAGGACCCGACGGAGGCACTGAATCCAAGCCTGTGGGAACAGTTTGGATTGCAGTAGCTTCTGATAAAGGAACTCTGGCCGAAAAATATGTGTTCGGAAACGACCGGAATCTGAACATCACAAGGTTCTCAATAGCAGCCATGAACCTGATCAGAAAGCAGATTATCAGCTAATAAAAACTCTTTCCATATTCTGTTTAAAAAATTTAGTTAAAATATTTGGTTAATCAGATAAAAATCACGTATTTTGCGCTTCATTTTTAAGGACACAATACTCAGAACAGAAGCAAAACATTTATCAATGTCGAAGATTTGTCAGGTAACAGGGAAAAAAGCGATGGTTGGCAACAATGTCTCGCATTCAAAAAGAAGGACTAAAAGAAGGTTTTATCCAAATCTTTTTGTTAAAAGATATTACCTTCCGGAAGAGGAAAGGTGGATCTCCCTTAAAGTATCAGCCGCAGGTATGCGTCTCATCAATAAAAAAGGACTGACTGCAGCTCTTAAGAAAGCAAAAGAAAAAGGCTATATTGTGAATTATTAACTGGGATAGAAAATGGCAAAAAAAGCTAAAGGAAACAGGCAACAGGTAATCCTGGAATGTACAGAACATAAAGAAAGCGGATTACCCGGAATGTCAAGATATATTACAACAAAGAACAGGAAGAACACTCCTGACAGGCTTGAGAGAATGAAATATAATCCTGTTCTTAAAAAATATACTCTTCACAGAGAAATCAAGTAAAAAGATCAAACCATGGCAAAGAAAGTAGTCGCATCACTTAAAACAGGTACAGGTAAGCTCTTTACGAAATGTATCAAGATGACAAAATCCGAAAAAACAGGAGCATACCAGTTCAAGGAAGAAATAGTCCATAACGATCATATCAAGGACTTCTTCAGTATAAAATAACTTCATAATTTAATAAGAAGATATTCAGAGCTTTCTTCATACTTGAAGGAAGCTTTTTTTATATTTGTTTTTGGAAAAAGTAATAAAATGGCATTACTGGGATTTTTCACCAGGGAAAACAAAGAGAGCCTCAATAAAGGTCTTGAAAAAACCAAAGAGAACGTTTTTATCAAATTATCAAGGGCTGTTGCCGGGAAATCAAAGGTCGATGATGAGGTTCTTGATAATCTCGAGGATGTTCTTGTCTCTTCCGACGTTGGTGTCGCTACCACTCTGAAGATAATTAAAAGAATAGAAGAGAGGGTTGCGAGAGATAAATACCTGAATACTGCCGAACTTAACACAATATTAAAGGAAGAAATAGTTGCACTTCTTGAAAATAATAACACCGGATCGGATTTCGACTTTTCTGCTCCGCTTCGTACAATACCTCATGTCATTTTGATAGTAGGAGTCAATGGTTCAGGCAAGACTACAACTATCGCCAAACTTGCATATAAGTATAAAGCTGGCGGGAAAAAAGTGTTGCTTGGAGCCGCAGATACATTCAGGGCTGCAGCTATTGAACAGCTTATGATATGGGCTGAAAGGGCAGGTGTTAATGTGATAAAACAACAAATGGGATCGGATCCGGCTTCAGTTGCATTCGACTCAGTCAAATCGGCAGTTGCAGGTGGATATGATGTCGTGATTATTGATACTGCAGGTAGGCTTCACAATAAAGTCAACCTGATGGCAGAGCTTTCTAAAATTAAACGGGTGATGGAGAAAGTGCTCCCTGATGCTCCCCATGAGGTTCTCCTTGTACTTGACGGATCAACAGGTCAAAACGCCTTTGAACAGGCAAAGCAGTTCACTGCAGCTACAAATGTTACTGCTATAGCAATCACGAAACTCGATGGTACAGCAAAAGGCGGTGTTGTGATAGGTATATCCGATCAGTTTAAAATACCGGTCAAATATATCGGCATAGGTGAAAAACTTGAAGACCTGCAGATATTCAACCGGACTGAGTTTGTCGATTCACTCTTCACCTCTGAAAAGTGATACCGGCTGAGATCCTCTTTGTAATATCTTAATGAAAAACAATAAAATCAGAATTGTCACCCTTGGGTGTTCAAAGAACATTGTTGATTCTGAGAAACTCCTGCGACAGGTTCAGAAAGGCGGTTTCAGGCTTATTCACGATACAGATTCTGCTTCAGCCGGAACAGTAATTATTAATACCTGCGGTTTCATTAATGATGCAAAAGAAGAGAGCATTGATACCATTCTCCGCTATATCAGAGCCAAGGAATCGGGGCTTATTGATAATCTGTATGTAATAGGTTGTCTTTCTGAGAGATACATGGATGCCCTAAAAAGTGAAATACCTGAAGTAGATAAATACTTCGGTGTGAACAGCATGAAAGAAATCCTGGAGGAACTTGGAATAAGGTACAGCAAAGATCTTTTGACACAAAGAGTTTTTACAGGACCGGGCCATTATGCTTTCCTCAAAATATCAGAAGGCTGCGACAGAACCTGTGCTTTCTGTATTATTCCTTCTATAAGAGGCAAATATATTTCCCGGCCTTTAGAAGAACTTGTCACCGAAGCGAATCACCTTGCTGAATCAGGAGTTAAAGAACTTATTCTTATTGCACAGGATTTAAGTTATTACGGGCTGGACCTTTACAGGAGACAAAAACTCCCTAAACTGATATCGGAACTTCTGAAAATTGAATCATTCGAATGGATTCGCCTTCATTATCTTTATCCTGCAAATTTTCCTTCAGATCTTATTCCTTTAATTGCAGAAAATCCGAGAATATGCAGGTATGTTGATATACCTGTCCAGCATATATCGGACAAAATGCTGGGATTAATGAAAAGATCGCATAACCGCCGGGAAACAGAGGCTATTCTTTACAGACTTCGCAATGAAATACCGGCAGCAGTTATCAGAACGACCTTAATTGCCGGGCATCCCGGAGAAACTGAAAATGAATTTCTGGAACTCAAAGAGTTTGTGGAATCATTCCGGTTTGACAGGCTTGGTGTTTTTAAATACTCTCATGAGGAAGGCACATATTCATGCGATAATTATGAGGATGATATTCCGGAAGCTGTCAAAGAATATAGGGTTGCTGAACTTATGAGAATCCAGCAGAATATCTCGGCAGAAATAAATGAATCGCTTGTTGGCAGGATTTTTAAAGTGATAATTGACAGGAGGGAGGGTGAGTTTTTTGTAGGAAGAACAGAATATGACAGTCCGGAAGTTGACCAGGAAGTGCTGGTCTCCTCAGAATATACATTAAAGCCTGGAAATTTTTATCAGATAATTATAACCCAATCAACTGATTTTGATTTATTTGGTAAGCCTGTTTGACCCCCGACCCCTGAAGGGGGGTTGGGGGGTGAAAAATTGGTAGGGAGCGAACCCTATTCGGTAGGTGATGATTCCGTATTTTCAGCTTGACCTTTCTTACTCTTCAGTATTTTTATCTTGATCTCAGATTTTGCTTGGTTGAATCCGACATTTATAACATCCCCGTCGCCCGGGGTGGCTTTAATAAGGACCTCTGCCATTGGATCTTCCAGATATTTCTGGATGGCACGCTTCAATGGTCTTGCACCAAAATTTGCATCAAATCCTCTTTCAGCAATGAAATCCCTGGCTTCCGAAGCAATTTTAAGTTGATAACCCAGTGATTTAACCCTGTCATACAGGCCTTTCAGTTCAAGATCAATGATTTTATTGATTTCTTCCTTGCCAAGCGAATTGAACATAATCACATCATCAATCCTGTTCAGAAATTCCGGGGCAAAAGTCTTCTGAAGAGCTTTTTGCAATATACTTTTGGTTTGCTCATCCCGTGTAGTCTTTTTTGCCTGTGTATCAAACCCGATACCATGTCCGAATTCAGAAATTTGTCTGGTTCCGATATTTGATGTAAGTATGACTATTGTATTCTTGAAATCAACCCGGCGACCCAGACTATCTGTAAGCTGACCTTCGTCAAGAACCTGGAGCAAAATGTGAAAAACGTCAGGATGGGCTTTTTCTATCTCATCCAGAAGGACGACTGAATAAGGTTTTCTCCTCACTTTTTCTGTCAGCTGGCCACCCTCTTCATATCCAACATAACCAGGAGGTGCTCCGACAAGCCGCGACACTGAGAATTTCTCCATGTATTCACTCATATCTATCCTGACGAGGTTATCGGTCGTATCGAAAAGGAACTTGGCAAGCACCTTGGCAAGCTGTGTTTTTCCAACACCTGTCGGGCCAAGAAAGATAAATGTTCCGATCGGTTTATTCGGATCTTTGAGTCCGGCTCTGTTCCTCTGAATTGATTTTACCACCTTTGAAATTGCCTCATCCTGACCAATTACTGAACCGCTTAATTCATCAGCCATTTTCAGTAACCTTGTCCCTTCTGTCTGTGCGATTCTCTGGACAGGGACTCCTGTCATCATTGCAACGACTTCAGCAACCTTCTCAGCATCAACTGTTTCCCTATTAACAGCAAGCTCTTTTTCCCATTTTTTCTTCTCAAGTTCAATTGCATCGAGCAGGTCCTTTTCACGATCACGGAAACTTGCAGCTTTTTCAAAGTTCTGGTTCTTGACAGCCATCATTTTTTCTTTTTTCGTATCATCAAGCTGTTTTTCAAGTGAAAGGATTTTTTCAGGAACAACAATATTGGAAATATGAACTCTCGAGCCTGATTCATCGAGCGCATCGATAGCCTTGTCGGGGAGGTGCCTGTCAGAAATATAACGGTTTGTCAGTTTTACACATGCATCTATCGCATCATCCGTGTATGTTACATTATGATGCTCTTCGTATCTCTCCTTTATATTATGAAGAATATGAATAGTCTCCTCTATAGAAGTAGGTTCAACCATGACTTTCTGGAATCTTCTTTCAAGAGCACCGTCTTTTTCAATATGCTTACGATAATCATCAAGGGTTGTTGCACCGATGCATTGTATCTCGCCGCGTGCAAGTGCGGGCTTAAGCATGTTTGCAGCATCAAGGGAACCTGTTGCACCGCCGGCTCCGACTATTGTATGAATCTCATCAATAAATAATATGATATTGTCATTTTTTGAAAGCTCATTAAGGATTGCCTTCATTCTTTCCTCGAACTGTCCGCGATACTTTGTACCGGCGACTATCGAGGCCAGATCAAGGGCTACGACTCTTTTGTTAAAAAGTACACGTGATACGTTCTTTTTTGTAATACGCAGGGCAAGTCCTTCAGCTATAGCCGATTTACCAACCCCCGGTTCTCCTATAAGAACCGGATTATTCTTTTTTCTCCTGGACAGGATCTGTGCCAGCCGTTCAATTTCCCGTTCACGCCCTACCACGGGGTCAAGGCGGCCTTCTTCGGCAGCTTTTGTCAGATCAATACCAAAATTATCAAGTACCGGAGTATCGCTTGATGGCTTGGGTGTGGAAGGAGAAGCAGATTGCCCTTTTCCCGGTGTTCCAAAACCCTGACCTTCATCATCTTCATCACGCGGATAATCGGCTTTTGATGATGGAGATCCGGCTTCAACCATTCGTCGTACTGCCTGATAATCGACATCCAGTTCAGAAAGAAACCTTGTTACAAGAGCATTTTCATCCTTAAGAATTGCAAGCAAAAGGTGTTCAGATTCTATAGAACTGCTCTTCAAAGCTTTAGCTTCCAGATATACAAGCTTAAGTATTCTTTCAGTGCTTCTTAAAAGGGGAATTATCTCATGATCAGCAACAGGAACCGGGCTCTCAACTTTTATGCTCTTCTCAAGAGATCCTTTAAGGGTCATAAGATCAATTCCCTTGTTAATCAGGATTTCTATTGCTACACCTTCTCCATCCCTCAAAATTCCGAGAAAAAGATGTTCCGGGCTTATATGACTGTTGCCCAGCCTTATAGCCTCTTCCTTGCTATACCCGAGAATATCTTTTACTCTCTGCGAAAACTGTGAATCCATATATTTAATCTGTCAATTATCTGATGAATCTTTGTTGATAGACATTTTGTCAGATATTTTCCGACAAAAGTACATATAAATTGCGCATCCAAAGTTAAAAGATGCATAATTTATGTATGACAATTTTCATGCCCATTTATGAACAACGAATGTTAAAAATTCATCTGCATATAAGCTCAAAAATAGTCAAATAATCACTATTTTCGTATTTCTAATCATTTTATGGATTTGTTTTCGTAATTATTTAATTAATAATCTTTTATGGCAGAGCGTGAGAGGATAGTACAGGTAAATATTGAGGAGGAGATGAAGTCAGCCTACATCGATTATTCGATGTCAGTCATTGTTTCGAGAGCATTACCTGATGTGAGAGACGGACTTAAACCGGTTCATCGTCGTGTACTCTTTGGGATGTCAGAACTGGGAGTCATGTCAAATAAGCCTTATAAGAAATCAGCCAGGATAGTAGGAGAGGTGCTTGGTAAATTTCATCCTCATGGTGACTCTTCAGTTTATGAAGCAATGGTGAGGATGGCACAGGAATGGTCATTAAGATATCCGCTGGTTGACGGCCAGGGCAACTTCGGTTCAGTTGATGGTGATAGTCCGGCTGCGATGAGGTACACTGAGGCAAGACTACACAAAATTGCTGAAGAGACTCTGTCGGATATTGATAAGGAAACTGTTGATTTCCAGCCCAATTTTGACGATTCCCTGACAGAACCAGTTGTATTGCCGACAAGGATTCCAATTCTGCTGGTTAACGGAGCTTCGGGTATTGCAGTTGGTATGGCAACCAATATGCCACCCCATAACCTTGGTGAAATAATTGATGCAACAGTTGCTTATGTTGACAATAATAATATCACAGCACAGGATCTGTTACAATATATTAAAGGACCTGATTTCCCCACAGGCGGGATAATCTACGGTGAACAGGGAATTAAGGACGCGTGTGAAACAGGCAGAGGCAGAATAGTCGTAAGGGCAAAAACAGAAATTGAACATACACATTCCGGACGTGAATGCATCATCGTCACCGAGATCCCTTATATGGTAAACAAAGCTGAAATGATCCGGCGGATAGCAGACCTTATTAACGAAAAAAAGCTGGAAGGAATCTCCTATATAAATGATGAGTCGGACCGCAACGGAATGCGTATAGTCATTATCCTTAAAAAAGATGCCAGTGCAAATGTCGTTCTTAACCATCTTTACAAGTATTCTTCACTCCAGACAACATTTAATGTCAATAATATTGCGCTGGTAAAGGGGCGACCAAAAACGCTGAACAACAGAGATCTGATACATTATTTTGTAAAATTCCGGCATGAAATAGTGCTTCGAAGGACAAAATTTGATCTTGCCCAGGCAGAAAAGAGAGCTCATATACTTGAAGGACTGATTATTGCCAGTGATCATATCGATGAGGTTATTGCAATTATCAAATCGTCACAGAATCCTGATATAGCAAGGGAAAGACTTATGGAACGGTTTGGACTTTCAGATATCCAGTCGAGAGCAATAGTAGATATGCGACTCCGTCAGCTGACCGGACTTGAACAGGAAAAACTGCGTTCTGAGTATAAAGAGGTGATGGAATTGATCGGTTATCTGAAAAACATTCTTGAAAGCCTTGACCTGCAGATGAAAATCATCAAGGATGAACTTATTGAGATAAAGGAAAAGTATAATGATAAAAGACGCACGGAAATTATACCGAATGCCGAAGAATTCAATCCTGAAGACTTTTATTCTGATGATGAAATGGTTATTACTATTTCACATATGGGCTATATTAAGAGAACGCCTCTGACAGAATTCAGGAGACAGAACAGGGGAGGAACAGGAGCAAAAGGAGGTACCACACGTGATGAAGATTTTATAGAGCATCTTTATATTGCAACAATGCATAATACCATGCTGTTCTTTACCAGCAAGGGAAAATGCTACTGGCTAAAAGTTTATAGTATTCCTGAGGGATCCAGAACATCAAAGGGTAGAGCCTTGCAAAACCTTATCAATATTGAAGGTGATGATAATGTAAGAGCTTTTATAAATGTTTATAATCTGAATGATTCCGACTATATCAATAATAACTATATTGTTTTATGTACAACTAAAGGGATCATAAAAAAAACCTCTCTTGAAGCTTATTCCAGACCACGGGCCAATGGAGTTAATGCAATCACTGTCAGGGAAGGTGATGAGCTTCTTGAAGCAAGGATGACTAACGGGAAACATCATATTATGCTGGCAGTGAAATCAGGCAGGGCAATACGTTTCCCTGAAGCATCTGTAAGACCGATGGGACGGACTGCTTCGGGTGTGAGAGGTATCAGGCTTGCCAATGAAAAAACTGATTTTGTAATAGGAATGATAACTATCGAGAGTAAGGAAAAAGATATCCTGGTTGTCGCTGAAAAAGGTTATGGTAAAAGATCCGATATCGATGGTTACCGTATTACCAACAGGGGAGGGAAAGGAGTAAAGACTATAAATATTACGGAAAAAACAGGTTCGCTGATCGCACTTAAGGACGTGACAAATAATCATGACCTGATGATCATTACACAACTCGGAAATATATTAAGAAGCCCGGTTTCTGCTCTGAGAGTAATGGGAAGAGCCACACAGGGTGTGCGGCTTATTAACCTTAAGGAGAATGATACCATAGCATCAGTAGCCTGTGTTCTGGTTAATGAAGAAAATGAAGAAAATGAAGAAAATAAAGAAAACACAGGGAATGAAAAAGATAATTCAGGAGAAAATAATTTAAATGCTAAGGAAAATGGCAAAGAATTTGAAGATTAATAAGTAATTTATAAATTTGACAAATTAAAAAGACAATTTAAACAAATTAAAATTATAATCATGAAAAAGTATTTTCTGCTGCTTGCAGCTGTTATCATTTCATCAGGAGCAATAGCACAAAAAGGAAAAGTAACCAGTGCGCTCAGTTTTATAGACCAGGGTGCACTTGACAAAGCAAAAGAGGCTCTCGATCAGGCCTTTGCCAATGAGAAATCCAAAAACTGGTTTAATACTTATTTTGCAAAAGGCAAATTATGCCAGGCAGTTTACGAAGCTGATAATCCCAAATTCAATTCGTTCTATACGGATCCTCTGGCAGAAGCATATGCATCGTATGAAAAAGCAATGGAACTTGATACCAAGGGAGGTACCAAAAAAAGGATCATCGCAAATATGATCTATAACTCATTAGCTCTCAATCTGTATTCACAGGGTAGTAAGCAGTTTGAAGCTAAGAATTTTGAGGGAGCACTCAATTCATTCGAAACCCAGATTAAAATCACGGAAAGTGATAAATATGCCGGTATTATTGATACAGGTATGTACTATAATGCTGGTCTGGCTGCATATAATTCGTCGAAATTTAATGAAGCCATTCAATATTTCACAAAATGCGCTGAAATGCAATACCAGGGTATCAATCCTCATTACCAGATTTATGAGAGTTATATGGGCCTTGGAGATACAGTCAAAGCAGAAGCTGTTCTGCTCGATCTGCCTAACAAATTTCCCGGGGACAAAAATATTACTCTGCAGCTGATCGACTTATATCTGAAAAGCAGCAGATATGATGAAGCGCTTAAATATATCAAGGTAGCAAAAGAAATTGATCCGGAAAATTACAGTCTCTATTTTGCAACTGGCATTATGTTTTTGAATCAGAATAAGTTTGACGATGCAATTTCAGAGCTTATCAGAGCCGTTGAGCTTAAATCAGATATTTATGATATTCAATATGGTCTTGGAGTTGCTTATATAAATAAGGCGGCAGATATGTTCGTTAAGGCAAATGAAATTATGGATGTAAAAGCATATTCCGACGCAATTGACAAAGCAAATGCTGTGTATGCAAAAGCACTTCCTTATATGGAGAAAGCTGTTGAGTTAAAACCAGATGATATTTATGCTCTTAAAAGCCTCCAGGAGTTATACTACAGACTAAGGCAAAAAGATCCTTCACTTAATGCCAAATACGAAGCCGTTAGGGCAAAAGTTGGTACACTCGAACAGAAATAACATCCGGGTATTTAACCGGGAATTTTTTATTTTACGTAAATCAAAAAAGCTTTTCTTTTAACAAGAAAGGCTTTTTTACATAATAGATGGCCGATTTTATTCTCTGTCAAGACATGAAAAAGTGTATCCTGCAATTGATTATTATTATACTGGTGGTCTCAGGATGCTCAAGGACAGATGATCCATTGCCATATGAGGAGGGAAAAATTATTATTCTTATGTACCACCGGATTACTGAAGGAGAAGCTTCTAATCTATATGAGAGAAGTGCGGCAGATTTTGAATCTGATCTTATGTATCTGATAAACAATAAGATAAATATTATCAGTTTTAGTGATTTAGAAAGTGTTAAAGAATCAGGAAAAATGCCGGAAGGCCATTCTGCTATAATATGCTTTGACGATGGCGATCATTCGGGCTATATTACAGCCATGCCATTGCTGATGAAATACAGGATGAACGCCACTTTTTTTCTCTGGGCCGAAATGATCGGACACGACTCGTTTCTTACCTGGGAGGAAGTTTTATACATGAGCTATATGACATTTCCTGGTGGAATAAGACCATTCACTTTTGGTTCTCATAGTTACTCGCATCAATTTTTGTTTGGACGAAAAGAAAGCTTTTCAACAACGGAGGAGTATAATTCCTTTCTTGATTATGAACTTGGAATTTCAAAAAGCCTGATTGAAACCTATACTCCGGGAGAAGTTACAGTTCTTGCATTACCATTCGGGGATGGCGCAGGAGATCCGGATATAATTGCAGCGGCTCAAAGAAATGGCTACAGGTTTATACGAACATCAATATACGGTGCAATTGAGGATCCGGATTTAGATCTGTTTTGTATTCCGAGTCTGCCAATGCTTGATCAAACAGATCCGGAAGAAATAGGGTATTACCTCAATAAATAATAAAAGATATTTCCGGGGACCCATTAAAATAGGGGACAGAAGGAAGTTTTGAAAATATTAATAAAATTTTCAAGTTAACTGTATTAATTATTTTCTATTTGACATAATATTAATTATAGGAAAACAAAGTAAATTTCTGCCCAGCTTGCTGGTTGACATAAAATCAGATATGAGCCGCCTGGCTTATAACCCTTTATCTGCCCAGCTTGCTGGTTTACATCAGCCTTCACTTCGTTACGGCTGACCCTGTAAAATCAAATTTATTATTATGCCTTCCGTATTTCGTCTTTTATGCGCTGTATATGTCCGCGTCCAAGTCCTTTAACCTCACAACCCAGTTGAAAATAACGCCGGATCTTATCGTCGGTTAGAATTCCGAAGCAGTCAATGATTGCAGATGGCTTGCCAATTGTCTTAACAAGCTTATCAGGATCTAAATCCAGATATGCTTTGTGAGGTACTGCAAATATAACTGCATCTGCATCTTTTAATGCTTTGTTCATGTTTTGTTCAACATGAATTTCTTTCAGTTTTTCCTGGTTGCGAAAGAATCTCGCTTTGCTCTGTCCCACTCCAGGGAAAGTGTCCTGCTGTTCAAATTCCCACCAGTGCTCGACATATGGATCATGAACCCTGATCTCCGCTCCCATTTCAGCAAGCTTCCGGATTACAATTTCCGAACCGCTGTAACGTGTATCCCCAACATCCTCACGATAAGCCGCGCCGAGCACCAGTATATCTGCTCCGGCAATCGGCTGACCCATGTTACGCAGTGCATCACGGGTAAGCTGTCCGACATGTAACCCGCGGGTATCGTTTATATCAATCGCCATGGGTGTAATCTTGAATATATCGTCCTCAAAGCCAAGTATATGCTTATATGCCCAAAGCCCGAGACCTCCATCTTTAGGAAGACAATACCCGCCGATTCCCGGTCCGGGAAATATAATATTACTGTGCGTCGGACGTACTTTTATTGCTTTTATTACTTTGATCAGATCAACACCATTTCGCTCAGCATATAAACTCCACTCATCAAGGAATGCCAGGATGGTAGCCCGGTAGCTGTTTTCAACGATCTTAGCTGTTTCTGATTCTATTGGCCGGTCCATAACTGTCAGTGGAAACTTGTCAGTATTCAGCACTTCATTCAGGAATTTTACAACCCGCTTCTTTGCTTCTTCGTTAATACCGCTACAAACCCGCCAGAAATCGCGGATACTTGCAACATAATTACGGCCGGGCATTACTCTCTCATAGCTATGAGCCAGTAACGGGTCAGATTTAATACCCCGTTTCTTAAATACCTTTTTCATAATGGGATATGCAACCTGCTCAGTTGTTCCCGGAGCCACGGTTGTCTCAATCAGGACAAGTGCATCAGCCGGAATGTGCACAGCAATTTCATGAAAGGAAGCCTCCAGCGCAGCCATATCTGTCTGTCCGGAGCGAACATTACCCAAATCTTCCTTCAGATAATCGCACTGCACATCAACTACCACGATGTCAGCCAGTTTCAGTACATCATAGGTATATGTTGCTATTAAGGTTTTCTTCTCGTTAACACAACGTGCAATCATCGGTTCCACTTCAGGATCTTCAGCTTTTACCGGAGATATACCTCGGTTAAGCAAAGGAATCTTCCAGTAGCTTCGGACGCTCGGACGCTGCATTCCAATTACAAATTTTGAGGATTTGCCTTTTTTGTCAACGGTATCTGCAACAATAGCAGCCATAACAGCACCAACAAATCCAACTCCCATGACTACAACAATTTCACGATTTTTGGTCCTTTCCTTTGCTATACGTTTCTTAAGGCCTTCAAACTCAGCCTTGTAATCTTCAGGTTTTGGTAATGGAAATTTCTCTCCGCTGGGACTGACAGAATATTTTTCGCTCATGTATTTCCGAATTTTAATTGAATAAAGAAATTGATTTAGCCGCTAAATTTATAAATGTTTAATTAACCTGATATTATATTTTTTTGATTTTTGATAAACTGCATCAGGCAGTTGATTTATAATGGCTTTCGTTACATCATTTTATTACAAACCGGAAATTATTTTACTTAATTATGTGTGCATTTGGTTGAGAAATTACTTGAATATGTCACATTTCCAACAACTGAAGATTCAGAACCCTTAGTTGTCTGTTCATAATTATATATTTGCTCACTTGTTACGTCACATAATTCAACATCTACGGTTGTGGTCGCGGGATATCCGGAAACCGGAACATCAGTTGTTATATTATACGTAGTTGTACAAGTATAACACTCTCTGGTATCTTTTTCCGAACATGATAACAGCAATACTAAGAATATTAATGCCAGGTATTTCATATTTTAAAATAGGCTTAAATCGATGATTATACAAAGATGACTAAAACATGGATTAAAAGTTACATTAATTCCTGATTTTTTTTATGCTAACATTTGGCTTGCCCTCAGGAGGATAAAAGACTTATTATTATTTATCAAACTATCTATAGCCAATAGCAGCATAACCAACCCAGTGACAATCAGTTGCAATAGCAGTCCGATCCATTTTTATATCATCTACAGGAATGTGTTCAGAGGTAATACTTGTTGAATAACCTATAAGCTCTCCTGTAAGCGACTGTGAATCATTAATATAGAATGATGCATATAGAGCCAGCGGTACACAATACCTTCCGCACCATGTCCATTTATACTCTCTGTAATTATCAGATTTTAAGATGCCTTAATGTTTTGCAGTATTTCTGGATAGAGTGATCCGACATAGGTATAGTCGTCATGCGGACAAATTGCCAGTTTCCATGGCAACCCAACTGTTTTTTTCCAATCCTTCCTGTCAAGTCTCGCCATCAGGCTGTCCATCTGCCACGAATACCTCGCAAATCCCACGGTATCTGCAAGCTGTCTTATGTTTTCTTTTGAAGTCTGCTTTGTTTCTCCATGTTTGCAGCCATAATTAACTGTCAGAATGATTACCAGAATAAAATTCACATTAAAGAATTTCATAAGAAAATGTTTTAGACATGTATAATTTAATCTCTGCTGGTTGATCTCAGTCACTGTTAATAGTCTTTACTGCTTGTTCAATAACGGTACAAGTTATGACTAATACATTAAAACAGATAGTGCTAAATTCTTTTATATTTGATGTCTAAAAAATACTAATACAAATAAATGAATTCATCTCAGGAAATACTCTTTTCCCCATTCAAACTTGGTCCGGTTACATTACGAAACAGAGCGATCCGAGCTGCAGCTTTCGAGGGCATGTGTCCTGGAAATATGTCCTCAGATGATCTGCTGAATTACCACCGTTCTGTGGCAGAAGGCGGTATCGGGATGACTACGGTAGCATATGCTGCAGTTGATCAATCAGGACTCTCATTTCCACATCAGCTCTGGTTAAAGAATGAAGCTATCCCGGACCTTAAAAAGCTGACGGATGCCGTTCATAAAGCGGGCGCTGCCTGTTCTATCCAGATCGGACATTGCGGTAACATGACTAAGAGATCCCTTACAGGTACTCGTCCAATGGCACCATCTTCACGGATCAACCTTTACGGGCCAACTTTCCCTCGCACCATGGATAAAGCTGATATTCAAAGAGTTGTAAAAGCTTTTGGAAAAGCCATATACCTTGCACGCATGGTAGCTATAGGACGCGCACTAATCAAAGACCCGGATTTTATTAATAAGCTCCGGCAACAGAAATCATTTCGTTCCCAATGCGATATATGCAACTACTGTATTGCTGTAATGTACACAAAAATGGCTACCTGCATTCAAAATGAAGAAAACCCGGACCCCAGAATAAAGAAAATGTTGGAATAAATGGAAAACGCCCAAAAATATGCATTGGTTACAGGTGCATCCTCCGGTATAGGATGGCATATTTCGGAAGAATTGGCAAAACAAGGTTATTCTGTCATAGCAGTTAGCAATCAGCCTGAAAAGCTGGCTGATTTGAAAATAAAGATGGAACATGCATATAATATCATCATTATCACTTTCAATATCGACCTGGCTCAGGAATATTCTGCACAGCAGATCTTTGATTACTGCGAAAAACATAACTTTTTTGTTGAAGTTTTGGTCAACAATGCAGGAACTCTTGTTTTCGGAGAAGCTGTTAAAGTCGATTATTACCATACGAAGTCCATCCTGAATTTACACGTTACAACTCCTGCCCTGCTCTGCCGGCTGTTCGGGGAGCAAATGATCAGGCGGAGAAATGGTTTTATCCTCAACGTCTCTTCTATATCCGCTGTGATGCCTTATCCCGGTATTTCACTTTACGGGCCTACAAAAGCTTTCCTTCGTTATTTTACCCGCGCTCTCAGAACAGAATTGAAGCGTTATGATATAAAGGTGACTTGTCTCATTCCCGGAGCCACTGCCACGGGATTATATGACCATAGTAAATTCAATACCCCCCTGAAAAGGATGCTGGGAGTGATGAAAAAACCTGAAACTGTGGCAAAAGCTGGTGTTAATGCCCTTTTTAATAACCGTGCAGAATATATCCCCGGAGTGCTGAACAAGCTGATTATCTTACTGTTTCCGATAGTACCCTCTTTTATAATAGGAATAATATATAAGAGAACAAAATTACTTCCGGAGTAAAATACCTCTCTATGAAAAAGAGCAGTTATATTGTAATTTATTTTGCTGTTTTCTGGTTGGTATTACCGGGATTATTATTAGTTATTTCGATTATCCTGGACAAGATTATTTTCCCTGGTACCAAATTGCCTTCCGGATGTATTATCCCCGGCTTTATTTTGATTATTCCCGGTTTTTTTCTTCTCCTTCTGACAATTTACCAGTTTAAGCTGTTCAGCGGTGAATATCCTGTTTCGGCCTATCCACCTGAGAAAATTATTATAAGAGGTCTTTTTGCAGTCTGGAGGCATCCTGTTTATCTTTTTGCATCGCTGACGTTGCTTGGAATTACTATGATACTACGATCAGCAGCTCTTTTATTAATTGTATTTCCCGTATTCATGATCTTTGTCGGCCTCTACACTATCCGGGAAGAATCAATTCTTGTTAAACGCTTTGGAAATGATTATGTTAATTACAGAAAAAGTGTTCCGTTGCTGATCCCGCATTTGCATCAGTGGTTAAAGATTCCTGGATTTTGTTTCTTAAAAATCTGGTTCAGACTGAAAATTCTTAACAGGGAAAACATCCCTGCCTCTCTCCCATTTATTGTAATTTCCGGTCACCGGCATTATTTTGATCCTTTGTTCATCAGTTATGCAATACCTGTCCCGGTAAAACATATTTCAACCTATGAAATGTTTCGCAATCCATTTATCCGCAAAATATTTACCATACTCGGAGTCATTCCAAGGAAACGATATACCAAAGATACTAAAGGAGTAATGAAGATATTGTCGACAGTCAGATCAGGATTTCCGGTTTGCATATTTCCTGAAGGGGGCCGTTCGTGGACTGGTAGACTAAGAACGTTTAAGCCTGAGTCCCTGAAGCTTTTAAAACATTTAAAGAATATCCCTGTTCTTCCTGTCTGTATTGAGGGAAGTTACCATTCCTGGCCAAGATGGGCAAACCATTTAATGAAATCAGATGTTACTGTCACTATTGAAAAACCTGTTTATATTGATCCTGACATTTCTGATGAGGCACTGGATAATTTCCTTAGAAAACTTGTTGAGCCAGGTAATGAGATCGAAGATAAAACAATCTGCCGGGGAAAAAACAGGATTGAATGTCTTTCCAGAGCAGTTTACAGATGCCCGGTCTGTCTGACCTCACATTCACCAATTGAAATTCCGCCTGAAAAAATGTACTGTAGATTCTGCGGAACAACATTTCATCTAAAGCCTGATTTTAAAGTCGAATTTAATTATGATGGCATCACAAAAGCTCAATCAATTTACGACTTGTATAATTTTATAAAAATCAAATATTCTGATATTTATAACCTTTTACCTGAAGTTCCAGAAGATATATTAAAAGATTATCTGAAAACAGGAGAGATACTTTTATATGGGTCCTCCTGTCAGCTTTGGATTGAGATAAAATCTGCATTCAAAAAGTCAATAAATGGTTGGTGTCTTTTAAGTGATAATTCGCTCACAATTTCAAATGGCAGGGAACATCATTCGATTCCTCTTGCAGAAATCGGTGCAGTCACTATCGAAAGCAATTACAAGTTGCAAATATTTAATGACAAGTATAATACACTGAACCAGATTACCTTTGAAAATGACAGCGCATTGAAATGGCAGGATATCCTGGAAGTCATTCTTGCAGAAAGATTTAACAAGCAAATAATTAGCAGGTGATTGTGACCTGACAATTATCTGTCGGAAAGTTGTCTTATCTGATCAGTAGCATCTTTCTTGTCAGAGTGCTGGTTCCATTCCGGTTTTTTGCAACAATCCTGTAGAAATAAATACCGTTATCAACGATGTTGTTATTCCCGTTAAATCCTTTCCATTCAACATTATAATAACCTGCAGGTTTATTTTTATCTTTAAGGATAACAACAGGTTTTCCGGTAATATCATAAATTATCAACTGTACGTTTGCCTCTTCATGGAGCTGATAACTCAGATTTGTCACCTCGGAAAATGGATTGGGATAATTCTGGTAAACAGTAAAGATTTCAGTAGATGTTCCGATCTGAGGATTAATATTATCGTCAGTGCCGGGAGAACCGCCGATGTTATATGATGCACGCCAGAACTCCGGACGATCCTGTTCGTTGGAAGGATTAAATTCAGTCGGTACCAGAGAATTTCCCTCTCCATCTGGTGCCTCAGGCCAGCCATTGAAAGCACTATATAAAAACGAACAAATAGTATCTTTATCAGCACTTATTAAAACTACCCTTTCTCCATTATTGTCGAGTTGACCTTCATATGTACCAAAGGGCAAAAAACCATAGCGGTCAAAGAAACATTTTCTGTTTGACGCAAGGACAATAAATTCCTTTGGTCTTAATGGTATTCCGTCAGAAAATCTAAACTCAATTCCTTCAGTGAATTGTAATCCTCCCATATCTAAAGTTGAATTCCCGGTATTTTTAAGTTCTATGAATTCATATTCCTTGTTTTCAATAACGCCCTGATCTAAAGGATGATAATGAATCTCAGTGATTTTTATATCATGGAAATTCTCTGCAATAATGAAAAATTGTTCGTTCGTTGCGCTCCAGTCACCACTGGAGTAAGTCCTCGCTTTTATATGGCTTGATTCATTCAGTATTAATGGTACGGTATATACCTTTGCATCACGTGATACCGATGGGGATGGATACCAGATTACAGGATCGCTCCCATTAGTCGTATAATAAATAATCCCTTCTCCGGAAGACATTGAAAGAGCATCACCTGGTACAATGGTTTTCTGGCTTACCGGAATATTGTTAATCATGAATACCGGCGCA
The DNA here is from genome assembly GCA_022865305.1 of Bacteroidales bacterium. Lineage (GTDB taxonomy): Bacteria > Bacteroidota > Bacteroidia > Bacteroidales > VadinHA17 > LD21. The sequence continues at coordinate 118,495 of JALHSP010000127.1, read as the reverse complement.
TCTGTCTCAGGAAAGAGATCAGCACTCCTCAAATGATTCAGAAAAGCATTTGTCCGGTTAGGGAAATATGTATTCAGCATATAATTCATTTGAGGAAGCCAGTGACTTTCTTTTGTATATAGCTCAAACGGACCCGCTGCTTGCCACTGGTGCACATCGCGACGGTAATCACCCCACCGTGCTGACTCCGCAATAACTGCTTTATCAATCTGGTTTGCTCTCGCTGTCCAGCGTTCAGCAGCTGACAACGGGGTCAGAGAGCCGTTATTAAAACAGAATTTCCGGATCCGGTCAGCGAATAACCTGCGGAATTCGTCATTCTTCCGCAATTGCTGAAACAGACGGCTGGGACAATTGGCATTGTTTTCGGCCAGTTCATTTGCATTGACAGATTCTGCCATGTGCTCAGCATCCCAGCAAAAAAATTGAAATCCTTTTCCCGGATTAACACGACTTCTCACAGCCACCCAGTTGTGATGGTCCCAATCCCAGTTTCCACCATAGAAATTTAAAAGCATGTAATCAGCAAGGCTTACTACATCGACCATGGCTTCAATATTTGGATTCGGAGTGCCATCAGGATTATTGCCTTGAATATACTGGTATGCATCATTACCTGAAAGCCCGGCATTAGCCAATAGCATCATTTTATTCCATGCCGTAATATTACCATCAACAACTTCAGTGTAATCCTTAATCACATCATAGTCCATTTCATCTCCGCCAAGGCAGGTTGATGCATATTCCCTGTCCAGCCTTTCTGAAGGATTATAAACCCCCCAGTATAATCCGTTGATATACAAATGTACATATGAACCCTGACTTGAATTATGTCCCATCGCTGAATGCGTATCTTTTGTCCACCTGTCCCTGAGATACTGGGCCATTGATCTTTCACTGTGACTCCAGTGAATCCATGTATTGCCGAATCCTGCTCTCAGAATAATTGTATTAAAGGTTGATACTGCATAATTAGCAAATAGCGGGTAGTTTAGCTTAGCCGGACCATATTCACTCCTGAAAACCAGGCGTAACGAATGTTTTGGTGACTTCTCGGGTCGTCGTCCATGACCACCCTGTATCCTTACTCCGCAATCTACCTGGAAAGACACTGTATCTCTGGCATCAAAATACTCAAATGAGACGGGTCGCTCCCATCCGAAACCAAGTCCATTTGCAGTGTTGTTCAGGGGAGGGCCGGAGTAAATATAAATACCGCCGGTATCCGGATCCTGACTATTTGAAAAAAAATAGCCTCTGTTGGTAACAAGTGAGATTGTCGGCAAATCAAGTAATGCTTCTTTTACTGAATTTGCAAACCCGGTATCCGCCATCAACTCCGGATCCATTTCATAATCAGCAGTCGCAGTACCTGTTATTGCAGTATTTGGCCCCCATTTTACCGGATAACCATCAGGATTATTTGTCTGGTGAATTACATCATCCGGAAAAAGAAACGTTTGTGTTGTTATTTTGCTCGGGAGTATATTATCCTTTATGCAAACAGCCCTTATAGTTGCAGTTGTCAATATATTTAAAGGCGCTGTATACAATGTTCCGTTATTTGCTCCCGGTGCACTTCCATTGGTAGTATAGAATATTCTCACGCCCTCGTCCGAGGAAGTAATTTCCAGGTTGAACGGAGTTTCATAAAAACCGTGATTGTGATCGAATACAGGAGCAGTCAGGCCAGATTGTGCCTGAATCACGGAGCCAAATGATGAAATAAAGAAAATGCATGCGATAAAGAAGTTATATGGTCTTAATTTACGGTCATGCATTTTCTTTGCATTTATTTTATTAATTTTAGTACTTGCTTATTAAAATATTAAAGATAATATAAATAGATTTTATTTTGTTAGGTATGGCTATGAATCAGGTACAACAATCTACACTCAATTTTTTATCTGACCTGAAAAGGCACAATGACAGGGACTGGTTTATTAAGAACCGAAAAAGATATGAAGAAGCAAAGACAAATTTTGAATCATTTGTCCAGGCTGTAATTGACGAAATTTCCGACTTTGATCCTATATTGAAAGGGCTCGAAGTAAAAAGCTGCACTTACAGGATCAATCGCGATATCAGGTTCTCAAATGATAAGACTATATATAAAACACACCTGGGTGCTTTTATTGTCCGGGGCGGTAAGAAAAATGGTGACAGATTTGCGGGTTATTATGTTCATGTGGAGCCAGGCAACAACAGTATGATTGCCGGAGGTGCATATTTACCCCCAATGCCCTGGTTATCAGCAATAAGAGAAAAAATTAATGAACAGGGTGACAATCTATTGGAAATAATCAGGAATAAAGATTTTGTAAAGTACTTCAGAGAGATAGAGGGCGAAAAGTTGAAAAGCGCACCTAAAGGTTACCCAAGAGATCACCCCTATATAGAATTGCTTAAACTGAAAAGCTACCTTGTTGTCAATATGATTTCTGATAAGGAAATAACGGGTAAGGAGTGTTTTAACCTTATAATCGGTGCATCTCGTGCAATGAAGCCATTAAATGACTTCCTTAATGATTATTAAAACCATTATGACGAATTCATAACTTATTTCATTCAATGACAGGCCTGGAAAGGACAATTAACTTTATTAAAGGAGAACGGGTCGACCACCCTCCCTTCCACCCTATCATAATGCGATGGGCTGCAAAATATGCAGGCGTGAAATACAGTAAATTTTGCACCGATCCTTATGCGAAATGTAATGCTATGATCCTGTGTGCTAAAGATTTCGGCATCGACTGGGTCACTGTAATGTCAGATCCATGGGCTGAAGCAACAGCTTTTGGGATACAGGTTGAATATCCCGAAGATAACCTTCCTTTAGATATTGGCGGCCATATTCCGGACGCTGTAACTGCATCGCTGGTTAAACATTATAATCCCCTGGAAAATAGCCGTTGCCTGAACAGGCTGACTGAGATAAAAGAATTCAGAAAACAGGTTGGTGATGAATTATTTATTGTTGGCTGGGTGGAAGGTCCAATTGCAGAATATGTTGATCTGAGGCGGGCATCCAGTGCCTCTGTTGATTTTCTTCTGGAGCCTGAAGCTGTAGAAAAAACATTGGATATCATTGTCGAATGTGCAATGGAATTTATTCATTTTCAGATTAAAGCCGGAGCACATTGCATAGGTATCGGAGATGCATTCTGTTCGCAGATAGGTCCCGAACTATATCAACATTTTGCAATTAACAGGCAGAGGAAACTGGTTGAACAAATTCATTCAGAGGGCGCTCTGGCGAAACTTCATATTTGCGGAAATACTGAATCTATCCTCAATAGGATGATACAGACCGGAGCTGATATAATTGACATTGATCATATGGTGCCATCTCTCGGTAGTTTTGTTTCATTATTGGGCCGGAATCAGGTTTTTTCAGGAAAGAGTGATCCGGTAAGTGTTATTCAGGATGGAACTTCTGAAATGATTATCCAATCGGCACATTCCGATTTTAAGCAGTCGAAAGGCCGTTGTATTATTTCTGCAGGATGTGAAATTACACCTGGAACATCTAATGATAATTTGCACACATTTAAGAGTGCAGCGGAGACCTTATTAACAAACTTTGGTTAAATCAAATGGTCGGTTACAGAAAAACTGTCTGATCGGTATTGTTGTTAGTTCCTCCGAACAGGTATCTTTCTCATTCTAAGACTTAATGGAGTTACTTCCAGATACTCATCATCTTTAATCTGTTCCATATATTCCTCCAGTGAGAATCTCAGTTTCGGTGCAATTAAAAGGCTCTCATCTGATCCGGATGCCCTCATATTTGTGAGCTTCTTACCTTTAACTACATTGACTTCAATATCTTTGGGACGGGTGTACTCCCCTATCACCTGACCCTTGTAAACCTGTTCTCCCGGATCGATGTAAAATCTGCCTCTGTCCTGAAGCCTGTCTATAGCATAACCTGTTGCCATTCCCCGTTCAAGAGAGATCAGTGAACCATTTTGCCTGATAAAAAGACCATCTCCCTTATATTTATCATAAGCTCTGAACCTGTGATGCATAACAGCCTCACCCGAAGTAGCTGTCAGCATATTATTTCGCAAACCGATAAGTCCCCTTGATGGAATATCAAACTCAATATGTAACAGGTCTCTCTTTGGTTCTATCAAAATCATTTCGCCTTTCCGCTGCGTGACAAGTTCGATTGCACGCCCTGAAAATTCAGCCGGTAAATCAATTGTAAGTGTTTCGTAAGGCTCTGATTTAATCCCATTTATTTCTTTATAAATGACTTTTGGCTTTCCAACCTGAAATTCATAACCTTCCCTTCTCATTGTTTCGATCAGAATGGAAAGATGCAGTATACCTCTTCCATAAACAACAAAAGTATCTTCCGATTTTGTTTCTTCAACCTTCAAGGCAAGATTCTTCTCAGTCTCTCTTAAAAGTCTGGTTTTCAAGTGTCTGGATGTAACGTATCTCCCCTCCTTCCCAAAAAGTGGTGAGCTATTGATAGTGAAAACCATACTCATTGTAGGTTCATCAATCTCAATTCTTTGTAAAGCTTCAGGAGCAAGAAGGTCAGCCAGGGTATCCCCTATCTCAAAATCTTCAAGTCCGATTATGGCACATAAATCGCCACACCTCACACTTTTAGTTTTTACTCTCTCTAATCCTTCAAAGACATAAAGCTCTTTGACCCTTACTTTCTTTACTTCACCATGTCTTTTACACAGAGTGTAATCATTACCAGTAATTATATCACCTCTGAATACCCTTCCAATGGCTATCCGCCCGACATAGTTTGAATAATCGAGAGAAGCAACCTGCATCTGAGCCGTTCCTTCAACATATGGCGGTTCAGGTATCTGCCCAAGAATTGTATCCAAAAGGTATGTTATGTCAGTTGCAGGTTTTCTCCAGTCTTTGCTCATCCAACCATATTTTGATGATCCGAAAACTGTCTCAAAATCAAGCTGTTCCTCAGATGCATCAAGGTTGAACATTAACTCGAAAATATCCTGCTGGACTTCATCCGGTCTGCAATTCTCCTTATCCACCTTATTTACAACTACAATTGGTTTTAGTCCAAGATTTATAGCTTTTCCAAGAACGAATCTTGTCTGTGGCATCGGTCCTTCAAATGCATCAACCAGCAGCAAAACGCCATCGGCCATTTTCAGCACCCTTTCAACCTCACCACCAAAATCAGCATGACCAGGTGTATCTATGATATTGATTTTTACTCCTTTATAGTTTACAGAAACGTTTTTTGATATTATGGTTATTCCCCTCTCCCTTTCCAGATCATTGCTATCCAGAATCAAATCCACAGCTTCTTTTCTCTGATCAAAAACTTTGCACTCCTGGATGATCCTGTCTACCAATGTTGTTTTTCCATGGTCCACATGCGCAATTATCGCAATATTTCTTATTGACTGCATAAAAATATTTAAGACCTGCAAAAATAATATTGTTGACCGGATTAATGTAAAAAACACTGAAAATTAATTTTTAGTAAAAAATTCATATATTTCGTTATTAATTAAAAAACACTCATATGAAAAAAATGATCTTCACCTTTTTCTTTACCTCAATTGCAATGATTTCAATTCATGGGCAGACAGGTGTAAAGCTTGAAGTAGGCATGAAAGCACCCGCATGGAAATTCCCGGATGCCAACAAGAGAGAATTTACAATGGATTCATGGGCAGGCAAAGTACTGCAAGTCAACTATGTTGATCCTGATAAGAAGGATCTTAATGAACCATATAATGAAGTTATTGATAAGGCAGTAAAAGTAGATGGGATAATTGACAGTGTCTATTTTAAGGGTATTGGAGTTACCGATACCAAATCAACATGGCTACCGAATGGTGCTATTCGTTTAATTGCCAGGAACAAAGCCAAAAAGTTCAAAACAACCATCTTATTTGACTATGATGCCACGTTACAGAATTTGTGGGGTATGCCAAAAGATAACTATACTGTGGTTATACTTGATAAAAACAGGGTTTGCAGAGCCATTTACAAAGGCAAGATCCCGGAATCGGAGAATGAGAAGATCATTCAACTAATAATCGAGCTTACAAAGGAATAAATTACAGATTCTCTGTTCAGGATACCTCTGTGGATCTCTGTGTCTTCTCTGTGAATACGGAGAAGACACAAAGGGCACAGAGTTTTTTATATATTTATGAAGATGGTAATTCCAAATCTTCTGATAATAGCCGGAACCGGTAATAAATCGGGAAAAACATCGATGGCTTGCCGTATAATTGAACAATACCGGCATTTAAAGATATTTGGAATAAAAATTACTCCGCATTTTCACGAGGTGACTGAAGGATTGGTCACAATTCTGGAAGAATCAGGATATTCTGTTTATGAAGAAACAAACAGGGAAACATCAAAAGATACATCACGTATGCTTCGGGCAGGTGCCATAAAAGTATATTTTGCAAAAGTGACCGACAGCACTCTTGAGGAAGCCTTTTTTGAAATTCTGGAGCATATTCCTTCAAAGGCTCCGATAATTTGCGAATCCCCTGCCCTGCGCAACTATATTGAACCCGGACTTTTCATTATTATGAACTCTCCCGGCATCAATACAAATAAAGATATCTGTCATTTACAGAAATTACCTCATGTAGTATTCACTCTGGAGAATATCGACATAATCCAGCCGCTGCCTGTTACTTTTCAGAAAAACAAGTGGACCTGTAATAAATAAAATATCTGGTCAGTCAACCTCCTTTATATCAGAAATATCCTTTCCTAACCTGGCTTTTATCCTCTCAAGATCGTTCTTCATGCTGGTTACAGCCTGAATGAGTTGTTTTTCCGGGAGAACGGGTTCCGGAAGCTCGCTGCTAATATAGTTTACAAACTTCCATATTTCCTTGACTTCGTTAATATGGACCTCATAAGGTTCATAAACCGGATTCAGCGAATAAAGAACCAGTTTCCCCTCGTTAACCAGATTGTTTTCAACAATTTTAAATACGATCCCGTCATTAATAGTGAAGACAACATAAGCTTTGCCGTTTTTTATTTCCCTCCAGTCCTGCAGGAATTCTCCTGTAACCCACGATCCGTCAGGGATTGGAAGCATTGAATCACCCTTAAGCTGGAAAGTCCTGTATTTTCTTTTCTCAGAAAGAAAGGGAAGCCGGAACCTTGGCAGCTCCCCTATATATTCCGGATCGGCATAGCCTGTAGTATATCCGGCTTTTGCCTTCTCCGGTACAAGTTCAATGTTTTCCAGGTTATCCTGGTCGACTGTCGTCGTAAGAACCCTCAGATTGCTGCCTTTGATATAAGCGTCATATCCCCTTTCCAGTTCACCCAACTGGCTTTCCGATAATTTCATCATGTCTATTTTCAGCATTGTATCAATCGACATGTTGAAGTAACGGGAAAAAGAGACCAGTATCTCTATCCCCGGTTGTGCAACACCGTTCTCATACCCGCTCAGGGTTGAACGTTTAAGGTTAAGGGCAACAGCAACATCATCCTGTGTTCTGCCCCTTCTTTTTCTTAAAAATTTTATGTTGGATGCGAAGTACATATAAAAAATTGATTATATTGTAATCATATATTTGATTAATTTTTAATCAAAACTAAAATTTATTTGTTATATAAACAAGAGGATTACAAAATATTTTTCAAAAAAGTTTGGAGTGAGCTAAAGTATGGAGTACTTATAACTTACAATATGTTCATCGTCGGCAACATAGACAGATCCATCCTGCATCTTGACCTTGATACCTTTTTCGTATCGGTGGAGAGACTTAAGAACAGCAGGCTTATCGGCAAACCGGTGATAATAGGCGGTATGTCCGACCGCGGGGTGGTATCGAGCTGCAGTTACGAGGCAAGGAAGTATGGCGTAAGTTCTGCAATGCCCGTGAAAATGGCCAGGAATATGTGCCCCGATGCCATAATAATACGCGGCGACATGGAATCATACAGCAACTATTCGAACATAGTAACTGAGATAATTGCCGAAAGGTCGCCGCTTTATGAAAAATCATCGATTGATGAGCACTATATCGATATTACCGGTATGGATCGTTTCTACGGATGCTACCAGTGGTCGCATGAATTGCGCCAGTATATAATAAAAGAGACTGGCTTGCCAATTTCAATCGGGCTTTCAATAAACAAAACCGTATCAAAGATCGCAACCGGTGAGGCAAAGCCAAACGGCGAGATAGAGGTAAGAAAAGAGATAGTCCACCCCTTCCTTGATCCTTTGTCTATAAGAAAAATACCTATGATAGGTCAGAAGACATATCATGTACTACGTTCGATGGGCATAGCAACCATATACACCTTAAGAAATATTCCTGCAGAGATGCTCGAGAAACTGATGGGCAAAAATGGTATTGAAGTGTGGAAAAGAGCCAACGGTATAGACTCTACTCCCGTTATCAGCTACTCGGAACAGAAATCGATAAGCACCGAGCACACTTTTGAAAAAGATACCACTGATATGGTGCGACTTAACCAGCTGCTGGTAAGCATGGTGGAAAAAATCGCCTACGAAATGAGAAAACAGGAGAAACTCACCTCTTGCGTCACAGTAAAAATACGATACTCAAATTTTGATACCCACACCCTTCAGAAACGAATACCATATACTGCATTCGATCATGTACTCACTGATATAGCCAAAGAGCTCTTCGGCAGATTGTACCAGAGACGCATGCTTATCAGGCTTATCGGTGTAAGATTCAGCCATATGGTAAGAGGAGTTCAGCAACTCGACATGTTTGACGATACTCCCGAAAAAATAAGCCTCTATATGGCTATGGATAAGCTCAGAAAGCGTTTCGGGCGAAATGCGGTCAGGAGGGCTGCAGGGGTAATGACCAGTAGCGAAAGGGATGAAAAAGTCCTTAAACAGCTTGAAAACGCTGTAAAAGAGCAGGAAATGATGGAAGAAAGACTAAAGGGATATTATATGTATGGGTTCGGGCACTAAGCGCTGATTAATTACTCCCCCCTTGAGGGGGCTGGGGGGTGTAAAATTCAAAGAAACATCCCCCTGACCCCCTTCAAAGGGGGAATAAAACCAGCAACATGTATTTAAACTGCCACACATATTACAGTCTTCGCTACGGAACAATGTCCGTGGAGCAGCTCGTGCAAAAGGCAGTGGCAGCAAGGACAGATGCAATTGTTCTTACAGATATTAATAATTCGACAGCAATACCTGAATTTGCGGGAGAATGTACCAAAAATAACATCAGGCCTGTTGCAGGTATTGAATTCAGAAATGACAATGAGCTGCAGTATATAGGGATCGCACGTAATAACAAAGGATTAAGAGAGCTAAATGAATTCCTGTCAAAACACAATTTTGAAAAAACACCAATCCCGTTTCCTGCACCACGGTTTTCAGAATCGTACATAATATATTCACTGAAAAAACTTCCTGACCGCCAATTGTTTGATAATGAGCGAACAGGTATAAAGCAGGAAGAGATTAACAGACTGCTTACTCTCCCGTCATCAATAAACAGGAACTCAATGGTAATCCTGCAGCCTGTGACATTTGCTGCTGATAATGAGATTTTCATTCATAAAAGCCTGAGGGCTGTCGACAATAATATCCTCCTCAGTCACCTTCAGTCATGGCAATGTGCCGGGGAGAATGAGTTCTTTTGTACTCCTGAGAATATCAGAAAAGCTTATGCTGAATATCCTGAAATAATCAGTAATACACATAAATTGCTTGAAGACTGCAGCTTGTCATTTGATCGTGACAATCAGAAGAATAAAAAGATATTTTCAGCCAGCAGGTATGACGATAAGTTGCTACTCGAAAAACTGGCCTGGGACGGAATGATATACCGGTACGGAAACCAGAATAATGAGGCAAAAAAAAGAATTAAGCAGGAACTTGAGATAATAGACAACCTTGGTTTTTCAGCATATTTCCTTATTACATGGGATATCGTACGATATTCAATGGCAAGGGGATTTTACCATGTTGGCAGGGGAAGCGGGGCAAATTCAATTGTTGCTTATTGTCTGAAAATCACTAATGTTGACCCGATTGATCTTAACCTTTACTTTGAGAGGTTCATCAACCCAAGACGTAGCAGCCCGCCCGACTTCGATATTGATTACTCATGGAAAGAAAGAGACGAGGTTATCGATTATATTTTCAAGAGGTACGGATTGAACCATACTGCCCTTCTCGGTACAATAAGCACTTTCAGAGGAAAGTCAATAGTCAGGGAATTAGGGAAGATACACGGATTACCTAAAGAAGAGATTGACTCACTCATTGATAATCCCTCTTCCGAGACAAACCGGAATGAGATAACAGACATTATTTTCTCAACAGGCGTGAAAATTGCTGATTTCCCGAATATGAGAAGTATCCACGCAGGCGGCATTCTTATTTCTGAAGAGCCGGTTTCATGCTATACAGCGCTTGATATGCCTCCGAAAGGTTTCCCGACAACACAGTGGGATATGTACACTGCCGAAGAGATAGGTTTTGAGAAGCTCGACATTCTCAGTCAGCGCGGTATTGGTCATATACGTGAAAGCGCTGAGATCATATTGCGAAACCGCTCGGTTGATGTGGATGTTCATGCAATACAGAAGTTCAAGAATGACCGGAAGGTTAAGGAATATCTGAAGACAGGTGAAACAAAAGGATGTTTTTATATTGAAAGCCCCTCAATGCGCGGACTTCTGCAAAAACTCAGGTGTGATGATTACACAACCCTTGTTGCTGCAAGTTCCATAATACGGCCAGGTGTTGCACGCTCCGGGATGATGCGGGAATATATTTACAGGTTTCATAATCCTGACCCATTCGAATATATACACCCCGTGATGAAAGAACAGCTTGCCGAGACATTCGGGGTCATGGTTTACCAGGAGGATGTTCTGAAAGTATGCCATCATTTTGCCGGTCTCGACCTGGCTGATGCCGATACACTTCGCCGGGCGATGAGCGGCAAGTACAGGTCGAAACAGGAGATGCGGCGTATTGTTGAAAGGTTCTTTTCAAACTGCCGCGAGAAGGGCTACAGTGAAGAGATTACAAAAGAGGTATGGCGGCAGATCGAATCTTTTGCAGGGTATTCATTTTCGAAAGCCCATTCTGCATCGTATGCCGTTGAGAGTTTTCAGAGTCTCTATCTCAAAGCGCATTTCCCGCTCGAGTTCATGGTGGCTGTGATCAATAATTTCGGCGGCTTCTACAGAACGTGGGTATATGTGCATGAAGCTAAAAGGTTTGGCGCCACCATACAACTGCCCTGTGTAAATAAAAGTAACTATAAGACAACTATTTACGGTACAGACATATACCTTGGCTTCATTCATATTATGAGTATTGAGGATAAACTGGCAATGTCAATTGAAGAGATACGCCGTGACGAAGGACCATTCACGGATCTTAATGACTTCGTTACCAGAGTGAGGCCGGGGCTTGAACAGGTTATCCTCCTTATAAGGGCCGGAGCATTCAGGTTCACAGGGAAGACGAAAGCTGTTTTGCTCTGGGAAGCACATATGATTATGAATAAGAGCAAGACAGAACCAATGAGGCCGCTTTTCTCCCATCCTGTCAGGGATTTTACCCTCCCCGACCTTGAGCAGGATAAGCTTGACGATGCTTATGATGAGATTGAACTTTTAAGTTTTCCGGTTTCTTTGACCTGGTTTGATATGCTCGAAACATCTTTTCGCGGTGATACGACAGCTTCTGAGATAGGAAGATATACCGGAAAGAAAATAAGAATGGTTGGCCACCTTGTGACAATCAAATACATTAAAACAATTAAAAGGGAATGGATGAATTTTGGCTGTTTTATTGATCCTGCAGGCAATTTTTTCGACACAACTCACTTCCCCCAGTCTCTGAAAAACTATCCGTTTAAAGGCGCAGGAACTTACCTGATTCTTGGAAAAGTTGTCGAAGAGTTCGGATACGCGTCAATTGAGGTTGAGAAATTAGCCAGGCTTCCTGTCAGACCTGATAAAAGATACTGATCAGGTTTTTACACATTATTGTCTTCAGAAGTATCCCGATCATCTGATATGCCAGTTTTGAAGATGGAAGCATCTGATAGTTTAGATATCTTTTGGAATCCATTGATCCAGAAATATATAAATACAGGTATAAAAGCTATTATAAGAAACTGGGTATTTCCCATCAGCAGAAAATCGTATAATCCGTGCGAGACAAAAGGCAAAATAAAAGCAAATACAAGATAAGCAGATTGGTGCTTAGGATTAAATCGGGCCAGTCCAAAATAGTATCCCATCATTATACCAAAGAGTGCATGTGCAGGTACTGCAGTCACAGCTCGTAAAATTCCGACGCCAAAACCTCCCGTAATTACATAAAGGATATTCTCTACCGCTGCAAAACCCAATGCTATAAAGACAGCGTAAACAATCCCGTCAAACTTCTCATTGAAATTCTTGTTTTTCCAGAAGAACATATAAAATGCCAGGTATTTCATTCCTTCCTCGGTAAAACCCGCTACAATAAAAGCGGTATATGCAGCATCAGAAAGACCCTCCAGATTCCTGGAAAACAAAGAAAGTACATATTCAATAATAACTACAGGTAATACAATTAATACACCTGTAAATAAAGCTTTTAACAGAATGGACAAAGGTTCCTTTTCATACCTGTCACGATAATTAATATAAGAGGCTATTATCAGGACAGGCGCAATGGAAATAAACAGTAAACTGTTGATCATTTAATTATGTTTTTATGTTAACTATGCTGCCGCGCAGCTTTCAAAATCCCTTTGATCGAATGTATTTTTTTTATTATTCCATAAAGTACATCATTATTCGGTACCATGATATTCAGTATGCCTTCAAACATTCCTTCATTAATATTATAGCTGAAACTCCTGATGTTGACATTATATCCTGATATAATATCAGCGATTTTGTTTACGATGCCTATATCCTCTAATCCTGTTATCTTAACAGTAGCGATAAAGGAAGTGCTGCTTTTTGTTTTAGTCCAGCGGGCAACTACCACCCTGTAGGGATATCTTGCCATCATATAATGTGCATTAGGGCAACTGGTCCTGTGAATTTTTATTCCTTCCGATATTGTTACGAAACCAAAAACGCTGTCGCCAAATACCGGATTGCAGCATTTTGCCAGTTTATAGTCAAGACCTTCTACCCTGTCATCAATAACCAGGAAATCGGTATACTGAGTCTCCAGCAGATCTTTTGTTTCTTTTTCCGATGCTAATACGGGAGAAACAACAGGTTCTCCTGCATCTTCTTTCTGAAGAACCTCTTTTATATCCAGAAGCTCAATCTTACCCGTTGTTATAAGGAAATAAAGGTCCTGTGCAGTTTTCAGATTATAAAATGTTATCAGCTTCTGTACAATAGCGTCGCCATATGGTATTTTCCAGTTCTTGAGCCGTCGCATCAGTATCTCTTTTCCTTCAGCAGCAGCCCTGGTTTTCTCCTCATTGAGAGCTTGTTTTATCTTGGTTTTTGCTTTATTCGTCACGACGAATGAAAGCCAGTCCTGTTTTGGTTTCTGGCTTTTCGATCTGATAATATCGACATGGTCACCGTTCTGAAGGACATGTTTTATTGTTACATTTTTCCCATTTACCTTGCCTCCGACACAGGAAGCTCCGACAGCAGTGTGAATATCGAAAGCAAAATCAAGTACTGTCGAACCTGCCGGTAACTGACGGAGATCTCCTTTCGGTGTAAAAACGAAAACTTCATCCGTATAGAGGCCTGACCTGACCTGATCTAAAAATGCAGCATCCTCTTTTTCAGATGATTCCAGTATTTCCCGCATTTTCGTAAGCCATGTATCAAGCCCGCCTTCTCCTTTTATTCCCTTATATTTGAAATGTGCCGCCAGACCTTTTTCTGCAATCTCATCCATTCTTTCAGACCGTATCTGAACCTCAACCCATTTCCCTCTCGGACCAACGACTGTGGTATGCAGGGATTCATATCCGTTTGACTTTGGAACTGAAATCCAGTCCCGTAATCTGCTGGGATTAGGCTGATAAAGATCAGTAACGACAGAGTATGCTTTCCAGCAATCGGACTTTTCATTTTCAGCATCACTGTCAATTATTATCCTCACTGCAAAAAGATCATAAACCTCCTCCAGTTCCACTCCCTGCTTTTTCATCTTTAGCATAATTGAGTGGATTGATTTTGTGCGACTTTTAATAGTGAACTTAAAGCCTTGCTTCACGAGTATCTCATTCAGGGGAGCTGAGAATTCGCGTATCAGCCTGTTTCTTGATGCTGTTGTTTGTTTTAATCTCGATTCAATATGCTTGTATTGTTCCGGCTCAAGATATTTAATAGCCAGGTCCTCCATCTCCGATTTGATATTGTAGTATCCAAGTCGATGAGCCAATGGTGCATACAGGAAATATGTTTCAGAGGCAAGGGGTAATCTTTCTTTCTCGGGAGCATCGTCGAGATTCCTCATATATTCGAGTCTTTCAACAAGCTTTATCAATATAACCCTCACATCGTCGGCAAGGCTCAGCAATAATTTACGGAAGTTTTCAGCCTGGTATGATGACTGCATGGAATCTATGCTGGAAATCCGTGAAAAACCGTTCAGTATCTCAACGACCTTCTTCCCGAATTCCTTTTCAAGTTCAGCCGGTGTCAGACCCAGGCTGCCAAACGAATCATGAAGAAGAGCGGTGATAATGGAGGTCAGACCAAGTCCCATTTCTCCGGCAATAATCCTTGCTACTGAGAGAGCATGCAGTACCTGGGGCTCGCCTGTAAGAATAATCTTATCACCGCAGGCTTTCGATGCCAGGTCAAGAGCTCTTCTTATCTTTTTAAAATCTCCGGGAGTTACTGAATTCCTGGCGGCCTGAAGCAAAGCTCTGTATCCTGAATATACCCTTTTAGATTCCACCCTGTCCCCGTATGAATTAATTTAAATGCAAGTAAACAAATATTAAGAAGTTAAAAAACAAGTAGTGTTTAAATCCAAAAAAAATCCCCGGTTATTCTGGGAATTCCCGGGGATTTCAGTTTTAATTCGATTCTAATTATCTGAATGAGATTCCCAATCCTGCTGATAGCACGTTATATTGTGACCTGGTATAATCAGCATGAAATGTTACAACGGCCAGCTTGATCCTGAAGCCGATATTGGCTCTGAGACCTGAAAAGTTCCTGATATCCATTTCAGGAAAGTCTGAGCCTTGTTTAACTCCGTTGTCATTATATTCAGAATGTGGAGTTCCTGTTGTGACCAGGACAGGCGTCGGGAAATTACCTGTAAGTTCGACAAGTGTTCTTGTCTTGCTGTATCCCAGACCGCCATAAAATGAAATCACAGGAAGATTGAAAGAGCCTATAGCACAAATATTTAAAGCTTCGACCGTAACAGACATGTTCTGATCATTGAAATCAGTTGCCGGATTATATGTCACATAGTTGCTGGGAGCCCCGTATTCTAAGCTTAAAGGTACATTTCCATTCAGCCTTGTATAACCTGCAAAAACAGATGCATCGACCGGGATTAATTCATTTCCCGGGATATATTGCATTATACTGTGCATTAAGCCAAATCCCCATAACATGACATTTCCTTCGTTAATAGGAATCCGGGGAATGAATCTCACCTTCAGTTCGCTTCCCAGGGGAAGTCCGATACCCACCTGAGCAGTTGGTACAGGAATGGCTTTCCATGCGGTACCCGGAGGAGTATTAAAAGTCGCAAGTGCTACACCACTTTCTGAATATGTCAGAGCAGGACCATCATTTTTTGGACCTGCAATGGTAGGCGCTGAACCTGTTCCTGTTATTGAAGAAGAAAGTCCAAGCGAGGATATTTCAAAGGTCTCTGCTGATGAAGGAACAAATCCGACATTAACTCCTAAGGTAACATCAAATCCGCTGAATTTATGAGGCTTTGCTGTATTATACCAGCTTCCGTTCAGACCTGCTCCAAAGGCATTTGCCCAGGGAGTAATATAGGCTTGGATGAATTTAACACCATCGGCAGGAGCACTTTTCAGAAAATCAACATTAAACTGGCAGAAGGAAGATGATGAAGATATTATCAAGGCAATCCCTGAAACCAGAAGTCTCTTTAAAATCGGGTTTTCCATACTTATGTAATTGATTTAAAAAACAATTAACAAATATATGAAAAATCCCCGATTTGATTTTCAATCCTGTAAAACACTGGTAACGATATTATTCAGGCTCTTTCTTTTCTATGTTTTCAAGATTTTCAAGTTCCTCAATACCTAAATCTTTTGACATTTTGGAGAGACTTTTCATATCCAGATCACCTTTAATAGAAATCAGTGTATTATCATTTGGACCGCCTGTAATTACAAGTAATTCTGAAATTAAATCCCCGGTCTGCCTGATCAGGAATTTGGTTGTTTCGCTCCCTTCCTTGACAACCATAAGTTCTTCATATACAGAAAGATCAAGTTTATTGCTTAATTCTTTGTAGAAGTTCATGTTCATGTTCAGAAGTGAATCCTCGACGGAGAGGATCCTTATTGACTTGATACGAGCTATCATATCGCTGCCATCCTCTTTGTTGGCATCTTTTGGAGTGAAAAGACTGAGCAGTTTACTGGAAATGTAAACGGTGGTAAATCCTTCTCTTTCTGAATATTTATCAAAGAAATCATCTATTGCACTTTTCTGAGCCTGTAGTGCCTGGAACATGCAAAGTATTGTACTCAGGATAATTAGCTTCTTCATATCGTTTATTATTATTTGTTTTATTATTCTTTTTTATTTGGGTTAATTATTTCAATTGCTTTATTAAAATAATCCAGAGTTTTTAGTTTTTCCTCTATGATTGTTGTGGATTTATTTATCGTTTTTAAACTTTTCCCGGGAACATCCTGCATCATGGCAATAGTTTCGAGAGCCTGGGTTCCGTGGTTCAGACGTGCCGATACATTGCAGAGTATTTTCATTGCTTCTGCATAAGCTATATCGGGATCAGAAAATGTATCAGTGTTTTCTGATCTGTTTATGAAAAAGAAATATGATCCCGTAAGGATCAGCAATCCTGCAGCAATGCTGGCAATTGAGAGCCAGAGTTTTCGCCTGCCGGTCGTTGTAAATACAGAATCAGCATTGTCAATGGCCGAGATTATCCTTTCTTCAAAACCATCAGATGGTTCCGGAACAGTGGCTGATACAGAATAATAATCGAAGATCTCCTTTTCTTCACGCAATTCCTCAGGGATATCCTCTTCAATGAAGAACTTTCTCAGGACCATTTCCTCCTCTTTGGAACATTCTGCGCTATAATATTTTTCCAGCAGCCTTTTTATTTCCTCTGTATTCATAAAAATATCTTTTGAATTCATCCCTGATTAACTTTCTTGCTCTCGATAAGTTTACCCTTAATGTATTGATATTCTGATCTGTTTGTATAGCAATTTCCTCATAAGAAAGACCGTCAATATCTCTCAGCTGAATCATTTCCCGGTAAGTATCCGGTAACTTTTCAATTAACCGGCCTATGATGGATGCTGTTTCACTCCTTTCCATTTGTTCATAGGGAGTTGGTTCAGATGCATGCAATAAGGTAACGGATTTATCATTGTTATCTTTAAACTGTTTTACTTTTCTCAGCTGGTCGATACAATAGTTTTTTGTCATTGTCGATGCGAGTGCTTCAATGCTCTTATATTCTCCGAGGCGTGAGTTCATTTTCCAGAGTTTTATGAAAACCTCCTGTACAGCATCTTCTGCTCCAGCCTGGTCTTTAAGGATGCGGTAAGCATATCCATATAATTTGCGGCTTATCTTCAGTACAAGGTCATTGAATTCAGTTCTGGTCATTCTCAGAAAAGCAATTATGTCATTTCTGACAAAGATAGTTACATCTTCAGTCAATTATGTTATGACACAGGTTCAATCCATGACCATTCTTTATATCAGATGAAAATTTCCTAGCTTCTTTGTATGTCATATTTCCTTTTACCTGGATTATAAAATTATCATCCCCGCCGGCAACAAGCAGAAACTCTTTGAATATGTTACCGTCTGAACGTACCAGCATCCTGAGGTCCTGGTCTGATTCTTTTACTCTCATAAATTCTTCATAGTCTTTGATATAAATATCCCTGATTACCAGATCATAGAAATTCTCAACCTGCATCTCTTTATCCTCCTGTACAAGTATCCTGATCTCTGTGATATCTCCTGGTAATGGATTTTCTTCATCATCATCATCAAGCAAACGGGCAAGTTTCAGCAGATTTCCGTTGATGGTTATTGTGGTAAATCCATCCCTGCCGGCGTACCTGTTGAATAATGCATCTATTGACTTTTGTCCGCTAGCGATTGAAAGAGAGGCTAATAATGTTACGATCCAAAACAGTTTTTTCATAGCTATTAATTATTAAGTTTTACTAGTTCATTTATCTGCAAGACGTAGCTGATGGGATTTCATTACAAATAATTTTAAAAATAATTCCATTATTTGTATTGAATCAAATTTATCGTAAATTTGCACTCGCAAAAATTAAAGGAAGATTCAGTAGCTCAGCAGGTAGAGCATTCCGCTTTGCGGAAGGGTCGTGGGTTCTTTGATTATGAAAGTTTGATTCAGTAGCTCAGCTGGTAGAGCACATCCCTTTTAAGGATGGGGTCCTGGGTTCGAATCCCAGCTGGATCACAAGACAAATAGACTACTCCGCTGATATTCAGTGGATTTTCTGTTTTAGAATAATCTCAATTCCAACCATTTCCTGATTTCATCAAAAACTGATGCAAAAACCGCTCTTCTTTAGAATCATTCTAATTAAATATACCAAAGATGAAAATCATGAAGAAATTACTTTCCTGCGGGAAAATCGGACGAAAAGTTCGACTAAAATCGACGAATGGATGAATTCTGAAGAAGAACCAGACATGTTCGCAGATTTGCGGTTGCAATTGATGCAGGTAAAGGACAAGATCCTGGCTGAGATAAACAAGCAGAATAAGCAGGTCTTTCAGTTATTTAGAGAGTGTGGACCAAACCACCACCTCCCCTTTTCGCCTCATTACTGACAAAAAAATCTTCTGCAGATATAATAATATAGCTAAAATCAGCTTTCTGAAATCCTAATGTTCGATCAGAAAATCTGAATAATTGACTGGAGGAAAAGGATCTGCGGTTACGGTTTCTACAATACTAAAGACTGGTCCCTGTTTGCACCATTCAACAAAAGCATTCAGCTGTTCTCTGGATCCTTCAGCCTCTATATAAACACTCCCATTGGGTAAGTTTTTTACGTAACCCTTAATGCCACGATTCCCGGCCTCAGTTGCAGCACCCCATCTGAATCCTACCCCCTGAACCTGTCCTGTGACATGAATCTTATAAAGCAGCTTCTCCTTCATTGCTAAGTATTAAATATCAAATATAACAGCATTATAAAACTATTCAGGACAGCCGATCTAAATAAATTTTTGCGTTTAGCCTGACTTTGGTTTAAATTTGATAATGAAATAAATAGAACTGTGATGTCAAGCATTATTGAAGGCTATAACTACGACATTTTCATTAGTTATCGCCAGAAAGACAATAAAGGCGACAGGTGGGTGAGTTAGTTTTATTTTGTTGAAGCAAAAAAGGCTATTGCCAGTCAAAAGAGGACTGACCGTTAAGAAAATAGCCCTTTGGCTATTTTTAGGGAGGGACCAGAACGCAGGGGTGGCACAACGGCTCAAAGGCTCTACGTTTTAACTCCGGAGAGATGTATTTTTCGAGACCTGTATAAAGTGCACCTCTGTATTTAATTGATTATAAGCGTAGTGGAAAATTAGTTCGACTCACAGCTAGATCACAAAACATACGATGCTCCGTCAGGAGCATTTTTTATTTTAAGAGCGGGATAAGCGACGCGGTTCCTCGAAGTGAACGAGGCAGAGCAACCTGGGCAACTTAAAATCAGGTAATAGTGTTTCTGACAATTTGAACTTCAGATAACTTATTTTGTTTATTTTAACATATTATTTATTTCAATGTGCCTGCGTTTATTTAATCCCGAGGTTTTCCAGGGCAACCTAAGAAAGAAACACTACTTTGAGGGCTGGTATTTTAAAAATGTCACTCGGGATCTGACTTATACTTTTTCATTTATTCCAGGAGTTTCATTAGTTGAAAATGATCCTCATGCATTCATTCAGATCATGAGTGGACATACCGGCAGTACAGATTACATAAGATACCCGCTAGATGAGTTCAGGTGGGATAAAAGGAGACTCTTTCTTCAGGTTGGTTCATCCACTTTTACCTGGAATGGTATAATCCTGAACATCGAGAGTGAAAGTATAAACCTGACCGGACAAATTGATTTCAATAACATGATTAACTA
Organism: Bacteroidales bacterium; assembly: GCA_022865305.1. GTDB lineage: Bacteria > Bacteroidota > Bacteroidia > Bacteroidales > VadinHA17 > LD21. Next base: position 98,150 of record JALHSP010000127.1, on the reverse strand, counting down.
TCCCAAAAGTATTTTCTCTCCAGGAATTATGGGTTGGTATTCATTTGTCCCATTCATGGAATGCAACCGTGGCATTGTCTCTGTAAATCATGATCTACGTGGTAAAGATCCACTAAAATGTCTCCGGGATCTGCCATAAGCTTTAGTTATCTTTATATTGGTAAATAATTAACATAAAAAACAATGAAAAAGTTACTTCGTATCAATGGCATCCTTTGGCTTATTGCATCGTTTGTTTTAGCAAATTTCCAGATCGCGTCCGGTCAGACAAAGGAAGATCAGACAACTCCAATACCTGATAATATTAAAAAGATATTCCAGTCTTCATGTATGCAATGTCACGGAAGTAATGGCAAAATATTGCCTCGTGCAAAGCTGGATTTCTCAAAGTGGGCTGAATATGGTGCTGCAAAAGAAGCAGAAAAGGCTTCCAATATCTGTTCCGAGCTTACTGATGGATCAATGCCGCCAAAATCCATAAGGAAATCAAAACCTGAACTTATTCCCACAAAGGAACAGACCATCTTAATCTGCAAATGGGCTGATTCACTAAAATTGAAAGAGGGAGGAAAACAGTTACAGATTGAATTTACACGATCTGTAACTGTTTTCATAATAACTTAATCTGTTGGAATTAAAGCTTTGTTACCAGAACCTGTAGTTAATATAGCCTGCTGACCCTGTGGGCTGCAATTTAAGAAAAGGACCTTAATCCGATTTGATTTGATCACAGCAAATCAGGCTTTTTTCATCGCAGCCAGTATTCTTTCCGGCGTCATGGGCAGTTGGTACAGTCTTGCACCTGTGGCATCAAAAACAGCATTGGCGATAACAGCTCCCATACAGATAATTGCAGGCTCTCCCCCTCCCTGTGGTGCCTGATCTTTTCTGTCCATTATCACTGTGTCAATTTTTGGGACCCACGAAAAACGGGGTATCTCATAAGTATCAAAAGATTGGTTTCGGATATTCCCTCCCTGAAATTGTATTTCTTCGGTAAGAGCATATCCCATTCCCATTGTGATACACCCTTCCATCTGTATTGTGGCACCCTGGGGATTTATGCAAAGTCCCATATCCTGCGCACAGGCTACACGAATAACCTGTACATGTCCGGTATTTTTATCCACCTTCACCTCAGCCATATGAGCTACCCAGGTTCCGACATCAGTTCCACAGGCAATTCCATAACCCCTGCCACTCGGATTCTTTGCAGACGTATAACCGAATTTATCCGCTACCGCCTTTAACACTCCAATCATTTTCTCATCCTTCAGGTTCTTCAGGCGGAAATCCAACGGATCAATTCCTGCCTTCGAAGCCATTATATTTATCTGCGACTCTCTCGCAAATGTGTTGGTATTGTTACCCGGGGCACGCCATGCTCCTGTACCAAAGGGATGTACAGATCCCCTGCTGTAATCTGTTGTCCTTGAATGTTGTACATCATATATTGTATCGGATCCCCTTGATCCGGCATAGTATGTGTGATAATCCCAGAGAGTAATCCTGCCGGATTTATCCATTCCCGAGGTGATTTTCACAACAGCTGCCGGCCGGAATGTATCGTAAAAGAACTCTTCCTGCCGTGTCCAGGCAACTACAACAGGCCTACCTGTGATCCTGGCAAGTTTGACAGCTTCAACTGACTGCCTGTGTGCTGATTTGCCGCCGAAACCTGCTCCCACAAAAGGTGTTATTACCCTTACCTTTTCAAGTGGAACATTCATTTCACGTGCGATGGATTCCTGAGCCGGGAAAGGTGTTTGTGTAGAGACCCATGCAGTAATTTTATCACCTTCAATCATGGCTGTTGCAGCATGGGGCTCAATTGGAGCATGAGCCACATAACTGTTATGAAATTCCGATTCTATTACTGTATCCGAAATTTTCCGACCGGTTTCAGGATCTCCGTTGCTTCTTACAACATTGGCAGTTGATTTCGCATTCAGTATGCGGTCAAAAATCGTTTTGTCATCAACCTTTATCTCATCGAATGAGTACTCAGCTTTTACTTTTACAATCGCCTGATCAGCCTTGTCCCTGTCATCACTCAGGACAGCAATGAGTTCTCCGTCGCGTACCACCCGGACACCTTTGATTTTTTCAGCTTCCGATACATCAGCTGTTAGTAATTTTGCGCCATGTGAAGGAGGCCGCAGTATTCTGGCATGTAATAATCCCGGCAGTTTTATATCAGCGGAAAATTCTGCTTCTCCGGTGACCTTTATCCGGGCATCCTGATGTAAATAAGGTTTCCCGACATATTTGAATTTTGCTGCATCCTTTAATACTGCTTTTCTGTCAAGGTGTCTTTCAATTTTCTTTCCCTTGGTCAACTCACCATAACTGACTTTACTCCTGTTGTTTGCAGTATCGCTGACTAAGCCATCCTTTACTTCCAGCCTGGACACAGGCACATGGAGGTTTTCCGAAGCAAGTTGCATTAAGACTGCTTTTGCTTCAGCAGCTGCAGCCCTCATGGATATACTGAATGTGCGGATTGTCTGGGAACCGTTTGTTCCGCGATCCCAGGGACACAGGTCGGTATCACCCATGAACATTTTTACCTTCTCATAAGGGACATCAAGCTCATCAGCCATTATCTGGGGTAGTGATGTAATGGCTCCCTGACCCATTTCAACTTTACCTGTATAGCAATTCACCAGTCCATCTTCAGTGATCTGGAGGAAAGCATTAAAATCCTTTGGCAGTGATCTGCCCTGCTGGGCTTGTAGTTCCAAGAGGTCAAAAGCATCAAAGGGCTGGAAAAAGATGAAAATTCCACCTCCGAGAAGTTTAAAAAAGTCTCTTCTCTTGATTTCTCTGATATGTTCCTCTGACTTCAAAGATTCCTTATCGTTTTTAATCGCTTTTCTCATGGTTACCTCCCTCCTTTCATTTCTTTACCGGCTGTCTGAATTGCTTTAATTATGCGTACGTGTGATCCGCAGCGACACAGGTTATCCTCCATCCCCTTTATAATATCCTGTTGAGATGGTTCCGGATTCTTCATCAGCAATCCCACGGCAGTCATGATCATACCCGGTGTACAGTAACCGCATTGCAGGGCATCATATTCCATAAACGCTTTTTGCAAAGGATGGAGATCACCATTACGTGCCAGTCCTTCGATTGTAATAATTTTTTTATTAGCCGCGTCACTCACCGGCAACATGCAGGATCTGACAGGTTCACCCTCGAGAAGCACGGTACATGCCCCGCAGAAACCCATGCCACAACCATATTTGGTTCCGGTCAACCCGCATTTGTATCGCAGTACCCATAACAGAGTCTGGTTTGGATCAAGGAGCAATTCTGTTCTTTTACCGTTTAGTTCAAAACGAATAGTCTCTTCCATGATTATTGAATTTGATTCACTTCATTTAAATATCCTACAGTGTAATTATTTCAGGTGATCCAGGTATTGAATGATACATTCCTCGTACTAATACTACCAGTATATACAAAAATAAGAAAAAGGCCGATAATTCAGTAAGCAGTATTTCTCCATTTTCAGGCAGTGAACAAGGTTATTGCCGGTTGGAGATAATAAGTCAAAAAGAAATTTTTCAATAATTAACAATCCGGGTTGCCAGACTTGCCATTTCGGCTGAGAGAGTCTGCCTGCTTAAGAAGTGTCGGTAATCTGTATCTGCCGTTCATAGATGCAACCAAATCGGCAGCCGTGACAGGTTCAATTCCAACGGCAGTGATATAAAGTGGTTGCCGGCTCTTCCCACGAAAAACTTTGACCGCGTCTGATCCCCGGAAATGTTCCTCTTATATGTTCGGTATCCTTTTGAATCAGAAAATTCAGAAAATACAACTGCCACTGCCGTTGCTGATGCATCATCCGTATAGTGGACGTCAATTGCTGCAATCATTATCTCAGATTAACATATATCCTTCGGCCAGAATCAACTTAAGACCAAATTTACTGCATTTTATACTAAATGTCAGTAAAACATGCAGAAGTACAGTGAGAAAGACAGACTTCATCCAAAAGAGGATTAAATTTACTTCATATTCAAAATTATAAGTTTATGCTTTGAAGAAAGATATATTTTGTCCGGATAATGATGATAAGAAAATGAAATCAACAGAACTTCATATTGGCACTTCAGGATGGAGTTATAAACACTGGTCTGAAATCTTTTATCCCAGGGATATTAAGCCGGATAAATACCTTGAGTTTTATACTACAAAGTTTACTTGTGTTGAATTAAACTCAAGCTTCTATAATCTGCCAAGGAAAACTACTGTATCCGGATGGCTGAGTCGCACACTGGACACATTTAAGTTCTGTCCGAAATTGAGCCGTTTTATTACACATCAGTTGCAGCTGGTGAACATTGAAGGTGCATTGGAGAAATATTTTGATGTATTTGAAGGCATGAAAAAACGTTTGGGTCCGGTCCTGATCCAGCTACCTCCCGGATTATCATATGATAGATCACTGATAATTAACTTTTTCGATTTATTAAAAGAAAAATACAGCCATTACCGTTTTGCTGTTGAAGTGAGAAATAAATCATGGATCAATGACAGTTTCTTTGATTTGCTTACTCACCATGGTATTGCTTTTGTGATTGCTGATTCAGGGGATCGGTTTCCTTATTATGAGACGGTTACAGCAGGTTTTGTTTATCTTCGGTTTCACGGTCCTGTGCAGTTATATGCGTCGGATTATAGTGAAAATGATTTAAAATTGTATGCAGAAAAAATACTAAACTGGCTGGATGAAGATAAAGAAGTATGGGTATTTTTCAATAATGATTATCATGGTTATGCTGTAAAGAATGCGGAGAGATTAAGAGAAATAGTTAACGTTTTATAAAAGAAGTACTAACAGGTCGCTCCTCTGGAGATAAGAAACTGACATGATAGAGTTTGCAGGATTACTGGTGATCAATGACACGATCAAATGGCTGAAACAAACATGGATTGTGAGTTGAGAGAAAAGTTGCTCTTTAAAAATAAAGATTAAATGTTGATAACTTCCCCGGATATGTTACTTAGTAAGCAAGTATTTTAACGATACAATTCTTAATTTTACTACGGGTCAGCACCATTCTACTATTTCCGGCAACGGAAATTCTCAGACAGATATTGACTAACATACAAACAGGTGCTGGCCTTCTTTTATTATAGCCTGTTACAAAAACCTACTTAACATTCAGATTCCGGACTGATCACAAGAAAGGAGGAACCAAAAATGATTCCTCCTTTTTATTGAGAGTTAAATCTTTAAATTTCTTGTCAATCGGTTAAATTAAAACCTGAAATCTCAACTGAAGGCGTTTCTCCACGTGTATCCTCTTCCCTGAGCTTCATGGTAATAATCTTTTCTTCGCCTGGCATCAGTGAGACATAGTTATCGCTGTAAAATACCGGCAGTATACGCTCGCCGCTGTCTTTGCCAGCTACTTTCAACCGGATCATTAAAACAGGGTGCTGGGAAGTATTATTCAGCTTCGTGGTAAGCAACCAGTTTTTACCGGTTTTTTTAACTTTTGTGCTATTCTCAATCTTTACCACAGGCAAATCGTGGAGTGCCTGGTAATTGCCATCTTCAAGTCCTCTCCAGTAGAAGTTTTCTGATACAACTTTATCTCCTTCCTTTAAGGTTAGTTTGATAAAATGTACTGCCGACAGGCTTTGCGGAAACTCAAGCTTAAAACACCTTACAGTTGAATCTTCTTTGCAATCCAGTCCGGTCTCCTTTTCCCACTGAACCGAACCATCCATATTTAACATCTGGGCTTTTGCGGTCAATCCGGTCCTGTTACCGGCATTATAGTTTACAACCTCAATTTCATTATATACCGGATTCCATTGGATATGAATCGGTTCAGAGGCTTTCTTGCATCCAAAATATGCTGCTGTAGGGTCAAAATAATAATCGTACGTCTGCCATACCATCGACGGCCAGGCAGGATGGCTCATCCATAACAGAAGCCCTTGCCTGAAAGAACTGCGACCTTCGAACATTCCCCGGTATCCGCTATAATTTATCCACTGGGCCAGTTCGGTAAATGTCTTGGCATTATCAGGTCTTCCGAAAGCTTTCTCGATCATCTGGTTGAATGAGGCTGCGCCCTGAGCACCTTCCAGGCAATAATCATGAACGCCCCACTGGCTGTTCTGTGGCCATAATTTAGATTCCGGCAATGTCTGCTTAAGGCTTTCCCATGTCATAACATTGGGCATGCCCCTTTCACTATGAAATTTATTAAATCCATAAAGAAGGAAATAATCCCTTACCGGAAGTGCCCTGTACGGACCTCCTCCGCTTACCACTCCCATTGATGAATTAGATATATAATGTATCCCGGGATGTATTTCAGGGATCATGGCACGCAATGCAGTATCAATAACTTCCGGAGGATTCCCTTCATTACGTCCGCAATACAGAGCTATGGATGGATGATTTCGAATCCGCTTGATCATATCTCTGGCATTATCCATGAACATATCCGGGTTATAAGGATTCGGCCCGTCAACAGGGTTTGCCAGCCAGAAATCCTGCCAGACCATTATCCCGTGCCGGTCACAGGCTTCGTAAAATTCATCGTCACCGGTTTGTCCAACCCAGTTACGGATCATTGTAAAGTTCATATCGGCATGATATGCTACGGCAATGTCATACTCCCGGCCGCGGTACTCAAGGTTCGACTCAGGGAAGCCCCAGTTTCCGCCACGACCTATAAAACGCCTGCCATTAATATATATGTTAAGTATCTGGTTGGTTTCATCAAATGCCATCTCGCGGACACCTGATTTAAACGCCTTTTTATCAGAAAGCCCATCAGCAGTTTTGAAAACCAGCTCAACATCATAAAGGACAGGTTCACCATAACCTTTTGGCCACCAGAGTTCGGGATTCTTAAAATGCAATGCCGTATGGGTTGAAGGATTCAGGTTAACCTTTTTTAATTCGGAAGCTTGAAGCGATACTTCTTCCTCAAATTTTATACTCCCGTATTTTCCTGATAATGTTCCTGTAATTGTCTCTGTTTTGTGATTCTGAAGTGTTACCTCAATGTTTATATCGGCTGCTGTTGTTTCAGGCAGTGCCAGGTCGGTAGTTACAAACGGATCTTCAATAGTAACCGGACCTGTCAGTTGTAAATAAACATCGTTCCAGATACCTATGTTCCTTCCCCTTATGGTCGGTATCCAGACCCACCCTATCGAAGCATGGTACGTAGGATTGTCAGCACCAAGTACACCCCCGTTCTTGTCAGGGCTTAATACCGTTTGTTCTTTGATTACCCCTATGTTGTCATTTTTTAAAATCAATACGGCAATGGCATTTTTCTGACCAGGGATAACCAGATCCGTCACATCAAATTTACCACGGATAAATGCCCCTTCAATTCTCCCGGCTTTTTGCCCGTTTACAAATACATCGGCTTTCCAGTTGATCCCATCGAAATTTAAAAACATGCGTTCTCCTGAAAAGCTTGAGGGCACCTCAAATTCGTTACGGTACCAGAAATCAGAATTGAAAAATGATTCAGAGATCATCAACTGGTTATCGCCAAAGTTTGGATCAGGTAAAGCTCCTTCATTCCAATAACTTACAAGTACCGTACCGGGTACAGTTGCAACTGCCCAGTCCTCAGCGGGAAATCCTTCTTTGGAAATATTTTCTCCATCAGCAGTAACCTCAGAAGATCTCTGTATCTTCCAGCTTCCACCGGACAGATACATCAGGTCGCTTGTTACTGCAGGGCTGGTTTTTGGTAACGGGATCAGTCCTCCCCTGCCAAAGACTTCCATTTCACTCAGAATATATCTGTTTCCTGCAGCTGATTCATTCATCACCAGGCGTACATACCTCCCCTTGGTCTGATTGCTGAGTGTTATATCATCAACCATATCATTGTTTCCCGGAAGCGTTGCTATCTCACTCCATGTTTTTGCATCCTCTGAAACCTGAACAGATCCTTTTATAGCTTTTTCTATCCAGTACAGTTTTATATGGTCGAATTTACTTGAAACGCCAAGGTCGATATATATCCATTCCTCACCGGTACCTGCACTCATCCAGGCACTGTTAAAGCTGTGAGAGGGTGCCATTTTTAACCTGGTATCTTTCTGGAAGAAATCCAGATCTCCAAAACTCCAGGTTTCAGCACAAGGAGCCGATAAGGTTATCCTGTAGAACCTGTATGCAACCGGCTTTTCAAAATCAAATGACTGATTTATTAACCTCTGAAGCCTTGGCATTCTGAAATTAAATGTAAAGGATGGTCTTGGGGCTGTTGAGTCTGCAGCCGGAGGGCCAGGCATTCCGGCAAATGGATTCGCTGGCCTGCGCCTTGTTGAATCTCTCCTTTGCGTTCCGGCATTTCCAAACATTCTAGCAAAGGGATTTGGTCTTTCAAGTCCGGGCAATCCGGAACCTTTAAACTTCCCGATTTCACTCCACTTAACACCATCATCAGAGCCAAGGCAGGTGAACTGCCAGCCGCCAGGTTTTTTATCGGTGTATGTTAAATAGCCATTTATACTGATTTTTGTGATTTCCGGAATTTCTCCATCCTGGCTCTGTTCAAACTGAAGCCAGATATTTGCTCCTTTAATATCATATACAGTAACACTATTATGATCGAGGAGCCACTCTCTCTCATTCTTTGGAAGAGGCCCAAGGTTGGTCGAAACTGAAATAAAATTTGGCTTCCTGGTGCTTATTATTCCATCTGTAACAAGCTGGGCTGTAAGATTATAATCATAGCTTGATGAGTGATATGCCGACCTCAGCCTGGCTATGTTCCGGTAATTCTCATTATCAGCTACAAGGTCAGGTGAAAAATCTTCTGCAGGACTGCCCGGGTAAATACCCACTCCATGCATATAATCATCGGTCCCCCGATTACAACCGGAGAACAATATCAACAAGCTGATGATGCCTGTCAAAAGAAATACTGATTTTTTGTTATTCATACTCTTGAAAATTTAATATATACTAATCTTTTTGAACTGCCAGTTCACCATGCATGGCCTTTTTGAAAAAATCGCCATTTCCTGTGAGCTCATATGTATCCCATGATTTCAGCATAGCCGGACCCCATTCCGGATCATATACCCAGCATATCCAGCCAATACCTTTTCCTTCAAGGTAATTAATTATCCTGTTTCCATAATGTTCGGCATTGATAGTTTGCCCGGGGCGAAGGCCAAAACCAAATTCAGTGACCACCACTGGATATTTTGAGGCTGCAAATCCGAAGTTTTCTTCCCATTTTGGCTCCCATGGCTGGCTGCGTTTGTTTTCATAAGGATGCGAGACATAACCAATTCCTTCGGCATTTACCGGATCATCATGAAGAGGTGAAAGGTCATAAGCCCAGTCGAAACCGGCAACCAGGGGAATTGTTTCAGTATCGAACGCTCTTATCAGGCTAATAATGTTTTCATTGATTTTCTTCCATTCAGCCCAGGTCATCGTTCCCAGCTGCCCCCTGTAAATTGTTGGTTCGTTAAATATTTCATAAAAAGCTATAGTATTATTTCCTCTGAAATGTTGTGCAATAGTTCTCCAGAACTGGTATGTTTCCTGTTTAGAAGTATTATACATCGGGTTCTGGAAAAGCTCCATCCCGAGGTTACCAATTGAATGCCAATCGATCATTATATACATCCCCAGATCGGTGCACCATTCGACAGCCTGATCAAGCAATGCAAGGTATTTTTCCGGAGTGCGTTCACGCCATGCAACCGGATGGACCGGAATGCGTACAATCATCGCCCCCATTTCCCTGACCTTCTCAAAATGACTCTTTTTCCAATGCCCCTGGCGTTCTATTTTATCAGGATCGGAAATAGAAAGTCCTCTTAAAAGGAGAGTATCTCCTTTGGAATTAATAAGCTTATTACCATCCACTTTAATTAATGGCAGAACTTTGGCTTTCGGATTGGGTGCCGGGAAGCGCCATGGTCCATCCTGATACCATGGCCTCGATTCCTGGGCTGTCGAGTTCTGAATACAAAATGTTGCGAACATTAATATCGTGGTAAAACGAATATATTTATTCATAACTGTATTGTTTTTAGGTTAGTTATTATTTCCTGGATATCAGTGTTGTAAAACCTGCCGGGAGAAGCATAAACTCTGCTGTGCCATTTACAACATTGACTTCTCCGGTTTTTTCCATCCCTTTTTTATCATTGGTTACAAAAATTTCCAGTGTTGAAATCCCTTCAGGAATCCCTTTCACCAATGCCCGGCATTCCGCTCCGTTATTTACTATATGAACGGCATACTCTCCGCGGGCTATATTTCCGAATGCAGCACAGTTAATCCCTTCCATATTACAGTTTAAAGGGATTGAAAAGGCATCCTCCGGTGTTGAAGCCAGCTGCTTCAGGTTCCAGAAACGCTGGGTCGGTCGCAGCGGGCCTTCGGTCCTGAAAACGCCATCTCCTGTTAATACAGAATAATCAGCAGTCAATTGCCACTGTAAAATGGAAAGCGTTTCATCTGTGCAGCCACGCCATGAATGAAATGAAACAGCACCGATATATTTATGTGTTTCCGGATCGTTCATTGCGGGTATTATAAAATCAAATGTTGTAGCGTCGGAGTTATCACCCAGTAGCAGCTTGGTTGCAAGCCCCCGTGAAGCAAGGTGAGCTCCCAGACCTTTAATAAATTCTGCATATTCTTTGCCAGTATGGCGGACATTTATCCCTAGATCCGATTCATTAAAGGAAAACATGGCAGCTTCAACTCCATATCGCTGCTTCATAAAAACAAGGTAATCGCCAATCGACCGGTATATTTTTTCGGTTTTCTCCGGATTCAGCTGGTAGCCACGGATCCCTTTTGAACGGAGACGAAAAGCGTCACGGGGATCCCCGAGAATTGCCCATCTTGGAGCCTCCCAGTCGCTGACAATGACCGGCATGCCCTTCCTGGCTAATCTCTGAGCCATTTCCATAGCTGCATGTACACGCGGATTAAGGTTGCCTCCAATGGCAGCCTCAATGGGACTGGTATTTTCATCGGGATGCCAGAAGGTCCAGGGCATTTCAACCCTGCCCAATGCGACACGTAAATTGTCGAGGCAATACTGGATAACCTGGGGATCTGTTTTAGGATTCTGAAGCCTGAAATTACCGCCAAGTCCTTCGAACTTACGTCCTGGATTGGTCACATCCAGAACTATTTCAACAGTTGAATTATCGATAACTCCGGTAGCTTTTATCGTAAATGTTTTCTGGGTCTCCTGCCCTTTTTTAATTTTCTGTCCCAGCAATTCGATATAAACCTGAGTACTCTCTGATTCTTTCCTTAAAAAAACCGCAACACTGGCATTAAAGTTTATTTCAAGCTGCCTTTTTTCCGATTGGATTACCATACCTTTTGATGTAATTTTAATAGGTTTTGAATTATCCCCGGGAGTAATGTCTGAAAGTAATATTTTTGATCTTCCGTCAGGCGAAGCGTTTATAAATCTTACAGCTGCGTTTGCAAAATATTTACCAGGTAAATCGATACAAAAAAATACTCCTTCAAGAAGTGTATCTTTCTCAGCAGTTGTTTTTACTGTAACAACAGCACAACCTTTATCACATTCTTCTATCATTTCCAAAAACCGGATCCCTCTGATACCTGTATTGACGGTTTGTTTGAGGCCTTCCCGGTCATATTTTGGCTGTTGACGTTCCTTCCCGGTAGCATTGAAATGAAGCCATCCCTTTTCCACAACCCTCAGGCTTGTTTCAAACTCCATCAGCTGGCCTTCCATCCTTATGCCGGTTAGATTTCCCCACGCCATAACTTCGGGCTGCGCATTTAATGGACACTGAAGGATAGTACTAAAAAACAGTATAAGAACAGATGAAGTATAAAGCCTGAAAAAAACAGAAGTAATGGAACCATGGTTCCATATTTGTATTAATCTATTCATAACAAACAGGAAATTATAAAAAATGATAAATAAATGACTTGAAATAAATCAATTTACCCAAGTTACTGGTTACTGGTTACTGGCGAGAAACGAGAAACACCCCCCTGGCCCCCCTCAAGGGGGGATTAAACTAGCAACTTGGGTCATTCAATTATTGTTTGTCGTAAACCATTGTTTCTGTCATTTCTCCAAAAGAGGAAGAGGAACTTGATTCGATAACCATGTTGCCGCCATCCATTTTATAAACCTCAGTTATTGTCATTTCGCCACCATCGCCGATCGACATTTTGGAAATAATTTTCAACGACTTCTTATCTTCTGACCATACAGCGGTTGATTTCTTTTGAGAATCCTGCCATCCCTGATTTAAACACTCTTTCCCGTCAAGTGTAAACTTGTCATTGGTCGTAAATTCCTGGTCCTGAAAGCTGGAGTGTTTTTCGACGCTAAAATCATTGCCTTTCTGTGCAATTATAATCTCTTTGGGAGCCATTGAGAATTCAGCACCTAACTTACTTTTGGAGGTGTTCAGTTTCCATGTTCCTGAGAAATCCAATCCCTGTGCCGATACAGTAGCCGAAATTAAAAATGCTGTTAAAATAAATGAAGTTTTTTTCATAGCAAATAGGTTTAAAATTAGAATAATAAATTTCAGAAATATTTAAACATTTGTAATAATAAAGTTCAGGAAAAAATGGAATAAAACAACCTGTCTGCAAAAGAGACTATCTCTTATAATATCTGATCTTTATTTTGAAAGTACAGGAATTTGCCTGTTTATTGACTCTTCAAGAGATATTAAAGTTTCAGTGCGTACTACTCCTGGAATATTCTGGATTTTGTCGGTAAGTATATCTCGCAGATGTTCATTATCATGTGTATATACTTTTATAAATAATGAATAATTACCTGTAGTATAGTGGCATTCAATTATTTCAGGGATATCTTTAAACTTCTTAATAACTTCACGGAAATGACCCGGATGCTCCAGAAAAATGCCAATATATGCACAGGTTTTAAAACCTACCAGCACCGGATCAACTTTAAACTCGGAACCTCTGATCACTCCGATGCGCATCAGTCTCTGGACACGTTGATGGATTGCAGCACCTGATACGCCACATTCCCGTGCCACCTCGAGATAAGGAATTCTTGCATTTTTTGTAATGATATCGAGGATTTTTCTGTCCAGATTATCAATTTGTAAATTTTCTGACATTTCTATATGATTGATTAATAGATTAAAACAAAATGTTTCTATTGCTTAAAATATTCAAGGAAAAGATAATTATAAATATCCGGATTAACAAAGTGTTTAACGGCAGTTTAATAAATTACCAGCCGCTCTTTAGTCCCTGTTAATTAATCCGATAATCTCTTTTATATCTGAGAATTTCTTATCAGCAAGGTATTCCCTGATACCTTCCACTATTTTCACAGAAGCCTGTGGATCAATAAACGATGCAGTTCCTATCTGAACAGCCGTTGCTCCGGCAATAAGGAATTCAATAGCATCCGAGGTGTTCATAATCCCGCCAATTCCTATCACCGGAATCTTTACTGATTTAGCAACCTGCCACACCATCCTGAGGGCTACAGGTTTTATTGCAGGACCAGATAGTCCACCGGTTATGGTGGAGAGCGATGGTTTCATATTCTTTATATCCACTGACATCCCGAGCAGCGTATTTATCAATGAAACAGAATCGGCTCCCTCCTCCTCTGCAATACGGGCAAAATCAACAATATTTGTAACGTTTGGAGATAACTTTACAATCAGCTTTTTTGAATAGACAGCTCTGACAGCCTTTATAACTTCTCTTGCAGAATCGAGGTTGGTACCGAAAGCCATCCCTCCCATTTTCACATTCGGACACGAAATATTTAGCTCAATGGCAGGAATTTTATCAAGCTTTTCAATTCTTTCAGCCAGAGCAACATAGTCATCAACATAGTTTCCATTAATATTTACGATCACATTGGTATTGTAGCCTGAAACATGAGGGTAAATGTTTTTTTCGAAATAATCAATTCCTCTGTTTTGCAAACCTACAGAATTCAGCATCCCTGATGGAGTTTCAGCCATCCTGGGGTAAGAGTTACCTTCTCTTGGCTCAAGAGTTGTTCCTTTTAATATTATTCCACCTAATTTTGAAACATCCATAAAATCTTCAAATTCAGTGCCATAGCCAAATGTTCCTGACGCGGTCAGAACCGGATTCTTAAACAGGAGATCGCCAATAGAAAAGCCAAGGTTCACCATTTTAATTCATTTATATTGAAAACCGGCCCATCGGTACATGTGCATAAATTACCCCTTATTGTTTCAACAATACAGCACAGACATGCCCCGATTCCGCACCCCATCAGGTTTTCGAGCGATACTTCACATCTGATACGGTTCTTTTTGCAGTAACCTGCAACAGCCTTCAACATGGAATCGGGTCCGCAGCAATAAATCATATCATATGAAGGTGAAGAAAGAACTGAGTGATCAGTAACAAATCCTTTTTCTCCCTTCGATCCATCCTCTGTTGTCAGGAATACTTTGCCTGTCTGTGAAAATTCCTGATATTCAATTATCCGTTCAATATTACGATAACCCAAAAGTACATCAGGAGTGTAACCATTTGATTTTAAATTTTTTGCAAGAAACAGTAAGGGTGCCACACCACACCCACCGCCAACAAGAAGAGACCTTTCACCCTTTTCCGGTAAACTAAATGAGTTGCCCAAAGGATAAATAAGGTTCAGAAAATCTCCTTTTTCAAGTCTTGAAAGCGTATCGGTTCCTTTCCCTGCAATTTGTATAAGGAGTTTAAAGGTATTATTCTCATAATCAACATCATGAATTGAAATCGGTCGGCGCAGAAATGTCTCAGGGCTGCCTTCTATTTTAACCTGGGCAAACTGACCTGGTTTCATCTCCGGAATTTTTGCATTTCCGGATAGTTCGAGGATAAAAATATCTTTATTAAGACGTTTGTTACCTTTTATTTTAAGGTCCTCTATCCTTTTTGTCATCTAAGGAGCTTTTAAAACAAAGATAATTCTATTGGCTGAAATCTGAAAATTTATTGAAATATCGTGTTGTGTTAAAAGCAAACAGTAGAAGATCATTTCTGGTGCGGGAAATATTCTACAAAGCTATTATCGGCATAAAACCATATAATCCGTACAATATGTGATAATTTACCCCTTGTAAATTCCGAAGATTCAACGGTCGGTTCCTCCTTCGACAGGGGAAGTGAAGTATCAGGAATGTCTGAAACATTTCTCTTCCGGCTTTTATCGTCATTTAAGGGCTTGATTTCAGGGCTGTCATTAAATAAATTCGGCATTTTGGCATCTTTATACATAGCACCCTTTCCAAAAAGCAACCAGTCAGTTCTGATATAATTATATTTCTCAAGCATTTTAAGTATAAAGTCAAGGCTTGGATTATTTCTTCCTGAAAGTATATGAGAGATACCTGAAGGCTGGACACCCAGTTCTTCTGCCAATTGAGCTGATGATTTATTTTCAGCTAAAAGAAATTCCCTGATTCTTTCTTTCATAGGATAAATTATTGGTATTACAAATGTAAACATTAAAATAATTACACATGTAATCTTCGATAATTACATCTGTAATCCATCTAAACAGATATAAGTCCGGCAAACTTTATGGAAATCATATTATACTGTAAATCAATTATTTAATGAGGCTTACTATCTCAAGCACTACAAGAGTTTAGAAGATTAATTACCTGGTTTATAATATATTAAGATTGTAAACTAAATATAAAATACCATTTTTAACAATTCAGCGTGGTATTAAAGCAATAATTAAATGAGTTTACTGCTATTAATACATTGATTATATTTAATTTATATAAACATTACTGAAATTCATAATTAATTTACTTTTGTAATCTAAATTGACAATAATAATGGTTACAGATGTACATTTATCTTGTTTATCTGGGGTTTACAGATGTGAATTGCCGATTTTTTCTATCTCCTTGAGATACCAGGTTATTTTGAGACAACTATTTGAAAAAATCGTTTTTTAAAATAGTTACCAGAAATGAATTTTCCGCCCTACCCTCTTATTTCTTTTCAAATATTCAATTCTGAAATAGTTAAGGATTTTAAAAAAACTACCTGATTTGAACAGAATTGTCATTTAGATTATTTTTCTTTAAAAAAAAATCAGCAGATGACAAAAACAAAATTTGCAGTCCCGTTGCACTACCAGATTATAATAACCCTTATTGCCGGAGGTTTTTTCGGTTATTTTTTCTCAGATAAGGTAATTTACACAAACTGGATAGGTGACATATTTCTTCGTGCCCTTAACATGATTATAATTCCGCTAATACTCTGCTCGATTACATCAGGTGTTGCAAGTGTCGGGAATGCAGAAAATCTTGGGCGTTTAGGCCTTAAAACAATGGCATATTATGTTTTTTCAACACTTGCAGCCATTCTGACGGGTTTTATTCTTGTAAGATTATTTAAGCCCGGTGTTGGTGCTGAACTTGGTTTAAAAGTCCCTGTTGATGAGATATCTGCTATTTCAGATAGTTTTGGGCAAACACTCATAAAGATTGTACCTTCCAACATTTTCGAAGCTCTGATGCAGGGACAGATGCTGTCGATTATATTCTTCGCCATATTGTGTGGTTTCTTTATTACCAGGGTGAATGAAAAACCACGTCTGTTATTAATGGATGTTATCAATGCCGCACTGGATGTTGTGATGAAGATAACACTATTTATCATCAGGTTCACTCCTATTGGGATTTTCAGTATTTCGGCAAAAGTCATTGGCCAGCAAGTTGAAATGGGTAATAATATAGGTGAAGTAATAAGCCGGCTGGGATTATATTTCCTGACAGTTCTTCTTGGGCTGTTTATTCATGGTCTTATTACTTTGCCGCTATCAGTAAAAATCCTGGGACGGGCAAATCCTATTAAACATTTGAAGAATATGGCAACTCCGCTGCTGACCGCATTTTCAACATCATCTTCAAATGCCACCCTGCCTTTGACTATGAAAGCAGTAGAGGTTGAAGATGGCGTTTCAAATAAAATTGCCAGTTTTACTTTACCGCTCGGAGCGACCGTTAACATGAATGGAACGGCACTTTATGAATGTGTCGCAGTAATTTTTATTGCCCAGGCATATGGAATTGACCTCACTTTCGGACAACAGTTGGTTGTTATATTTACTGCCTTGCTTGCTGCAATAGGTGCTGCAGGCATTCCGATGGCGGGATTGGTGATGATGGCTGTTGTACTGAAAGCGGTCGGTTTGCCCCTGGAGGGAATTGGACTGATACTGGCGGTTGACCGTATCCTTGATATGTTCCGTACCGCAATAAATGTTTATGGTGACACCTGCTGTGCAGTTATTGTAGCAAAATCTGAAGGGGAGAAGCTTAAAATCTGACAGGGATTTTTAAATCAGGCAGGCATTAATTTCCAGGCTGTATAATAACAATGACTTCTTAAAATGTGAAAGTGATCCGGAATTCCGGATTACTGTAAATACCATACAGAGAATCATTTAAAGCCCACAGTACCATCATATTAAGTGAGGATCTCCTTCCTATCTGCTGACTGATTCCTGCTCCGGCCAGAATCGTATTAACATAGAACCTTTTAGAAGTTATCGGTGGATCTTTCCAGAAGGAGGATTGCAAACTGAGCAATTCATTCTCGCAATGGAGAAAAATACCTGTATTACTTCCAATCGGGATAATTGAACTTATATCATGAATAACTACAAATTCAGTATATACCCTGCCTCCGTAAATATCTGTCCATACTGAACCCACTTTGTAGAACTGGTAATTAGGTCCGACTGCAACAGCCAGGCGTGGTAAAACCCATAAACCTATTACCGGTGATAACTCTATATTTGTTATAGTACCAAGCTGTAATCCAAAGCTCCCTCCAAAAAACAACCTTTCGCCAAAAGAAGGAGCTTCACTCCTGCCCTTCTGGGCATAAATAGCTGAAACAGACACAAATAAGATGATCAATATCAAACAAACTATCCTTTTCAGATAATTGAATACAGTATTAATATTTTTGAAAACCATGATTACAATTTTGTAACTTTGAAATGTCAGATACAAATAAACGAAAAAATCATTCTCAATAATATACCAGGGAAAAAAATGAATATAATAGTCAACGGAGGTACCAGGGGTATTGGAAAAGAGATCGTCCTTCTGCTTGCAGGTGAAAAAAGCAATCATGTCCTGGTGACCGGAAGAAACAAAAGTGCGCTTAAACGTCTTTCAGACAGTGCAGTACATGGTAATATCAAAACTCTTTCGATTGATCTTGCAGATTTAGATGATCATCTGGAGTCATTTATAAAGGGGGTCTGCAGCTATTTTACAAATATTGATATTCTGATAAATAATGCAGGATCAATAGTTGTTAAAGATTTTACTGATTTTAAAAACAGTGAGGCAAGGAGGCTGATGGAAACGAATTTTTTCGGACCTGCTTCAGTAATCCGTACAGTTAGACCATTTATGAAAAAGGGATCTCATATCGTTAATATTTCAAGTATGGGCGGTTTTCAGGGAAGTGCCAAATTCAGGGGATTATCTTATTACAGTGCTTCCAAGGCAGCATTATCTTGTCTCTCAGAGTGCCTTGCAGAGGAATTCAGCCAGGAAGGGATAATTGTGAATTGCCTGGCACTGGGTTCAGTTCAGACTGAAATGTTCGTAAAAGCTTTTCCGGGATACACAGCTCCGGTTGGCGCAAGGGAGATGGCTGAATTTATTGTTGATTTTGCTCTGAAAGGAAATAAATTCTTCAACGGCAAGGTTATACCTGTGGCATTTTCAAATCCATGATCCCCGATCATTTGTGATAAATTGCTATATGAAGGTGGCAATTTCTCAGGAATACACTTTTATCTCAATTTTACCGTCGAGGGCCAGCAGGCCATTAAAAGCAAGCGATTTTATTTCATCTTCACCGGGATAGACCACTACTTCTGCAATGAAATCAACCATCGATTTTATACGCGCAACATGTGAATTCTGGTAAGCCAATCCTCCGGTAAGGATTATTGCATCAACCTTTCCGCCAAGGACAGCGGCCAATGCTCCTATCTCTTTTCCAACCTGGTATGCAGCAGCATCCCTGACCAGAATCGCTTTCTGATCGCCACTTTCAGCCATTTTGCAAACCTCTTTAAAACTGTTTGTTCCAAGGTAAGCTACCATTCCTCCTTTTCCGTTAATCATCGATTTTATTTCAGCATGAGTAAATCTGCCACTGAAGCATAGATCAGCCAGTTGTCCTGAAGGAAGGCTTCCTGACCGTTCCGGAGAAAACGGACCATCCCCATGGAGGGCATTATTAACATCCACTACCTTCCCTTTTCTGTGTGCACCAACGCTGATACCTCCGCCCATATGTGCTATTATCAGGTTTAATTTCTCATACTTTTTGCCAACTGAAGCAGCATACATTCGTGCTATGGCTTTCTGGTTCAATGCATGAAAAATTGAAATCCGTTCTATTTCAGGGTGTCCTGAGATTCTTGCCATAGGCTGTAATTCATCAACTACAACAGGATCTACTATATACGCTTTAGCGTTCGGCAATCCTGAAGCGATATCATCTGCAATCAACCCGCCAAGGTTACTTGCGTGCTGACCAAGAAGTCTGGAGTTAAGGTCGCTCTTCATCTTTTCGTTAACCTCATATATTCCGGATTCAATGGGTTTTACCAGACCTCCCCTCCCAACAACTGCAGCGATTCTGTCAAAATCAGTTTTCTTTTCCTCGAGCTCTTTCATTATCAGGTCTTTCCTGAAATGAAGCTGGTCAGTTATTTTCTCATAACCTGAAATCTCCTGAAAAGAATGTGGAAGAGTTTTTTCAAAAACCAATGTTTCTTCTTCAAAGAGAGCAAATTTTGTTGACGTTGAGCCGGGATTAACAGCCAGGATAAAGCGTTTTGACATTTTGAAAAGGTAATTTCTGAATAACTATTCCATATTTATGCCATAAGGCAGGAAAGTGCGATACAATAGTACTTTGATTTTTCACTTTCGCTTCTTGACATTACGATTACGGGCTTTTGTGTTCCCCTTATCAAACCGGCAATTTCACCCTGTGCAAAGAGCATAAGTCCTTTATAGAAAGGATTGCAGGATTCAAGCGAAGGAAATAGAAGAATGTCAGCTTCACCGTTAACCGGTGTATTCACTCCTTTAATCTCAACGCTTTTCTTATCACAGGCAAGGAAGAGATCAAGAGGGCCATCCATTATGCAATTTTTAATTTGTCCCAACTCCGCCATTTTACACATTACAGAATAATCGACAGAATTCTGAAAATGGTGGCTGATTTTTTCAGAGGCACCAATCAACGCTATCCTGGGTTTTTTAATTCCAAACCTGACTGCCATTTCAATTGCGTATCCTGCCATTGAAATTTTCTGCTCAAGGTCAGGGAATGGAATGACTGCCGGATCGGTAATGAAAAGAAGCTTATGGTAAGCAGGTATTTCAAGTGCGCCTACATAGCTCAGTATGGCATTTGGCAGCATCAGTCCTGTTTCTTTGTCCATTACAGCTTTAAGAAATTTATCTGTTCCGACAAGACCTTTCATTACGATATCAGCGATACCCGTTTTGGCTAACCGAACCGCTTCCCTGGAAGCATTAATCTCATCGTCGCTCTCTACAATATTGAATAATTTACTATCAACGCCGGCTGCTTTACAGGTATTTACAATTTCCTGCGGTTTTCCAATCAGGATGGCTTCTGTGAAGCCATTTGCTACAGCCTTATTAATAGCATTGATAGTATTTTTATCCTGTGCCCAGGCAACAGCGATGCGGTGCTTCTTTTCAAGTGACAGCACCCTTTCGACCATCTGATCAAGGGTTCTGATCATAATATCTTTATTTGCTGGCTGCTGCAGATAGAAGTATACTGTCGTATTTTGCCTGTTCTGAATCAGATCTTGATGTCAGTACAATGGGTACCCTGGCTCCGAGAATCAAAGATGCAACTTTTGCTTTTGCAAAAAAGACCATCGATTTGTATAAAACGTTCCCAACCTCAATATCCGGCATAAGTAACAGATCAGTATCACCTGCAACTTCACTTCTGATCCCTTTAAGCTGGGCGCTTTCGAGGCTTACAGCATTATCAAACGCAAGCGGTCCGTCAATTATGCAATTCCTGATCTGATCGCGCTGGTTCATTTTTGAAAGAAGTGCTGCATCGAGAGTTGCTTCCATATTTTCATTAACCATTTCGACTGCTCCGAGAATCGCGACTTTTGGCATATTGTATCCTAGTTTTACAAGGCATGCTACGGAATTGTTAATGATAGCTATTTTTTCTTTCAGATTTGGAGCAATATTCATTGCCACATCGGTAACGGCAATAACTTTATGATACGTTTCAACTTCAAAAAGAGCAAAATGCGACAGAAGATTACCAGTCCGCAATCCCCATTCCTTATTCAGAACGCACTTAAGCAATGTTGAAGTTCCAACTTTCCCTTTCATCAGAACATCAGCCTGTTTGTTGCTGGCCATTTTAACAGATGTTTCAACCGATCTCTCCAGATCAGGTTCATGGATAATAGTGAGCCCGGTAATATCATAATTGTTTTCGGCACAGATTTTCCGGATACCCTCTTCATCACCAATAAGGATTGGTTCAATAATATTATCCTTCCATGCTCTGATCACTGCACCTAAAGAATGCTGATCCTGTGCAGCTGCAAGAATAAGCTTCTTCCTCGGTCCGCCTGCAATAATGTTTTTCAGTTCAGAGAGAGTTTTTAGTACCATTTAATTCAGCTTTTAAGGTTAATTTTCAGACTGTTTGATGTTCAACGATATAACGTGTGTCAGAAGCAATGACAAATTCTTCGTCAGTTGTTACAGCCATCACAATCACTTTTGATTTGGGCTTCGAAATAATAAGGTCTTTACCCCTGGAGCCATAATTAACCTTATCATCAAATAATATTCCCAGGTTTTCCATGTCTGAGCAGATCATTTTTCTCATGGTAAAGTCATTTTCCCCTATTCCACCGGTAAATACAAGAAGGTCAGTCCCGTTTAATGCGGCAATATATGAGCCAATGAATTTCTTAGCTTTATATGCATACATTTTCAGAGCAAGTATTGCTTTTTTATTCCCTGCTTCAGCTGCAGTTTCAAGGTCACGCATATCCGAAGATATCTGGGAAATACCGAATACTCCGCTCTTTTTATTTATCATGTTATTAACGTCGGTGACATTAAGATGCTCTTTATCAGCTATATAAACAAGCACTCCAGGATCAACCTCTCCGGTACGTGTTCCCATTATAAGTCCGTCGACAGGTGTGAATCCCATAGATGTATCTATTGATTCACCGTGGTTTATTGCCGTTATGGAGGCTCCGTTACCCAGATGACAGGTTATAATTTTCAGATCTTTAATGTTTTTACCGAGGATTTTTGCGGCTTTGGCTGCAACAAATTTATGGCTTGTACCATGATATCCGTATTTTCTGATCCGATACTTTTCATAGTATTCATACGGGATTGCATACATATACGCATAATCAGGCATTGTTTGATGAAACGAAGTGTCAAAAACAGCAACCTGCGGTACACCCGGAATAAGCTTTTCCACTGACAATATTCCTTTAAGGTTAGCAGGATTATGAAGTGGAGCCAGTTCGATGCAGGCTTCAACGTCTTTCTTAACATCATCATCAATCAGAACGCTCTCTTTATAATTTTCGCCTCCATTCACGACCCTGTGACCAACAGCTTTGATTTCGTTGACATTTTTTATAACGCCTCTTTTCGGATCGCACAAAACATCCATTACTATATTGATGCCGGTGGTGTGGTCGGGAATATCAGTAATAACCTTATAAGTTTCACCTCCGGTGGGTTTGTGAGTTAAGATACTCTCATTCAATCCAATACGTTCCAAAAGCCCTTTGGCAAGCATCTCACACCCATCTGACATTTTGAATAACTGGTACTTTATTGAAGAGCTTCCGCAATTTAAAACGAGGACGATCATTTTGTGATATATATTAAAGAAGTTATTAATTATTTCTTACCGGCTGCCTGATTTGATGTTATTGCTATCATACTGACAATATCGTTTACTGAACATCCTCTTGAAAGATCGTTTATCGGTGCTGCCATACCCTGAAGTATAGGACCGATAGCTTCGGCATGCGCCAGTCTCTGGACAAGTTTATATGCGATATTCCCGCAATCGAGATTAGGGAAGATAAGTACATTTGCCCTCCCGGCAATTTTGCTCCCGGGTGCTTTTTTCTGTCCTATAGCTTCAACGAGAGCTGCATCTCCCTGCAGTTCACCATCAATCATAAGATCAGGAGCCATCTCCTTTGCTATTTTTGTTGCACTGATTACTTTATCAACCAGTTCATGTTTCGCGCTTCCCTTAGTGGAAAAGCTCAGCAGGGCAATTCTCGGTTCGAAACCTGCAATTGCTCTTGCAGTATGTGCTGTTGCAACTGTAATTTCTGCCAGCTCTTTGTCAGTCGGATTTGGATGCACCGCACCGTCGGCAAAAATGAGGACGCCATTTTCACCGAAGCTTTTATCGGGAAGTATCATAATAAACGCACCAGAAACAACTGAAATACCCGGAGCAGTTTTTACATAATGGAAAGCTGGTCTTAATACGACTCCTGTGGCATGATCTGCACCAGATACCTCACCATCAGCATCTCCGTTTTTGATCATAAGAACACCAAGATAAAGAGGATCTTCGATGAGCTTTGATGCTTCTTCTTTTGTCATGCCTTTGCTTTTCCGGATCTCGACCATCATATCAATGTAGTGATCCTTTTTCTCATGTGATCTGGGATTAATTATTGTTGCTCCGGAAATATTTTTCAATCCAAGCCTGGCTGAATGTGACATTATTTCTGCCGGATCCCCGATTAAAATAATCTGTGCCAGCTTTTCGTTTAGTGCTATATCGGCTGCCTTAATGGTTCGCTCCTCGTATCCCTCAGGCAGGACAATTCTTTTATTTTGTTTCCGGGCTTTAAGTTTGATACTATCTAATAATTCCATTGAATATCAATATTTTAAAATATCCGACATTTTTTTCTAAATGTACGAAAAAAAAGTTCGAATAAACAATTTTGTCATGCACGAAAATTTTCAGATATGGATTTTTTTAATATAAACTAACCATCATTTGTGTCTGCAAAAAATTTTGTATTTTTCTTTGAAATAATAGGTTAATAAAGTCTGCAAGATTTCTTGAGTGCGACGATCAGGATTGATTTTATCTTGTATTTCTGTCTGGTAATATTATTTAACAATGAATTCAATTACCGTCCGTTTTAACCGACGGTTTGAAACATTCCATTTTGTTTGGACGTTAGTCCTTCATTTTTTTAATTTAGCAGATCGAAACTGCAAAATGGAAACAGATACACTATACTCCCGGCTGGAAACTCTTGGTGATACTCTTGAAGGCGATCTGAAATACGATCGTATAACAAGAACTATTTATTCCACCGATGCCTCCGTTTACCGGGAAATGCCTGTTGCTGTGGTATGGCCTAAAGGAATGCAGGATATCAGAAAGGTATTGGAATTTGCAAAAAAAGAGAAGACAAGTGTGACTGTCAGGGCTGCAGGAACATCTCTGGCAGGTCAGGTTGTAAGTTCAGGAATTATCGTCGATATTTCGCGGTATATGAAAAAGATACTCGAAATAAATAAAGAAGAGATGTGGGTAAGGGTTGAACCGGGGGTTGTGCTGGATGAACTTAACCTTAAGCTTAAGGATACGGGATTATTCTTTGCTCCTGAAACTTCAACATCAAACAGATGCAATCTGGGAGGTATGGTTGGCAATAACGCCTGTGGCTTGCATTCCATAATTTATGGTTCTACCAGGGACCATACCATCGAGCTGAAAACGCTTTTAAGTGATGGAAGTGAAGCCCTGTTCGGGCCTGTCGATAAGGCTGCTTTTAATGAGAAATGTCTTCTGCAGAATCTGGAAGGTGATATTTACCGCAAAATAAAAGAACTTCTGGATAACAAGGTTAACAGGGATAATATAAGGGAAGGCTATCCCGATCCTGGAATACCAAGAAGAAATACAGGATATGCACTGGACCTTCTTTTAAACAGTGAAATATTTGAAGAAAAGTCAGACAGGAAGTTTAACTTCTGTAAATTACTTGCAGGTTCCGAGGGAACGCTGGCGATAATAACAGAAATGAAACTTAATCTGGTCAGTCTGCCACCAGCGAACAAAGCTCTTGTCTGTGTTCACCTGAAGAACCGGAATGAAGCTTTCAAAGCGAATCTGATTGCTCTAAAGTATCGTCCTTCTGCCGTTGAGATGATGGATAACAGGATTCTGGATCTGACCGAAAATAACATCGGGCAGCAAAAAAACAGATTCTTTCTTGTCGGCAACCCCGGTGCAATAGTAATTGTTGAATTTGTCAGGGACAGACCTGAGGATATTGATGCTGTTTCCTCTGAAATGATAAATGAACTGAAGGAAGCAGGTTTCGGATACTCTTTCCCTGTCATTAAAGGGAAAGATATTTCCAGAGTCTGGGAATTACGGAAAGCCGGGCTTGGAGTTCTCACCAATATGAAAGGGGATTCTAAACCGGTTTCACTTATCGAGGATACTGCTGTAAAAGTTGAGCAGATGCCGGAATATATTGAAGAGTTTGAGAGGATATTGTCTGTTTATGGTAAAGAAGCTGTATACCATGCACATATAGGGTCCGGTGAACTTCACATGCGGCCTGTACTTAACCTGAAGGATCCTGCCGATGTAGACTTGTTCAGGACGCTGGGAATTGAGACGGCGAAGCTTGTTAAAAAGTACAGAGGATCAATGAGTGGCGAGCATGGGGATGGCAGACTCAGAGGTGAATTTATTCCCATTATTATCGGTGAACATAACTATAATCTTTTAAAAGAAGTCAGGAAAAGCTGGGATCCGGACAATATTCTTAATCCGGGGAAAATCACCGATACTCCTCGGATGAATACCTTCCTGAGATATGTGCCTGGCATGAAATCGCCGGATATCAGTACAATATTTGACTTTTCTTCAACAGACGGGATTTTGCGGGCAGCTGAAAAGTGCAACGGATCGGGGGATTGCCGCAAAACTGAGATAATCGGAGGAACAATGTGCCCCTCTTTTATGGCTACCGGAGAAGAAAAGAATTGCACCAGAGCAAGGGCGAATATCTTACGGGAGTTTCTCTCAGATGAAACCGGCAATCCGTGGAACCATAAAGAGATATATGAGATACTTGACCTTTGTCTGGCCTGTAAGGGATGCAAATCGGAATGTCCGTCAGGTGTTGATATTGCAAAATTAAAATCTGAATTCCTCCAGCACTGGTACGATAAACACGGAATACCTATCAGAACAGTTTTGATTGCTTACATATCTGCTATTAACAGAATTGGATCTCTCTTCCCTCCTGCCTTTAATTTTATCATAAAGAACAGATTTACTTCCGGCATACTTAAAAAAATGGTTGGTTTTGCCAGACAACGATCCATACCATTATTATATAACACCACATTTAAAAAGTGGCTCAGGAAAAATCTGGCATCATTAAATCCAAAAGAACCGAAAGGATCCGTCTGCTTATTTGTTGATGAATTCACAAACTATAATGATACCGGGACAGGGATAGCTGCCATCAGGTTACTTACCTCTTTAGGTTATAAAGTTGTAATTACCGGGCATGAAATAAGCGCGAGGACATATCTGTCAAAGGGGATGATCAGGAAAGCAAGAAGTATTATCAGAAAGAATATCCGGGTATTTTCAAATCTCATTAAAGAAGATTTCCCGCTGATCGGAATTGAACCTTCTGCCATCCTTGGATTCAGGGATGAATACCTCGATCTTGCAGGAGAAGATTTAAAAGAAGCCGCAATAAATATATCCGGTAATAGCTTTCTTATTGATGAATTTATTGCCAGCGAATTCCGGTCCGGAAGGATCAGCAGGGAGCTATTCGCAAATGAAAAAAAGGAGATTCTTTTACATGCCCACTGCCAGCAAAAAGCAATATCCTCCTCTGCAAGCACAATTGAAATGCTTTCAATTCCTGTAAATTATTATGTGAAAGAAATACCTTCAGGATGTTGCGGAATGGCAGGGTCGTTCGGCTTTGAAAAGGAACATTATGACCTGTCAAATAAAATCGGTGAGATGGTATTGTTCCCTGAGGTAAGAGGTTCATCTGAGTCGGTTGTGATTGCTGCACCCGGCACAAGTTGCAGGCATCATATTAAGGACGGTACCGGAAGGGTCGCACAGCATCCCGTCGAGATTCTATACCAGGCACTTAAAAGATGAGGTGGTGACTGAGTGACTGAGTGACTGAGTGACGTAGCGACAGAGTGACAGGGTGATATTCTTAAAATCCCCTCCTGGGAGGGGGCAGGGGTGGGTTTGAATTAAGTTGTAAGAGTATCTTCTGGTTGCTGGTTACCAGTTGTCTGGTATCAATCAAGTGTGGATTGTGAAATTATCAGCATCTCTGAAGACGGGGAATTTTTTCCGGAATTCAGATAATTCAGTCAATGAGATATCTCCGGAAATAACACACTCCTTATTGATTTTTGCATCAGCAATAATTTTTCCGCGTGGATTGATAATCATTGAATCGCCACAATATTTAATATGTTCCCCGTCTGTTCCGATCCTGTTTGCCGCGGCAACATAGCACTGATTTTCAATGGCTCTGGCTTTAAGCAGAGTATTCCATACATCCCTTCTGCTTTCAGGCCAGTTAGCAGAATTGATAAGCAGATCATAGTTTTTCCTGTTCCTGGTCCATACCGGGAACCGCAAGTCATAGCAAACAGCAGCCATTATCCTCACCCCCCTGAATTTGAAAATCAGCTGGCTGGACCCGGCAGTATAGAATTGATGCTCATTGCCCATTTTGAAAAGATGATGTTTGTTATAATACCAGGATTTCTTTTCAGGAGTAACAAATATCCACCTGTTGAAAGTATAATTTCTCTCCTTTACTATATAGCTCCCGCATAATCCAAAATTTCCTTTTTCAGAAATATTCACCATCCAGTCGAATGTTTCCGAACGGGGCGATTCACTTAAGCTCTCAGGATTCATAGTGAATCCGGTACTGAACATTTCAGGAAGAATTACAATATCAGGATTATTTCCTGATAATGAGATCAGATATTCAAGTTTTTCAAAATTCCGTGATTTGTCTTCCCATATAAGATCAGGCTGAATTATTGATATCTTCATTTTTACCAGTTTAAAAGGAAATGTTTTAAAAAGAATTAAATAAAAAAAGTACAGGAGTTATTTAATCCTGTACTTTATATTATAAGCGCAGATTTCAGCAATATTCTACTTTGCAGATAATGTATTATAGTAGTCGTAAAGAATCCCTTTAATGAGTGGTCTGTAATAGAGCCAGAAAAACCTTCTTGAATCATCTGGTTTTTTTGAATAGATTATCCAATTCAGCTTATCAACGCCTTTCAGACGGGAAGACCAGTAAGGGATTTTCGAATTGGCAAAATCGCCTGAAAAATAGTAGGTAGTCTGTGAAACAGGATCCTGAATAACAGCAGGAAATTCATTTGTAATATTATTGTCTTCCAGTATTGAATCACCCAGGCTGGTGGTCTCGATCCTGAATTTTGAAATCACATTATTTTCTTTCGGGTCAATAATATCGAACCATTGGCTAAAAGGAATAGATGCCGGTAAATTATATTTAGCACAATAAGCTGAATCAGTAATGATAGAAAGTAAGGAATTATTAAGATGAGTTCCTTCTTCCAATACTATAATGTATTTTTCCTGAAGAAGAACAATGCCCGGTTTGGTGAAGGTCCATGGCTTCTTATATTGTTTTCTGTACATGGTCGTCATCCAGATGGGGAAGTTTTCATCCTTAAGAGTATCGAGTGAACTGAAATACTTACCTGACCATCCTGAAAATCCGATACCAAGTCTATCTGTCAACTTGTATTCTTCCATTTCTGGGGTAGGGTAATCAAAGGTATTATACTCAAGGATAACAAGCTTATTTCTGAGCTTCATCTCCTTAATAAGCAGGTTATCGTTATTATTAAGGCCTCCATAAAGTTTCCTGGTTCTGCGGCTTCTGTTTATGCCTCTGTACCATTCGTTATAAAATACTCCATAAGTATCAGTAAAATAGACAGCATCTGAATTTTCTGCTATGGTAATAAGGTCAGCCAGACGATAATCTTTTTTGTCAAATAATTTATCACGAAGCGGCCGTGTCGGGTAAAAACCATAATAATCCTTCCTGTATGAATAGCTGGTTCTTTTCTCCTTTTTGACAAATCGTTCATTTGTCAGGATCCAGTTAAAGGACTTGTGCTTTTCACGCTCAAGAGTTGGCACAGTCTTGTCAAGTAGTACTATATCCATCGGCTTTTTAGTCTGAAAAGTCCAGCGGATAAAATTAATTATCGGCAGAGCAAGAATTACTACCAGGATAATAGCTACAATTAACAGAGGTTTTTTCATAACTGAATTTCTATCTGAAAATATTCAAATACAATGAACAAACTCATGTACTCACAAAAATTTCAATATCAATTGCTAAAAGTATTAATTTATTTTTTCTAATGAAAATAAATTTTCAGCAATTTAGTAAAAATTATTTAACCACAAAACTGTTAATACCCACAGGATGAATTATCTCCTCTTTTATCTGCGCTGCCTGTTTTTTGTCCGTCTTCAAGTATCTGGATTGCATTTACCCTGCCGATAGAAATTCTCTGTTTCATCTCATGCCCCATCTGTTTTAAGGTATTAACTGTAAGGCTGTCGATACCATCACGCTCGAACATAATCCAGTCAGGAAGCCACTGGTGATGGAATCTTCCGGCATCAACCGCCTCACCGATCTTCATTCTGAAGTCTATGACATTTACAATCACCTGAAATACTGTTGTAGGTATTGTAGAACCTCCGGGTGATCCCAACACAATAAATAGTCTTCCATTTTTCTCAACAATTGTTGGTGTCATTGAGCTTAGCATTCTTTTCCCGGACTTGATGGAATTTGCCTCGCCTCCGATTAATCCATACAAATTCGGGAAACCCGGTTTTACTGAAAAATCATCCATCTGGTTATTTAACAAAAATCCTGCTCCATCCACGACAATACTGCTTCCGAAAGTATTGTTAAGCGTGGTGGTCGCTGCTACCGCATTTCCAGATTCATCTGTCACTGAATAGTGTGTAGTCTCTTCACTGACATATCCTTCCGGGGAGCCGGCACTTATTTCAGATGATAATGACGCCCGGTTCTCACTGAAACTATTAAGCTTACCGGTTAAATAATCATTGTTCAGCAGGCCATCCACAGGAACATCTACAAAATCAGGATCACCTGCAAATTCAGCCCGGTCTGCAAAAGCTCTCTTTTCTGCCTCTGCAATAAGGTGAATTGACTTTACGGAATGGAAACCCCATTCTTTCAGCGGATATGGCTCGACCATCTTAAGAAGCTGAAACAGGGTTATTCCCCCGCTTGAAGGCGGAGGAACAGATATAATCCTGTACCCCTTATATTCAGTTGTTAAAGCTTCCCTGAAGACAGCCTTGTATTCTTTCAGTTTTAATATCAAATAATGCATATTCTGCCTTTCCTTAATTTTAAACTGCAGATTTGCCGGACGTAAAAGTGTCTTCATTGCAAAAAGCCTCTCCTTATAATAACTGAACAAACATTGTTTTTATTACTTTTACATAAACTTTTAATTATGCTGGCAAACCAACCGCTTGCTGAAAGGTTGAGACCAAAAAATCTTGATGAGTTTTACGGACAGGAGCACCTGGTCGGGAAAAATGCTGTATTACGGAAAGTCATAGAATCAGGAAATATCCCCTCATTCATTTTATGGGGACCACCGGGGACAGGTAAGACAACTATTGCCTGGATAATAGCTCATACCCTGAAAAGGCCGTTCTTTCATCTCAGTGCGGTGCATTCCGGTGTTAAGGATATCAGGGAGACAATTGAAAAGGCCAAAAAGCAGCAGTTCTTTAATCAGCCAAATCCGATTTTATTTATCGATGAGATCCACCGTTTCAATAAATCGCAACAGGATTCTCTGTTAAGTGCCGTTGAACAGGGAATATTGACTCTGATCGGAGCAACAACTGAAAATCCTTCGTTCGAAGTTATATCCCCTCTCCTTTCGAGATGCCAGGTTTATATAATGAATCCCCTTAACGAAAAAGTTTTGACCATTTTACTGGATCAGGCACTGAAAAAGGACAGTTACCTTGCAGCATTAGACATTGAAATTAAAGAATATGAGGCTCTTATACGTGTCTCAGGTGGCGATGCCAGAAAACTATACAATGCCCTGGAACTGGTGGTATCGTCAGAAGCAGATGAAGCAGGATCAGAGAAAATCCTGATCACAGATGAGAAAGTTCTGATGCATGTCCAGAAAAACCTTGCGCTGTATGATAAAAACGGGGAACAACATTATGATATTATTTCCGCTTTCATCAAATCGCTCAGGGGAAGTGATCCCAATGCAGCAGTATACTGGCTCGCAAGGATGGTTGAAGGCGGTGAGGATCTGAAATTTATAGCCAGGCGGATGGTTATCCTTGCTGCTGAAGATATTGGTCTGGCAAATCCCAATGCTCTTCTGCTCGCACAGGCATGTTTTGAAGCAGTAAACGTTATCGGATGGCCGGAATCGAGAATAATACTTTCAGAAGCAGCTGTATACCTGGCAACATCACCTAAGAGCAACGCAGCGTATATGGCGATCGAAGGTGCTCTCGAAATGGTAAAAGATAAAGGAAATCTGCCTGTACCGTTACATATCAGGAATGCTCCCACAAAGCTCATGAAAGACTTGGGATACCATAAGGATTATAAATATGCTCACAGTTTTGAAGGCAACTTTGTCCAGGATAATTTTCTGCCAGAAGAAATAAAGGGAACCAGATTTTATAATCCGGGAACAAATCCTAAAGAAGAAGAAATAAAAAAGAGGCTTAACAGATTGTGGAAGGATATTTATGATTATTAAGGTGAAAGGAGAAAGGAGAGCCTGTCCCGGCCGAAGGACGGGAGGTTTGGGGTGGGTTTTAATACAACAGGGCGCAGTTTAATCTAAGGTATATGGTATGATTTTTGAGAATCAAAGGAATATTTCAATATTTTATAATTAAATGAACAGAAACGGAATAGATATTCCCGGGATCAGGTACAGGGAAACGGGTAATTTCCTGCTGATTGCAGGACCATGTGTTGTTGAAGACGAAGAAGTTGTTTTCGAAATTGCACAGCATCTTGTTAATCTCTCAGACAAATATCAGATTCCTTATGTCTTTAAAGCATCTTACAGGAAGGCAAACAGATCAAAAGTTGATTCTTTTTCCGGGATCGGAGATACAAAAGCACTAGAAATACTGGCTGAAGTAAAGAAAAGATTTTCAATTCCGGTAATTACCGATATACATAATCCTGATGAAGCTGAGATTGCAGCTCAATATGTTGATATTCTGCAAATTCCGGCTTTTCTGTGCAGACAGACTGATCTTCTGGCAGCTGCAGCAAAAACAGGAAAATGGATCAATATCAAAAAGGGCCAGTTCCTGTCAGGATCTTCCATGAAGTATGCGGTCGAGAAAGTCAGGGAGTCAGGTAACAATAACATTTTGCTGACTGATCGTGGCAATATGTTCGGTTACCAGGATCTGATAGTTGATTTCAGGAATATACCTGTTATGCAGAAAACAGGGGTACCTGTAATTGTGGATATAACCCATTCATTGCAGCAGCCAAACCAGGATGCCGGAGTTTCGGGCGGAATTCCTGAAATGATTGAAACTATCGGCAGGGCAGCTGTCAGTGTTGGAGCCGACGGTATTTTCATTGAAACTCATCCCAATCCGGGAAATGCAAAATCTGATGGAGCTAATATGCTCAGGCTTTCTGAAATGGATAAACTGTTAAATAAACTCGTTGCAATAAGGAAAACAATTATTACTTTTAACAAATTTAATTCTTAACAACAATCGTATGAAAAAACTAATCTTTATTCTTACAGGACTGATAGTGATGTCTATTGTTAGCGCTCAATCGCTTGAAGATATCGTTAATAAGTACACCGTTGCCAACAAGCTTGACAAGATGTCTGGTATAAAAACTCTCAAGTTAACCGGCAAAATGTCCATGATGGGGATGGAAATGCCCATGGAAATATGGATGAAAAATCCGAATAAAATTAAAAGTGTCACCAACATCAGCGGACAGGAGATGATACAGGCTTTTGATGGCGAAAAAGGATATTCGGTCAATCCTATGACAGGTTCCAGCGAACCGGTAGAGATGACACCTGATCAGGTACAACAAGTTACCAGAAGTAATATGTTCCAGAACGAGGTAATGGGGTACCTGAAGGATGGGAAGCTTGTACTTGAAGGTGAAGAAAGCGTCAACGGGAAACCGGCGTTTAAATTGAAAGCTACAATCCAGGAAGGAATTGTAACTAATATCTTTATTGACAAAGCCACATTCCTTCTTGTAAAATCGGTAGTAAACACCACTCAGCAAGGTATGCCGATAACGGTCGAATCATACCCGTCTGAATATACTGAAACCAACGGAGTAATGCTACCCATGAAAACTACTACATCTACCAGCGGAATGGAATTCGTCATGACTTTTACCAAAGTAGAAGTTGATATTCCGATGGAGGATAGCATTTTTACACTGAAATAACCCCCCCACCCCCCTGAAGGGGGGCTAAATACTCTATTTATTAAAGATTATTACTAAAATAAAGGGACGCAATACATTGCGTCCCTACTATTTTTGCAGCCGGCCTGTAAGCCGGATTCTGTACCGGTTTTTTTATCTGCAAAAGAAGCTAAAACCGGTTTCCATCATTTATCTTGTCCCGTCATCACTGGCGGGATCCTACGACCTACCCCCCGGCATCGGACGGGCAGCCCTCACCGCCGGTATACATGGTCTTTCAACCCATCAGGTGTACGGCTTCCGGTGTCGCCACCGGAACCGGTGAGCTCTTACCTCGCCTTTTCACCCTTCTCCCTGACGTTTCGGTCAGGGAAGGTTATTTTCTGTTACACTGCTATACCCTCACAGATATCTTCCCGTTAGGAAGCATAGTGCCCTGTGTTGTCCGGACTTTCCTTCCCGTTCCTCGGCTTCGCTCTGAGCGGGACGATGGAATGGCCTGCTGCGTTACAAAGGTAGTAAATCCTGATAAATGGAGGTATAGTATTTAAAATTGATATTTTTGCATGTTAAATTGCGGGCGCAAAGGCGCAAAGGCACCACGGTGCAAAGGTAACTGACTGTAACTCCCCCCTTGAGGGGGGCTGGGGGGTGTAAAAAGAACTTAATTAACATCCCCCTGACCCCCTTCAAAGGGGGAACAGGAAGACATAAATAAAATCCCCTCCTTGGAGGGACAAATTCTCAAAGTTCCGCTCCTTGGAGGACTTGTTCCGCGAAGCGGAAGCCTGTCCCGGCCGACAGGACGGGAGGTTTGGGGTGGGTTAAGTTAAAAAGATAAAAGATAAAAGATAAAAGAAAATAAAAAGACAGTTTAAAATTTAAAATGAAGAATGAAGATTTTATAAGACATATATATATTGACGATTATGATTATATACTCCCGGAAGAGAGGATAGCTCAGTATCCGGCACCAAAGAGAGACAATTCTAAACTGTTGCTATATAATAAAGGTAATATCTCCAAAGATCACTTCGGAAACATCCATAAATATTTACCAGGTGATTCTCTGATGGTATTTAATAATACGAGGGTAATCAGGGCTCGTATTATTTTTCACAAAGAGACAGGTGCAGATATTGAAGTATTTTGTCTTGAACCATTATCGCCGTGTGAGTACGAACAGTCTTTCGGTTCCAGATATCCGGTGGAATGGAAGTGTATTGTAGGAAATCTGAAAAAATGGAAAAACGGAACACTTTTTACCGAATTTGATTTCAGTGGTTGTCAATATAAGCTGTCTGCTCAAAAAATCCAGGCAGAAGGTGCAGCATGGAGGATTCTGTTCAGTTGGAATTCCTCCAGAATAAGCTTTGGTGAAGTTATTGAAGCTGTGGGACGTATTCCTCTTCCTCCATATGTAAAGAGAGATGATGAGGATGAAGATTATGTCAGATATCAGACTATATATTCCACTGCTAAAGGATCAGTAGCTGCACCGACAGCCGGTTTACATTTTACAAAAGAAGTTTTTGATCATATATATAATAAAGGTATAAAGTCCGTTGAACTGACTTTGCATGTTGGGGCAGGTACATTTCAGCCAGTTAAAGCAAGAAATATTTTACAACATGAAATGCATAGCGAGCATTTTTTTGTCACGGGAAATACCATTGAAGAGCTGCTTTCTTATGAGGGGAAGATTATTGCTGTTGGTACAACCAGTGTCAGGACTCTTGAAAGTATTTACTGGCTGGGGGTAAAAGTAATCAGCGATCCGTCGTGTGCTGATTCTGATCTTTTTATCGGACAGTTTGAGCCTTATAATCTTCCGGAGGGAGTATCAGTGCAGAAATCTCTTGAGTCTTTAGCTAAGCTCATTAAAAAACGAAATACAACAGTTCTGCATGCTTCCACAAAAATAATGATCATGCCAGGTTATGAATTCCGGATGATCAGCGGAATGATAACTAATTTTCATCAGCCAAAAAGTACGCTTCTGCTGCTTATATCTGCCTGGATGGGCTCTGACTGGAAAAATATTTATAGTTTCGCTCTGAAAAATGATTTCAGATTTCTGAGCTATGGGGATAGTTCACTGTTAATAAAATAGATATTAACCCCGTAAAATTATTCATTCATCAATAACTATTAACAAAATCTTTGAAATCAGTTTGATTTTTACTTAATTAGCATCAAATTTTAAAAGCATGAATAACAATAAAATATCACAACAGTTTCATGCCTTGTTTGGTATTTTTATGGTTGTGTTTTACCTGGGCGTCGGGATTTTTGTCCTGTTTTTTGCAAACAAAGTATTCATAATTGAAGGAGAATATAAAGCCATACTGGTTATAATGGGAATAACATTCCTGTTATATGGATCGTACCGGATTTACGCTACTTATAAGCAAATTGTCGAAGCTTTCTTTTCTAAAGGCAAGGACCAGGAATAAGTCATTTTTGCTTATCCCGTTTTAAAAGTTTACTTGGTCCGGGTAAAGCCTTGGCACACCCTTTGCAGTTATGCTACAAGGTAATAATTATAAGTTTAACCAAATTTTAAAAAATATGAGTTTAGTAGCAGATATTCAAAATTTTATTAATATTGCGTGCCATAATATATTTTCCATCACCACGATAGTAGTGACCAGGTTTTTAAGTAATATCTATAATTCAGGCATTCGTTATCTCTTCCTGGGATTAATGTTTTCATTTGTCTCCTGCAAAAGCGGGCAAACCGGATTACAGGAAACCCCGACAAGAGGAAACATCAAAATAACCGCCGATGAATCCTTCCGGCCGCTTGTTGATGCTGAAGTTTATACATTTACAAGCCTTTACACCAATGCCAAAGTCAAGCCTCAGTACAAACCCGAATTTGATGTTATTAATGATTTCATGAATGATTCGGTCCAGGTGATCGTCACAAGTAAAAATCTGACTGAGGACCAGATACAATACCTGAGAGACACGAATATCGTTGCCCGTACAATCACTTTTGCTCATGATGCGCTGGCACTTGTTATAAATAAGGAAAACAAAGACACTCTTTTAAAATATGAATCAGTAAAAGATATTTTTCTGGGGAAAGTTGAATCATGGAAAGAGCTTGACCCTAAATCGAAGTTTGGGAAGATCAAAGTAATTTTCGATAACACGAAATCGGGCAATATAAGATATTTCAAAGAGTTGTTTGAAATAGAAAATGATTTGCCTGATAATTTCTACGCGGTTACCAGCAATCCTGAGGTAGTTGAATTTGTTTCCAGAAATCCGGATGCTCTTGGTATTGTAAGTGTAAACTGGATCAGCGATATGGATGATTCAACAAGCAGAAGCTTTATCAGGAAGATAATTAAAGTGGCTGTTTCCAGACCATTTATCAATGATGGCTATTATTACCGGCCTGACCAGGGTTTTATTTATGACAAATCATATCCGTTTGTAAGAGAGATTTATATGATAACCAGGGAAACATTTACAGGACTTGGTTCCGGTTTTATTCAATGGGCAACCTCCGAACCGGGTCAGAGGATTGTTCTGAAAATAGGTCTTGTTCCGGCTACAATGCCGATAAGGCTGGTACAAATTAAAAATTAGAAATCAGGAATTATTGAAAAAATAAAAATCAAATTTTATAATTAAATTTTTAGTTAAAGATTATTAAAAAATAAGAATTTTCACTATAATTGACTTCAAAATAAAAAAAGCTATGAAACGTTCGATATTTAATAAAGGTTTTTTTCTTGCACTTGCTCTTACTGGTTTGATCAATAATATTCAGGCTCAGCAGGATCTGGCTTCTGCAATCCTTCTGACCAAGAGCGAGCAATATGATAAAGCTGAGGCACTGTTGCAGCAGCTCATTCAGAAAGAGCCTGCCAATAGCAAGAATTATTTCTACCTGGGAGAAAATATTTTACTTGATTATGCTGCTGATACTATTTCAAACTCCCTTGCAATTGCTACCAAAGCAGCAAAAGAAGTCTATCAGAAGGGTGTAAATGCCAACCCCGGTGACCCGCTAAACTATATAGGGCTGGCTAAAGTTGCCTATTATCTTGGTGATGACAACACTGCAACCCAAATGAGGACACAAGCCAGGAGCTACCTTCTTCCCTTTAAAAACATCAAGAAAATCAGTCCGCCTGCCATGGATTATGCTTTTGCTCTGGCAAAAATAGCAGAGTCATATATTAAAGAGGGAGAGGTTGATACCGCTATCGCTTTACCGCTTATAAGACAAGCTCTTAAAACAGATTCAAAAAATGCTGAAATATACCTCATTGCAGGTGATATATATATTTTAGCCAACGATGGTTCCAACGCAATAAAGAATTATAACCTTGCACAGTACGCTGATCCCAAGTCACCTACTGCTTATATGAAAATAGGTAACATTTATGTGAGAGGAAAAAGCTTACAGGCTGCCATTGGTCCTTTCGAGGAAGCCATTGCCCTGGATGCCAATTATGCTCCTGCTTACCGTGAACTTGGTCAGCTTTACTGGATGGCCAAGCGGCTTGAACAATCAAAAGCAAATTTTAAGAAATATCTGGAGCTTACTGCTGGCAATATTCCGGCACAGACCAGGTACGTCAACTCCCTTTTCTATGCAGGTGATTATGAAGAAGTAATTAAAAATGTTGAAGAGATACTTACTGTTGACGAATCAAGGTCATATATGAACCGTCTTGCCGGATATTCATACTATGAGAAAGACAATCCTGATTATACTAAAGCCCTGGGATATATGGAGAAACTTTTCAAGACTGTTGATCCTGAAAGAATTCTAGCGAAAGACTATCATTACATGGCAAGGATACTAGTGAAGAAAAATCAGAATTATCCAAAGATGCTGGAAGAACTCTCAAGCCTTGAAACTCAGCTTCAGAGAGAGAAGGAGAGATATTCTGATGCTTCCGCTGCACTAAAGCCAAAAGTCAAAGTCAGTGTCGATGCTCTGGCAGCTAAAGTTTCAAAACTTAAAACAGATATTGCAATTGCCGATAAGGAGATCGACAGGGGATTCGCGGAGTATTCAAAAGTACTTAACCTTAGACCTCAGGACAGGGGATTGCTCAGCGAAATGGCCACAAACTACTATAATTTCAGACGTTATGACCGTGCTGCAAAAATATGGGCTCAAATGATTGATCCTGCAAAGGAAAATAATCTGAATGAATATATGCAGGTTGGCAGAGCATATCATAATGGTGAAAAATATAAAACAGCCGACTCTGTATTTAACGTCGTGATAAAAAAGTCGCCTGGTTATGTTCCGGCTTATCTGTGGATTGCACGTACAAACTCAAAAATGGATCCTGAGTATAAGACAGGTCTTGCAAGGCCAAAATTTGAAAAACTCATTGATGTTGCCAAAGCCGATTCAATTAAAAATGAAGACGAAATGATGGAAGCTTTCGGTTATCTGGGGTATTACCATATGATAAAAGATAACTACAGCAGGTCAAAGGATTATTATAACAGGATGGTAACGCTTAATCCCAACAGCAGGGAGAACAAAATAAAAGGTTATAGCGGAATCGGCGGAGTTGAACTCAGGATGGCAGGAAATGAAAAGACCAATGAAGGAAGACTTCCTTTCCTGGCAAGATCAGCTGATGCATACAACAAGATTCTTGCTCTCGATCCCATGAATTCCTATGCAAAGAACCAGGTGAATTATATTCATGAATTTGAAGCCCAGGTTCGGGCAGGCATCAATCCAAACGAGATCAAAGGTGTTGTAAGAGATGCATCAACAGGAAAACCTATTCCGTTTGCATCTATCAGGGTAAAGGATACTGCTGCCGAAAATCTTACAAATACAAAAGGTGAATATAAATTTGAAATTCCGCAGGGTTCAGAAGTTCTGATTATCAGTGCCAAAGGATATAAGGCCAAAGAATTCCCCATCACTAAATCAAGAGTATATAACGCCTCACTTGAAAAATAAGAAGAACAGGGAAAAGAAATTTTAATCAACAATAGGGTTTTAAGTGACCTAAAAGGTCTTACAGATAGAAGATATAAAACGAAGCTGGTTAAAAGTTATAAAATAATATTTTATACGCTATTGGAAAAAAAAAATTAAATATATATTTGCAAATCGTAAAATCTTGAAATCTTAACCTAAACAAAATCGATAAAAATGAGTAAACAAGGAAGTTCGTTCAAAGAGGCACTGCAGAATGTGTTTGCAGTAAGTGCTATTTTAATAGCTTTTGTGGTTTCCTATTTGTTGTTCGTCAATGTAATGGGTAATCCTGTTAATTTCGTTGGTAATAATCCGGAAGGACAGGCGATGGAAGGTAACTACCTGGGTATTATTTACAAAGGTGGTTTTATTGTTCCTATTCTTATGACCTGTGTTCTTACTCTTATCATTTTCATTATTGAGAGATTAATCACTCTTTCAAGGGCAAAAGGGAAAGGCAGAATAAATACATTTGTTCATAACCTGCAGGGGCTTCTTGCAGAAGATAAAATTGAAGAAGCTATGGATGCATGCGACAAGCAGAGAGGTTCACTTGCCAATGTTATGAAAGCAGGTCTTATCCGTTACCGCGACCTACAGAAAGACAAAGAACTGGAAAAAGACCAGAAGATCCTGTCAATCCAGAAATCATTTGAAGAAGCTACAGCTCTTGAGCTGCCGATGCTTTCAAAGAACATGGTGATTTTCTCAACTCTTGCATCAATATCTGTGTTGATCGGTCTTATCGGAACAGTGCTTGGTATGATCCGCGCATTCGCAGCTCTTGCTCAGTCCGGAGCACCAGATGCACTTGCTCTCTCACAGGGTATATCCGAAGCACTTGTTAACACAGCTTTCGGTATCACAGGATCAACCCTGGCAATCCTTGCGTTCAATTATTTCTCGTCAACAATTGACGCATATACATTTAAAATTGACGAATCAGGTTTCAGTCTGACACAAAATTTTGCTGCATCACTGAAGAGCCATTAATATAAATTTATCTTTTGGTCTAAATCATTAAAGAAAAGTACAATGCCAAAGATTAAATTGCCAACAAAATCGCCCCGAATCGACATGACCCCAATGGTTGATACATTCTGTGTGGTTTTAACATTTCTTATGCTTACCACAACAATGAGACAACCTGAACCGGCCAATGTTGATACTCCTTTTTCAATATCAGAGAAACCTACACCTGATTTTAATACGATGACTTTCCTTCTGTCACCTGACAATAGAATTTTTATAAACTTCGATAACGGACCCGATACTGCGTATAAATTCAGACCAAAGGTACTGGCTGAAATGGGGAAAAGGTACAATATCGAGTTTACAGAGGGAGAATTGAGGGAATTTGAGAAATATCCTTCATCCATAGGGTTCCCTATACAAAATATGAAAGCGTTCTTAGCTACTAAAAATAATCTTGAAAGAACAGCTATGCAAACCGGGATTCCTGTCGATTCCACTGATAACCAGCTGGCGATGTGGATACTCTATATCCGCCAGGTGAATCCTGCTGTCCAGGCCAGCATTAAGGGAGACTCCAAGACTGGCTTCCCCATTGTTAAAAAAGCCCTGGATATTTTGCAGGAAAGGAACGTTCACAGGTTTAATCTGATTACAAGTCTAGAAGCAACTAAAATAAACATGTAAGAAATACAGCAATGATATGGCAGAAATAATTCAAGAAGAAAAAGGTGGCGGGAAAAAGAAAGCAAAAAAACTGGCCCCGCATATTGATATGACACCAATGGTTGACCTGATGTGTCTGCTGATCACATTCTTTATGTTAACCACGGCTTTCAGTAAAGCAAAGGTAATGGAGATCGTACTTCCTGAGAAGCTCACGAAAGGAGAGCCTCCAAGGATCCCGGGTAGCCGTACTCTGAATATCATCCTTGGCCCGGATAATAAAATCTTCACTTACCCCGGATCAGTAAAACCGGAAGAATTTAATAATATTCCTCCAATCCTTCCTCCCTTACAGGAAACGGATTTCAGCGCTACAGGCATTCGACAATTGCTTCTTGAAAGGAACCGAACCCTGGCCAGAAAAATCCAGGATTTCAAAGACCAGGTCCTTACCGGAAAGATTGTTCTCAATCCGGATTCCGTGCAGGGTACTATCAGGAGAATGAAAAATGTGGATGATACTGGTCCGATTGTGCTTATCAAAGCTTATAAGAAAGCCAATTACGGTAATTTTGTAGATATTCTCGATGAGATGAATATCTGCGGAATAGCCCGGTATACATTTGTTGACATAGCATGGTATGAAGAGAAAATGGTGGAATCTGCTGCCGGTATTACTCCGGAGGCTGCAAAAGCTTCATCCAATTAACATGTAAACCTTAAATAAAATGGCAAAAGAAAAAATCAGAGTCCCTGCTTTCGACGATATAGTATTTGAAGACAGGAACAAGGAGTACGGAGCCTACAGACTACGTAAGAAGTACAACCGCAAT
The DNA here is from genome assembly GCA_022865305.1 of Bacteroidales bacterium. Classification (GTDB taxonomy): domain Bacteria; phylum Bacteroidota; class Bacteroidia; order Bacteroidales; family VadinHA17; genus LD21. The sequence goes on along the minus strand of JALHSP010000127.1, from coordinate 55,971 downwards.
GTTCTTATTGCGATGCTTATCGGAATAATTATTATTGCTACTGCTATTATTACACCATACCTTAATGCAAAAGCTACTGAAAACAGGCAGAAGCGTACTGAAAGACAGGTACAGATACAGATGGAGAACCTGGATCAGCCAACCGAACAGGTTGCTCCTCCCCCTCCCCCGCCTCCGCCTCCGGCAGATATTGTTCAACAGGCAAGATATGTTCCTCCCGTGGTTGTTGACTCAGTTAAACCTGAGGAAGTTGTTCAGCTTATGACAGCTGACGATGCACAGGTTGAAGTTCAGAACGAAGATGTAGGTGTAGAAGTTGTCCAGGAGGTTAAAGAAGAGGTCCAGGAAGAAGAAGCTGAACCTGAGCCCTTTGTGGTTGTTGAAGAGATGCCGATGTTCCCGGGCGGAGATGCAGCACTCCTGGCTTATATTTTTGATCATACAGTATATCCTGAGGTTGCAAAGGAAAACAATATTCAGGGCAGAGTAGTCGTCAGGTTCTGTGTAACTTCGAAAGGTGGCGTTAGCCAGGTTAGTATTCTGAAGGGAGTCGATCCCGAGCTTGATGCAGAAGCAGTAAGAGTTGTTAACACACTTCCGGCATTTAAACCAGGTAAGCAGGGCGGGAAACCTGTCCCTGTATGGTACATGGTACCAATTACCTTCACGCTTAAGTAAAGATCGTTTTATCGATTGATTATATAAAGGGTGCCTCTGGTGGGCACCTTTTTTTTTAGCCAACCCCCTAACCCCTCCCGCTATCGCGGGACTGGCTCTAAAGGGCGGCCAAATAGTACTGCTTAATTAATCCCCCTTCTTCGCCTTCGCGTAGCCGCTTCGGAGGAGCAAGGCAGGGAGGACTGATTATTATTTCTGAAGCCTTTTTTTCAATTCCTCCTTTAAAAGCGCTACAAACTTTTCAATATCCTCCTCTGTTGTATCCCAGCTGGTCATGAGCCTGTATTCTGATATCTTTTCATCCCAGGGATAAAAAAAGTATTGCTGCCGGACTCTTTCTGCGACATCATGAGGAATTATCAGGAAGATGCCATTTGCCTGAACCTGCTGGGTAATTTTAATTCCATCCAGATGCACCAGTTTATCAGCAAGCAATTTTGCCATCGCATTTGAATGGGATGCACATTTTTTCCACAGGTCATTATGGAAATATGCAATATACTGAGCCGAGATAAATCTCATTTTTGAAGCAAGCTGCATCCCCTGTTTCCTGATATACTTGAAATCGTTTGAAAGACCTGGCTTCAGAAAACAAACCGCCTCACCATACATCATACCGTTCTTTGTTCCTCCAAAGGATAAGACATCAACACCTGAATCTGTCGTAAACGATTTAAACGGCAGATCAAGAGATACAGATGCATTAGCTATCCTTGCACCATCCATATGAAGAAGCATCCCATTCTCATGGGTAAAATCCGCCAGATTTTTTATCTCACCAGGGGAATATATTGTGCCCATTTCCGTTGGCTGTGTTATTGAAAGGACTTTTGGCTGTGAATGGTGCTCGAAATCAAATCCATGCATATGTTTTAAAAGCAGATCGGTATTGATTTTTCCATCATTAGTATCAACAGTCAGGACTTTACATCCGGTAAATTTTTCCGGAGCTCCGCATTCATCCTGCTCAAGGTGTGCAGTAAATGCCGTAATGACCGAATTCCATGGTCTTGTCACCCCTGAGAGGCAAAGGACATTGGCAGCAGTGCCTGTAAAAACAAAAAATGTCTCTGTAAAGCTTCCAAGGTGTTCTTTAAAAAGCTGCTTTGCCTGTTCAGTATAAGGATCAGAGCCATATCCGATTGTGTGGCCGGTATTTACAGAAACAAGCATTTTCATAATGTCAGGATGAACTCCTGCATTGTTGTCACTGGCAAATCCCCTCTTCACCTTTTGTTTATTCATAGCACAAAAAATTAATCACAAAGTACACAAAATTATTCTGCTCCTAACGCTCTGTCAGGTTGAAAATCAGGTTGTAACAATATTCCCCAGAAACTCCCTCGCAAGTTTTACCTGTTCATGTGCAAACTCAATACCGCCACGGGTATGATCGTCATTCAACACCGGATGGCACAGTTCGAAGGTAAAATAACCATTGTACCCTATTTCATTCATTAAACTGATGTAATGTGCATAATCAGGCAGAGGTTCACCAAAACCGGATTCAAGCACTTTTTGCCTGACTTCACCCTTTGCATCCCGGTAATATTCTCCACCGTAATGGGAATGTACCTGAAGGTTACCAACTGTACGGACAGCATTGGCAACATACTCCTTATCAAGGTTCTCAAAAATCGGAAGATCGAGGCAAATTTTCAGCCAGGGTGAGTTTACCTCTCTTACAAGGTCATATGTATCCTTCCAGTGCCTGATAAGTGGGGCATGGTTTTGCAGAGCCATGACCACACCATTTTCTTCACCCATTTTTGCAGCCTCCGCCAGACATTCTTTGACAAAGTTCCACCTGTCGAGGCGTGTGGCATAGGGATATTGCCTGGTAAAAGTATAATAACCATCATGGTCATGTACAAGATCATAAGTACCTGCTCCCTCGTGAATTGGAACTCCTGCCCATGCGGCGAACAAACGGACAACCTTTGCCCCAAGGTCCTTTGCCAGTTTAGCGGTTTCCTGTACCATCAGAAGCTGGCAATCCCTGTGCTCTGGGATCGGGCTGGAGAAGTCATTATTGGCAGCTACACATGGTATTTCCAGACCATATCTGGCAATTGAATTACGCATTTCATCTCTTTTGCGCTGGTCGAGATCCATCGGATTTCCCATTGGACGCTTGTTATCCAGCTCAACACCATCAAATCCGTAATCCTTTGCACGTTTGCATAATTCGTCAAATGACAGAGCTGCACCCTTGTACCAGATACCTCCGTACGAAATGGAATATAAGCCGAGCTTTATCTTACCTGACCTTCCGGCTTTCTGTTCAGTGTCAGCGGGGCTGCTTTTTACTTTCGGAGCCACACTGCCAACAATGGCTGCTCCGGCAGCTGCGCCGGATGTTTCGATGAATTTTCTGCGGTTCATTGGTTTTTATGTTATAAGTAAAATAATTAACCGCAAAGTTCGCAAAGATATTTCCACCCTTTACGCCCTTTGCGGTTCAAATTCAAAAGAAATAATATTATGCTTTTTTCTTTTTTCTTGCGAAAAAGAGCATCACCAGGCCAAAAATAAGCATTAAAATGCCCATAATGATGTTTACATTGACACCTAAGGACTTGGTATACATTTCGGCATTAGACATTGTTACAAAGCCGAAGATTGTAATTAAAACTCCCAGGATAGAAAACATCAGACCTATAGGGATTCTTATATCTACCATTTTACTTTCCTCCTACCAGAATAATATACTTAATATTAAACAAATTACACCAACAAGAATTGCCAGACCTACCGGACGTTTGTACCAGGCAACATCCTCTTCAATAGTGCGGGGTGTGAGAGAATAAACCAGGCCATATAATTCTGCGTCGGTCTTTTTCTGTTTTGTCAAAAGGGTCAATCCAACTGTTATTACGGTACTAACGGTAAACGCAATAATAGCTGTCCAGAAGTTTTGAGCCATTTCGACAGGATATGTATGCAGCGTTCCTATCCATCCACCTTTTACCAGAGTTGTAGCACCTTCAGGAACAGTAAGACCATGGTGGAGTAGTGCCATTAGAAAGCCTAAAAGCAGGCCGGTAAAAGCAGCATGTCCTGTTGTCCGTTTCCAGAACATTCCCAGGAATATAACAGCAAATAGCGGGGCGTTAATCATAGAAAAGATTGTTTGCAGAAAATCCATGATATTTCCGAATTTACTTGCAATATAAGCGGCGGCAATACTCAAAAGTACTCCAACGACTGTGGAAACCCGACCAACAGTAAGATAATGTTTACCATCAGCTTCTTCATTACCGGTTCTTTTACGAATGTAGCTCTGATAAATATCGTAGGTCCAGACTGTGTTAAATGCAGATACGTTACCAGCCATTCCTGACATAAATGAGGCTAACAGAGCAGTTATTCCCAGCCCAAGAACTCCTGCAGGCAGGTATTGTTTCAGGAGCATAATGATTGTATAATCGTATATTGGTTTCCCTCCAGCATCAAGTGGAAGAGTAAAACCTTTTGTTGGATCGTTAAAAAGTGCCAGGGCAATTACTCCAGGTACAATTATCAGGAAAGGGATAAACATTTTGGGTAAGGCACCTATTAACGGGACTTTTCTGGCAGCAGCCTTTGATTCTGCTGCAAAAGCCCGCTGAACAATAAGAAAGTTAGTACACCAATAACCAAACGATAAGACAAATCCGAGACCAAAAAGTATTCCGAACCATTCCACTCCCAAGGGATTAGCAGAAGCTTCACCCGCATACTTCCAGGTAGTGGTAAATGTGTCGGGTGCGTATCCTCTGGCGGTAGCAATGGGTTCCAGGCTTTCCTTCAAACCTCCCCATCCACCAACATCCTGTAAACTTAAAAACACAAGAGGCAATAGACCAATTACAATTATGAAGAACTGCAAAACCTCATTATAGATAGCAGAGGACAGCCCGCCTAGATACGTATAACCCAGAACTATCAATGCTGATATCCAAAGACTTAAATTAAAATCCCATCCAAGGACTTTTTCCATAAGGATTGCGAGGGCATACATTGAAATTCCTGAAGCGAGTATTGTCATAACTGCAAAGAGGATAGCATTCAATCCCCTGGTCTTTTCATCATACCTCAGCTTAAGAAATTCAGGTACTGACCTGGCTTTTGATCCATAATAGAATGGCATCATAAAAAGGGCAAGGAAGATCATGGCCGGGATAGCACCGATCCAGTAAAAATGAGTCGTCAACATTCCGTACTTCATGCCGGAACCAGTCATACCCATAACCTCAAGAGCTCCAAGGTTAGTGGAAATAAATGCTAATCCTGCCACCCACGCAGGAATTGACCTGCCGGCTTCAAGAAATGCATTGGCATTCTTCATAAATTTTCTTAAGAACCAGCCAATGCCCAGTACAAACAAAAAATAGATTATCATGATCACATAATCTATCCAGCTCAGTTCAAGTTTCATAGTTAAAGGAATTTAGATTTTCAATCACTATTTATATTAAGGTTAAAATCAAATGATTTATTAATCATTTATGGCAGTAGTAAAAATACATTTTAAGATCGGTTTTCAAACAAATTAAGAAAAATAATTATCAATAATTTTAACAATTTTTTAATATTTTTTGAATATTTATATTTGCAGAAATAAACCAGTGAAAACACGCTATTTCATATTTATCTCATACAGAGGCACTTCTTATCACGGGTGGCAGATACAGCCTAATTCTGTTACTGTCCAGAAAAACCTGGACAAAGCTCTCAGTGTCATTCTCGATGAGCCAATATCCACAATCGGCGCAGGAAGAACTGATGCAGGTGTTCATGCATTGGTTTTCTGCGCCCACTTTGACAGTATAGCGTCTGATCTTTCAATAAGAAAGAACCTGATATTCAAACTAAACCGATTTCTGCCAAAAGACATTTCAGTTACAACAATTAAGAAAGTTGTACCAGATGCAAACGCAAGATACAGTGCTATTTCCAGAACTTATAAGTATTATATTTCCAGAGTAAAGGATCCATTCTTTGATGATTCAAGCTGGTTCCTGCACGGTAATATAAATACCGGAGCGATGAACGATGCTTCCGGTATTCTGTTAGAACATTCCGATTTCACGAGTTTCAGCAGGCTTCATTCTGATACCAGAACCAATATATGCAGGATATTTTCTGCCGGCTGGGAAGAGACTGAAAACCGGATTGTATTTACCATTAAAGCAGACCGATTCCTGAGGAATATGGTGAGGGCCATTGTGGGTACTATGCTTGAAGTTGGAACAGGGAAAATCAGCCTAAAAGAGTTTGAAGAGATTATACTGGTAAAAGACCGTTGTAAAGCAGGAAAGTCAGCACCTGCAAAGGGGTTGTTTCTTGTTGAAATTGAGTACCCTGAGGAGATATTCCATATTAAAGATTAACATCATTCCAGATTTCCCACGATCGTTCTGCCTGGGAATAGAGCATTTTTAATCCGGTGACTATTTTACATCCTCTCTCCTTTCCCATCATTAAGAATGAGGTAATTTCGGGATTGTAGACAAGATCAAACAGTATGTGCTTTTCTTTAAGCAGATTATAGTCTATTTCAGGTTTAGTCATAATGTCCGGGAACATTCCAAGCGGTGTGGTATTTACTATCAGGTCCGTACTGTCCATAATCTTTGAATTGACTTCCTGATAGCTCATGATGCCAGGCTTTTTTGTTCTTGAAACAAGAGTTACTTTGAATCCCAGTTTTTTCAATGTATAACAGACGGCCCCGGAGCTGCCTCCTGTACCAAATATTAATGCATTTCCGGCTTTATCAGGGAAAAAAAGTTTGATGGAATCTCTTATGCCAGTCACATCGCTGTTATAACCGCATATCTGAACCTTATCTCCTATCCTTTTAATCTTCAAGACATTAACAGCACCAATTTCCTTAATCTGAGGTTCAGTCACATCAACATAATTGAGTATTTCTTTCTTAAAGGGTATAGTGACATTAAGACCGCAGAGTTCCGGATTACCTGAAATGAAATCCTGAAACCGGGCAAGGTTTTCCCTCGGGTAATTGTCATAGGAGCAGTCGCTGATCTTTTCCCTGTGAAATTTTTCAGTAAAATATTTTTTCGAGAAAGAATGGCTGAGAGGATATCCTATGAGTCCAAATTTTCTCATCTTACTGATGTCTTTCTTAAGATTTTGAAACCGGGTAAGATTTGAGGATCATTTTTGTTTAAGCTCATCCGGAAGGAACTGAAAGAATGTATCTCCGCGGAGACCGCATCTCAGCGATTCCAGAGGGATGATTTCATTCGGAGCAATATTTCCAAGGTTTACATTAGCACCGAAATGTTTTATAAACCATGCCTGTTGCGATTTAAGCGGAGCTTCCCATATAACATTTTCAAGTTTCACATGTTCCGAAATTGCGTTGATAATATTATGGTTAATTGAGCCGTCTTCATTATAAATGCCTGTCGTCCCTGATTCACGGGCTTCAGCAATAACCTTCTGTGAGCCTGCATCAAGTTCAGCTCTCATCATAGCGACCCATTCATCGGGAGAATAAATAACATCCTTCTTTTTGGAACCTACCTCGGAGATAACTGAACCACGTTTAGCAAGGGTTTTGATATATTCAAGTTTACATTTATGGTCTATATCGTATGATCCGTCAGATACTTCGACCATTTCAATTTCGTGGTTATCAAGAAACTCAACAAATTCCCTGAACATATTCCTTATTATAAATGCTTCAAAAAGGGTTCCTCCGAAATAAGGAATGACACCTGATTTTTTATATATTTTTATTTTCTTCTCAAAACCAGGTGTAATAAGTGATGTGCCAAATCCGAGTTTAACATAATCAGTGTATTCACTTCCGACTGACATAAAGTCTTCAGCCTCCCTGGTGCTGAGACCTTTATCCATTACCATTGTCAGTCCTGAATTCCTTGGTTTAGCAGGACGTTCCGGCATATATGGAAGAACTTTCTTCATGATAATTTCTAAATGATTGATTTCGTTTTCAGATAAGATTATAACTCTCAAGAAATCTTTTTATCTTCCGGGAAAGCAGTCTTGGCGGAAAAATATCTAAGAATTCTGAGAACAGGTCTTTATCCATTTGAACAGCCAGTTTAAGATGCCTGAAAGCCTTATCGGTAATCCCGGTATGGATATAAAATGATGCAAGCAGGTAATTGATGCCAGGCACATCACCTATAACCTTGTATGCATGCTCAAGGTATGGAAGTGCTTTTTGTGTCAGGTTTTCAACAAGAATTATTCTGCCCAGATCAGACCATACTTCATCATAATATGCATCTAACTTAAGGGCTTCTCTGAAACATCTCAGTGCCGCTTTTTTTTCTCCTTTTTTATAGTGAGCTTTTCCAAGAAGGTACCAGAATTCAGGATTCTCATCATCAAGCCGCACAGCTTTTCTGAAAAAGATCAGACTGTCATCAGCATTTCCGTAATTAAATGCTATAACGCCCAGACCGAACCATGGATCGGCAAATTCAGGAGCCAGTTCTATAGCATCCTGGTAATATTTCTTAGCAAGAATAATTTCGCCGGTTTTTTCATAGGACTCTGCAAGATAAGTCATTGCTTCAAAACTATCCGGTTCATTTTCAAGGTATTCATGATAAACAGGAATAGCTTCTGAATAACGCTCGAGATTGCTTAAGATATTGCCTTTATTAAACAGTGCAAATGTGTTCTGAGAATTAATTGCAAGAGCATAATCATATGCCTCCACTGCTTTCTCTGGCATTTCAATCTTATTATAAATTATCCCAAGGTTGTACCAGGCACTGTCTGAAAATGGTTCTTCCTCGAGATATTTTAAATAAAAAATTACACTATTCTCATAGTCTTCGATCTTTTCATAGGCATAGGCAAGATCATATATATGAGCTTTGAAGTTCGGTTCTTTTTTAATTAATTTCAGCAGGTAAGGTATCAGATGCTCGTAGTAATTAAGGTTTTGAAGAACTGAGGTTATAGAAAAGAGGATGTTTTCAATTTCATCTGAATCGAGAGTAAGCGAAAAATCGAACATTTTCTTTGCTCCCTGTATATCACCAAGTATCCCTAAAGCTGTTCCTTTGGCGATATATATCTCGTGATTTCCCGGTTCAATATTCTCCAGTTTTTTCAGTATCCTGAGGGCTTCGACAGCACGTCCCCTGTCGAGCAATACCCTGGCTTTTCTAAGCTGGATAGATACGGAATGTGGATGCTGTCTGCTGGCTAATGTTGCAGCTTCAAAGGCTTTCAGGGAGTTATTACTGTCAATATAATAATCAATAATTGTCTCAAATTCGATAACATCGAAGAAATAACTTTCATTATTCCTTCTCATTCTTTCGAATTTCTGCACAGCCTGCCTCACCTCTTCCTCAAAGGAGAATCCAAACTTTTCCTCTTCCATCGGTTTTTATGATATGGTACAAAAATAATACTTATTTTCACAAGGGTCACCTGTGTAATATTCAATTATTAACATTTTAACATTTTTATAAACATCTAATTTACAGGTTAATACAAATTTTAAGCTAAATATTTCCTTTTTTTTAATTCACTAACGCAACCTCATGAACCAAATATTCATCTTTTCTATATAAAAACGGATTTTTTATACCCTATACCCAATTTACCCTAGAATTAACCTAAATTCTATCCTCGAAGAACCGGGTCTCCACCCGGTTTTTCTTTTAACACATAATAATTATATTTGCAATTAAATGTTCTTTTTAAAAGATTACATATGAAAAAATTATCTGATAATGTTTTCATATCGTTGGTTTTTAGCATATTAGTCACGTCTTTCATTTTTACCGGCTGCAAAAAAACCGAGAACCCCATTAAATATCCAAAGGGGATATTTCCTGATACAACAATGATAATGTCAGATATTAATTCTTCGTTTGATGATTTTAACACCGCATTATTTCGTCTGTATGGAAATACAACATTTGTATTTTCAAGCAACAGGGGAAGCTCAGGAGGGCAGTTTGATCTTGTCCAGGGTTTGATGTCATTTACTTTTGATCAGACCAACGCGGACTTCGAACTGGTAGTTGAGATTTCTGATGATGCATTTCTTACAAAGCTTATCACTGCTGCCAACACAACCGGGGATGATCTGGGTCCTTACCAGCTTTTCAGTACTGTCGATGGTTTTGAATATCTGCTGCTATCCTCCGTAAATGGCAATGGCAATCTTGATTTTTATTTCCTGAAAAACATTCCGGTATTCGGAAGCAACCTGCCTGATGTTTTTGGCCCTTACGCAATTAAACTATTGAATACCAGTTCTGATGATGCTTATATATCGCTTGATACAAATCAGGATTCTGCATATTTCTCATCAAATAGCGAAGGAAATTTTGAAATATTTCTTATAAGCAAACCGCTGGAGACACCTCTGGACACCTGGTTTAATAGTGATTACTCTGCAGGAACAAAAGTAGACAGCATAAACAGCACCGGTGAGGATAAATGTCCGTTTGTTTTTAAGAAGGCGATGGTTTTTGCTTCAAACCGCTCCGGAGGACTGGGAGGTTATGATCTTTATTACTCAATTTTCAGGAATGGTAAATGGAGTTCCCCGGTTAATTTAGGTCCTGATGTAAATACTTCGTCAGATGAATACCGGCCTGTTATCGGAACAGATCCCGATTATAAGAATAATTTTATGATATTCTCTTCAAACAGACCCGGCGGACAGGGAGGATATGATCTTTATTTCCGAGGGATTACTTTTCCAAAATAGCAGCTTTACCAATAAATAGGCTCTTATTATCTTTTTTGTTTTGATGCAACCAGAGTGTTTCTTAACAGGGAAACCCTGGTCATGGGACCTACCCCTCCGGGTACGGGTGTTATGAAGGAACATTTGGGTGCAACATTCTCAAAATCAACATCCCCTGCAAGCTTCCATCCTGACCTGGTTTCAGAACTTTTAACACGGGTAGTGCCTACATCAATGACGACTGCTCCCTCCTTTACCATATCAGCCTTCACAAAACCAGGGGATCCTATCGCTGCAATAATTATATCTGCCTGCCTGACAATATCATTCAGATTCCTGGTACGGCTGTGAACAACAGTGACTGTGGCATCCATTCCTTTCTGGGATAGTAAAATGCTTACAGGCCTTCCGACAATATTACTCCGTCCGATTACAACACAGTTCCTGCCTGAAGTCTCAATCCCATATCTTTTTATAAGTTCAATTATTCCATAAGGAGTGGCAGGCAAAAATCCGGGGATTCCTGCAACCATTTTTCCGATGTTGACAGGATGAAATCCATCAGCATCTTTTGACGGATCTATTGATTCAATCACTCTGTTCTCGGAGATATGCCCCGGCAGTGGAAGCTGGACAATAAAGCCATCGATATCTTCATCATTATTCAGTTCTTCAATTTTATTGAGCAGTACGGATTCAGGAATATTGTTTTCAAACCTCAGAAGTGTGGACTGGAAGCCTACCTCCTCACAATCTTTTACTTTATATGCAACATAAGTTTCACTGGACCCATCGTTGCCAACCAGTATTGCAGCCAGATGAGGGACTTTCTTCCCATCCAATTTTAGCTTTGCCACTTCATCTGCAATCTCCTGCTTTATCCTGGATGCTGTTTTACTGCCGTCAATAATAGTATACATATTTTCAATTATTTTCGTCCCAAAAGTCTGGCAGCATTACCGCTCTTTGTCATCATCTTCATCATTCGCCGTGTTTCATCAAACTGCTTTACCAGTTTATTCACCTCCTGAACACTCGTACCACTGCCTGATGCAATCCTTTTACGCCTGCTCCCATTGAGGACTGCAGGGTTCGTTCTTTCTTCAGGTGTCATGCTTCTGATAATTGCTTCAATCCCTTTGAATGCATTATCATCAATATCCAGATCTTTAATAGCTTTCCCGGCTCCGGGAATCATTGCCATCAGGTCTTTGACATTCCCCATCTTTTTGATTTGCTGTATCTGGGAAATAAAGTCATTGAAGTCGAACTGGTCTTTTGCGATTTTCTTCTGAAGTTTTCTTGCTTCTTCTGCATCAAATTGCTCCTGTGCTTTTTCAACCAGTGACACAATATCTCCCATTCCAAGAATTCTGTCAGCCATCCTTACCGGGTAAAAGATATCAATGGCATCCATCTTTTCACCCGAACTGACAAACTTGATTGGTTTATTAACGACTGTTCTGATTGAAAGAGCAGCACCGCCGCGTGTATCACCATCAAGCTTTGTCAGAACAACTCCGTCAAAATCAAGTCTTTCATTGAATTCTTTTGCAGTATTGACGGCATCCTGACCTGTCATGGCATCAACAACAAACAGTATTTCATGGGGATTTACAGCTTCTTTAATTGAAGATATCTCATTCATCATCTCTTCATCAACAGCAAGACGACCAGCAGTATCGATAATAACCACATCATGTCCTTTTATTTTAGCTTCCCTGACGGAATTTCTGACAATCTGTACCGGATTCAGGTTTCCATCTTCTGTATAGACAGGCACTTCTACCTGTGTACCAATTATTTTAAGCTGTTCGATAGCAGCAGGACGATAAACGTCACCTGCAACCAGCATAGGGCTTTTGCTTCTTTTACTTTTAACCCATCCTGCCAGCTTACCGCAGAAGGTAGTTTTACCTGATCCCTGAAGTCCCGCTATCAGTATAACTGATGGATTGATTTTAATGTTTATATCACTCTTATCTCCGCCCATCAGGTCTGCCAGTTCATCATGCACGATCTTGACAATCATCTGTGAGGGGTTGACAGATTTGAGTACTTCCTGACCTAAAGCTTTAACCTTAACTGTATCGGTGAACTGTTTGGCAATTTTAAAGTTGACATCTGCGTCGAGCAATGCCCTGCGAACCTCCTTAAGTGTTTCGGCAATATTTATCTCCGTAATTCTTCCCTGTCCTTTAAGTATCTTAAAGGACTTTTCCAGCCGTTCACTTAAATTTTCAAACATATAATTATCGGGGGTTAAATTTCAAAATAATACTACATTCTTTCCGGCATTTCAATACCTAACAGGTTCATAGCTGAAAAGATAACCTCGCTTACAACTTTTGAAAGCTCCATCCGGAAATTACGGATTGCCGGGTCATCTTCTCCCAGAATTGAATAATCGTGATAGAACTGATTATATTCCTTTGACAGAACGTAACAATAATTTGCGATAAGTGCCGGAGTGTAGCCTGCAGCCGCTTCTGAAACTGCTTCGGAATACTTACGGAGGAGCTTAATCAGAACGATTTCCTTTGACTCTGCTTTAACTTTAGTTATCAGTGATGGATTTGATATTATACCCATCTGCTCTGCCTTCCTGAACACTGATTTTATCCTGGCATAAGTATACTGGATGAAAGGGCCGGTATTTCCATTGAAATCAATTGATTCAGCAGGATTAAAGGTCATATTTTTCCGGGGATCTACTTTCAGAATAAAATATTTCAAAGCGCCCAGGCCGATCTTCCGGAATATATCTTCCTTATCTTCATCCGAATAATCGCTGAGTTTCCCCAGTTCAAGTGAGACCTCCCTTGCAGTCAGCTTCATCTCTTCAATAAGATCGTCAGCATCCACAACAGTCCCCTCGCGTGATTTCATTTTTCCTTCCGGAAGCTCGACCATACCATAAGAGAAATGGATAAGACCATCAGCCCAGCTGTAACCCATTTTCTTCAGAACGGCCTTCAGTACCTGGAAATGATAATTTTGTTCATTTCCTACTACATAAATGCATTTATTGAAACCATAATCGTTTTGCCGGGCTATTGCAGTACCGATGTCCTGTGTCATATAGACTGCCGTGCCGTCAGAGCGAAGCAGGAGTTTCTGATCAAGCCCCTCCGAACTGAGATCAGCCCAGACAGAACTGTCACCATTTCTGTAAAGTATATTGTCCGCAATGGCTGAAATGACAACATCCCTGCCAGTTTTATAAGTTTCAGATTCATAATAGATCTTATCAAAATCCACTCCCAGCATTCTGTAGGTCTCATCAAAGCCGGCATAAACCCAGGAATTCATCATCTTCCACAGATTCACAACTTCCCTGTCATCCGCTTCCCATTTTAAAAGCATCTCCCTGGCTTCTTTCATCAGGGGAGCAGCATTCCTTGCTTCAGCTTCAGCCATTCCTTTATTCATAAAATCCTGAACCTGAAGCTTGTACTCTTTTTCGAAAAGAACATAATATTTCCCGACAAGATGATCTCCCTTTAATCCTGATGTCTGAGGAGTTTCACCTTTTCCATATTTTTTCCAGGCAAGCATTGACTTACAGATATGGATTCCACGATCATTAACTATGTTTGTTTTAATTACTTTGTGACCGCAGGCAGATAATATCCTGTAGAGTGAAAATCCAAGAAGGTTATTCCTTATATGTCCGAGATGCAATGGTTTGTTGGTGTTAGGAGAAGAGTATTCAACAAGAATGGTCTCGGGATTATTAACTCTGCATTTATTCAGGAAATCCCTTTCTGAAGCCATCTTTCTGAAATAATCAATCCACCATGCATCCGAGATTTCGAGGTTCAGAAATCCCTTGATAACGTTAAATCCGGAAATTGCAGGGAATGTTGATATGATTTGATTCCCGATGCTTTCTCCTGTTTTTTCAGGTGTATTTTTCGAGAAACGAAGCAGCGGAAAAACAACCAGTGTAAAGTCACCCTTAAAATCCTTCCTAGTTTCCTGTACCTGGATCAGGTCGTCGGTGACCTCACTATTATAAAGTACCTTTACAGCTTCTTTTATTTTACCCTTAAGGACACTCTCCATCGTCTGTGATAAAATTTGACGTGCAAATATAACATTTTAAAAATTTTAACGTATAAGAGCTTGTAAGGGTAGTCAATCCTGTCTGATGATAAAGAATGGTGATTTTATTTATTAACTGTTCATATTATTTGACTATTGACCAATTCTTTTTGATGAAGTAAAATAGAATAGTTAAAAAGTTATTCTAATTTTGGATATGTATAACGTAATACCTGAATCCGGGGGATGCTTTTATGGACCTTAACAGCTTTATAGTAGAACCTACAGCAAAGACTCCCTTAATCGATATGAATCCCCTTACCGGGGAGCTCATAATTTCAGGGAGATCAATACCGGAGAATGCGGCTAAAGTATACGAATCTGTCAATAATTGGATTGCGGAATACGTAAAAATTGCCAAGCGTACTACAAACCTCCGTCTTAACCTTGAATATTTCAATACTGCATCATCAATCTGGCTGGCAAGAATAGTCAAAACACTTTGCGGAATTAATGATCCCGAAAGTACTCTGATTATACATTCTTACTTTGAAATTGAAGAATTTGATAACCTGGATTCCAATAATCTCAGGGATACCCTTGGCCCTATCATTGACATGATAGGGAATACTGTTATCAGTGTCGGTCTGAAGATATATGGCACAGACGAAAAAGGAGAGGTAATAAAAGAATCAATGATCCTTATCTAATTCCTGGCGGTAAACAATTACCTCTGAATATCGGTTTCTCCCATTTTTTCACTAATTTTATTGGGTAATTTAAAGCAAACGATCATGCGAGCCGTTTTTATTGCTTTGCTTTCAATTCTCAGTGCCATGGAAACATTTTCTCAAAGTAAGTCAACTGACAGACAGCCGGTTGTAGCAGGTAGGTTTTATACTGCTGACAAGGAAACTCTGACTAAAGAATTATCAAAGTATTTTACAGACTGCAAGAAATCACCTGCCAACTGGAAGGTCAGAGCTATTATATGTCCTCATGCTGGATATATTTATTCCGGGAAAATCACTGCTTCAGCTTTTTCAGCCACACCACGTAATGCAGAATTCAAGAATATTTTCATTATCGGATCAAGTCATATTCTGGCATTCGAAGGAGCATCAGTATATAATACGGGTGATTTTATAACTCCGCTGGGGAAGGCAATAGTGAATCGTGAAATAGCCAATAAGCTGAAAAATGAGAATAAAGTATTCGATTTCCCTGTTGATGCACACCGGCAGGAACACAGCCTTGAAGTGCAGATCCCTTTTATCCAGAATTACTATTCAGGGAAACCCATGATCGTCCCTATTATTATCGGGACAAATAATACAGCCACAATTAAAAAGATTGCAGATGCTCTTAAACCATGGTTTACTCCTGATAACCTCTTTCTTATAAGCAGCGATTTTTCACATTATCCACCTTATAAAGATGCTGTTGAAACCGATAATCTGACAGCTAAAAGTATTGTTTCCGGGGATCCGCTTAACTTCCTGACTGTGCTGAAAAAGAATGCATCCAGAAGAGTTCCGGGATTAGTAACAAGCATGTGCGGATGGACATCCGGACTGACTCTATTATACCTGGCTGAAGGAAACGAAAAGCTCGAGTATAAACATATAGATTACTGTAATTCAGGTGATTATCCTTTTGGTGATAAGGATGGAGTAGTTGGTTATCATTCAATTGCACTTATTGAAAAAATAAACACTACTGGGGTTGAACAAAAATCTTCAGATAGTTTTTCATTCACCAGTGAGGAAAAAGACCAGCTTTTTAATATAGCCAGGAACAGTATAAAAACGATGCTGTACGAGAATAAGAGGATTACGATTGATGAAAATAAGATTCCGGCCAATCTTAAAAAACAGATGGGGGCATTTGTAACATTAAAAATCAATAATACTTTGAGAGGATGTATCGGAAGGTTCGTTTCATCGGATCCTCTTTACGAGGCGGTTAAAGTCTCTGCACTTTCTTCCGCATTTGAGGATCCCCGCTTCCCTCCTCTTACAAAAGAGGAATATAATAAAACAGACATTGAAATAACTGTCCTGGGGCCCATGCAGAGAATAAACAGTATTGATGAGATCAAACTGGGGAAACATGGCATTTATATCAAGAAAGATTTCAGATCCGGCACTATGCTACCCCAGGTTGCCACGGAAAATGGCTGGACAGTGGAACAGTTTCTTGGGTATACTTCACGGGATAAAGCAGGACTGGGATGGGACGGATGGAAGGATGCTGAGATATATATCTACGAGGGCGTGGTACTTGAAGAAAACAGGAAATAACTATGTATCATATTATTGAGACAGGATTAACTGTATCAGTATTATATCTTATAAGTTTCATTTTTTACCGTTCTGGTTTCTATTCACTGGTTTTTCACAGAAAGTTCTGGAATTCAGTCCTTGCAGTAGCTTTCCTTTTCACTGCACTGGCCGGAGTATTCATGGCACTCCAGATCAAATACAAATGGGATATCCCTGTAATAAAAACACTTCTGAAATGGCATGTTGAAGTCGGGATTGTCCTGGCTTTCACCGGAATATTTCATTTCTTATGGCATCTTTCATATTTCAGAAAATTAATTGGCAGAGCTGATAATCTTTCGGTTTTTCCGGATTATCCGGTTATGACACCTTCCGCGATCATAAGTAATCTTTTCATTGTTGGATTTACAAGTACATCTGTTCAGCTATTACTGATCAGAGAGATGATGAATATTTCGGGAGGATATGAACTGATAACGGGTACATTTCTTGGATCATGGCTTATTGCATCGGCAATCGGAGCAGCAATTGCCGGTAATTCGATCCTCAATGACATAAAAAAGGTAAACATGTTCTTTTCGGTCAGTTCTTTAATATCATTATTATTACTGATACTGCTGTCGAAACTTTTTTTTGGAAACGGGCGAGACTCCTTCATTCCTTGCAAGCCTGATTTATACCTTCCTGGTACTTCTGCCTTTCTGCCTGGTTTCCGGATTTACCTTCGTAAAATTAATTTCAGCTGCAAGGACAGGATATGATTTCAAACCGGGTAAATCTTTTTCAATTGAAACCCTGGGTGGAATTGTTGCAGGTATTTTTGTATCGGTGATCGCTTCAGGGTTTCTTAATACATACCAGCTTCTCCTGTTAATTATTCTGTTATTCTTCACATATATCATTCTGACATTTTTCATTAAAAGGAAAAACCTGAAGATTATCTTAAAAGTTATAGTTTTATTCCTGGCGTCCTGGATTATTGTTACCAATCCTGATAATTTCTTCAGACAATTACTTCTGCCCGGAGTAAAAGTCACAGGAACAGAAGATACACCCTATGGGAATATAACACGTGGTGAATACGCAGGTGAACAAAGTATTTACTATAACCAGCGGCTCATTAATTACAGCGATGATGTAATGGAAAGAGAAGAGGATATCCATTATGCATTGCTTCAAAAGAGAAATCCGGAAAAGGTCCTTATTATATCAGGCTCTTTAAAATCGCATCTTCCTGAAATACTTAAATATCCCGTTAAGAAGGTTGTCTTCATTGAAAGAGATCCCGCTCTGGTTAAATCAGAGATATATGATGTTGATCCGGGTACTGCAGATCTGATTATCGAAAATGATGATGCTTTCAGGTATATAAGACATAATAATGAACCTGTTGATGCTGTAATACTTCTTCTCCCACCCCCATCAACCCTTCTCATCAATAGATTTTATACAACAGATTTTTTTATAAGTGTAAAAAATACACTTAATCCCGGAGGTATCTTTGTATGCTCACCCGGACCAGGAGAAACCTATTTTAATAAAGAATCCCTGAACCTTTATTCATCAATTTATAACAGTCTTATTGCTGTATTCAGGAATGTCACACCTGTTGCAGGCAACAAGCTATATTTCGTTTCCTCAGATGAAGAGATATCTGTTTCTTTCTGCCGGCTGGCCGAAGAAAGGGGAATAAAAAATATCTATGTAAGTTCAGATTTTCTGTCTGATGATCTCATTGAAAAAAAGTCAGCAGAGGTCGTATCGCTTCTCGACCGTCAGGTAAGACAAAACACATCAGCATTTCCGGTTGCCTGCTTTCATTTTCAGTCATATTATTTTAGTAAAAATCTGGATGAAAAGATCCCTGCGCTGGTGTTGATGATATTGGCCTTTGCAATGCCTGTACTTGCAGTACGAAGAAGAAATCTTTTAATGTATTTCAGCGCTTCTGCACTTGCTGGATTTGAAATTATTCTGTTGCTTACTCTACAGCTCACAGCCGGGAACATGTATCAGCTTACAGGGCTCATAATAGCAGGACTGATGGCCGGCCTGGCTGCAGGTTCCGGGATCAACCTGAATGTACTGAATATGGTTCCTCTGAAGACTAAAGCTTTAATCATCCTGCTTTATTATACAGGTTTCGCATTAACCTATAACTGGCTGCTTTATCTTAAAAGCATGATTCCGGCAGTCATTGTTATTATCCTTGCAGGATTTATCCCGGCATTGCTTACAGGTAATATTTTCCGGGAACTGACAATGTCAGGAGAAGGAGGAATATCATCTTCTTCGACCTATAGCAGCGACCTAGCCGGTTCGGCCCTCGGATTTATTCTGATTTCCGGAATAGCCACACCTGTTCTCGGGATTAAAACTTCAATTTTTTTATTGTCCGCACTTATTTTTGCCGGATTTCTATTTGGTACAAAGAGTAACAAATAGTAGCTTTATTTCATTATTATCCCACTTGTATCAGATGAAAACAAAAGACTTTGATAACACCAAGCGCGATTTCCTGAAGAAATGTTTTGCTTTTTCTGCAGGGATAATAAGCCTTCCCGGTCCTGCAGTAATAACTGAGATGATCCGGGAAGAACAGAACATTTATAAAAAGGTAGCTTTGTTTCAGGAAGAAACTGCAAGAGGAATTATGTGCAGGATATGTCCGAACGAATGTGTTCTTAAGGAGGGCGAGATAAGTAAATGCAACAACCGCAGGGTTAAAAACTCAAAGTTGTATACAATGGCGTTCGGGAATCCTTGCTCAGCAAATATTGATCCTGTAGAAAAGAAACCTCTTTATCATTTCTTCCCCGGATCAAGAGCTTATTCAATAGCAACAGCAGGATGTAATCTGGTTTGTCTTAACTGTCAGAACTGGACCATTTCGCAGACAAGTCCCGACAAAACAAAAAATTACGACCTGATGCCGGAGAGAGTTGTTGAGGAATCTGTTAAAAATAACTGCCGTTCCATTGCATATACATATTCAGAACCTGTAACCTTTTATGAATACACCTATGAAACAGCTGTCCTTGCCAGGAAAGCCGGGATAAAAAACATTGTCAAATCGAACGGGTACATTAATGCTGAGCCATTAAAAAAGCTGTGCAGTGTTATTGATGCTGCAAATATTGATCTGAAAGCGTTTAACGAAAGTACATATCTTAAACTTACAGGCGGAAAATTACAACCTGTCCTGGATGCCCTGAAAGTGTACAGGGAAATGGGTGTGTGGCTTGAAATAACCCATCTCATTGTTCCTACCTGGAGCGACAAAATGGAAGAAATAAGAAAAATGTGCAGATGGCTCAGTGATAATGGATTTAAAAATACCCCATTGCATTTCAGCAGGTTCTATCCTGTTCACAAGCTTGAACAATTGCCTCCCACCCCTGTTGAGATCCTCAGAAATGCTTCAAAGATTGCTGCTGAAGAGGGTTTGAAATATGTTTATATCGGGAATGTTCCCGGGAATGAAATGGCTGATACCAAATGTCCTTCATGTAGTTCAACACTTGTTGTACGTCAGGGATACCGGATTGTACAAAACAATATTACAGGAGGGAAATGTAACAAATGCGGTAAAGTTGTTGATGGTGTCTGGAGCTGACGTTGAGAATTGGTGCAATCCCTCATGCAGTAACTATCTTAATCTGAAATGAACAAATCTGAAGCAAAATCCCGTATAGAAAAGCTCCGGAAGGAAATAGAAGAACATGATCACAGGTACTATGTTCATAATAAGCCTGCTATATCGGATTTTGAATATGATATCCTTCTGAATGAACTGAATACGCTTGAAAAAAAATTCCCTGAATTTATCGTTGAAAGCTCACCTACCCAACGGATTGGAAGTGATATAACAAAAGAATTCAGACAATTTGAGCATAAGTATCCGATGCTTTCTCTCAGCAACACCTACACTGAAGATGAGCTCAGGGATTTTCACAACAAAGTGCAGAAAGCAAGCGGTGGTCAGGCAGAATATGTCTGTGAACTTAAATTCGATGGAGCGTCAATCAGCATAACTTACAGAAAGGGCATTTTATTCAGAGCCCTGACACGTGGTGATGGCGACAAGGGTGATGAAGTCACCTTAAATGTTAAAACAATACGGAGCATTCCTTTAAGATTAAGCACAGAGAAGGTGCCTGATGAATTTGTCATGAGAGGGGAAATATTAATGCCAAGGGCTGTTTTTAACAGATTGAATGAGGAAAGGATAAAAGCAGATATATCTCCTTTTGCAAATCCCCGTAATGCAGCTGCCGGAACTCTTAAGCTGCTCGATCCGCATACAGTAGCTTCCAGGAGCCTCGATTGCATGTTCTATTTTCTCCTGGCTGAAGATTTGCCACATGATAATCATTATGACAATCTCATGGAAGCAGCCGGATGGGGTTTCAGGATACCTGACAGTATAAGTGTATGCAGGACACTTAATGAGGTAATACAATTTATAACATACTGGGAAGAAGAACGAAAAAAACTTCCATATGACATCGATGGAATAGTAATAAAAGTCAATTCTCTCCGTCTCCAGGAAGAGCTTGGTATTACGGCTAAATCCCCGCGCTGGGCTATTGCATATAAATATAAGGCAGAACAGGTTTCGACAAGGTTATTATCTGTATCCTTTCAGGTTGGAAGAACAGGTACCGTCACCCCTGTTGCAAATCTTGAGCCGGTCTTTCTGGCAGGTTCAACAGTAAAACGCGCCACATTGCATAATGCTGATCAGATAGCCCTGCTTGATCTTCATCTTAACGATATGGTTTATGTTGAAAAGGGTGGAGAAATAATACCAAAAATCGTTGGTGTAGATCATTCCTTCAGAAATGACAGAAGCAGAAAGATTGTATTTATTTCAAATTGTCCTGAATGCGGTACTCCCCTGGTTAAAAATGAAGGAGAAGCAAATCATTTTTGTCCCAACTACCTGCACTGCCCTCCTCAGATCAAAGGAAGGATTGAACATTTTATCAGCAGAAAAGCAATGGACATTGACGGGCTTGGAGAAGAGACCATTGATTTGCTTTATAACAAAAAGCTGATCAGGGATTTTGCAGATCTGTATGAACTAAAGACAGAACAATTAATTCCGCTGGAGCGTCTTGGTGAAAAATCTGCTGACAATATTATCAACAGCATAAGGAAATCAATAGCAACTCCTTATCACCGGGTACTTTTTGCGCTTGGAATAAGGCATGTCGGTGAGACTGTTGCAAAAACGATTGCAAAGAAATTCAAGTCAATAGATGATCTGATAAGTGCAGATATTGAACAATTGACCAGTGTCCGTGAGATTGGACCGAAGATAGCATCAAGCATTATTTCCTTTTTCGCTGATAATGATAATATCCTCCTGATTAACCGTCTGAAAGCAATTGGTATCAGGTTCAGTGAAGTAGTTGAAACCAGCATCAAGAGTGACAGGCTTAATGGTAAGACATTTGTTATTTCCGGTGTCTTTCAGAAACACAGCCGTGAGGAATATAAAGAGATTATAGAAAAAAACGGAGGTAAGATCGCAACTTCAATTTCGGGGAATACTTCTTTTGTTCTTGCAGGAGAGAATATGGGCCCTTCAAAAAAAGAAAAAGCAGAGGAGTATGGAGTGCCTCTGCTCGATGAGACAGAATTTTTAAAATTAATTGGTGAAGAATGATAAATATGTTCTGCTGACATTAACAAAAAACTCTTAGGTTTGCATTATGGAATTATTCGAAAATATGAGGTTAAAAATCGGGGATGTCATCCTTTCAAAAAAGAGAGAAAGGATGAAGAGGAAGGTATCATTTTCAAATATCAGCCACATAAAAAATATCGGAATAGTCTGGGATGCATCCAAAATCGAAGATTTCACCAGTTTGACAAGGTTTCATCAAAAAATGCATGAACGTCATATTGAAGTAAAAATAATTGGATTTTTCCCTGGCAAAGATCTGCCTGACCAGTACACAGCAATCCGGTATTTGTCGTGCCTGAGAAAAAATGAAATGAACCTGTTATACCATCCTGTTTCTTCTGATGCAGACTCTTTCATCAGCAAACGTTTTGATGTTTTGATAGATACTAATTTCAAGAAACTATTTCCCCTTAAATATATATCATGCCTGTCTATGGCAGGATTAAAGGTTGGACTACGGGATACAGAAATCAACAATTCTCCTTTTGACCTGATGATGGAGATTAAAAAGCCGGTTGATATTGAAAACTACCTGAACCAGGTAATGTATTATCTTGAAATGATAAACTCGGAATCAGACAAAAAGCTGACCAAAAAAAACTGATATGAAAAAATTCAGAGGGACTGGTGTTGCTGTCGTCACGCCATTCAAGAATGACTTAAGCATAGATTTTACAGCTATGGGTCGTGTTATTAATCATGTTATAAAGGGAGGGATTAATTACATTGTGGCAATGGGCACGACCGGGGAAGCTTCAACTCTTACAAAAGATGAAAAACAGGCTCTTATTTCATATGTAATTGAAGCAATTGATAGCCGCGTCCCGCTTGTTATAGGGATTGGCGGGAATAATACCCAGGAAATAATAAATTATATCAGACAAATAGATCTTGATGGAGTAGACGGAATATTGTCAGTTGCACCATATTATAACAAACCCAGCCAGCGGGGAATTTTTCAGCATTTTAAAGCCATTGCAACGTGCAGTCCTTTACCAGTGATTATATATAATGTTCCCGGGAGAACATGCTGCAATATCAGCTCCGATACATGTCTTGAGCTTGCCCATGAATGTGAAAACATTATTGCTGTAAAAGAAGCATCAGGTGATATGGCAAATATAATGAGGATAATAAAAGGGAAGCCTGAAAACTTTCAGGTCATCTCAGGGGACGATGGTATGACAATTCCGATTATTGCCGCAGGAGGATCAGGTGTTATTTCTGTTCTTGCAAATGCCTTTCCGGCAGAATGCAGTGAACTGGTAAGTCATTCACTGAAATATAATTTCAAATCTGCCCGGGAGATACACTTCAGGTTCATGGAAATGATTGAATTACTCTTTGCCGATGGCAATCCTTCGGGGATTAAAGCCATGCTGAGTGTTATGAACCTGTGCCAGAACAATCTCCGGTTACCGCTGGTGCCTGTCAACAGAACTGTATACTCAAGAATACAGAAAGCAATAGAGGAAATCAAATAATAATCATGGATTAGGGTTTAAGCCCTGATGCGCAGCTTGCTGGGCACCGTGACACTGCTTATATTTTTTACCGCTTCCGCAGGGGCATGGATCATTCCTTCCAACCTTCTTATCGACCCTTACCGGTTCAGTTCTCTGATTCTTGTCCTGTCCTCCTCCCCCGGTACTGCTGTATTGTGAAAAATCACTTTTTGAGGTCCTGAGGTTTTCAACCTGGCGTCGTCGCTGTGCTTCTTTTACCTGTTCCGGATCCTGTGTAGGAATATGACCTTTCATCAGCGTACTGACGACATCCTTATTTATTTTATTGAGCATGGTTTTGAAGAGCTCGAAGGATTCGAACTTATAGATAAGCAAAGGATCTTTTTGTTCATATGTAGCATTCTGTACTGATGTTTTCAATTCATCCATTTCCCGCAGATGCTCTTTCCATGCATCGTCGATCGTAGCCAGAACAACAGTCTTCTCGTAAGATTTCGCTAGTTCCTTCCCTTCCGATTCAGCAGTTGCTTTCAGGTTTGTAACGACCTGAAATACCTTCACTCCGTCTGAAATAGGAACAACGACATTTTCATACACATGCGACATCCGGTCGTATACATCTTTCAGAACAGGATATGCCTGTTTTGAAATTGTTTCAACCTTTCTTCTATATGTATCAAGTACTTTGGAGTATACTTTTTCTGTTACTTCGTTGCTGTTTATCTGCATGAAATCATGTTGCGGAACAGGCGAATCCATTGAAAATGAACGTATAAGATCATAATCAAAACCTTCAAAATCACCATCTTTGTGATATAATTCTACAAGGGTCTCTGTAACATCAAACATTGAATTGGCAATATCGACACTTAATCTCTCTCCCAGAAGAGCATGACGTCTTTTCTTATAAATGACTTCTCTCTGCGAGTTCATTACATCATCATATTCAAGAAGCCGCTTTCTGATGCCGAAGTTGTTTTCTTCCACTTTTTTCTGTGCCCGCTCGATAGATTTTGTGATCATGGGATGCTGGATCATCTCTGCTTCTTTCAGTCCGAGTTTATCCATAATGCCGGCTATCCTTTCCGACCCGAAAAGTCTCATTAATTCATCCTCGAGTGAAACAAAAAACTGTGAAGAGCCCGGATCACCCTGTCTGCCAGAACGACCACGCAGCTGCCTGTCTACCCTTCGCGACTCATGCCTTTCAGTTCCGATAATTGCCAGTCCGCCGGCTTTTCTCACATCTTCTGTGAGCTTGATATCGGTGCCACGACCGGCCATATTGGTTGCGATCGTGATTGTGCCGGTTTTACCGGCTTCCGCTACTATTTCAGCTTCCCTCTGATGAAGCTTTGCATTAAGAACATTATGCTTAAGCCCTTTCATTTTGAGCATCCGGCTTAACAATTCAGATATTTCGACAGAAGTCGTACCTACCAGTACAGGTCGTCCCTGCCGGTTCATTTCGGATATCTCGTCAATTACCGCATTATACTTTTCCCTTTTTGTTTTATAGACAATATCTTCCCTGTCAGATCTTATTACAGGTCTGTTTGTCGGAATGACAACAACATCGAGTTTATAAATATTCCAGAACTCCCCGGCTTCAGTCTCAGCAGTCCCGGTCATTCCAGCCAGCTTATGATACATCCTGAAATAGTTCTGCAATGTAATAGTCGCATATGTCTGTGTAGCTGCTTCTACTTTAACATTTTCCTTTGCCTCAATAGCCTGATGAAGTCCGTCAGAATACCTTCTTCCCTCAAGAATACGTCCGGTCTGCTCATCGACGATCTTCACCTTATTATCAATTACCACATATTCAGTATCCCTGCCAAACAATGTCCAAGCCTTCAGCAACTGAGTCATTGTATGTACCCTTTCAGACTTGACTGAATAATCCTGAAGCAGCTCATCCTTTATCCTGAGCTTATCCTTTTCATTATTAACTGTTTTTTCGAGATCGGCTATTTTTGAACCGACATCCGGGAGTATAAAGAAACTTGCATCTTCGACCGATGTTGAAATAAGATCAAGTCCTTTTTCAGTAAGTTCAATAGAGTTAGCTTTTTCGTCAATTACGAAGTAAAGTTCCTCGGTTACTTTAGGCATCTCCTTGCTGTTGTTCTGCATGTAGAAATTCTCGGTCTTCAGAAGAAGCGATTTATTTCCTTCCTCACTAAGGTATTTTATAAGAGCATTATTCTTTGGAAGACCTTTAAAGGATCTCAGCAGAAGCAATCCTCCCTCTTCATTTTTTCCTTCAGCAATAAGCTTTTTTGCATCGGCAAGTATTTGTGTAACCAGCTTTTTCTGAGCACTGACCAGCTTATCTACTTTTGGTTTAAGTTCATCAAATTGCTGGGTATCGCTTTTGGCAGTAGGACCTGAAATGATAAGGGGAGTTCTGGCATCATCGATCAGTACAGAATCAACTTCATCGACAATTGCATAATGGTGTTTACGCTGGACCAGATCTTCAGGATTTATTGCCATGTTATCCCTCAGGTAATCGAATCCAAATTCATTATTGGTACCGAAAGTTATGTCGGCATAGTATGCCTTGCGACGTTCGGGGGAATTGGGTTGATGCTTGTCAATACAGTCAACGGTAAGTCCATGGAACTCATATATTGGTCCCATCCATTCTGAATCGCGTTTTGAGAGGTAATCGTTTACGGTAACAATATGTACTCCTCTGCCGGCAAGTGCATTAAGAAAGACAGGAAGCGTCGCAACCACCGTTTTACCTTCACCAGTACCCATTTCGGCAATCTTTCCTTTGTGAAGTGCAACTCCGCCGATAAGCTGAACATCATAATGGACCATATCCCAGAGGATTTCATTACCCCCTGCTATCCACCGGTTATTCCAGTAAGCCTTATCTCCTTTGATGATAATACTCTCCCTGGTTGCAGCCAGATCCCTGTCGTGTTGCCTGGCAGTCACCTCAAGGACACTGTTCTCTTTAAATCTTCTTGTGGTTTCCTTTACAATTGCAAAAGCCCGGGGAAGACATTCATCGAGAACCTCCTCGAGTTTCGCGGTTATATTCTTTTCTATCTTATCAATTTCGTTATATATTTCCTCTTTTTTATAGACATCCTCTTCAGCTTCTGCCTTTTCCTTAAGTGATCTTATCTCATTTTCATCTTGCTCAACATATCCAAGTATCTCCTTTTTTAATTCTGAAGTTTTGTCCCTTAATTCGTCGTTTGATAAATCCCTGAGCTTTTCAAATTCCATATGAACTATTTCAACATAAGGGTTTATCTCCTTCATATCCCGCTCATATTTATTCCCCAGGAAAATACCCAGAACTTTATTTATAATGCTCATTTAAAAGTGTTTTACAGAATTTCAAAATATCACGCAAAATTAATTTATTTTTCCAATACTGGATCAAAAATTACCTGCTTACACCTGAAAACTTGTAGGGACGTTGCATGCAACGTCCCTACCTTCATTTTCTATTTTATCAGGCTGTATTTCAGAGTCCGGATTCCATTATCACTTTGTATGACGATAAAGTACATACCCGATGGATGACCGGAAATATCAATCTGTAACTCAGGTTCGTCAAAAGTATTATCTGACATAATGCAGGTACCGGATGAATTAAAAATGCTGATCCTTTTCGGTTTTCCATTGTACTCCCCCGCTTTTCTTATTGTAATGATACCATTACCAGGATTTGGATAAATAACCATAGGTTCAGTTGTTACATTTTCGACCTGATCTATCAGGGGCCCTATCTTCAGATCCATAATCACCCAACCCCAGCCGTTAGCATAAGGATCAGAAAATAACCTGAATCTTACTATCATGGAGTCTCCAGCCGAGATATTGGAGGATGTACGCGGGAAAATAGTATGTTTAACAAGCATTGATTCATTTCCGACATAGGTTGAGTTCATGTCATCAAGAGAACTGTTATAGGCTGTTCCCCAGGCTGTAATAAATCTTGAATCGTATCCATCAACCAGTTTAAACCACGATTTGCCGAAATTCTTTGATCCTTCAACTATCACATAATCATAGAATTCGACGTTTCCGAACACTGATCCCTCTTCACCGGGTTCAACAAGAACAATTTCTTTGAAACTGATAACCATACCTGTAGCATTAAATTTAACAGGATGTCGAAGCATCGCAACATATCCGATACTGTCGCCACTTTCTTCAGGGCTTTCATATGGATGTAACGTATGCAAGCCGTAACCATTGAAGCCGTCAGGTTTCGTTATCTGAAATCCGGTATTAAAGAAATCGCCGGAGGCATCGGAAAAGTCGGTTGAATAGCTTTCAACAACTGATCCGATATCCTCGATGCTTACAATGAAATATCCGCTCTCAGGCAAAATTTTCTTATTCGGGAGTGCGGCTTTGTCAAAAGCTATTATCCTGTATTGCAGGGAATCACCTCCTTCAAGTGAAAGATTTTTTGCTTTGATAGTATTCTTGTATTTGTCCTTTCCGCTGAATAATAAACCTAAGAAATAAGGTGAACCTTCATTTACCTTATATTCAATATAAACAGTATCTATCCCGATATTATCTGTCGCTACTGCTTCAAAAATTATTGAATCGACCATATCAAAATAGTAATCTGCCGGAGAATGTGATAATTCAGGTTTTACAGTATCAGTGCCAATATAAACCCTGTGATGGTACTTTTCAATGAATGAGGGAGATCTGTACACTCTTAAGAAACTATCTTCTGCGTATAGATAATACTCTAATTCTGTTCCATATGAGGGAATACTGATAATCCCATTATAAGTATCATCTGATTGCGGGGAAGTCATAAACAGAGTGTCACTTGTGACAAAACTGTCAAAAGACCAGACCAAACCCACTTTATTGTGGTCATAGGTAGTATCTGATGCTATTGTGGCTGAAATGGGTATCATTGAAAGATGTTCCTCTGTATCTTTTGGTGGTTCATGAACAATCCTTGTGTTTATCCAGCCCAGATCGCCAAGTACAGACATTGTTAGTTTCCCGGGATCGTGGATTGCTTCACCATGGTCAATATAAGGTGTCATAAGTGAATTTATCTCAAGAGTAGCCTCTTCATCGAGATGTGAAACACTTGAGCCCGGATCGAATGTCAGAGGAGAATAAAGCTCAGGTCTTGTCCCTGAAGTAAAATTTTTTACAAGAGGTCCATTAAAATACAAATTCCCGCTTGTCAGCGCGTTTTTTAAAGATGCAGAAGGATTTAGAAATATTAATGTATCCGTCAATGATTTCCCTGCGAGGTTTTCAACAAATGTATCATATACCAAAGGAATTGATCCTGCACCATACGAACCTGTGTAAGCATCTGCGCTAAAGCTGTCGAAAAACCCTAATCCGTGAATAAGTTCATGAATGACAACCGTGACGAGATCATACTTCAGAACCGGAGTATTCCCGTCTGTTCCCAGGTACCAGTTTACAGAATTGTTGATTGACAGTTCTATATCACCCTCAAGATCCAGATTAAGACTTTCACCGGCGATTTTCTCTGCAAGGGCTACAGGATAAAAGGCAAAGGGTTTTAATGCATCTATACCCCAGCCTCCTGCATAACTTGTAGTAGACGATGTCGCCAGTATTCCTGAAGTTGTAATATTCATCCAGGTTGCAACAACAGTTATATGAACATCCGGAGGCAGAATTGCTTCGAGGATTGAGCCTGCATATTCCATGGCAGTTATTGCAGTTGAAGAGAAGCCTGAATAATAGAATGTAACTGTAGCTCCCCCCTTCTGTCCTGCCTTTTTAAAGAATTCTTTTGATGGAGGAATGTATATTTTGTTTACCTTATTACCAGCATAACAAACTCCGGTAACCATGGAATTCCTTATCAGTTTCTGAGCATTAATCCCAGGTACTGAGGCAATGAAAATAAAGCTTAATAAGAATAAAATCAGTTTTTTCATTGAGCAGCTGGAGCATTACCAGCCGGAGTTCTCAGGCTCATAATGTCTCTGTCGAACTGGTACATATTGTTTTTCCCAACAAGGTTGAGCTTGTCCAAAATTGCTCTTGCAGAAGCCTCTTCTTCAACCTGTTCCAAGACAAACCACTGTAAAAAGTTATGGGTGTTGAAGTCTTTTTCCTGAAGAGTGAGAGCAACAATTTCGTTAATGCTGGCTGTAACAAACTCTTCATGCTTAAGTACTTCTTTAAACATTTCCTGGACGTTTTTAAAGTCAACCGGAGGTTTTTTAAAAGCCGGTAATACAGCTTTTCCTCCTCTTTCGTTAATATACTTAATAAACTTTAGCATATGAAGTTTTTCTTCTTCAGCCTGGGCGTATAACCATCCGGCCACACCGGCAAAACCATTTACTTCAGCCCATGATGCCATGGCAAGATAAAGGATAAATGAATAACCTTCTCTTTCAACCTGCCTGTTGCAGATATCTTCTACTTTCTTCTTTAACATATTCCTGAATTTTATTTGTTTTAATTAAAACATATTTTTTATTTAAGTTGTTCAATATTGAGTAAATCTTCAATTTTTGAGATCAGATCATTCAGCGAGAAAGGTTTTGAAAAGATAGCATCCGCTCCAAGAGCTTTTGCGAGATTAAGGTAACTTCCGGGGCCAGCTTTCCCTCCCCCTGAAATAGCAATGATCTTTATTGCAGGCTTTTTTTCGCGGAACTGTATTATTACTTTCAATCCATCTTCGTCAGGCATAATCAGATCAGTCACTACCATATCAGTAATTGCCGGTTTAAATCGGGTAATTGCATCTTTACCATTCTCGGCTTCAAGAACTGTAAATCCTCTCTTGCTGAGTGAGATTTTAAGCATTTCTCTCAAATCCCTGTCGTCCTCAACAAGCAATATCCCGGGCATGTTATATTTTTATTTAATCAGGTTAAATTATTTATGTTAAAATCATTTATTAGACAATAGTATCAGGTTTTTTATTTCCATCAGCTCATCCTGTTTTGTTAATAGTGTCCAACTTTCCCCGAAATTTACTACTTTTCCCCGGCAACGGGAAGATAAATACAGAATAGTGATCCTTTTTGTTTCCTGCTTGAAACCAGGATTTCTCCACCCATTTCTGACACAATTCCATAAACTACAGATAAACCAAATCCCGAACCCTTTCCAACTTCGCGCGTGGTAAAGAACGGTTCAAAAATTCTTGTCAGCAGCGAGGAGTCCATTCCCATACCAGTATCCCTGAAAGTGATCAGGATATATTCATCTGCCACTTCAGCCTTATTAAGCTCTTTCTGTACAATTTTACCTTCAACCAGGGCAAGATTAACGTTTAATACTCCTCCCTTCTCTTCCATCGATTGGACGGCATTGGTCATAAGGTTAAGGAAAATCCTGAATAATTGGGTAGGATCTGCTAAAACATATGCATCAATTTTACGAATATTTCCTTTCACTTTTATATCTGAAGGGGCAGTGGATTTAATAAATCCCATTGTTTCCTTCAAAACCTCATAAACACTGACAGGTATCTTCTCCTGTCTATCCTGCCTGCTGAAAGCAAGTATCTGGTTTGTAATGGATCGCCCTTTTGAAACAGCCGATAGTATCTTTGCAACTTTTTCCGATGAAGGAGAAGAGGGTGGCAAAGTATCAAGTAAAAGTTCAGAATATCCTGATATTGTTGCCATAATATTATTGAAATCGTGCGCAATTCCTCCGGCAAGAGCACCTATTGCTTCAAGTTTCTGGGCCTGTATAAGACGGTTCTCGAGCATTAGTTCATGTGAAGAATCCTCGAATGCAAAATCAATATAAGAAGGACTTCCTGATTCATTACCAGCCAGAAATCCGCTAATGCGGCAAACAATTTCGTTCCCTTTACAGGTTTTTAGCGAAATCCTGCCAAAAGATTTTGGCCTGCGATCTTTCAATTGCTCTATATGTTCATCAAACAGACTCGGTTCAGTATAATAGTCTTTCAGATTATTGCTGCAAAGCGAAGCTTCTTCATCACAATCCATAATCAGCATTAAAGAATTATTGGCATGGATTATTTTTCCATCTGGTGTACATCGCAGAAAGCCAATAGGCAGGGTCGTTTCAAATCTTCTGAATTCTTCTTCCTTTTCAGAAGCTGCTTTCTTTGATAGTTCAAGATCGGTTATATCAAAAGTTTCGGCAAACAGATGAGTTATCTCCCCGCTTTCAGAAGGAAACGGACGGAAAATTACTTCAAAATGTCTTTTACCTGATTTTGGAGTGGAAAAAGATGCTTCATACCTTATAGTTGAACCTGAAAAACACTGATCGATATTTTTTTTGATACTGTTGACAAAAATATCATGCCCCCATACATCTTCCAGCGATTTACCGACAATTGAATCTATCCCTCCATGATGTGCATTACAGAATGCAGAATTCACTTTTTCATAGATATAATCCCTGTTTATTATACTTATCATCGATCTTGAATGGTCAAGTATGTGATCCGAGAAGTACTTTTCCCTGGCAAGAGAGTTCAGATCATTTTTATCTTCAGAGTTACCGGAGTATCTTTTCACTTTTATCAGTTCTAGTTTTACCAGTGACCATTATAATAAGAAAAAATCTAGCTAAAATCAAGGTTAAATGATTTTTTAAAGTCCTTCAAAACAGGATATTTATTGACCAGGTAATTATATTTTTGTTCATCAGTGTATAACAGATCATCTTTTTCAGTGAGGTCGATATTGGTTTCAATATCAAGATCAGATATCAGAAATTTGTTTTCCAGTAAGGTAATCAGCTTTTGTCTGTAGTTCTGTATAAACAGATCTTTCTGGGCAGCATTGTTCAGGTGAATTCTGACAGTATGATCATTTTCCATTTCAGGCTGAATAGATTTAAACATGCTTATTATTCTTGTTCCTTCGCCTTTCAGCTGATCCTGAAACTCTTGCCAGGCAGATGCAAAAGTATCAGGAGTAAATTCCTCCCTTTTACCTGCAGGAATATTTATTTTTGATTCACTGGAAGAAGAAGCTGGTTTTACAACCGATTTATTTTCTTCAGAGATGAGTTCTTTAATCGAAAATGATTTGGATGGTTTTTCAATTACAGGTGTATGTTTGCTGATAGAAGTTTTTTCTCTGCCTGTAAGTTTTTTGCCGGGTTCCTCCGCCTGCCGGATAATTTCCGATTTTGAAGGAGGAAGCAGTCTATTCTCTGCGTCATTTACCTGTCTTTCATCACGTTTTTTTTTTCAGGTTCTGCTTCAACGTCACTGATCAGCCGGCATACCCGAATCAATGACAGCTCAACATGAAGCCGCGGATTTTTGCTGTTTTTGTAAGTAATATCACAATTGCTTCCGATTTCAAGAGCTTTGTACAGAAAATCCACAGGACATCTGGCTGTCTGCTGCAGATATCTCTGTTTAACAGAAGGTGTTGCCTCAAGAAGTCGCAGGGTAGATTCATCCTTGCTGACAAGCAGGTCGCGCAGATGACTGTTCAGACCTGAAACGAAATTATGTCCATCAAACCCTTTTTCAAGTATCTCGTTATAAGTCATTAACAGAGATGATACATCGCCATTAAGTGTACAATCAACACTTTTAAAATAATACTCATAATCGAGTACATTCAGGTTCTCAATAACATCCTTATAAGTTATCTTTTTCCCGCTGAGGCTCACAATCTGGTCGAAAATGGATAATGCATCCCTTAAAGCACCATCAGCTTTCTGTGCAATAATATGAAAGGCTTCCTCTTCACCGGTTACTGCTTCATTCTTTGCAACATACATCAACCTTCCGATAATATCTTCAATTCTGATCCTGTTGAAATCAAAAATCTGACAGCGCGAAAGAATAGTAGGAATGATTTTATGCTTTTCAGTTGTCGCAAGAATAAAAATTGCGTGAGCGGGAGGCTCTTCAAGAGTTTTGAGAAAAGCATTAAATGCTGAAGGAGAGAGCATGTGAACCTCATCAATTATATAAATGCTGTATTTTCCTATCTGTGGCGGGATCCTTACCTGATCATTAAGGCTTCTGATATCCTCAACTTTATTGTTTGAAGCAGCATCAAGTTCATGTATATTGAAGGATCTCATTGTATTAAATGACAAACACGATTCGCATTTATCACAGGCTTCAGCATTGTCTGTTAGATTTATACAGTTAATAGTTTTAGCGAAGATTCTGGCGCAGGTGGTTTTTCCAACGCCCCTGGGTCCGCAAAAGAGGTAAGCCTGAGTAAGATGTTTTCTTTTGATAGCGTTTTTCAGAGTATTGGTGATAGAATCCTGTCCAACTACCATGTCGAA
Source organism: Bacteroidales bacterium (assembly GCA_022865305.1). Taxonomy (GTDB): domain Bacteria; phylum Bacteroidota; class Bacteroidia; order Bacteroidales; family VadinHA17; genus LD21. The sequence continues at coordinate 21,828 of JALHSP010000127.1, read as the reverse complement.
GGTGGCAGGGCGATATTTCCTTGCAGAAACTATGAAGTTTTCCATAAAATCAGTCTCGCTTTTTAAAGGTACCTCAGTACAAATATAATTAAAAAGCCTACTTGATAAGAAACCCGGGGAAAATTCCCGGGTTTGCAGGATGGCATATTACAGAGTTGTAATATAAGGTTGTAATTTTCTGTAAATTAATTTTTGTTTAAAACAAAATAATTGTACTTTTGCGAGCCAAAATCATTAATTTAATAAAACTTAATCACTATGTTGAATCAGTACGAAACCGTTTTCATTGCAACTCCCGTTTTATCTGAGAACCAGATGAAGGAAGCGGTTCAAAAATTCAAGAAGGTCATCACCGATAACAAGGGGGAGATCGTTCATGAAGAGAACTGGGGCCTGAAAAAACTGGCCTATCCTATTCAGAAGAAGTCGACAGGCTTTTATTATCTGATTGAATTCAAAGGTCTGGGTACCCTTATTGAGAAACTTGAAGTTCAGTATCGCCGTGATGAAAGGATTATCAGGTTTCTGACATTCAGGATGGAAAAATTTGCCGTCGAGTATGCTGAGAAAAAGAGAAAACAAAAAGAATCAGGAAAAACAAAGGAGGAGTAAGTTATGGCACAGAATGAATCAGAAATAAGATATTTGACACCACCTACGGTTGAGGTTAAGAAAAAGAAATACTGCCGCTTTAAGAAAAACAAAATCCGTTATATCGACTATAAGGATCCGGAATTTCTTAAGAAATTCCTGAATGACCAGGGGAAAATCCTGCCACGCCGGATTACAGGAACATCGCTCAAATATCAGAGGAAAGTGGCAAAAGCCGTTAAGAGAGCACGTCATATTGCCCTTCTTCCTTATGTTACTGATCTTTTAAAATAAGGAGGACTTTTTATGGAAATTATATTATTACAGGACGTCAATAAGCTAGGAATGAAGGATGATCTGGTTAATGTTAAGGATGGATATGGAAGAAATTACCTGATTCCCAGAGGTTACGCGATTGCAGCTACACAATCTGTAAAGAAAATGCATGCTGAAAATCTCAGACAGAGAGCACATAAGGAAGAGAAGATAAAAGCTGAAGCTCAGGAGATTGCTGCTAAACTGGCTGATGTAAAAATTGTCGTCGGTGCGAAAACAAGTTCATCAGGAAAAATCTTTGGTTCAGTAAATACCATTCAGATCTCGGAGTCGCTTAAAGAAAAAGGATTTGATATTGACCGTAAGAGCATTACTCTTCCGGAAGACCAGATTAAGGAGATTGGAAGCTATAAAGCAGTTATAAAGCTGCATAGGGAAGTTAAGGTAGAAATTGATTTTGAGATAGTTGCAGAATAACTACTTTAACCTAAGAATTAAAAAAGACTGGACCTAAGAGTTCAGTCTTTTTATTTTGACCCCCTTTTAATTCCCCCCAGAGGGGGGAAAAAATATCTCATTTTAGTCAGTCTATCTTTTGTTTTGAATTTCTCTCCCCCCTGGGGGAGATCCAGGCGCAGTCGGGAGAAAGGTTACTAATTAATACTTAAGCTAATTTTACGGCAATAGTTTCTATTTCAATAAGGGCACCAAGAGGAAGCTCCTTCACTGCAAATGCTGCTCTGGCTGGCTGATTATCAAAATAATACTGGGCATATACTTCATTCATAGCTTTAAAGTTTGCCATATCAGTTAAGAGACAGGTGGATTTGACAACTTCAATAAAACTATATCCCGCCTCATTAAGAATTGCATCAATATTCTTAAGAACCTGTTTTGTCTGAATGGTAATATCACCCTCAACAATCCTGCCCGTTGCAGGATCAACCGGTATCTGTCCTGAAATAAAGAGAATTCCGTTTGCCTCAACTGCCTGGCTGTAAGGCCCAATAGCTGCAGGAGCTTTTGATGTCTTTATAATTCTTTTCATATTATGTGTATTTAAATCAAGTTGCTGGTTTCTGGTTACTGGTTACTGGGTTGAGTAGCAACAAGCAACATGCAACCAGCATCTTGTAACTATTAATAATTATCATGATAGTCTTTTCTTCTCTCATATTTCAGATCAGCCAGCACAGGAGCTTTCACTTTGATTGAAAATGTCCACATTTTCATATAACCAATTGGTATCCAGTTGAAACTCATATCCCAGCAATGAAGATCGCGAGATATCTGGATTTGTGTCATTGTTATCTTTTTCCCGGTAAAATCATACCCTGAGTTGTAAGTTATTGACATCTTTTTGGTCAGCGTAATGGTTCCCCTTACTGAAAGGGTCTGTGTGATCATTGAGGTAAATGCAGGTTTAGAATAATTTAAACTGTAGCTTACGTTCATTGTCCATGGTACATCAAATTCCGGGTAACCATACTCATCTAACTGGCTGCCAGCAGCATTGATATCAGCAGTGGGATTAATGTCAGATTCATTTCCAATCCCCTGGGTTCCCTGATCTGTTAAATTTTGCGGCGTATTTGTTCTTGCCTTTTCTTCATTTCCTTGCAGAAGTCTTCCCAGATCAAAATCGAGGCTCAACGCAAAATTATTCATCCTCATAAGCTTTTTATTCTGGGAATAGAGAAAAGTTCCGATCTGTGTACCCTTACTGTTGAGCCCATAAAGTGAAAAGTTGCTGCTTGCAGAAACACCCACATTTTCAAAAAGAGTTGTCCGCATAATCATTGATATTGGTGCCCACCTCATAGAGTCGGCAAAAATATTATAAGAGGTTGCTATGCCAAAGTTTTCAATAAGCTTGACCTTTTTTGCTTTTCCGGTAGTATCATTACGGGTAAACACTTTTGCCTCAAGGATATTCGTCAGGTTGAAAGAAACATTACCATTTCTGTTTGATAATGAAGGTGTTCCGTAAATATTTCCTTCATATATGGAATAATCTGTTGTTCTGCCAGTTGTATCGAGCTGAACCTGCCTGTACATTTTTGAGCTGAATCCTTTAAAAGAGGGAACATAGCTGAAGCTTACTGAAGGTTTCATGACATGCCGGACAGCCTGCAACCCGGAATTCGAATTTTTCTTAAACTGAAAGGTACCAAAAATCTGAGGACTATAACTGGCGCTTATTGATGGATTAATTGCCTGTCCGTAGAAAAAACCTCTCAGAGTATCACGAATCACAGTCTTAATATCCGGATCCCACCTTCTCTCAACCTTCTGAGTATATAAAACACCTTTGTACGATACCTGCGGAGAGATTGAAAAATTTCTGAACGGACGTATTTGAAAACTCAGTGGCGCTTCATGACTAAAACCACTCCGCATTCTACTCCAGACATCTTTTGTAAACAGAATACTGTCATAAGTACTTATTTGATTATCAAGCGAGGCAGAATATTGAAACTGAAGTTCCTGGTACCATTTTTTTGGACCGGTACTTCTCCTACCCTTCAGTGGATATATTCTTGCTGCATTAAAGCTTATTTTGGGCAGATTCAGGCTTACAGTTTTATTTTTAACATTCTGGCTGTGATTCATGCTGGCCGACAGGTTAAAAGGAGTTCCTTCCCATGTTTTGGAATAACTTACACTGGATTGTCGTTGCGTAGTAACGTGATCATTCAGGTTATAACTGTTATTACGGTCAAAACCGCTTGAACTCATATTTACGCTGGCTGAGAATCTTGAACCTGGCCGTGCCTTAGGATTTTGATTATAACTCCATCCAAGGCTGTAATTATTTGACTCCCTGCGATCATCTAATCCTTTATGTCCTGAAATATTTTTAGCATAACTGAAAGAAAAGTTACCGCTGTATTTATATAGTTTATTATAGCTTGTTTGTCCTGTAAGCATCCATGATCCGTTGGTAAAGAGATTCCCTTTCAGTGTCAGGTCAAAGTATTGGCTAATCGGGATATAGTAACCTCCGTCTGTCAGAGCATATCCTCTACCCTCTTCATAGTGCGGTTTTGGCATAAGTATCCCGGAAGCAGCCTTTTTTGTCTGGATTGGGAAATAACCGAAAGGAAGGAATAATGGTAAAGGTACCCCTTCAAAGACAAGGTTTCCAGGACCTGAGATTATTTTTTTCCCCGGATAAATCTTTGCCCGCGGCAGATTAATATAAAAATGCGGAGTATCTGCATCACAGGTTGAATATGTGCTTTTTGAGATGTTTGAAGTACCGTCTTCCAGCAATTTTGTATAGGAGCTCCGAAGGAGCCCGTCCTCCTGCTCCGTCACAATGCCTTTAATATATGCTTTGCGTGTTTTGAAATTGTAAGAAAGCTCATCAGCTGTAAATTCCTGTGAACCTTCCTTGAAAATCGGCTTTCCTGTAATTTTCCCCGTACTATCTTTTATTCCAGTGGCAAAAACTATGTCTGTTTCCATACTTAGAACTATAGAGTCGGCTTTAATCTGCATTTCACCATAGTTGACTTCCGCTAATTTAGTGAGGGTGGTCTTTTTATTGACCATATCAGTCTTAATTAAGCCTGCTGCCTTGTAGGTTACCTGCTTATCGATGGCATCCAGGGATATGTTTTTAAGATTCTTCAGGATGGTATCTGTAACAAGCGAATCCTGCCGTACAACGATAGTGTCAGGGATAGTTTTGTTTTCCTGGGAGAGCAATGAAAATGACCGGACCATCACGAGGAACACTACAAGCAACCGTTTTTCTTTAAAAAAATACAACTTAAATACTATTTTTGTATAGTTTTTGTGTGACGTCGGGATGTCAGCGGCAAAACTATTAAAAAAACATGAACTTATCATGAGTCTATTTAAAAACGGCAAACTTCATACCATTAATATATATACTGCGGTCTTACTTTTTGTTTTTGTTTCGGATTTTCTTTTTCCTTTTTATGTGTTATCATCAATTCCGGATCAGAAAACCGAAAAGAAATGGGTTATTGTAATCGATCCCGGACATGGAGGTAAAGATCCGGGAGCAGTTGGCTCATTCAGCTATGAGAAAAACATAAATATTGCTATTGCTTTAAAAACGGGTGAATATATAAAGCAGAACTTAAAAAATGTGACAGTCATTTACACAAGAAAGGATGATTCAACAGTAGACCTTTCAGAAAGACCGGAAATAGCTAATAAGAATAAAGCAGACCTGTTTATTTCAATTCATGCCAACTGGGCAAATTCAAAAAATATAATTGGTGCAGAAACTTATATTATGGGTCTTGCCAAAGACCAGGAAAACCTTGAAGTTGCTATGAAAGAGAATGAGGTAAGACTTATGGAAGAAAACTATTCCACCAAATATGAAGGATTTGATCCCAAATCTCCTGAGTCGTACATCATGTTTACACTTATGCAGAATGTTTCTCAGGAACAGAGCACCGTACTTGCATCTAAAATACAAACTCAGTTCAGAGAGAGGGTTGACAGGAAAGACCGTGGTGTGAGACAAGCAGTATTCTGGGTTTTATTCAATACAGCAATGCCCGGTGTACTTGTTGAAACCGGATATATTACCAACCTTACCGAGGAGAGATATCTGAATTCCGAACAAGGTCAGGATTATCTGGCGTCAGCTATTTTCAGGGCATGCAGGGATTATATAGATGAGATTAATATCAGAAGCGGGATATCTGCGATGCAAAATCAAGAGCTGGTTGAAAAAAATGAGAATAAAACTGCCGGCAGTTTGCCACAGGGACAACTGGTTTTCACGGTACAGGTTGCCACTGCTGCATCAAAAATCGAAACAAAGGCTGATAATTTCAAAGGGATAGAAGATATTATTGAAATCAACGCCCGGGATCGTTTTAAGTATGCTACCGGCAACTTTGAAGATTATTCAGAAGCAGTCAGATACCGGAAAAAGATCGAGACTATTTATCCGGATGCTTTTGTAATTGCTGTAAAAGATAACAAAATAGTACCTTTACAGGACGCTATAGAACAAAAAAGGAAAAAATAATTTAAGAAATTGAATAATGAAGATCTCGAACGAAGTCAAAATTGGTATTGTTGCATTACTGACTATTTTAGTATTTATCTGGTTATACAATTTTCTCAAAGGAAAGGAATATTTTAAAAAGACCGCCTATTATTATTCCATATATGATAACATTTCAGGATTGGCAGAATCGAGTCCTGTTGAAATTAACGGATTTAAAGTAGGAGTAGTACAATCGATAGAACTGCTAAATCCTGAAAGTGACAAAATTCTGGTAACATTTTCAGTCGGCAAAAATTTTAAGCTTCCAAAAAACACTGTTGCGGAAATAGTTCCTGTTTCGCTTATTGCCGGAATGAAAGTGCATTTTGTGTATGGCGAGGGCCCGGGAACTTATGCGTACGGTGATACTATTCCAGGCAGACTTCCTGAATCGATTATTACCAGACTTGAGGCAGAACTTTTGCCTGTGAAAGACAGGATAACAGCACTTATTAATTCAATCGATTCAGTTGTCAGTTCTGTAAACGAAATAATGGATCCGGGATTTAAAAAGAACCTCAATGGTATTGTTGACAACCTGAACAGCACTACCGAAAGCTTCGACAAGATTATAGGATCAAAGGAAACAGAATTAAAGACTTCTCTGGATAATTTAACCAGGTTTTCCCAGATGCTTGCAGATAATTCTTCAAACATGAGCAGTACATTCAGCAATCTTGAATCAATTACAGATACTCTTGCTGCAGCTGATATTTACAATACGGTATTAAATCTGAAGTCAGGTCTTAAGAAAACTGCACTTCTGCTTGAAAATATGAATGAAGGAAAGGGAAGTGCCGGACAATTACTGACAAATGATTCACTTTATACAAACCTGTCTCAAAGTCTTGAGAGTTTAAATGAACTTTTAAAGGACATGAAAGCCAATCCAAAAAGATATGTTCATTTTTCAATTTTCGGCAAAAAAAATATCCCTACAGATTAGTTTTATTATAAACTTCAGAGTATCTTGATCTTTAAATTATAAAAATTATTCACCGACAAAATAATACTCATTTTAATTACCAGTTGTTGAATTTTGAGTAAGCATTCATAACGAATTGTAATACACCGACAAACCAAGTTAGTCAAATATATATCACTGATTATCTGTATTTTATAACAACAAAAAATAAATTTTTTCATAAGTTGCTGATGGTTAAAAACATATACTTTTTTTGAAAAAGTCAAGTAAAAAAAAGTTTTTTTATAAGATTTTTTTTTACAAATATTGCTACCTGAATCAGCTTGACGCGAACCTTAAAATTTGTAATAAACAACTTAAATGAATAAAACACATCATGACGTATGGAATAACTGTCTGCAGATAATAAAAGATATTATTCCATCCATCAGTTTTAAAACATGGTTTGAACCAATCATTCCTTTAAAGCTCGAAAACAATGTTCTGACTATTCAGGTACCAAGCCCGTTTTTTTACGAGTATCTTGAAGAGCAGTATATTGATATTCTCAGGAAAACTCTGAGACGCGAGATTGGTACCGATGCGAAACTGGAATATAATGTCGTGATGGAAAATGCCAATTATTCAGATGGTAAGCCATACACTGTAAGATATCCTTCAAAGTACAAAACAGACATTAATAACAAACCCCTTCAGGTTCCCTTTGAAGTTACCCAGTCATCGATCAAGAATCCTTTTGTAATACCGGGCATAAAGAAAGTTCATTTCGATCCAAAGCTTAATCCTGATTACAATTTCGACAACTATATTGAGGGCGAATGCAACAGGCTTGCCAGGTCCGCCGGTATAGCTGTCGGGAACAATCCGGGAGGTACGGCATTCAATCCTCTTATGATATATGGTGACTCTGGCCTGGGGAAAACACATCTTGCACAGGCAATCGGGATTCTGGTCAAAGAAACGCACCCCGATAAAACTGTCCTTTATGTTAATGCCAATAAATTTCAGACTCAATTTGTTGAATCTGTAAGAAACAATAATAAAAACGATTTCCTCCATTTTTATCAGATGATTGATGTCCTGATCCTGGACGATGTACATGAATTTGCGGGAAAGGAAAAAACTCAGGACACTTTTTTTCATATTTTTAACCATCTCCATCAATCAGGTAAACAGCTGATCCTCACCTGCGATAAGGCACCTGTCGATCTGCAGGGAATGGAACAAAGACTTCTCTCGAGGTTTAAATGGGGTCTTCAGGCTGACCTGCAACGTCCTGATTATGAGACCAGGCTGTCCATACTTAAGAAAAAAGCATATAACGACGGCATTGAACTTCCTGAAGAGATATTTGAATTTCTGGCTGTGAATATTTCCAATAACATCAGGGAACTGGAAGCAGTATTAATTTCACTTTATGCACAATCAACACTGAACAGAAAAGAGATCACTCTCGATCTTGCCAGGCAAATGGTTGAAAAACTCATTAGCACTTCAAGACGTGAAATAACGATTGAGTATATCCAGAAAATTGTTTGCGATTATTATAAGATCCCTATAGATCTTATACAGGGAAAAACAAGAAAACGGGAGATTGTTCAGGCCCGGCAGGTATCAATGTATTTCTCAAAAAGTCTCACAAAAGCTTCACTGGCAAGCATAGGATCTCATATAGGTGGCAAAGATCATGCAACAGTTTTACATGCCTGCAAAACTGTAAACAACCTTATTGATACTGATAAACATTTCAGAAATCAGATAAACGAAATTGAGAAAAAACTAAAAGTATAATAAATGGATACAAAAAACTTCTTAAACAAGTTTTACGAAAAATACGGGAACAGGAATGATAAGCCTGTTCTTTTTTTCTCTCCCGGAAGGGTTAATCTGATAGGAGAACATACTGATTACAACGGAGGTTTCGTCTTCCCGTGCGCACTGAATTATGGCACATATCTCCTCATCAGGAAGATAAAAAGTAACATCCTGAGATTCAGCACGCTTAACTTTAATGATGATGAAGAGACAGTACTTAAAGGATTATTTGTTAACAAAAGCAAAAAATGGATAAACTATCCGCTTGGCGTAATAAATGAATTTATAAAGAGAGGTACACAGATCACCGGCCTTGAATTTTTGTATTACGGGGATGTCCCGAATGGAGCAGGTCTCTCCTCCTCAGCCTCAATCGAGATGGTAACAGCAGTCGCACTGAATGAATTATTTTCTGCAGGTTTAATCACGCTCGACATGGTTAAGATGAGCCAGAAGGCAGAAAATGAATTTGTCGGAATGAACTGCGGAATTATGGATCAGTTTGCAGTCGGTTTTGGGAAGAAGGATCATGCTATTTTTCTGAATTGCGATACATTATTTTATGAAAACATCCCGGTTGTTCTGCAGGATTGTTCACTTATAATAACCAACACCAATAAAAGAAGAGGCCTTACTAATTCAAAATATAATGAGAGGCGGGCAGAATGTGATAAAGCTGTTGAATTATTGCAGGCATACAAACCATTAAAGAACTTAAGCGAACTCAATACTGATGAAATCCATCTGCTCGACAAATTTATCAGTGATCCAGTTGTAAGCAAAAGGGCAAAACACGTTATTAGTGAAAACGGAAGAGTCACTGAAGCTGTAAAGGTACTTAAAGAGAATAACATCAGCAGGTTTGGTGAGCTTATGAATTTATCGCATGATTCCCTCAGGGATGACTACGAAGTAACAGGTATTGAACTTGATACTCTTGTTTATGAAGGCAGGAAACTGCCGGGTGTAATTGGCACACGTATGACCGGGGCCGGATTCGGCGGTTGCACAGTCAGTATCGTAAAAAACTCCGATTCAGCAAAGTTTATGACTGACCTCTCTGCAACTTACCTGAAAAAGACCGGACTGGTGCCGGATTTTTATCAGCCTGAGATAGGTAACGGTGCAGGAAGGCTGGATCTATAGAATCAGCTCTGCAAGAGCTTCAGCAGGTAAAAAGGTACAAAATCCGTAATGTTAAAACAGTTAGAATTTCATCTCATTGCGATTTTTCGTTCACGAGTACCCGCGATTGCAACCTTTGCGGCTAATTGATTTCGACTTTTCAGACAGCCTCAGAAATCTGCTTTAAACCAATAAAGCACGATTAATTAATTTCCACATCAAAATAATACCTGCTATTATCATTTAATTAATAACCTATTGTAGTGAGTTATAACTCCTTATATGGTCAAATATGTTCACCTTAAGCAGATATATAAACGTATTATTGGCAAGCTGTTAAAAAATATAGACAGCTTATCTATTCGAGACAACAAGACAGATTTGTACCGTTAACAAACTTATATCTTGACGTTTAATTCGCTACCATTTACCGGGACTTTGCCCGTGCGCAAAAATTTTAAAATTCAGACAAGCCACATTGCACACATTTGCAAGCCCCCACTAGCCTTCCCACAAAACCAAAGGCTTGCAAAAGAGTGCAATTTTGCCTCCTCAAATTCGACCCATAAATACTAAATAACTTAGCTTTGTAGAACCCCTACTCAATAATATATTGAAATATATTTGGTAAATCGAAATATTTTACCTATCTTTGTAGCCGCATTACTTAAATAAATATTTTGAAAACAAATATAAAACATATCGCTAACATACAAACAGGAATCTTTGCAAAGCCAATTCCAGAGGGTCAAATAGTGTATTTACAAGCAAAACATTTTAATGAAAATGGTCAGCTTATAAGTTCTTTACACCCTGATTTAAAGGCTGAAAACATTTCCGATAAACACTTATTGCGACATGGGGATGTATTATTTGCAGCAAAAGGCACAAAAAATTTCGCAGCATGGTATGAAAGTAAAAATCTACCAGCTGTTGCGTCCACCTCTTTTTTTGTAATTCGTATAAATGACAACTTCCAGGACAAAATAGTACCTGAATTTTTAACCTGGTATATCAACCAACCAATCTCACAAAAATTTTTGAAAGGGAAAGCGGTGGGAAGTTCTATCGTTTCTATTTCAAAATCTGTCCTTGAAGAAGTGGAAATCCCGATCCCCGATTTGGAGACACAAAAAGCAATTTTGAAAATCACTCAACTGAGGAATTTAGAAAAGATTCTGAAATGCCAAATTGAATCGCTAAAAGAAAAACAAATTCAACAACAAATAATTAACGTCATAAAATAAGTAACATGAAAAAAATTACTCAAAAAGATATCAACGATGCAGTCTGGAAAGCATGCGACACATTTCGCGGAAGCATTGATCCAAGTGTCTATAAGGATTATGTACTTACAATGCTTTTTGTAAAATATCTTAGTGATGTTTATGATGATAAATATGAAACACATTTGAAAAAATACAATGGTGACAAAGAGCGTGCTGATCGTGCTATGAAGCATGAACGCTTTGTAGTTCCTGAACACAGTCATTTCAATTATTTATTTGATCATCGGAATGAACTCAATATAGGTGAGATGATAGATATTGCACTGGAAGATCTGGTGGAAGCCAACCGTGACAAACTTTATAGTGAGGACGGTGCCGGGATTTTCCAGAACATCAATTTCAACAGCAGTGTACTGGGTGATACAAAAGACAAAAACACAAGGCTGAAAAACCTGCTCCTTGATTTTAATAAAGAAACATTGGATCTTAAACCTTCACACCTTGAAGGCACTGATATTATTGGCGGAGCGTACATGTTCCTGATTGAGAATTTTGCCAGCGATGCAGGGAAAAAGGCCGGAGAATTTTTTACACCAAAGGAGGTTTCAACGCTCATAGCTAAACTCACAAAATCAAAACCCGGCTCCCGGATCTGCGATCCGACTTGCGGATCAGCTTCTTTGCTGATTAAAGCAGGTGAGGAAGTAGGTTCAGAAAACTTTTCACTTTACGGTCAGGAAGCTAACGGTAGCACTTGGGCGTTGGCTGTAATGAATATGTTTTTACACGGCTTTGATAACGCCACAATTCGTTGGGGAGATACTATCAGAAATCCAAAACTGAAAGAAGGCGACGCCCTTATGAAGTTTGATACTGTTGTTGCTAATCCTCCGTTCTCGCTGGACAAGTGGGGAAAGAGCGATGATAAAGAAGAGAATAAAGCAAGTGACTCTTTTGACCCTGAAACCGATAAATACAACCGCTTCTGGAGAGGCATACCACCAAAAAGCAAGGGCGATTGGGCTTTTATCAGCCACATGATAGAGACTACCTATGAAGGTAAAGGTATAGCAGGTGTTGTAGTGCCTCACGGCGTATTATTCCGTGGAGCCAGTGAAGGGAAAATACGGCAGAAGACTATTGAGGAAAATATTCTTGAAGCAGTTATCGGTCTCCCTTCTAACCTGTTTTTCGGTACCGGCATTCCGGCAGCAATTTTGATTTTTAACAAAGGGAAAGGTGATAATAAAAATGTATTGTTCATTGATGCAAGTAAGCATTATGAGTCTGCCAAAAATCAAAACAAACTTCGGCCTGCTGATATTGAACATATTGTGGATACATACCGGAAATTCAATGAGGAAAAATTGCATTCCGGAATTGTTGAGGATAAATTCAGTTATGTGGCCAGGTTTGAAGAAATTAAGGAAAACGAATTCAATTTAAACATCCCACGGTATGTCGACACTTTTGAGGAAGAACCGGAAGTCGATATTGCTGCAGTACAAACAGAAATCGAAAAACTTGAAGAGGAATTGAAAACAGTGCAGGCTGAAATGAATAGGTATTTAAAAGAGCTGGGAGCATAATATGAAACTTCAGTATGCCTCCGACTTACACCTGGAATTCCCAGAAAATAAGGAGTTCATGAAAAGAAACTCTTTGTTGCCCGGAGGTGATGTTTTATTGCTGGCCGGTGATATTGTTCCATTTGCTGAAATGGATAAGCACGCTGATTTTTTCAGCTGTATATCAGATACTTTTAAAACCACATATTGGATTCCGGGTAATCATGAATACTATTATTCGGATATCTCAGACCGGGCAGGTTCTTTTAATGAAAAAATTAAGGACAACCTGTTTCTGTTAAACAATGTTTCTGTTATTCAGGAGGATTTAAAGCTTATTTTCACTACCCTGTGGACAAGTATTAGCCCGGCAAATCAATTTGAGATAAGACAAAGACTCTCTGATTTTCATGCAATTAAATATAATAACAAAGGATTAACTCCTGATCATTATAATCAGCTTCATGAACAATGCCGTTCTTTCCTGAACGAGGAACTGTCGAAAAATGGATCTGAAAAAAAAGTAATTATCACCCATCATGTCCCAACATTCATGAATTATCCTGAAAAATATAAGGGAGACAGCCTGAATGAAGCTTTTGCCGTGGAAATGAATAATTATGTCTCAAGATCGCATGCTGACTTCTGGATTTTCGGTCACCACCATACCAATACACCAGATTGTATAATTGGATCAACGACGCTTACTACCAACCAGTTGGGATATGTAAAATATAAGGAATGCCCCGATTTTAAAACAAAAAAGACAATTACCTGTTAAATGACTAATTACATTGATATTCAGCATTATATATTAGTTTTTGCATTATATATTAACCGGGTATATCGTGCATATTTAATGATATTATATTAACTTACAATCAGATGAACAATAACAAAACAATATATAAAAAAACACCCCTCGGCAAAATTCCGGGTGATTGGGATGTGAAACATTTTGAAGATGTTACGGATATTGATAAAGAAAGCTTGAATGGCAGCACATCGAAAGATTATGAGTTTGATTATATCTCTTTGTCAGATGTTGATAGTGATGATTTCAAGATTGAAACAACAAAACAGGTTTTTGTTACTGCTCCTTCAAGAGCAAGGAGAATTGTAAAAAAAGGCGATATATTAATGGCTACTGTTCGTCCAAACCTTCAAGGATTTTCTCTGATTAGAGATGATGTTAAAAATCTAATCGCTTCAACAGGATTTGCCGTTATCACTACCAAGAAATGTAACAATGAATTTCTGTACCAATATCTCTTTAGTTCAGGAATTTCAAAACAGCTTTATCAATTGTTAGTTGGCTCAAATTATCCAGCAATAAATTCTTCTGATGTTAGAAAATTAAAAATTCCACTTCCTCCTCTCCCCGAACAAAAAACCATAGCCCGTCTCCTTTCCACCTGGGACGAGGCCAGTTCCAAAACTCAGGCACTAATCGGGCAGAAAGAGGTGCTGAAAAAATGGTTAATGCAGAATCTATTAACTGGGAAGAAAAGGTTGAAGGGATTTAGTGGGGAGTGGAAGAAATATTCTTACGAAAAACTTTTGAAAGTTGTAAAGCGAACAGTTGAATGGAATGATGATGAACTCTATCACTTGATAAGTGTTCGAAGACGTTCTGGTGGAATTTTTTTCAGAGATACTTTATACGGTCATCAAATAAAAGTAAAGGACCTACGAACGGTTCATGAAGGCGATTTTCTTTTTTCCAAAATGCAAATTCTTCATGGAGCTTCTGCATTAGTTACTAAAGAATTTGCAGGATCTAAGATTTCCGGCTCTTACATTGCTGTAGTATCAAGAGACCCGAATATTTTAAATATGGAATATTTTAACTATGCTTCTCAGTTGAAATACTTCTACCACCAAACTTACATTTCAAGTTATGGCGTTCATATTGAGAAAATGACTTTTGACTTTGAAATCTTCCTAAGCTTAGAAACTAGACTCCCTTCTTTTGATGAGCAAACCGCCATTGCAAGGGTGCTTCAATCAGCCGACAATGAAATACAATTGATTAGAACCAAAACAGAGAAACTGAAAGAGCAGAAAAAGGGGTTGATGCAGGTGTTGCTGACAGGGAAGAAAAGGGTGAAAATTATGTAAGGGCAGAAGATTTTCTGTCCCTGTATCGCAAACAGACAAATAAATGAACAATTACAATCCCAACATCCACCATCGTCACAGCATCCGCCTGAAGGGATACGATTATTCGCAAGCAGGATTGTATTTTATTACCATTTGTGTTCAGGACAGGTTGTGTTTATTCGGGGAAATCGTTGGGGTTGAAATGGGATTAAATGATGCAGGAAAAATTGCCGATGAATGTTGGTTGAAAATTTCCAAACATTTTCCGAATGCGGTTTTGCACGAATATATTATAATGCCAAATCATGTTCATGGAATTATTGAATTGATTAAAACCGTTTCACAATATGAATCGGTGGCACCCGTAGGGGTTGAAAATTTTCAACCCCTACAAATGCAACACCAATCCCCCAAAAACGATTATCAAAAAATAATCCCACATTCCATAGGATCAATTGTACGGGGATATAAAACGGGCGTTACAAAATGGTTTCGGAACAATACCGTTGGGGTTGAAAATATTCAACCCCAACCATTATGGCAACGTAATTTTTACGAACACATTATCCGTGATGAAAAATCCTATCATCGAATTTCGGAATATATCATAAATAATCCGTCAAATTGGCAGAACGATAAATTGTACAATAAATAGCAACCAATTAAAAAATGCACGTGGTTGTATTATAGTGTTGATCTGGGGCCTCATAAAAGAATAAAAAATTAAAAAAATCAAATCAGGAAAATCATGGTTCAGACAATTAACTGGTACGAAAAAGAGGTTGACGACATTTATGATCATTTCAGAAAACTTAAAGACAATGAGCCATTTCTGCTCCTGTATCATATGCTTCAGACCTTTCCTGATCTGGAGATAGCCTGGATAGATCTCTTTTTAGATGCCGGGGAACACATGCTCGAAGAAGGAAGAGTCTCTGAAATACTTGATTTTATTAACCTTTACCGGACTACTTTCCCCGGCGATTTTGAGACTGAGTATGAATTTGTTGAAACCGAGTTATTTCCCCACCTTATTTATTTTAATGATATTGAAAACATCAGGAAGCATCTGGAAATAATTAAGAGTAATCCGGGTCGCGGATGTAGTATCATTGGATCAAATATATTATTTCAATTAATTTTTAACAAGTATTTCGACATTGCGCTGGAGTATTCAAAGGCAGTATGGAAGCCTCTGTCAGAAGCCAGAGATATAACTGGCTTACCGGAAAGAGAATTCTGCATTTCCATTTACCTCGACGAACTCGAAAAACGTTATCTGCAAATTAAAAGTGGTGAATCCATACGTCCTGACCTTTTCAAAAAAGAAATGGAAGAATATGGATTTGATGAGGAGATGGAAGTTTTTCAGATTGTTTTTAATAGCTTGTCTCTGCCCCTTGATGAAAAGTTAATAAAATCAAATATTGAGAACAGGAGTAAGGATTTGTTGCTTTCGCTTAATATTCAGTTCATCAAATATATGAGAGAGGAGTTTAATATACCTTTCCTGCTATCTGACAGGTTGTGGAATATACTCCAGAAATATCAATTATTCGGGCACGAAGAGTCTCCGGAAGGATTCTTCTATATACCCTATCCTGTCCTCTCGGACCATATAGATGAAAGATTCGATAGTATATTCCAGCTTAATGACATAGAAGTTTTCGGCAAGGTGTTCGGATTAAAATATGTATACAGATTTCTCCACACTAATAATTTAATTAATGATCATTATTACAAGCTAATGGAGGAGAATATCCACATGTTGGAATATCAATCCATGGTAAATGCAAGTGAGACCTTATGGCGCATGAAGTTTGTCTTTAACTGGCCGGAACTTTATGTAAATGATCCATATCAGATGGAGATATTTTCAGATACATATCGGTATTTTACAGATGTTACTGTTAAAGAAAACCTCAATAACTACCTGAAGTTGTCAGTTTTTTCTGAAAGGATACAAGAAGAAATAGACTCACACAATGCAAATAAGAAAGAAAAGGAGTCAGAAGATAGTCATTATAATTATGATTATTCTCCACCGGTTATCCCATATGTGAATACGATGCCAAAAACCGGCAGAAATGATCCTTGTCCCTGCGGCAGCGGCAAGAAATATAAAAAATGCTGTCTCGATAAACTGGTTAACTGATATTTAAAAAATGGACACTCCAAGTTTCAAAGAAGATCATATCAGTCAGATACCTGCCTTGCAGCTATTGCAAAAGCTGGGTTATACCTATTTGTCTCCTGCAGAAGCTGAAAAACTTCGTGGCGGAAAAACCAGTAACGTTTTGTTGGAAGATATTCTCCGGAACCAGCTGAAAGAGATCAATTCAGATAAAAAAATCAGTTCTACAAGGACCACTTATATCAGCGACGCCAATATTGAAAACGGTATTCGTGCATTAAAGGAATTACCAATGAACGAAGGCTACATTGCTGCCTGCGAGGCAGTTTACAACCTTATTACACTGGGTAAAGCATTTGAGCAGAATTTTGACGGAGATAAAAAGAGTATAACACTTCATTATATCGACTGGAGCCCGGAATCTTTTTTAACAAATAATGTTTTTCATGTAACAGAAGAATACAGCGTAATGCGAAGCAACAGCAAAGAGCATTACAGGCCCGATCTGGTGTTGTTCGTGAATGGAATTCCCCTGTGTGTGATTGAGTGCAAGCGACCTGATATGAAAGAACCGTTAAAACAGGCCATCAGCCAGCACCTGCGTAGTCAGCAGGAAGACGGCATTCGTGCTTTATACGTTTATGCACAGGTGATTATTAGCGTTGCAAATCAGGAAGCAGTATATGCTACAAACGCGACACCAGAGAAATTCTGGTCAAAATGGGAGGAAGGGTTCAAAATTTTGAATCCATACAGCGACGCGGAAGAAGCAAAATACAAAAACGACCTGCAGGAATTAAAAAACAGACCATTATCTATCGATCAGAAAGAGAAACTTTTCAGCGAACGGTTTAAATATGTAAGACAATATTTTGATGACCTGGAAGAAGAAAATATTCTCCCGACTGTCCAGGATAAGTATTTATATGGTTTATGCCGTCGGGAGAGATTGATGGATTTAATCTTCAATTTTATCCTTTTCGATAATGGAGAAAAAAAGATAGCACGATACCAGCAGTTTTTTGCTGTCAAGAAATCCATGCAGCGAATAATTAAGGTTGAAGGCGGGAGAAGAAAAGGAGGAGTAATCTGGCACACCCAGGGCAGTGGTAAGTCTCTTACCATGGTGATGCTTGCACAAGCCATTGCAATGGAAAAAACTATCCGGAATCCCAAAATTGTTCTGGTAACCGACCGGACTGATCTGGATAATCAGATAACAGGTACATTCCGAAAGTGCGGTAAGTTCGTTGAAAACGCAACAACAGGTCAGCGACTGGTTGAGCTGCTGGAAAGTAAAAGTGATTCAGTGGTTACAACAATCATCAATAAGTTTGTGGCTGCAATGAAAAAAATAACCAGGCCGTTGGAGAGTCATGATATTTTTGTCCTGGTTGATGAAGGACACCGGACTCAGCACGGCATTTTCAATATTGAGATGCAAAAGACTTTGCCCAATGCTTGTTTTATTGCGATGACCGGAACACCACTCTTCAAGAAGGATAAAAGCACGGCAGCAAAATTCGGAGGCATTATAGATACCTACACCGTTGACCAGGCAGTAAAAGACAAAACAGTTGTACCATTGCTGTACGAAGGAAGGCTGGCCAGGCAAAATGTAAATGCAAGTCCGCTGGATATATTTTTTGAAATGGTCTCAGAACCATTAACAGATTATCAGAGAGTGGATTTTAAAAAGAAATTCAGCCAGGCAGACCAGCTGAACAGCGCTGAACAGAAGATTTATGCAATTGCCTGGAACATTAGCTTGCACTTCCGTGACAACTGGCAGGGAACTCCATTTAAAGCACAATTGGTTTGTGATAAAAAGATAAATGCAATCCGGTACAAAGAACAATTGGATGAGATAGGGATTGTCACTAATGAAGTTTTGATTTCGCCTTTGGATGAAAGAGAGGGAGAAGAAAGTGCTTATGAGAAATCAACTGAAAAAGAAAAAAGGTTCTGGAAGAAAATGATGGACGAGCATGGCAATCCCAAAAGCTATGAAAAGAACATTATCAGCCGTTTTAAGAATCAGAAAGACCCTGAAATGATTATTGTTGTAGATAAGTTGCTTACTGGTTTTGACGAACCCCGGAACACAGTTTTGTACCTCACCAGAAATTTGCGGGGACATAAGCTTTTACAGGCAATTGCACGCGTAAATCGTATTTATCCGGATAAAGAATTTGGTTATATTATTGATTATTACGGCGTCATTGAAAATCTTGATGATGCCTTGCTGATCTATTCTTCATTTGAAGATTTTGACAATGATGATTTGATCGGGACTCTTACAAACATAAGCGATGAAATTAAAAAACTGCCTCAGAAACATTCTGAGTTGTGGGATATCTTTAAAACTGTTTCAAACAAACGGGATGCAGAAGCTTATCAGTTATTGCTTAAGGATGAAGCAGTAAGAGTTTTGTTTTACGAAAAGCTGGCTGCATTTGCAAAGGGCCTGAAACTTTCACTTTCTTCTATTCAATTTTATAAAGAGACAGATGAAAAAACAATCAATCGCTACAAAGAAGATCTTACGATGTTCCTTAAACTTAGGATTGCAGTAGTTGAAAGATACTCTGATGAAATTAATTACAAACAATATGAAGGTCAGATTCAAAAATTAATTGACACACATATAACCACTGAAAAAGTAGAAGTGATCACTGAATTGGTTAACATATTTGAAACAGATAAATTTCAGGAGGAAGTTGAAAAGACAATAGGTAAAGCAGCAAAGGCAGATAAGATTGCCAGCAGAACATCAAAACATATTTCTGAGAAAATGGGTGAAGACCCTGCATTCTATAAAAAGTTTTCCCAGATGTTACAGGAAACAATTTTTGAGTACGAAACAAGACGGATCAACGAAGCACAATACTTAAACAGGGTTCAGGAACTTATGAATAATGTGTTGGCACATACAGACAGTGATATTCCTGAAGCACTTAAAGACAAAGATGTTGCGAAAGCATACTATGGTTTAAATATCGAATCATTAGGAGAAAAGATTCAGGATCCAATAGTCAGGAAAGAAATTTCAATACAAGCAGCTTTGAATATTGACAGACTAATTCAAAGAGCTGTTCTGGACAACGGCATACCTGTCATCGACTGGCAGTATAAAACGAACATAACCGGAAAACTGCAAATTGAAATTGGAGATTATCTGATTGATGAAGTGAGAGACAAATATCACCTCGATCTTTCATTTGGTGAGATGGATGACATCGCAAACAAGTGTATTGAGGTTGCTAAAATCCGGTACAAATAATGAAAGGAACAATTCAATTCGGCTCAAAACAAATTGATTTTCGTCTGGAATATTCCGATCGAAAAACATTGGGTATTACTGTTACACCGAATTTGTTTGTTTATGTAAAAGCCCCGATTGATACATCGATCGAAAGGGTGAAAGAAAAACTCTTGAAAAAAGCACCTTGGATAATCAGGCAGCAGGGTTACTTTCTCATTTTCCACCCAAAAACACCTGCAAGAAGATTTGTAGGAGGTGAAACACACCTTTATCTTGGAAGGCAATACCGCTTAAAAGTTAAAAGTGAAAAGTTAAAAGTTAAAAGTGAAGAAGTTAAGCTGCATGGTCGGTCTTTAGAAATTTATACACAGGATAGAAATAAAGTAAAAGAACTGGTCGAAGAATGGTATCTTTTAAAAGCAAAAGACAAATTTCACCAGATAGCAAAACCTCTATTCGAAGAATTTGTTAAAAACCATAACTTATCACTAATCACTTTTCACTTATCACTAAAAAAGATGCCAACCCGTTGGGGAAGCTGCACACCAAAGGGGAAGATTATTTTGAATCCAGAATTGATTAAAGCACCTAAGGGATGCATTGAATATGTAATCATACATGAACTCTGTCATTTAGTTCATCACAACCACACACAGAAGTTTATTGATTTACAGACGAAAGAAATGCAAGATTGGGAAAAATGGAAAATGAAATTGGAGAAACTACTTGCTTGAAGTAATCCAGCCTTCTATTAACTAATAACATCCAAAAATATGTATTCAATAAACGAAGTAACAATAAATCATATTAATCATCTTCCCGAGTTTGACAACTGAAAAATGCAAATAATTGATATACAGGCATAATGATCCCATAAAAAAAAATTACTCCACTACATTCTCTTCCAAAACGGCATTAGGTATTTTGATGCCAAGGGTTCTCAAGATCAGGTTATTTTCATCCGTGATCTCGGTTCTCATGACCACCCGCTTTTTAAAGGCATTGATAGTAACAGCTCTGATCTTGTCTAAATGATTAAAAATCTCATCCGTCGACAGATTTAATTTTTCCTGCCGATTGATTTTAAATTCAATTGCCCTGAGCATATACAAGCTTAAGAAGCAAATCATGATATGACCCTGGATCCTTTTCTCTGTCCAGTGATATACAGGGCGAAGATCCAAAGTGGATTTCAATACCCGGAAGCTGTTTTCAATTTGCCATAGCATTTGGTATGATGACCAAGAATTTGCTATTGCGATTACAAAGCAAATTATTGAGTTTAGTTCACAAGTCCGTTTCAACTTTTCATTTGATACTTACATAGTTAATGTAATTCAAATTCTTTTTGATAAATATTTTGAAAGTACATGGGATTATTTTGGAGAAGGTATAATTGGTGACCATCTCACATTTTCACATTTGGAACACATGATAGGCTCTAGGAATGGTTATCTGGATGAAAGGGAGGGAATCGCATTCCATCATCATGAACACAATGGAATTATTTTGGAATGGTGTAGAAAACATCCTGAAATAGCACCTGAAAGAATTACACACATGATGCCATTAAGTATTAAGGATAAAAAAGATATCAAATGGCATCCCTTTTCTTTAAAACGACAATGGGGATTCAGCTATATTCTTACTAAGAAGGGAATAAGCAGGGCTAGCTCGGATGTCGGATTTATGTTTATAGCATACAATTTAAGACGTATTGTGAATATTTTGACCCACGATCGGCTGAAAGAGT
>JALHSP010000126.1 GCA_022865305.1 Bacteroidales bacterium | reverse complement strand
TTCTTTATGAACATATTAACAACAATAAACAAAGAAAAGAAAAAGAAGCAAAAAGAAAAGAAAATCAACAACATACGCTTTCCTTGTTAATAATTATTGTTAATAAGAGGGAGTAAATGTAAAGGCTGCAAAACACATGCTTTTTTGCCTACCCGGACTCCGCCATCTGGCCAACTGTATTATGACATAATAAAAGGACCTTGACTTTTGACAAATTCTTATTGGTATTTTAGAAAAGTTATAGAAGATATCGACAAATAAAATTAAGATTATAGTTGTTAAACTAATATATTCGTTATAAATTTGATATTAACCATTTCATAAAAATACTTATATGATTATTCTTTCAAGAATTCTGATCCTCTCCTTAGTTGCTTTAAGTTGTCAAATTGAACAAAATAAGGATAAAAATAGAGTAATGATTTTTGATCTGAAAAAATTGCCTAAAGTCACCAGCATCAAGCTTTCTGATCTTGGATTTGAAGATATTGAGTATATTCCACTGGAATCCAATGAACAAAGCATGATTTCAGGTACTGAAGATTTAATAACAAGAAATAAATTAGTAATTGGGGAAAAGAATTTTCTCATACAACGGCTAAGCACTATATTGGAATTCCAAACCGATGGAAGGTATATCACCAGGATCGGAACTAAAGGTAGAGGTCCAAACGAATTTACTGCCGCCCATGATGTAAATATCAACGAAACAAATCAGGATATATACTTGCTTGCCCGCTGGCAAAAGAAATTTTTTGTCTATTCACAAAACGGCAAATTATTAAGAATGTTTCAGGTCCCATTTTCTCCAAGTGAATTTCACTTAATTGATGATAAAATTTTATGTTACAGTGAGAATCATATGGGTGATATTCAAAATAGTTATACTTTGATTGACACAAATGGGAAAGTCATTAAAAACTTTCCTAATAAGTATCCTTTTAAGAATCATGATGCTTATGGTATCTCAGCTGAAAACCTTTTTTACAGGTTTGAGAATAAGCTTTTTAAAAAAGAGGTTTATTCTGATACAATATATTTATACGATAATAAAAATTTTACACCTCACATGGTTATTCAAGTCGGAGAAAAATTGTTATCTCCGAAAGCACGTACTGAATTTGATGGTTTATATCTAGCTAAAAATTATATTATTCCATTGAATTTGTTTGAATTTGGCGATTATGTTTATTATGAGTTTGTATACAGGTATGTAATTCCTAATGATGTTTTGATATTTAGTTTTATTGGCTCAAAAAAAAATAGCTTCAAGGCCATAATTAATACTGGGCAGGGTATTGTAAACGATCTGGACGGAGGCCTAAACATTTTGCCCAAAACGATAAAAGATGATAATACAATCATCGGATGGGTAGATGCCCTAAAACTCAAAGCTCATGTTGCCTCTGAAGTTTTTAAAAATTCGACCCCAAAATACCCAGAAAAGAAGAAAGAACTTGAAAAGCTGGCAAACAGACTGAAAGAAACAGATAATCCAGTTCTGGTTCTGGTAAGATTGAAAAAGTAAAAAACATATAGTGATTTACATCTACTGGCCATAACCGTTCCTTCGTATTCTTAGATAGTACCAAGAAATAAATAGTCACATAAACCTAACCGTCCCTTCGCTGTCAGGCACATTACGCAAACATGAAATATCTCATTACAAATTGATTCCAGCGTTTGCGTAAAGAGTTATACCGTTAATTTCCAAATAAATTTATGTCAATACTCTACAAATATTATTTAAGTTTGCATCAAAAGATTGCTTTTAGGTGATGCCGTATTCGCATCGATAGATGCTTGGCACCCTTCCAAAGCAATCTTTCT
>JALHSP010000125.1 GCA_022865305.1 Bacteroidales bacterium | reverse complement strand
TAGGTTATTAGACAGTCTGACGGCCCGGCAATAAAGGGAGGTTGTGTTACCCGACGCAAGCACCGGGCAGAGTCCTGATACTTTAGCCAGAGAACTGTCACGGTGCAAGGAGGGTATGGCGCACTTTTTGCCGTCATGGTACAATTTTTATTGAGCATTACGAGTGTCGCGGTACAATGTTTATTGCGAGCAGGTTACAAGTCAAGGTATACAGAGTTTTATAAGAAGCACTGGCGCGGTCGCGATACCGGCATTACAAATTTGTCATGGGTGCAGGAACAAAAGCAAAAAGTGTGACAAACAACTTACCTTTATTGTCCGTGTTAGCACATGTATGTTACTTTGTAATGGTCAGGTTATCAGGGTTTTGTCTACAGTCCCAAATTGTTGTAATCCTAATCGAATCATCATAGACTTGATAGAAGATAGCATAATCTCCCTCAACTAAAGCCCTAACGTTCTCAACATCAGATTGGATTCCTAAAAATGGGTGTTTGCTTAGAAGTCTTATTGCTTTGCGAATCTTTAAGTTAAGTTTTTTACTATAAGTCTTTGATCCATTGCGGATATAGAAAAATTCCAGGATCATTAAAAGGTCAGACTTTGCTCTAGAAGACCAAACTATTTTTCGCTTAACCATTTATCAATCTCTGCTTCAACTTGATCATTAGAAAATGTCTCTCCTCTTAATAATTGTTCCTGTCCCTCTTTAATCCGTTGTCTTTGCTCAGGAGTGGTCTTATAGATGAGTTTTTCAGACTTAGTATCAATAATGGTATTCATAGCAGCAAGGAACGATTTGTCATTGATTGCTGCAATCTTATGTATCAAGATATTTTTAAGTTCAATTGTTGTCATGATGCATAATGTTTGTACAAAGATACTACATTTTTAATTTGGACATCTTAGGTTTTACCCCTCTGCTGTTAGCACATGTATTTATTCGTCGAGCGATGGGAGAGTCTCGGTAGTAAGCAGTATTGTTAATTAAATAACAGATATATATGGATGACGGCGGGTGGGCACTTGTTTGTTGTGCGAGGGCAGGTCCCGGTATAGATGTAGAATTAAATTTGTCAAGATAAAATTTTATTAATACGGCGGGTAGGGCTAATTGTCAGATACTGAAATATATGTGCTAACGGCCCGGCGGTATAATTTAGTAAGCGTTACCCGACGACAGCACCGGGCAGAGTCCTGATACTTTAGCCAGAAAGCTGTCATGGTGCAAGGAGGGTACGGCGTGGTTTTTGCCGTCCGGGTACAAGCTATCCGAGTTATACGCGTGTCGCGGTACAAGTTTAGTGGTGAGCCAGTAATGAGTCAAGGTATAGAAAGTTATATATGGAGCAGGTGCGCGGTCAGGTTACAAATTAATCAGTTCACTGTCAAGGTACCAGAAGCAAAAGCAAAAACCATGACGAGCTTATTAATTATACCGTCCGTGTTAGGTGGTCGTAGATTTTATTAAGGATTAATCAAATAAGATTGTTGAATTTCCCTGTATCTTTTACCTTCCTATGTAATTTTACAAAATCATTCCAATATTCTGGTCCCATCCTTTCAGGTTTTTGCATTTCAATAATATGTTCTTCAACAATTTTATAACATCTGACTATGCTTGGCCCCCAATTATCAATTATAATTTCTGGTGGCACAAGTTTTTGTTCAAGAGTTAATATCGATACAAGGTCATAACTTGTACAAACTCTTGATGCTTCTTTCTTTTCGTCAGTTGTCCAATCAGAATATGGTTTAGCGCTCAGGATTTCTAGAACTACTTCACGAGATTTTCTTACTTTTTCATCTTGAAGATAATTAATGATTGAAATTGAATTTTGTCCACGAGTCGCTTTTCTCATGGTCCATAATTGAAAAAAATAAACCCAAAAAGTCGCAAGAATTAGTATGGCAGTTCCTGCTTGAATCCAGATGCTTAGGTAATCGCAATTTTGTGTCATGGTAATAAGTTTTTTGGTTAATAATCTGTTTTTGTATAAAAAGAGTCAGTGTCTTATTTAGGTTGGAGCGCACGTTGCTATGCCACCTAACGGCCCGGCAATAAAATTAGTAGGTGTTGCTGAGCGAATGAAGGTTGTGATCACAAAATTTTCTTCGGGGCAGAGTCCCGGCACACAACCGTAATGAGCGAAGCATGGCGCGTGTTTTTGCAGTCCAGGTACAAGTTTTCTGAGTTTTACGAGTGTCGCGGTACAAATTTTATTGCGAGCAGGTAACAAGTCAAGGTATACAAAGTTTTATTGAAAGCAGGTGCGCGGTCAGGGTTTGTCATGTTTTACAAAGCTGTCTAAGTAGCAGAAAATCAATGCAAAAACCGTGACAAACCTATTAATTTTATTGTCCGTGTTAGCGTTTCGTTGGGTATTTTATTTTAGTATAACCTGTGAAGTAGCAAATCATACGTTGCTTTATATACAGGAAGTTCGTCATAAGTAGCCATAATTCAAAAAAAATCGACCGCTTCACGGTAATGTTTTAATTGTTAAAAAGCCCGAATAGCACGTACACGATACGTGTTGGATTTAGAGTTGCTACCCTGGGTACCATTAAGAAACCCCTGAATCCATGCAGTGTCAGGCATTCGCTCAGAAGAACTCAAATAGTCACCATTAGAAAAACCGCCAATTGCAGTCTTATTGATGTAGAGTTTGTTCAACTCATCTCTACTTGGTAAATACCAGTCGTTATAGCCACCCAAAACTAAATCATAACATAGTTTTGCTGCTATTCCTGCTGTAGTACAACCAGTCACTATGTCCATTGTGTTTTGATTACCTGTGCCTATAGCCAAACCATCCGCACCTGGTAACGGTGTTCCAGAACAGCCCCATTGTGCTCCTGTGCCCTGGTCAGATGGTGCAGCTATTAAACCATGTAATTCTCCTTCTACATAACCCGGGTCACTTAGTTGTAAAATGTAAGCTACTTTCCCACCTCGGAAATTAACACCTATTGTAAGAGTTTGTGCAATAGTACCATCATAATTTTTCCATTCTGTGCCATCGTAATAATTAGGTTTTTTTGTTGTTGTGTTATAAACTGTTAAGCCTTCCACAGGAGTTATTACATCTCTTTGCGCTTGTGTCATCCTTGGTGGCAAAAAACCTTGTGTGGTACTACTTATTTCTAATGCTGAACTTGCATTTGGAGTAGCAGTTCCTATTCCCTGTTGATTTACATTTATAATTTTTTTATTTCCTGCATCTGTTCCTTGCGTTAAAACACTTGCTAAATTTTGGTCGCCTGTGTTCGTACCAGAAGTATTACCAATTTCAGTTAGTTGTGCATCTGTGACATAATTCTTGTCCGTTGAAGCAGCAATATCAGCAGTTGTAGCGTCAGTCCCAGAAGTAACTAATCCTTTTGTATCGTATGTTATTTTAGTTTTAGTTGCTCCAGTAATTGCTGTATTACTTGCAACACCGCCTAAACCAGATAAAGTCTGGTCGCCTGTATTACTACCCGAAAGTGTAGTTATTCCTAACTTTGTTTTAATTGTTGCAGTGGTTTCATCGCCAGTATTTGTTCCTGTGATTGCTGCAAGTTTTGTCGCATCAGCAGATGGATAGCTGTTTTTTGCTGTGTTTAATAACACCGCAGCGTTATGGGTTACGGTTGTTTGGAAGTCGCTGACTTGTAAAGCAGTAATGTTAATTCCTGTGCTTTTATTCCACGCTCCAAAGATTGGGTCGGTTTCGGGATAGCTGGCAACAGTTTTCGCATATAATGCATAAGGTACACTTAATAATTGGCTTGTTCCTGTAATACTGTAATTCGTACCACCTAAGGGGTCGGTTTCGGTTTTAATGAAAAAGGTGTAGTTTGCCCAATTTATTGCATCAAAACCCGCTCCGCCACCTATTTCAATACTTACTAAACCATTGGCATTGGTAGTTGGGGTTTGTGTTTCTGTATAAACAACCGTTCCTGATGAAGAACCTTGCAAAATGCTTATTCGCATACCGACTGCATGATTGGTTACTAATTGGTCGAGAGAGTTTCGTATTACTGCCTGATAACTCATTTTCTGCGGACTTTGTGCCCATATTGTTGCAGTTAATAATACTGCAGGGATAATTGTAAATAATCTTTTCATAACTATTTAGTTTTTAATTATTTTAAAGGTTTTTATTACTTTATTGTTGTCAGTCACTTTAAGGAAATAAGTTGCTGGCAAAAAATTGTTCATTACGATATTTGTTTCGTTACCTTCAACTTTATTGTCCTTTAAAAGGCTGCCATTAATATCATAAAGTTGATATCTAAGATTCTTTACTTCGTAGTTTTCTATTTTTAATTTTATGAAGTCTGTTGTAGGGTTAGGATAAACCACCATTTCAAGCGAAATGTCTAATGCTTCTTCAATACTAGTTACAACCGATATTTCATAAGGTTGTTGTACACCTTGGGCAGCAGAGCCATTTGTTCCTGTGTTTGTGGTGTAAACAATCTGTCCAACGGAATAACTCACTGAGCCACCACTTCCAGAAGCATTACCTCCTGAAGCAGGAATAGCATTTTGTGCATGTATTGCGGTTCCAAATCCGAACATGCAAATTGCAGTAAGTGCTATTAAAGGGGTTTTCATATTTCTCTTATTTTGAGTTTGTAGAGGATACATATCAAAGTTAAACCGAAGTATTCTCAAAAGCAAGTTTATTTTAATACAGACATAATCAGCAATATGGCGCAATTTTTGTAAATCCCGGCGAAAGATAAAATTGTCTCGGTTGAACGGATTTGTCCAGAGCCGAAGTCACGATACATGTAAAAAGTACAAAAATTTGGATATCATGATTTTGTTCTCAAAAAGAAAGGCAAAAATTGCGCCAACCAGTTTACCAGAAGTCATGTTAGCGTTCGTTAGTCTTGGTTAATTTGTAACTAGGAATCAGGTTACATCTAATATTAGGAAACAAATCCTGGTTTTATAACTGAATTGTCTCGGTGAATATTTGGCCAATCGAGTAGGTAAAGGGGAGTTTCACCCCTAAACCTCTCACGGAACCGTACGTGATAGTCTCCCATCATACGGCTCTTCAGTTAATACTCTACTAGGTCAAATCCTCCCGTTCTCACGGTTGTTCTATTTAGTAGTA
>JALHSP010000124.1 GCA_022865305.1 Bacteroidales bacterium | reverse complement strand
TTTTGGAAAAGGTCACTAAGATGGGTGCCAGAATTATAGAATGTATCGGGCAAATCATGATCAATGTTTTTCCCGGGAAAGAATACCAGTTTAAAAAAATGGAGGTAGAATATTAAAATCTACTTTATCAGCAAACCTTATTTAGCCCCCCCTACAGGGGGGATGGGGGATAAAACGTAGAGGTTTTAAATTACTCAATATAACAAATTTATCTATTGTTGATTTATGACAAAATCAACTTTTCAATTTGATTTTAAGGATCTGAAACTTACTCTCCCTCAGATTGAAAGAGTCATTGGGTATAGGCAGGGTGAACCGCACGAAACAATTTCAGAGCTGATTTCGGAAATTCTGAAAGAATCGGAAACGATCTGCACTATTAAGGCTGAATACAGAATTTTTAATGATGTTCATTTTAATAACTCCGGAAAGACAGTGGAGATTAATAACCTGGTTTTTAATATAAAGAAGGTCGTTTACAGCCAGATTAAGAAATCAGAATCGATTGCCATATTTCTTTGCACTGCAGGAGAGGAGATCGGCATAAGAAGCAGAAAGTCAATGAAGGATGGCGATCTTTTAAGAGGATATATATATGATGTAATTGGCAGTGAAATTGTCGAAGCAGCAGCTGATCTGATGCAGGATGAGCTTGAAAAAACAATGATCTCTTCGGCAAAGAAAATAACTAACCGTTATAGCCCGGGATACTGCAGTTGGGATGTTGCCGAACAACACCAGTTATTTCAACTGATGGCGGATAATTTTTGCGGAATACGATTAACTCCTTCAGCATTAATGGATCCCATGAAATCTGTAAGCGGTTTTATCGGTATCGGTAAGAATGTCAGACGTAATCCTTACACATGCAATTTATGTGATATGAAGGATTGTATTTATCGGAGGATAAAGGCTTAAAGGTACAAAGGTACAATGGCACAACGGTGCAAGGGCGCAATGGCGCAATGGCTCAAAGGTTTGAAAAGTAAATGGGATTTATTAAAATCCCCTCGCGGGAGAGCTTGTCCCGCTTCAGCGGGAGGTAGGGGTGTGTAAAAAAATAAAGTGTAAATTATACATTTAATATTATGAAAATAAAAGCCAGAATTATCATTGTAAAAGGACTATTTATTCTTTTAATGTTGTCCTCTGCAGGATTTATTTTATCAGCGCAGCAACCTTATGAATTCCCTTATCAGAATCCCGGCATATCTGTGGAGGCACGGGTAAATGACCTGGTCAGCAGAATGACAACAGAAGAAAAGATAAGCCAGATGATGAACAACGCTCCTGCCATTGAAAGGCTCGGGATACCTGCTTATAACTGGTGGAATGAGTGTCTCCATGGAGTCGGCAGGGCAGGACTGGCAACGGTATTTCCCCAGGCAATAGGTCTTGGTGCAACATGGGATGAGGATCTTATTTTAAGAGTCGCCACTGCAATCTCTGATGAGGCACGTGCCAAGCATCATGAATTTGTAAGAAATGGATCGCGCAGGCAATACCAGGGGCTTACCTTCTGGACGCCTAATATAAATATTTTCAGGGATCCGCGATGGGGAAGAGGACAAGAGACATATGGAGAAGATCCATTCCTGACGGGTAAGATTGGGGTCCAGTTCATTAAGGGATTGCAGGGCGATAATCCGAAGTATTTTAAAACAATAGCAACCCTGAAACACTTTGCAGTGCACAGCGGACCTGAACCCGAAAGACACTCTTTTGATGCAGTGACAGATGAAAGAGATTTCAGGGAGACATATCTTCCCCAGTTTGAGATGGGAATTAAAGAGGGTAAAGCATATTCTGTTATGTGTGCATATAACAGGTATAATGGAGAGATTTGCTGCGGTGGCAGTAATCTGTTAAATGGCATATTGCGTACCGAATGGGGATTTGATGGGTATGTCGTTTCTGACTGTGGCGCCATAAATGATATTTATAATGGGCATAAGGTTG
Organism: Bacteroidales bacterium; assembly: GCA_022865305.1. Taxonomy (GTDB): domain Bacteria; phylum Bacteroidota; class Bacteroidia; order Bacteroidales; family VadinHA17; genus LD21. The sequence goes on along the minus strand of JALHSP010000124.1, from coordinate 19,196 downwards.
TTTCAACCCCTGTCGAAGCTGCAGCCATGGGTGTTCTTGCCGGAACTGACCTGGAATGTGGATCAGTGTACAGGAATCTAAAAGAATCTCTGGGGAAAAATCTTTTAACTGAAAAGGATATTGATATAGCCCTGAATAGGCTTTTTACAGCAAGGTTCCGGCTTGGAATGTTCGATCCTCCTGAAATGGTTGAATATTCAAAAATACCATATAGTGTTCTGGATAGTGAGCAGAACAAGGCTCTGGCAAAAGAAACAGCCCTGAAATCGATAGTGCTTCTTAAGAATGAAAATAACCTGCTTCCTCTGAAAAAAAATATAGGAACAGTTGCTGTAATAGGACCTAATTCCGACCAGTCATTTGTTTTGCTTGGTAACTATAATGGCACTCCGTCTGATCCTGTTACTCCGCTGAGGGGTATCAAGGAAGAGCTTGCAGGTATTTCCGATGTACTGTACGCGCAGGGGTGTACCTGGGTAGCCGGAATGCCGGGACAAAGACCTCCTGAAGAATTAAAGGCTGAAGCCATTGAGGTTGCGAAAAAATCCAACGTTGTGATAATGTGCATGGGAATCACACCGAGACTTGAAGGAGAAGAAATGAGAGTGACGGTTGATGGTTTCAGAGGAGGTGACAGAGTCCGTATCGACCTGCCTGATGTGCAGCAGGAACTCATAAAGGAGATTCATTCACTGGGGAAACCGGTAATCCTGGTACTTCTGAACGGAAGTGCTTTGGCAATTAACTGGGAAAAGGATAACATACCCGCAATAATAGAAACATGGTATGGAGGTCAGGCTGCAGGTCAGGCGCTTGCAGATGTGATATTCGGTGATTATAACCCGGGAGGCCGGCTTCCTGTTACATTTTATAAATCGACGGAAGACCTTCCTCCATTTACCGATTATAAGATGGATAACAGGACATATCGTTATTTCAGGGGTGAGCCTTTATATGAGTTCGGTTATGGACTGAGCTATTCAACCTTCAAATACGGTAAATTAAAGGTAACCAGTAAATTAGGTACAGAGCAGCCTGTGAGTGTATCAGTTACTGTAAAAAATACCGGAAAAATTGCCGGAGATGAAGTTGTACAGCTTTATGTTTCAGTTCTGGGGGCTTCAGTACCTGTTCCAATCAGGAGCCTCAAAGGCTTCAAAAGAATACACCTTGCTCCGGGGGAATCAAAAACATTACTATTTGAACTGCAACCTGATTCATTCTCAATAATTGATGAAAACTTTGCAAGGGTTGTACGGCCTGGAAAATTTTTAATTACTGCCGGCGGACACCAGCCTCAGATCCATACTTTAGTTAAAGAAACAGGAATTCTAAAGAAAGTAATGACCAAGTTTTAACCGGATTTATTGATAATTATCTAACAATGAATTAATTGATGTTCAGTTGAATGAATTAGCCATAACTTATAACCTTGATGCCTTATGAAAAGATCTGTTTTATTGCTCTACAGCATTTTAATTCCATGTGTTATTTCTGCCCAGTTTGCGAGGCAGAACCAGGACAGTATAAGGAAACTGACTCAGCAGGATTATAAAAACATGCTGGATCAGCTAAAAATTACATCAGTTCGCCCCGGCCCTTCAGGAACACCCACTGCGCCAAACGCAGCAAACACTGATGAGTCAAAGGCTACTCAGTATACATCACTGCCTGATCCGCTTATTCTGAACAACGGAAAGCGTGTGACATCGGCCAGAGTATGGTGGAAAAAGCGTCATCCGGAAATAGTTGAATTATTTGACAGGGAGGTTTATGGTCGTGTTCCGGCAAATGTCCCCGGAGTTACCTGGGAGGTATTAAGTGTCACCAGTGACACTGTCGGTAAAATACCTGTTATAATGAAAAAGCTTTCAGGTCACGTCGATAATTCCGCTTATCCTTCAATAAAGGTAAATATTGACCTTACACTTGCCACTCCAGCCGGTGCCATTGGCCCGGTTCCTGTGATCATGGAATTCGGTTTTGTTTTTCCAGCAGGAATGAGAGCTATGCCTGCGAATCGTCCACAGACAGCTAATACCAGACCACAAGGTCCGGCAGGTCCAACCTGGCAGCAACAGGTACTGGAAGCCGGATGGGCCTATGCAATACTTGTTCCAGGCAGTATTCAGGCTGACAACGGGGCAGGGCTGAGAAGCGGAATTATTGGACTGGTAAATAAAGGAGGATCACGTATGCCCGATGAATGGGGCTCTCTCAGGGCATGGGCATGGGGAGCAAGCCGTGCTCTGGACTATTTTGAAACCGATAAAGCAGTCGATGCTTCAAAAGTTGGGATTGAGGGGATGTCGCGATATGGCAAGGCAGCTATTGTTACCATGGCATATGATGACCGTTTTGCTATTGGCTTCATAGGATCATCAGGCGCTGGCGGAGTAAAACTGTATCGACGCATTTTCGGTGAACAGGTTGAAAATCTTGCCGGATCGGGAGAATACCACTGGTTCGCAGGTAATTTTATAAAATATGCTGCTGATCCTCGGACACAGAAAGATATTCCTGTTGATGCACATGAACTTGTAGCAATATGTGCTCCGCGTCCGGTATTTATAAGTTCAGGCTCCCCGACTAACGGAGATGCCTGGGTAGACGGCAAAGGAATGTTCCTGGCAGGTGCTTATGCCAGTCCCGTTTATGAACTTTTAGGGAAGAAAGGAATGGGCACTACTGAAATGCCTCCGGTTGAAAAAGCCCTTGTTTATGGTGATGTTGCATACCGGATGCACAGTGGAGGACACACTTCAGGACCAAACTGGCCAATATTTATCGAGTTTGCTAAAAGATACCTCGGTAAACACGATGTAGTTAAGAAATAAAAATACAACGAAACATGAACTCATCCCCCCAGCCCCCTTCTCTGCGATGCAAAGAAGGGTGTGTAACAAAATGGTTATGAAGAACTTTCCCCCTCTTTGCGAAGCAGAGAGGGGGAATACAAGAGGGTGAGTACATTTATTATTCCCCGTTTTTATACTTTTCAAACTGCCCTGCTATATCTGCTTCAACGCTTGTCCCGCTATGTACAAGCACCCGATATAGAAGTTTAAGCTGAGTACCTTTTTTCATGAAAGTCTCATCACCGTTCTGGGGCCAGTAAATCGGGGTTGGAGACATGAATCCATAATCGCGTGTAAACCATGGTGAGGGATACCATGGATTCGATGGATGCTGCATAATTGCCAGTCCTTCAGTGGATTCACCACGTTTTCCATAGTAATCGATCCATGCTGAATTCTTTCCAAATGTGTCTTTTTCACTCTTCAGCCCTTCAGCGTTTATCATTGTTCCTCCGTTCTTTACAGAAAGATCTGTTGCCATTCTTGCACTGAAAAGTGAATGGTTGGTTTTCTTAATGTGAACATCCATCAGCATTTCCATCGTAATTTCAACATCAATCCGGATCAATGTTGACGATGGAGCGGTGACAATGAATCTGCGCGTATCTTTCACCGGTGACAGGGCTCCTGGTCTGCTCCATATGCATTCATCAGTGATAATTATTGTATCACCGCCCTCTTTAACTATTTGTGCATTAACAGAAATAATTCGTCCCCGTTCAAGTCCTTCCTGCCAGTAATTTCCCCCGTTCACCAGATCGCAACCGAAAAACAGTGAACTGTGATGAGGATACTCCCCGTTTCGCATTGATGTTACCGAGCCACCTGATACCGGACCATTTACCGGATAGAAAAACGGGTACTTCTCATCATCCGAAAAAATATAACTTGTAAAATACTTACCGTTAATAGTTACATTGATTTTTGATCCGACCTTTACCGCAGTTATCTTAGCTGCGATAACAGGTCCGGTAAACATCGCTCCTGCAAGTGTCAGAAAAGCATAAACTAAATATTTTCTTATCATATGCTTAACTATATTTTGATATAATTTGTGCCGTATGGAGCACGCTGCGGACGTGAAAGCATACTGTTTGCTTCAGCATCGTTTACAAATCTCTCCTTATCAGGATCCCAGGTCAGCTTCCTTCCCAGCTTCATTGCAATATAGGTTACCAGGCATACAGTACATGCACGGTGTCCTATCTCAACAGGTGATATGGGTTCTTTCCGCGATTTGATACAATCGAGCCAGTTACCTTGTTGTGATTCGCTGACATACAGATGAATTTCGTTTTCACCAATCACCGATTTAAGAATCTTAGGATCACTTGCATCAAGGGCTTTTGCATTTCTATCATCTACAACAGGATCACTTGCCGTTGCTGTATAATTGCCACGTGTTACGAAAATCCAGCCTTCAGTTCCTTCGTACCTTACTCCATTAGGATAGCCTCCACTGGTGAGTTGCGTTATTCCATTTTTATATTCGGCTTTTGCCATAAAATCACCATGAACATCCCACAATCCTGATTTCGGGAATGCTGCAACAGCTTCGATGGAAACAGGACCGGTTAATTCCGTATCCATACCCCACGCAGCCGAATCAAAATGGTGCTGTCCCCATCCTGTTATCATCCCGGCACCGAACTGTTCGCATCTGAGCCATCCCGGACGATCGAAATCTTTTTGGGGATGTACACGTATTTCAGTATAATAAACCTCCGGGGTTGATCCTATCCACATATCATAGTTCAGGTTTTTAGGAACAGGCATCTCCAGTGCTTCAGGTCCTGAAGGATCTCCGGGGAGTCCTATTTTTACAGTATGCAGTTTTCCTATCCTGCCATTTCTTACAAGTTCGGCAGCAATTCTCCATTGAGGACTTGAGCGCTGCTGTGTTCCCACCTGCAGGATGACCTTTTTCTGTCTTACCACATCACTGAGTAATCTTCCCTCTGCAATAGTAAGGGAGGTAGGTTTCTCCAGATAAATATCCTTACCAGCAAGAGCAGCTTCAATGGCAGGTTGTGAATGCCAGTGATCAGGCGTTGTGATCATGAGGGCATCAATGGATTTATCAAGAAGCATCTCTTTATAATCTCCATAGGTTTTTACGTTAACATAAGTACTGTTACCCGTTTTTTTGGTGTAGTAGTCCTCAACCATTTTCTTGCCCAATGCCATCCTGTTTGAATCTACGTCATTAACAGCTACTACTATGGCTGTATCAAACCTCATTGTACCTGCAATGTCACCTCTTCCCTGCCTGCCACAACCGATCCATCCGATATTGATCTTATCACTGGGAGGATTCTTCCCGATGACACTTGCAGGAATAATTGTCGGAAATCCGCTTATTGCTACCGAGGAGAAGAGAGTTGCTTTAACTGACGTATCAACAAACTTTCTTCTAGTAATCTTTGTCTTATTTGCTTTTTGCATCTTTTCAGGTTTTTATAATAAATAATTATTCAGATTTTATTTGTTTATGAAAACTTTCCGGTGGTCCAAGATAGCTTGGTTTGACACCACCGGTATTTAAAATTATCTTTTGAATAGCAACACCCGGATCAATCATCCAGATTTTTAATGTATGATACCCGGGGGATGTGATATTGTGTTTAGTCAGGCTGAATCTTGCATTATCGCTGACAGATCTCTCCCAGTCAGTATTCCTGTTTTGGGCGTTATAGTTCTCAGGGACCAGAGTTATGATCTGAGGTGGCTGGTCATCCATTGAAATTGCATATTGTAATCCTCTTCCCGGCATGAAATTAAGAGTGGGGGAGAAGATTGAAGTAACATCGAACTCACCAGTACTGAACAGGTACAATTTATATTCAAGGCATGGTGAATCTTTTCCCGGGATGGACGGAGGAGCATCAGCAGGAGCGTTGGCTCTCATTGCTGAAAGAGTATGTCCATAATCTTCAATTCTTACCCATTGCCTGCTTCCGGCATCGGTTTTCCCGGAGAAATGTTCAGCTTCCACAGAAACATATCCTTCTCCTTCGATAAATCCATCCAGAGATTCCGGTGTTATCTGCGAAGGTCTGAATGCAGTCACTTTAACATGGACATCTTTACCGGCACCGGTTATGCTTATAATCCCGTCATTCCTTCCTGCAGGTGTTTTATCCCAGTTGACTCCAATCCGGAGCCTTTCGTCTTTATCAATGGTCCCTTTTGTTTTATTGATTATTATCCAGGAAACATCGGATGATACTGAAAATTCAAAAGGTGTACTACCTTTATTAAACACATCGATATAATGGCTCTGACGGTTGAAAATATCATATTCAGGCAGCACAGGATCGCTTTCTTCGCCTGGCCATACCTTTTCAGATCCTTCTGTGGCTATACCCAGAATTGCTTCCTCAGGCACCTCGGTCTGAATGAGCTTTATTGCCCTGAGACTGTTAACAGGAGGATCAGCCCAGCTTGTATATCCGAGATGTGACTGGTCCATAAAATGGTTCCACTTTCCATTGGCAAAGATACGGTTAAAATAGCCCATCAGGCTGGTATCTGTCCTGAACAGTAATCGCACCTGGTCAGCCATATCATTTGTGCTTGCACGTCCCTGTCTGGAATAGAGATCATTCTTTCCTGCAGCGAGGTATAATTCATTTACGATTGCGCTGGCTTTAACCGGGAATAGCACCAGCTGATAAAAAGCATCGTGTTTTTCTGCGGGAAGTTTATCGAATATCTCTTCAGCCTTAACTGTAATTGACTTAAAATCAGCAACAACTTTTTCTGCTTCATTATAGTTTAAAAGACTGAAGGTGAAAGGAGTCAGCAGCTCAGGTTTCCTGCATCCGTTATATTTTGTATAAAGCGACATGATCTCTGCAATATCACTGGCATAAATCCCTCCAAATTCCCTTGCTGCCCAATAAGTGGTATATTCATTAATGTTTTCATTGGTCAGTCTGTCTGTGTTCCAGGCAAGGTCAAGAAAATATTCCATAGGGAATTCATAACCCTTGAAGTGCCCGACGTTTACAATCCATATCCTGTCAGCTCCGTACTGATTTGCCAGAGACATCTGATCCCATATTTTGGCGACAGGATTTGTGTTTATCCACTGATAGCTCCTTGGTCCGCCGTGGTAATCAAAATGATAGTAAATACCGGCACCGCCGCTGCGTTTCCGTTCTTCAGCTGTTGGAAGGCGCCGGACATTTCCCCAGTTATCTTCAGCCCATAAAAGTGTGACATCATCTGGAACTCTCATCCCTGCATTGTAATAATCCTGCACCTCCTTATAAAGACACCAGAGCTGGGGAACCCTGGTTACATCAGGGTTCATTTCTTCAGCAATTATTTTCCGCTGGACGCCGACGATTTTTTCAAGAAGGGCTTTATTTGCTTCAGGACCTCCCGGTGCCATAGGAGTATCATTAGCACCACGCAATCCAATTGTTATGATACTTTCATAAGCCCTGTTCCTCCTGATTCCTTCCCTCCAGAACGATTCAAGAATATCAGAATTTTTTGCATAATTCCAGCTGCCGAGAGTTCTCTGGTACCGGCGATCCCACTCTTTTTGTGCACGAAGCATTGGCTCCTGGTGCGAGTTGCCCATTACAATTCCATATTCATCAGCAAGCCTGGGATTTTCCGGATCATCTTCATTAAATGCATTGTTCCACATTGCAGGCCAGAGATAATTTGCCTTCAGCCTTAAAAGAAGCTCAAAGAGCCTGGTATAAAATTCCCTGCCGTAATTTGCTACACCACGGGGCATAGGAGGATTATCTCCGGGTGTTACATCACCATATTTTTCCCTGATCCAGTTGGTCAGGTCAGGGGCTTCATCATTTAAAAATATTCCCCGGTATTTTACCGAAGGAGAACCATCAGTATACCGGCCGGATTTTACATAAATTGCATCTTTTTTATCTGCCGGCACATCTGCCCACCAGTACCATGGTGAGACTCCTATCTGTTTTGATACTTCATAAATACCGTAAATGGTTCCCCTCTTGTCGCTGCCTGCAATGACAAGGGCTTTTTTCACACCTTTAAATGGTTTTTTGACCAATTGAATTACAAAAGCTTCCCATTTCCCGTCCACACCGGAGATATCTATCTTCTTTTTTCTGATAAGATCATCGATGAAGATGCTTTTACCGATAGTTCCTGCAATGATTACCTCCTTTAACTTCGGAATCTGGTCAGTGTAAATCTCAGGAACGGATGAAGTAACCTTTCCGATATCAGATTGAAGATCCTTAAAAGCTCTTATTACTCCCGGCCACTCTTTTGAGCTGACAAGAAGGGGTGTCGATTTCCCTGCTTCAGAAATCGTAAATATTCCTTTATCAGCTGATATAAATGAATCAGTACCAAAAGTAGCTTGTGCCTTAAGGGAGCTTGTAAAGCAGAAAAAGAATGTGACAACATAAAGGTATTTATTCATTGAAATGCTATTTTCTCCGTCAGATGGTAGTTTCTCAGGGACCTCTATTTACTGATAAAATTATGTTATTAGTTCCAAAACTACAAAAGCTTTTAGCATTTTTAACATAATATTGCAACCGATTGCAGAAAATCATGAAAAAAATTTCATAATCTGCCGGTTTTCATTATTTTTGATTATTAAAATTCTTTAAGTGAAAAGCAGCAGGGAAGTAACAATTTATGATGTTGCGAAGGCTCTGAATATTTCTCCTTCAACCGTAAGCCGTGCATTAAAGGACCATCCTCAAATAAAGAAGGAAACTAAAAAGAAAATCAGGGCAGTAGCGAGCGAAATGGGCTACCAGCGTAATAAATTTGCCAGTAATCTCCGTCAGAAACACACCTACACAATTGGAGTGGTCGTGCCAAAGCTGAATAGTTTTTTTATGGCAACCGCAATAGCCGGTATTGAGAAAATCACCGCCCATAATGGCTATGGACTAATCATAAGCCAGTCACAGGAGTCATGGCGAAAGGAGATTTCCTGTGTCTCCACCCTTTTTAACAGCAGGGTTGATGGATTACTGGTTTCACTGGCTTTTGATACAAAAAACATGAATCATTTCGACATTCTGTTCAAGAAAGACATTCCTGTCGTATTCTTCGACCGCGTCGCAGATTGCCATGGTTGTATGAGTATTGTGATTGATAATTTTAAAGCAGGATATGAAGCTACTACGCATCTTATAGAGCAGGGCTGCAGGAAAATTGTACATCTGGGAGGTAACTTGCTGCGCAATGTTTATTCAGAAAGGTTCAGGGGATATAAACAGGCACTTGCGGATAATAAAATTGAATTCGATCAGGATCTGGTTGTAATAACCGACATGAGCGGCCAGGCAGGAATTGACACTGCACAGAAAATAATGAAGATGAAACCCCGGCCTGACGGTATATTCACCGCAAATGATACTTCTGCAGTAGCGACAATTGTTGAATTCGAAAAAGCAGGAATAAGTATCCCTGATGAAATTGCAGTCGTCGGCTTCAATAATGAACCCATCAGCCAGGTAGTCAAGCCAAATCTGACAACAGTTGATTATCCTGCCAGGGACATTGGAGAAATAGCAGCTGCGTCACTTATCAGTAAAATAAAGGATTCAGAATCAGCTAATCTTAGCACCATCGTTTTAAAACATACTCTCATTGTACGCAATTCTTCCCAGAGAGCAAAACTTAATAATTCCAAATCAGCCCGTTAACCAAAATGAAGCAGCTTTTCTACTTACTCTTTGTTACTTTAATCATTTCAGGGATACCGGAATTAAAAGCGGAAGATGGTTACCGTTTGTGGTTGAGATATGATTTTATTTCCGATACTCAGGTCCTTAATCTGTACACTAAATCAGTTAAAGGCTGGATTATTCAGGGAGATTCACCCACGCTCAGGGTTGCAGGCAATGAATTACAGATGGGATTGAATGGCTTACTTGGTAAAAATATTCCTGAGATCTCATCTGTTAAAAAGTCCGGGATCATTGTTGCCGGTACTCCTGAAAATTCTCAATTGATCGCATCTCTGAACTTGAGAGAAAGGTTAGCTTCTGTCGGAAATGAAGGATATTTAATTGTAAGCACAAAATACCGGAATAAAAAGATAATTGTCATTGCCGCTAATAAAGATGCCGGAGTCCTTTACGGAGTATTTCATTTTCTCAGATTAATGCAGACACACCAGAGCATCTCAGGGCTATCAATTGAGAGTGTTCCGAAAACAAAAATTAGAATTCTTAACCACTGGGACAATCTTAACAGGACGGTTGAAAGAGGATATGCAGGTTTATCATTGTGGGACTGGAAATCGCTTCCTGATTCTGTCTCCCCAAGGTATATTGATTACGCTAGAGCTAATGCATCAGCAGGGATTAATGGCACTGCGCTTACAAATGTCAACGCAAACGCCCTGGTTTTAACTAAAGAATATCTGCAGAAAGTTGCAGCGCTGGCAGACATTTTCAGACCCTATGGAATAAAAGTGTATCTGACGGCACGTTTCAGTGCACCTGTTGAGATCGGAAAGCTGAAAACAGCCGATCCTCTTGATAATGATGTTGTTGACTGGTGGAAGAAAAAAGTTGATGAAATCTACAGTTATATACCTGATTTTGGAGGCTTCCTGGTAAAGGCCAATTCAGAAGGACAACCCGGTCCGCAAAATTATAAACGCACTCATGCCGAAGGTGCAAATATGCTTGCTGATGCAGTTGCTCCCCATAACGGAATTGTAATGTGGAGAGCTTTCGTCTATGATAATAATGTCCCTGATGACAGAGCAAAACAAGCTTATAATGAATTTGTGCCGCTCGACGGCAAATTCAGGAACAATGTTCTTATCCAGGTTAAGAACGGACCGGTTGATTTTCAACCCAGGGAACCATTTCACCCTCTTTTCGGGGCAATGCCGGGAACACCTCTTATGCCGGAATTCCAGATTACACAGGAGTACCTGGGATCTTCCGTACATCTGGTTTTTCTTGCACCTCTCTACGAAGAGTGCCTGAAATCAGACACTTATGTCCGTGGAAAAGGATCGCTTGTTGCAAAAGTAATTGACGGTACACTTGATAACCATCAACTTACAGCCATGGCCGGAGTTTCAAATGTCGGAAATGAAAGAAACTGGACAGGCCATCCTTTTGCCCAGGCGAACTGGTACGCCTTCGGTCGGCTTGCCTGGGATCCTTACCTTGGCTCCGGAGAGGTTGCCGGGGAATGGATTCGAATGACATATACAAATGACAATGAAACAGTTCAGAGGATCAGTAAAATGATGCTCGAATCACGTGAGATCACAGTAAACTATATGACCCCTCTCGGATTACATCATATAATGTATGCAGGCCACCATTATGGCCCGGGACCCTGGGTTAACAGGGGCAGGCAGGACTGGACATCAGTTTATTATCACCGTGCTGACAGTACCGGAATCGGATTTAACAGGACTTCTTCAGGCAGCAATGCAGTTAGTCAATACTTTCCACCTGTAAGAGATATCTATGAGAATATTGAAACATGTCCTGAAAATCTCCTTCTCTGGTTTCATCATGTTCCATGGGATTATAAACTTGAGTCGGGCAGAACTTTGTGGGATGAGATCTGCTACCGGTATGATGAAGGAGTGAAATCGGTCAGATGGTTGCATGGAGAATGGACCAGATCGAAAGATTTTATTGATCCTGACAGGTTTGAAAAGGTGCAATCATTGCTTGTAAAGCAGGAAAGAGATGCAAAAATCTGGAAAGATGGTTGCATCCTTTATTTCCAGACCTTTTCAAAAAGACCAATACCAGGCGGACTGGAAAAACCTGTATATGATCTTGATTATTATAGAAACCATGAATATACCGATATACCCGGGATAAGGTAAGTGACTAAAGTGAGGTAAAGTTTGGAGTACTTAGAGTTAATAGTTACTTAAAACTCTAAGTACTCTAGGCACTCCAAACTTATAACTTGATAGAAAAAGGTCAAATTTAATTCTATATTATATGTTATTACTAGGAATTGATTTAGGGAGCTCTTCAATTAAAGCTTCGGTAATTGACGGTGAATCAGGTAAATATCTTGCATCAGCTTTTTATCCGAAAGATGAAATGAAGTTCATCGCGAAAAAAACCGGATGGGCTGAACAGGATCCGGAAACCTGGTGGACCAACCTGAAATTATCAATAGCTGATTGCAATAGTCAGCTCGGCACTAAGTGCAGCAAGATAGGGGCAATAGGTATTTCATACCAGATGCACGGACTTGTTACTCTTGATAAGAACTATAAAGTGCTGCGTCCTTCAATTATCTGGTGCGATGACAGAGCTATTGCGTATGGAGAAAAAGCATTCAACGGACTTGGGAAGGATTTTTGCCTTTCGCATCTTTTAAATTCTCCTGGAAACTTTACTGCAACAAAACTTGCCTGGGTGAAAGAGAATGAACCGGAAGTATTTGCCAAAATTCATAAGATTATGCTTCCGGGTGATTATTTTGCCTTGCGGCTTACTGGAGAACCGCTGACTACATACTCTGGTCTTTCAGAAGGTATTTTCTGGGATTTCCTGGAAAATGGGATATCCGGGAAATTAATGGATTTCTTTGGCTTTAGTTCGGAAGTACTGGCAACCGCTGTGCCATCATTCTCGCTTCAGGGGAAACTTTTAAAATCAGTTGCATCAGAGCTTGGCTTACCGGAATCGATCCCTGTTTCTTACAGGGCAGGTGATCAGCCTAATAATGCCTTATCACTGAATGTTCTGGAACCCGGAGAAGTGGCAGCTACAGCAGGCACATCCGGAGTGATATATGGCGTAACTGACCAGAAGAAACATGAACCTCTGTCAAGAGTAAATACATTTCTTCATGTAAATCACACTCAGGCTGATCCCAGATTAGGAGTTTTGCTATGTATAAGCGGCACAGGGATCCTGAACTCATGGTTGAGGCGCAATACAGGAAATAACCTGACATATAACGAGATGAATGACCTTGCAGAAAAAGTATCTCCGGGATCAGATGGCCTTTGTATCTTACCTTTTGGCAACGGTGCTGAGAGGATGCTCGGGAACAGGAATACCGGTGCCAGAATACTTGGTCTTAATTTCAGTACTCATACAAATGCTCATATGTTCAGAGCCGCACAGGAAGGGATTGTCTTTTCTATAAGATATGGTCTTGATATAATGAATGAAGCAGGAATTATACCATCAGTGATAAGGGCAGGTGCAGCGAACATGTTCCAGAGCCGGATTTTCCGGGAAACTTTATCATGTATGACAAATACCGAAATTCATTTATACAACACCGATGGTTCTATTGGCGCCGCAAGAGGTGCCGGTATAGGGTGTGGTTATTATAATTCTGTAAAAGAAGCATTTACCGGGCTTAAAACTGTCGGAGTTACAGCACCTGACAAGTCAAAAACCAGTGCTTATAATGAAGCTTATTCAACATGGATTAATTACCTTAAAGCAGTTTAATTATATGATTTTCCTTTGTGTTACTTTGTGGTAAAGAAATATTAACAACAAAGGGATCAAAGGATTTCACAAAGATCACGAAGTTTTTTATATTAGGGAAGGCAAATTGAAATGTATAACAAAAACGTATTAATATGATTTACAAAGGGAAAAAGGAGTACTATCCCGGTATAGGGAACATAAAGTACGAAGGTAAAAATTCAAAAAATCCCCTGGCATTCAGGTGGTATAATCCAGACCAGGTTGTATCAGGCAAAAAGATGAAGGATCACCTTCGTTTTGCGATTGCCTTCTGGCACTCATTCTGTGGCGACGGAACCGATCCGTTTGGTGATACTACCCATGCTCACCCATGGAAAGATCTGCCGGCTGATGACAAAATAAAACAACGGATTGACGCTGCTTTTGAGTTTATTACGAAAATCGGTGCAGGCTTTTACTGTTTTCATGATACTGATATTGTCGGTTCCGGATCGGTTCTCGAGATCGAAAAACGCCTTGATAAGTATGTGCCTGTTATGAAAAAAATGCAGCAGCAGACAGGAGTTAAACTTCTATGGGCTACAGCAAACCTGTTCTCAAATCCCCGTTACATGAATGGAGCAGCAACAAATCCCGATTTTGCTGTTGTCGCCAGTGCTGGAGCACAGCTCAAGAATGCTATTCATGCAAATATCGAGCTCGGCGGACAGAATTATGTTTTCTGGGGCGGAAGAGAAGGTTATATGAGCCTTCATAATACCGATATGAAGAGAGAGCTTGAACATATGGGCATGATGCTCTCACAGGCGCGTGATTATGGCCGCAAGAACGGGTTCAAAGGAACATTCCTCATTGAACCTAAACCAATGGAACCATCGAAGCATCAATATGATTTTGATGTGGCAACAATTATCGGGTTCCTTCGGCAGCATAAGCTTGATAAAGATTTTAAGCTTAATATTGAGGTTAATCATGCGACACTTGCCGGTCATACCTTCCAGCATGAGCTTCAGGTTGCTGCAGATGCTGGATTACTGGGAAGCATCGATGCCAATAAAGGAGATTATCAAAATGGATGGGATACCGATGAATTTCCGACAAATGTTTATGAGATCACTGAAGCCATGATGGTAATTCTTCAGGCAGGCGGATTCAAAACAGGAGGTATTAATTTCGATGCAAAAATAAGACGCAACTCTACTGATGTTGATGATATATTCATCGCTCATATAAGCGGTATGGATACCTTTGCCAGGGCATTGCTGATTGCTGATAAGGTGTTGAAAGAAAGCGACTATCTCAAAATGAAGAAAGCAAGATATGCATCATTCGATAAGGGACCCGGCAAGGATTTTGAAAAAGGTAAGCTTACCCTGGAGATGCTGAGAGATATTGCTGTTAAAAAAGGTGAACCAAAGACTGTCAGCGGAAAACAGGAGCTTTATGAGCAGTTGATAAATATGTACCTGTAGAGTTTCTTATCTGATTATTTCTTCGAAATCTGCGGGAAACACTTAATTTAATTTTCCGCAGATCATGCTGATTAACGCTGATCTTTGTTTTTCATATTTGAGAGGTAATAATTTCAAATTTTGGAGGATTGGCAATTGTCTTTTTTACCTTACATAATTCCGCAACATTAATCAGTGAAGCTTTATATTTATCGGGGAAATCGGATGGCAATTTAATGTCCAGTTTAATATTCACGGGCAATCCGGTCTCCTTATTCCACTCATAGCTTTGAATGATTTTTATTCCTTCGGCAGGAATCTTACGGTTGTCGCAGAATGATTTGACATAAATTCCGGCACATGTTCCTATTGACGCTAAAAAGAGGTCATACGGAGTAGGGGCACTGTTTCCTCCTCCGATGTCTAGTGGCTGATCGGTTCTGATAATGTGTCCATGAGCATGTGCCGTAACAACTTTTCCTCCGTCGAATGTTATTTCCATTGTTTGTGATTTGAATATAATTTGTTGTCTTTTTCTCGTTACTTATTGCGGGCTATGCTTAATTCAGAATTCTTAATTGAATTAAATTCTCCAGCTATTGTCTACGTGACAGCATGAGTTCAAGATCTTCTTTTAATGCAGAGAGATCTTCCTCGTGTTCAACCTCCTGTGAAATAATTGTAAGAACAATATTATAGGTTACTGGATCTGCTTCCCTGGTAATGTTAAGGAGGTCGTTGTAAGTACGGATAGCACATTGTTCTCCTTTAATGTTCTGATCGAGTACAACTTCTACATAATGATCGACGGGTGCATCATATCCGCAATTTGTAAGTCTGAACCATTCCTGAGGTGATAAAACAGGCGTTCCCCCGAGCTGAATTATTCTTGTAGCGATCAATTCCGCATGGCTAAGTTCCTCTGTTGCATGCAGAGTCAGCTCTGCTATAACAGCATCTTTCATTGGTCCCTTGACCACTTTGGCTCCTATCCAATACTGGTAATAGGCAAGCCATTCGTCAGATAATGCTTTGTTTAACAGGTTGATTAATTCATCAACATCCATTTTTACAATTGCTCTTCCAATTTTTGCCATTGTAATTTGATTTATAGTGTTAAACTTTGAATTTAATTCCGAGTCCTTTTGCAATCTTAAGGGCAAGTTCTTTGTCTGCCTTATAGAAATGATTTAACTGGCGCATGAGAATCTCTTTCTTTTTAGAACCATTTACCCCTTTCAATGCACAAACAAAATTGTTGATTGTATTTTGTTTTTCCTTATCAGTCATCACTTTTCTGAATAACATACCCGGTTGCGTGAAATGGTCGTTATCCTTCTCGTTGCGATTAAAACTGTCAGCGATATTTGAATCGAGCTTCATTGACGGTTCCTTGTAGCTCTTGTCGGCCTCAATGCCATCAAAACTGTTTGGATAATAATTCTGGCTGGCACCACTATTACCGTCAACACTCATAGATCCGTCTCTCTGATGATGATGGACAGGGACTATCGGTCTGTTTACGGGTAATTGCTGATAGTTTGCTCCAAGCCTGTATCTGTGAGCATCGGGATAGGCAAGGATGCGGCCCTGTAATAACTTGTCAGGAGAAAGACCGATACCGTCTACTGTGTGAGCAGGAGCAAATGCAGCCTGTTCAACATCGGCATAATAATTGGCTGGAATTTCATTGAGCTCCATTACACCTGCTTCAATAAGAGGAAATTCTTTATGAGGCCATACTTTGGTGATATCGAAGGGATTCCATTTGAACTTTTTAGCCTGTTCCTCAGTCATTACCTGGATTTTTAAAGTCCATTTCGGGAAATCCCCTTTTTCGATGGCTTCAACAAGGTCTCTCTGGGCATAGTCCGGATCTTTCCCTTTGAGTTCCTCAGCCTGGGGACCGGTAAGTGTTTTAATACCCTGGCGGGTTTTAAAGTGGAACTTCACCCATACTCGCTGGTCTTTCTTGTTGATCATAGAAAATGAATGGCTTCCGTAACCGTTCATAAAGCGGTATCCATCAGGGGTTCCCCTGTCACTGAAAAGTATCATCACCTGGTGGAGACTTTCCGGGTTAAGACTCCAGAAATCCCACATCATTGTAGCAGATTTAAGATTTGTTTTCGGATCGCGTTTCTGTGTGTGAATAAAATCAGGGAATTTCTTTGGATCCTTAATAAAAAAGACCGGTGTGTTGTTTCCTACTAGATCCCAGTTACCATCTTCAGTGTAAAATTTGACGGCGAATCCTCTCGGATCCCTTTCTGTGTCAGCACTACCTTTTTCACCACCTACAGTTGAGAACCGGACAAGTATGCGGCATGAATTACCTACCTTGCTGAAGAGTTTTGCCCGGGTATACTTTGTAATATCCCTGGTAACTTTAAAATTTCCGTAAGCGCCGGTTCCTTTTGCGTGAACAACACGTTCCGGTATTCTTTCGCGGTTAAAATGGGCAAGTTTTTCATGCAGGTAGTAATCCTGTAATAAAATTGGTCCTCTGGGACCAACGGTCATGCTGTCTTCATTTTCGAAGTAAGGTCTGCCTGATGCTGTTGTAAGTTTTTTGTTTTTCATAGTCATATATGTCATTTTGTTTTATTCTTTTCATTAAACCTCCCGATTATCTGAAGTTTAAAATCTTCAACAATGAAATCCGGGATCTTTTTCTTTTTTAAATAGTCGTTAAGCAATTTGTTAAGGCCGTCATCATAATAATCATCAATACGCTCAGAATCAATGCAATAAAGGTGGTGATGTTGTGTAATCACTCCGTCATATCTCATTGTATCTGTCTCGGAATAGACTTTATTAATGATTCCTTTTGATTCAAAAGTATCAAGAGTTTTATAGACTGTTCCGATAGAGATATGAGGATAACTTAATCTTAGGTAATCACATATTGTATCGGCTGTTGGATGGTTTTGCAGGTTGATGATAACATCCAGGATGGCAATTCTCTGTGGAGTAATTTTCATTCCATGTTTTGCAAGAATTTTTACAACAGATCTGTTTACCATATTAGAGTCTTTGTTAAATAATCATTCCCAGATGAGAATTATTCTTAAATAAGAGTAATTCCTAAATTAAAAATATACCTAAATAAGAAATACTCCTAAATAAGAATTATTCCTATTTAGGAATTAGTAAAATTATAATTAATTTTATGAATATCAAAAATTAATTTTGAAAATCTATCAGGAAATATTCAAGGGAAACTGATTTTTAATTATTTAGTATTATCTATACAAAATTATAATAGAGGTATCAAACCTCTTCCATTTTTTTGTCGGCCCGGAGGGAATCGAACATTCGACTCAATATTGCCAGATTATAGTAACTGTCTCAAAAGAATAGTTTTTTTGCCCGCCTTTAAAGCCCCTAATAACTTTCTCGCTCCCTGCTTATTGAAATGTCAAAGACTGGGCTAATAATTTTCAGTAAGTTTTGGTTATAAAAGAATCTTTTCTATGTTTTATAATTAGTTTTCTATATAAAAGACTCAGAATTATGCCTTTGGAATAAAATTTTATCAAATTAAACCTTCCGTTTGTCAAAAAATCAATTTCCTGAATATTAAGTATATTTCTACTCTAACATTCAGATAATTAGCGATATAGGATAATGCTTGACTTAGAAATTTATATTCTTCCTTGATTTCTGATAAATATTGATACATTTTTGACGAATAACGACATTCTGTTTGTCAATTGTCTTTAATTGTAAATAATCCGTCGGATTTTATTGACAAAGAACTCTTGTAACTCTCAAATTTACCCACTAATTGGACTTTACCTGCTTGACAATTATCTTCTTACGCATTAATTTAACATTTAGTTTAATGTAATTTAATTATTAAGAAATATCTTTTAAAGAGTTTAATAAATATAGAAATGAAAACCGCAAAAGAAATGCTCGATGAGCGACTGACTATTCAGGATGGTCATCTTAAAGGAGCAAGAATAACGATCTCTGAATCACTTGCAAAGGAGTTAATGGAAGATTATCATTCTCAGTTTCATCAGGAGGTAGAACTACTGCGTGAAGAGGAATCAGAAATATTTGATTCAGCTAATGCCGGCTCATCTAATTAAGCATGGTTAGATCTTTCGCAAATCGGTTCCGGATATTACATTGTATTTATGCTAGATATTCCCGGCAATGATTTGATTTTATGAACACAAACAATTAACTATATTTTTTATTTTGCCAATTCTTTAGGTGGTTCATAATGCCCTGCCCCTTGATCTGTATAGGCAGGGCTTTCCCATTCTATACTTTACTATAAACTAAGTCAGAATATTCATTTCATCAAAAACTTAACTACTCCCCATTCTTAGACCACAGGTTTCCAAATATAAGTTTTTCTTCTTGATGATCTTTCTCTTGTAAATACTTCTTCAATCAGATTACAGGTTCTGTCAAGATTCCTGAAAGGACTTGTCTTGATCTTGACAGGT
>JALHSP010000123.1 GCA_022865305.1 Bacteroidales bacterium | reverse complement strand
CGAAATCACACAAATTTTAAGTGTCTCCGTATTTGATAAAACGCCAATAAATGAGCTACTTACAAACTTTTCAAAGAACGATGAAATCAAAGATATCTATAATCAATTGAATTTGTTCGACTTATAACGCAACACTAGTGATGCAATATCATTTAAAAAGATAAAAGAATTTACGTTCCCAAATGATGAAGGTTGGGGATTGACAACCGACGGGACAAGTTTAATTATGAGTGATGGAACAAATATATTAACCTATTTAGACCCTAATACTTTTCATGTAATTAAAACAATATCAGTTTCAGCAAGCGGATATAGGATTAATAAATTAAAAATAAATGAGTTAGAATACATAAAAGGTTTTGTCTATGCTAACATATGGCCGACAAATACAATTACAAAAATAGACCTAACGGATGGTAAAGTTATAGGAAAACTTGACTTGGATTCATTAGCACATGAGGCAAAAAAAAAAATTCACGTTCATTTGAGATGAATGGAATTGCATATGATTCCATCGCTGATAGAATTTTCGTGACAGGTAAGTTATGGCCAAAAATCTATGAGATAAAACTTCATCACTGATATAAAACACAATAGCTGCTAACACGGACAATGGTAATTTGTATGTCACATTTTTTGAATTCGGTTTTCTGCCCTCAAGACAGGAAAGCAACTGGTGATAAAACCCTGACCGCTCCACTGCTGTTAACACATTCACAATACCGGGATAAATTCCCGGCCACTTAAAAACCTTGTACCGCGACGCTCGTAATGTTCAAATAACCTTGTACCTGGGCGACAAAAAATGCGCCATGCTTCGCTTATTACGGCCTCAGAACGCTCAGCAATATGCCACCCCTGCAGTCTGGCTCCTCGCTAAAATGATCCACTGGATCATTTTTAAACGCTCGGCCCTTTTATTGCCGGACCTTTGTGCGTCATGCGAGACGCAATCCCTATAAATATTTGGCAGATAAATAAATAATACTTACCTTTGTCGTTAGTAACGCAACACGTAATATGATTATTTCTTTTGGATCCAAGGAGACTGAAAAAATATGGAATGGTGATAGAGTTAAGAATCTGCCACATGACATACAACAAATTGGGAGAAGAAAACTTAGAATGCTTAACAACTCACAAAACTTACTTGACTTAAGAATTCCTGCTTCCAACAAACTTGAGAAACTATCTGGCAGGATGAGTGATTTTTACAGTATCAGGATTAATGAACAATGGAGAATTGTCTTTAAATGGGATGACGGAAATGCAAACGAAGTAACGGTTATTGATTATCATAAATAAAGGAAAATGGAAAAACTATCAAATATTCACCCAGGAGAGATTCTTCTTGAAGAATTCCTCAAGCCTATGAACATATCAGCATACAGACTTTCAAAAGACCTTGGAATTCCTCAAACCAGGACTTCTGAAATAATCAAAGGAAATAGGAGCATTACTGCCGATACAGCAATAATACTTAGTTATTACTTCGGAAACTCCGCTAAATTCTGGCTTGGACTTCAGAATGACTTTGATCTTGAGGAAGAAAAGAAGTCAAAAGCAGATGATTTCAAACGAATAAAAAGAATAAAGGAACACGCTGCATAATTAGAAAAATAAGCACGAACACATAACACGGACAATGCTAAAGTAAATAAGCACGACTCACGACTCTGGACACACGACTCACGGTTTTGCCCTGAGTCGTGCGTCGTGTGCCTTTCTGCTTACTTACTATACCGACGTACCGTTATGGCAAATACAATACTACCTCTGAATAGATATTATATGGATAAATTATAGATATTTGAATTATTTATCATATCTTCGTAATGGATAAAATAAGGATAAATAATGGATAAATTCCAAACAAAGATTGATTTTGATTTCCAAACAAATCAATCGATTTTAAAATCAATAAGTTATATAGACTCCTTTAAGGGAAAATGGAACATTCTTGAGAAGCAAGAAAATATCTATTTGAAAGAGCTACGCAAGATAGCTACAATAGAAAGTATTGGATCTTCAACTAGAATCGAGGGGGCAAAATTGACTGATATTAAAGTCAAAGAACTATTGGATAACCTCAAAATTACAAAGCTAAAAACCAGGGATCAACAAGAAGTAGTTGGTTATTATGATACTCTGGAACTTATTTATGAAAACTACCCTAATATTCAACTAACAAAAAATTACATTCTCCAACTTCATCAGCAACTTTTAAAATACAGCGATAAGGATCAAAGACATCGGGGTAAATTTAAAAATCTACCAAACAAAGTTGTTGCCAATTATCCTGATGGCACACAGAAGGTAATTTTCAACACGACTGAACCGCATCTAGTTGAAAGCGAAATGACTGAATTAGTTGACTGGACTAACAAACAGTTCAAATTAAGGGAACTTCATCCATTGATAACAATTGGACTTTTTATATATGAGTTTTTATCAATACATCTATTTCAAGACGGTAATGGTAGACTATCAAGACTAATAACTAACTTATTGTTACTCAGATTTGATTATCAATTCATTTTGTATGTTTCTTTTGAGAATCTTATTGAACAGAAGAAAAAAGCATATTATAAAGCTCTTGTAACTGGACAAAAGAATAGAAATACTAAGAAGGAAAGAATTGATAAATGGTTGCTCTTCTTTTTATATTCAGTCGAGGGACTTATTTCAAGACTGGAGCAAAAATATTATGTACTTAAAAGCAAAGGGGGTTATCTCAACGATAGACAAAAGTTAATTAAAGTATTCATCGAAAAGAATCAGCCTGTTAAACTTGGAGACTTAGCAAAGAAAATGCCTAAAATATCGATTAATACTCTAAAAAAAGATTTACAATACCTTAAAAAAGAACAAATTATTGACTCCATTGGGAAAAATAAGGGGACTGTATACATCTTGATTAAATAAAAGTACTTGCCATAACACGCGGTATAGTTAATTTCGGATAGCAGCCTACCACGACAAAAACCTGACCAGCAACTAACTATAACGCAACTATAAAATTATTTAAGGTATGATTTTTGTTGCATTCAAGCTCAACGGAACAGTTGATAGATTTCAAACCTTTTTAAAAACAGGAAAATGAAAAAAATTTCTCTGGCCATCCTGACAGTTTTCTTGACAACTATTATGAGTGGGCAGGAATTTAAAATTTCTATCG
This sequence comes from Bacteroidales bacterium, assembly GCA_022865305.1. Taxonomy (GTDB): domain Bacteria; phylum Bacteroidota; class Bacteroidia; order Bacteroidales; family VadinHA17; genus LD21. The sequence goes on along the minus strand of JALHSP010000123.1, from coordinate 869 downwards.
CACCCACAATTAATAACGCTCTGTATTTTCAATCAGTCGATGGAGGCCATGGCCACATTTCAAGACCAGGATTAAGTACGTCTGTTGGATACTACATGCTTCAAGACAAAAAAATAAGTTTCTGTCTTGGTTTAAGTTATCAATTTTCTCAAGTTAAGGTTGATCCATTCATTGATCCATTGAATGATCCATTACCTTTCACCGAGTCTCTTAATATTCTTTCTTTTAATATTGGAGCTATCTACAATCTTAAAAGAGATTTTTACTTAACCCTTGATCCTACTGTAGATCTGCAATTAAATATCGAGCCAAGACTTTGGATTCACAACATAATTCCACTCCAGGATGAGAACTTGCCTTTAAGACTAACAGTGGCCGGATTAAACCTTGGATTAATCTTCTGACTCAAATCTGCTGATAACGTTTCAGATAAGTAAATAGCAACTCATACCCGCCATTCGTTAGGTCCAATAAAAAAGAACAACCATGATAAAGAAAATCTTAACCCTCAGTAGTGAAATTTCGCACATAATAAGAAGTTTTTATGATTCAGCCTATGATGGAATATTCCAAAGCAATTTAGGCTGGGGTGTACTTGAAGCAGACGAGGCAGATGAAGTTAGAATTCTGTCCTTATTGAGTAAATGTATGGCTGACCAAGAAGTTGAGAAAAATGAAAATTCGATCTTCCTCAATAATAATTATCTGCTTGTTGATTCTTTGCAATATTAACTACTCCCCATTCTTAGACCACAGGTTTCCAAATATAAGTTTTTCTTCTTGATGATCTTTCTCTTGTAAATACTTCTTCAATCAGATTACAGGTTCTGTCAAGATTCCTGAAAGGACTTGTCTTGATCTTGACAGGT
>JALHSP010000016.1 GCA_022865305.1 Bacteroidales bacterium | reverse complement strand
TTTATCATAAATGCAAATATTTTTAACGGAATTTATGTTTTTATTTGCATTTTTACTATTTATTCAAGCTAAAGATATTAACATATATCGTTGATTATTAACATTATATGTGCATTAAAAGACTTCCTCAGCAAACCCTAACTAGTGATAGACTGCAAATTTGCAGTCTATTTAGTAGTTAGGCGGCTTAAACCGGGAGGCGATCATGAGCATACAATTTGAGGAGATTCTCAAGGATACAGCTTTCGCGCTTTCTGAAGGATCCGTTTATGAACGGTTGCGTCGCGATCCATCCATCGAATTCGATCCCTTTCTGGCACATGCAACGCTCATATATGAACCCCATAGCGCTTCTGTGCTAGAGCAAGTGCATCGTGAATATCTCGATGTAGGTCAAAGATATGGCTTGCCAATGTTAGCGTTGACAGATACCTGGCGTGCGAACCAGGAGCGCATCAACAAGTCAAAGTTCAAGGGACATATGGTGAACCAGGACAATGCAAGGTTCCTGACCAAGCTGCGCGACAGCTATAGCAAAGCCGTACAGCCGATTCTTATCGGCGGGCAAATAAGCCCTCGCGGGGATGCCTATCTTCCAGAGCATGCACCCCCCGAGAATGAAGCCGCAGAATTCCACACTCCGCAAATCGAAGCGCTGGCTCAGACGGAAGTAGATTTTCTCTTTGCGTCAACACTTCCGGCACTTTCGGAAGCACGCGGCATTGCTCGCGCAATGGCCGGAACTGGCTTGCCGTATATCCTAAGTTTTGTGATTCGTGCGGACGGCACATTGCTGGACGGCAATTCTATGGAATATGCTATTGAAATGATTGATTCCACAGCGCCTACTCCACCGACCGGATATGCCATAAATTGTGTACACCCGAATGTATTACAAGATGCCCTGTTGATACTAGAAAATCGGAATCCGCTGCTGATAAACCGCCTTCTAAGCTATCAGGCCAACACTTCATCGAAGAGGCCTGAAGAGCTTGATAGTCTGAACGAACTAGAATCAGAGGATCCTGAGGTCCTCGCAGAACTTATGATCAATGTTCACAATAGATTCCACATTAAAGTGATGGGAGGATGCTGTGGCACAAGCACAAGTCACATCGAATGTCTGGCAAAGGGGTATTATGCGAAGGGAGAATAGATCATAGTCGCCTAACAAATCGCTGGAGCTGACACCTGGACTTACATTAGGAAAGGGGCGCCTACTCACGCAAAAGGGGCGGGGCAAGTCGCAGGTCAGCGGTGCAGTTTATCTCCATCGTTGGGCGGCTGCATAAGTCTCTTAATACACATTCAAAAGCTTATCCATGCGAAATCAGTTTATCCTTACCCCCTTCTTTCTCGACGAAGCTTCTACCAAGTTGGAGTTACTTGCCCAACCGGATTGGCACATCAATAAGCCCATCCTACCCGATGGTGACAAGCAACAGCGCATGTCAACCCTTTACCACCCTATCACAGAATTCGTAGCCAACACATTGGCGAAAGGTGACCGACCGGTCAGCATCGCGGGCGACTGTTGCACCACCCTTGGCGTGTTAGCGGGTTTACAGAAAGCCAGGCTCAATCCCGTGTTGCTCTGGCTGGACGCCCACGGGGATTTCAACACCTGGGAAACAACTCCCAGCGGTTTTCTTGGTGGTATGCCTTTGGCTATGTTGGTGGGGCGCGGCGAACAGACTATGATGAAAGTGGTAGGCCTTCATCCTATTCCAGAGGCTCAGGTGATATTGACCGACGGACGTGATTTAGACCCTGCGGAAAAGCAGGCGCTTGCTAAGTCAGGAGTACATCATATCGTGGATAGCCGCTTTCTCCTGAATCACCCTTTGGTTGTCAATCCTCTGTACCTACATTTTGATGCTGACATTGTTAATCCAAACGACGCCCCGGCGATGAGTTACCGCGCTCAAGGTGGTCCATCTTCTGCTGAGTTACAGACCATTTTTCGTTCGTTGGCTAAGACAGGATGGGTAGTAGCCGTTTCCATGGCAACCTGGAATCCCAAACTAGATGCAGATGGGCGTAGTCAGGCTGTATGCATGGAGTTATTGCATTCCTTGATTGACCAATAAGTCGCTGTATATGGTTACTCTCGCCCAACAACCGCATGCACCTGACCACGATGCTCCGCTGCGACGGGAGGGTGCGCAGAGCCGACATGGTGCACTTTTCAACGTGTCTTTGGAACCACCTTCGGCTTGCGGCAAGTGATGCGGGGCGTTATGCCGCCCAGCGTCTTAGTGCAGAGAACGAGAATGTGATGAAACGAAACACTGCACTGAGATTAGTTCTTCAAATGTTGTAACATTTTTAACATGTTCTGTTTCTGATGGTAATGTCATAATTTTAAGTTTTAAATATTAATGAATTAGTTCAATTTGGTAAAAGCATTATGGAAAATATTTTTGTTTATCGAACCTGATTTTTAAAACACTCCCGTAATTGACTTGTAAGCTAAAAGCATCTTTCAAGGGAATATTTTGTTTTCGACACAAAAAACAGCGAATTACTCCGGCATGTGTGATAATAATTGCCTGTCTTTTTCTTTGTTCTTTTAATAATGTCGTTTCAATAAAATCATTTATCCGCAAGTAAAGTTGGATAAAAGATTCCCCTCCGGGAACGGTGTGATTCACAAAATCATTCATCCATTCATTGAGTAGTCTTGGTTCAATTTCATCCCACTTTTTCAGCTCCCATTGCCCGAAATTCAGTTCTTTTAACCGGTCATCATATTTTATGTGATTATGGCATTTATTATCTTGGTGAAAATAATTTGCAAGTATAGAACACCGGCTCAATGGACTGGAATATATTTGGGGTTGTTCTACTTTTACCTGGTTAATTATTCTGTTGAATTCTTCGATAAATGGTGTTTTCAAAACTAAATCAGATTGACCGTAACAAACGTCCTTGTCAACAATTGCTTCGGTATGCCTAATTAAATAAACTTCCATATTGTGATAATGGATAAATAATATACAACCTCACAAACTTGTTGTGTTGCTCCCAAACAATCTCCTGTATATCCGCCAATCCATTTTTTAAAATAGCCTGACAGCATAAATCTTGCAAAGAGCAACGGAATCAAAGCATAAATGATTTGAAGTTGATAGAGTGCTAAACAAATGAGTGGTACAAGTCCGAAGAAAAATGAGCCGATAACTTCTTTCCATGAATAATTTCGAACCACGGATTTTGCTTTGCTTTCTTCATCTTCACGGATGTATTGATGAGTAAACACAATTGAAATGGCTGCTAAACGACTTACTGAATGGGCTGAAACGAAAATTAAAAGTAGCGTGATTGAATTATTGAGGTTTGGAACGGCTATGTTTATTATGTATTTAAGTGTGTAAAATTTTAAAAGAAGCAATAAAGCCAGTCCGATTACTCCGTATGTCCCAATACGACTGTCTTTCATTATTTCAAGGATTCTTTGTTTTTTCCACCCGCCGCCAAAGCCGTCGCATACATCGGCAAAACCGTCTTCGTGAAATGCCCCTGTTAAAAGTATTCCGCTTATCATACTTATTACAACTGCAATTTCAATAGGGAAAATTACGAGAGAAAGATATAATGAAATAAAAAATACGGTTCCGGTAATCCAACCAATGAGAGGGAAATATCGTGACGTTTTGTTTAAATAAACGGGCGAATGCTCTACCCACTTTGGGCAGGGCATACGCGTGTAAAACATCACGGCAGTGAAAAATATTTTAAGTTCGTTTTTAAGCATTTACCAAAATATCTTCTTTGTCACTTACTCCTGCACTCTCAAAACTTGCCATCTCATTTAAAAATACCACTGCCGATTGAATAACCGGATATGCTACTGCACAGCCGGTTCCTTCGCCCAAACGCATGTTTAAGCTAATCAATGGTTTGGCATTCATGTATTCCAGCATCATTTTATGCCCTTTTTCTTCGCTTTGATGACAAAAAACAGCATAATCAGAAATATCAGGGTCAATGAGAGTGGCCGCAAGAAAAGCAGTACTCGCAATAAAACCATCTACCATTATTACCATTTTCAATTCAGCAGCTTTTAACATTGCTCCTGTCATTTGGGCTATTTCAAAACCACCGAATGCTGCAAGTTTTTTTAAGGGAGTGTCAAGGTTTTGGTTGTTTTTAATCGCTTTGCGGATAATATCTGTTTTATGCTTAATGCTATCACCGTTTATACCTGTACCTTTGCCTACACATTCTTGTATGTCTATTCCTGTAAAAATATGCATTAATGCCGATGCTGAAGTGGTATTGCCAATTCCCATTTCGCCAAAACCAATAATGTTACATCCTATTTTGCGAATTTTGTCTACTATCCGGGCGCCATTTTTAAGGCATTCATGAACATGTTCAATGCTCATGGCAGGCCCCCTGGTGAAGTTGTTTGTTCCTTCTTTAACTTTTAAAATAATTAAATCGGGATGTGATTCAAACTTGTGCTTAACACCTGCATCCACTACTTTTATTTTTATTCCGTTTTGTTTGCAGAAAACATTGATGGCAGCTCCACCGCGCAGAAAATTATAAACCATCTGAAATGTAACTTTCTGAGGATATGCACTAACATCTTCTTCCACCACACCGTGGTCCCCTGCAAAAACAATAATATAGGGATTTTTTAACTCAGGTGATAATGTTCCCTGAATCATTCCAATTTGCAGGGCAATTTCTTCAAGACGACCTAATGCGCCTAGCGGTTTGGTTTTTAAGTTAATCTTTTCCTGTAATTGCGGTTGAATGAAACGGTTTACAGGTTCAATTTTAAATTGGATCATAGCAACTAAATTTTCCAGTTAATAAAACAGGAATCATTATATGTTTGAGTCTTATAAGCAGGCAATGATATTCTCCGGTCAAAAATCGGGCAGTTCACCACCAATGTATGAAACTCTTCATTTTCGCCACATGGGTCAATTCCTGTTAACTCCAGTTCGTCTGTCAATTTGTTTGTAAGCGTTTTACCTAAATATTTTTTATTTCGGAATTAAATCGCAAAACCAAAATCCTTTCGTGTTTGATGATGAAGCGCAAACATGGTCTGTTTTCACCTCTATGGGTTTGTATACTTTTTCTCCTGTGCTGAACATGATTTTCTTTTTGAACAATGGGCCTTCATAACAAAACGTGTGAAACTCACCATTCTCTCCACAGGGGTCAACAGCAACAGGTAATTGATTAACAAAAGCTGTATTAATTTCTCTGCCTACCCATTCTTCATTAAGGTACTCATCGTTAATACAACAGGTAACGGTCTTGAATCCTTTTGCAAGAAAATCATTTACAAGCCATTTTGTGTCTAATTTCCAAAGTGGGAAAACTCCATGCATTTGAACTTTTTCCAGATTTTTTTCACGGTACACTCTTAAATCTTCCAGAAAAATATCTCCATATATTACATGTCTGATACCTTCGGCTCTGGCTTTGAGCAAAATTATTTCCATTTTTTTCTCGTATTCGTTGTTTGTTCCTTCCGATACTGAAACTTTCAGCAAATCTATTCCGATTGCCCAAGCTTGCCTCTCCAGCAGTTGTTCTCTTACGCCGTGCATTGAAATACGTTTGTATTTATCGTTAATGGTAGTAAGAAGGTAGCACACCTCGTACAATCGCTCTGATAATACTTTATGCAGACAATAAGCAGAATCTTTACCACCGCTCCAGCAAAATATGGCTTTAGGTTTATTCATATAGCGTTTTTTATTATTACTGGGATACCCGATACCATTAGGATTACTTTATCAACATTTTTTGCAATGTATTGATTCATCCACCCCTGTAATTCAACAAACTTCCGTCCGATTTCTGTTCCTGCATGAACGCCCATGCCTATTTCATTGGTAACGAATATAAAAGTTCCGTTCATGGATTTTATTTTATCAAACTCTGTTTTTGCCTGAGTCAATGATGTTTCAATATCATATTTTGTATCGGTAAAAAAATTGGTAAGCCACAGGGTAACACAATCAATAACAACAATTTTGTTTTTCAAATCAAGGTTACTGATGTGTTTTTCTTCCTCAATATTATCCCATTGTACACCACGTTCCGATTGATGTTTCTGAATACGTTTTTCAAAATTACCATCCCATTTTCTTGCAGTGGCAACATAAACCGGATGTTCACTGAGCTCAAGAGCAAGTTTTTGAGCATACCTGCTTTTTCCTGAACGTTCGCCGCCAGTTATCAGGTATATCATTATTATGCTTGTTGTGCTGATAATACAGGAAAGCGTCTTTGTGCAAATTCAAATACGCCAAACATTATAGTACAGTAAAAAGCTGTTCCTAAGAAAAAGTTTTTCAAAAAGGGCAATGCAAGATAATAGCATTTCAATAAGCCGCTTATGTCATGTGTATAAGGCAAACCTGTTGTAATATCAAGACCTCCGCTAAGCCATACGCCAAAATCAGTAATTAACCAATGTGCTAAAGAAGCTGTAATACCGGCAATAAGTAAATTTTTGATGTTAATTTTCTTCAGAAGCCATTTGCCAAAGAATGCCATCAAAGCAAAAGCACCGTAAACGAAATACCATCCGTTATACATTATACCGAATTGTCCATGATAAAAAAGGGATTGAATGATGATATCGCTAATGAACAAAGTTAATAATGGAAAAAGGAATGATTTCCATTTTTGAGTAAAATAAGCTCCACCGAACAATGCCATTGCTCCAATTGGTGTAAAATTGATGAGTGGACTATGTCCTGCTACACTGAAAAATCTTGTGCTTGCTGCTCCAACTATGAGTAACAGCAACACTGCAAATCTTGGATTGAATTTTGTTTTCATAATACTAATTTTAATGTTTATTATTTTATTGTTTATTTAACGAAAGAGTCTTTTTTCAATTTTAAAAGGAATACCTTATACCACCATAAACTCCTCTGCCACGCGTGGCATATCCTCTTATTTCATAATATTTTGTATTTAAAATGTTTTCCACACGAATCATTACAGAGAGATCTTTTTTGATTTCATATTTTGTGGAAAAGTCAAGTAAGGTGTAATCTTCCACACCAACTGTTCCCAATGCTCCATACGGACCAAGTGAAGCGTTATAATAGATATCATTCCTTGCTCCTACATATTTTACATCAACTCGTAAAGCAAGTTTTTTGACTGGCATATATGTCAGGTTGATGTTTTCCGTATTTGGTCTGCGAACCAACCCGATGCTTTCTACCTCTTTAGAAATGAATGCTCCATTTGAGAACAATTGAATATGATTCCCTTGTGTGTGCGCTATATCAATATTTTCAGGATTGTATTCCAATTTCCCGTTAACCAGACTGAAATTACCTGAGACGATTAGCTTATCCGATATTTTTGAATGAATAGAAAATTCAATTCCTCTATTAGTTTGCTTGCCAAGATTGATGTAAGTATCACCCAAATAATCAAGGTACGATAATAAATCTATTTCCTGATTTCTATTCCAAAGATAAACGTAGTCCACAACATTCTCAACAATGGTATTAAAGTAGCATACATTCCACCAGAGGTTATTATTTACCTTTTGTTTTATACCAATTTCCCACGTGCGGGATACTTCAGGTTTTAGTGTTTTATTTCCTCGTGTAATCCCTGAATTAAAATCTTTCTCAGGCGAATACAACTGATAAAGCGATGGGGCGTTAAATCCAGTGGAGTAAGAAAAGTAAAGCAATGAGTTTTCTTTTATTTTGATGGAGGGATTGACTTCATAAGTTAAAGTTGAACCAAACGCACTGTGATTAATAAACCGGGCACCCAGACCAAGTGAGTAAGGTTTGAATAATTCATTAAACAATTCACCGTTTAAATCGGCATGAAGAAAACCACTGGATGTTGTTGTATTGATATTTAATGAATCAAGATTTGATTTTGACTCATAAACGCCCCATTGATCAGAGAAATAGTAGGTTTCGGTAGACATGGTTTCTTTACTTAAACCACCGCCGGCAACTAATTGTAATCCTTTAATGTTATAGTTAAATTGTAATTCATTGTTGCCAAGCGTAGCGGAGTATTTTCCCCTGAAATAGGATTTATCTGTAGTTCCAGCATCATCAATTTGTGATGAATCGTCAATTACCTTTCGAACCATATCACTCATTCCTCCATTGAACCTGACCGAGAATTTTTCATTGAACTTGTATGATGCGCCATAAGTAAATAAGCTTCTGTTAAAATTGATTGTGTAATTTTCATCGTCTTTAAAAGCCCCATCATCAATATCTAAATTCTGGGAGACCTTTTTATATCCCGCATACAAGTCTAAATTGTTAGTTTTATACCCGATTTTTCCGATAATATCTGTCTTTTTAAAGCCATCGCTCATATCAGGATGTTTATAAGCATTTGGATTGGTAATGGTATCTACTGTAGAATTAAATCCTTTACTCATGTTATTGAATACTTCCGCATTTACATACAATCCGGTTTTGTGCGTGTAGTTTAGCAATAGATTCTCCGAAACGATTGAACCGGTTTTGCCGAATAGACCCCCTTTTATATCAGCATCAACATGAATACCCGGGGTTTGATTATTTTTACCGGTGATGATATTTATCACTCCGCCAATTGCTGATGAACCGTAAAGTGTGCTGTGCGAACCGCGAACAACTTCTATTCGCTCCACGTTAGCCAGCGAAAGTTCTGACAGGTCAATGGAGTTATCAGTTGAAGAAGGGTCAGTAATTCGAACACCGTCAATCATGATAACGGTATGGTTGCTGTTAGCTCCTCGAGTGAAAATATTATTTAAACTTCCCGGATTTTGCTGCGCTCCCACAATATAAAATCCTTCCTCTTGGTTGAGCAGTTCCGAAACGGTGCTTGCCCCGGAATTTTTGATATTGTTTGAAGTAATAACAGTAATACTCCTGCCAATGTTGTTGAGATTTTTCTCGCCACGTGTTGCAGTAACTATTACTTCATCTAATTCCACAACTTTTGTGGTGTCTTGTTGTTGTCCATATACTGTTGTCGCAGACAGAATCATCGCGTAGCCTGCAATTAAACCAATGGACTGATGTTTTTTTCTTTGTTTCATTGTTTGTTACTTTTTCAATGTAAATAAATAGAATCATGAGCATCAATCTTTTGATTAATACAGCATGCTTACAAACGAAAAGGAACAAACTAATGAGAGGAAAAAATTTGAGAGGTAATTTTGGGTGCCTTCTAAATAAATTCATCTATTTGATTTTGCTTCATTTCGCGAAAGTAATCAATATGAATCAGGCAGATTTCCTGGCTTCTCTGATTTTTGGCTACCTTCCCATCCCGCCTAAAGCGGGACAGTGGTTTTATTTTGCCAAAAACACTTCTCCGATGTTGTCGGAGCAGAGTTACAGTTGCGCGTCAGCCCGTGATTTTTACACGGTTCCCTTTTAGTCCCTAAAGCAGGACCTGATTCACAATTAATAAATAATAATCAAAGAACAAATTGAAGTGCAAATGAAACAACTATTTTTCATTCAATAATGTATTTATTGAAATTGTTTTGAACAAAAAATTAACCATGACTTACGTGGGCAGGTAAAATTTAGCTCATCCCGTAAACTTCGGCCTTGGATTGGTTTGTGGGGTTTATGGGATGTGTTAAATGTGAGCTGGCTCCCCTAATTGCCCCTTAGGGAAAAGAGCGTTGGAAGAGAAAAACAAAATAAATTCCTTCAATTTAACACCAACTTATCAAAGAGCTTTAATCTTTTCAATCCGATTTTTCGCTATCAATTTTGTACTCAACTATCCTATTGCTCGGTCTTTTTTTCGTCTTGTAACGGTTCTCCGCTATGTACCGTTGCTGATTTCAGTGCGCTCCCGTATCTACCGAGAGCTAAATTATGAAATATTACTGAACTTCGCAAACTGCCTACCGCCAATGGGATATAGCGGCTGTTTTGCACAGTAGTATTTGCTAACTATAAATGTTTATAGTTAACCAATTTAATATTCAAGCTATCTAAATCCTTATGGATTGTTTTATTCGATAATATAATTAGGTCATTACTTATTCCAGGGTGGCACATGATTTCAGAAACACCATCAGGAAGTTGACTAAGAATAGAAATAAAGCATTCATAAGTAGCATTACCATAAAAACAGTCAATAAACCAATCAGGACTTTTTATACCTGTTGTTTTCATTATTCTTTCTTGTTCAATGAAAGCTTCTGGACCTATCTTGCTCATTAGCGGTATTGATTTAAATGGATGTGCAATTCCAAATAAGATTAATTTCCTTAGACTAGCAGATTTTCCTCCACCTTGAACCTTTAATTTAATTGAATTATATATGCTTATCGGAACAGGATTTCTAACGGGCAAATTATATTTTATTGCGAGTTCACGAACAATTTGAAAAAACGGAGTAAATAATGCTACTATATGATGATGAGAATCCAAATGATCTACGGGAATACCAGTCGATATGAACAATTCTACCTGGGCGTTTAATTCAGATCTCACTTCATTGAGGGGCATATCAGCCAAATGGGGCAAAATATTATCTATGTCATAAAAATTGCCATTATCATCTAAAAGCCCCTGAACTTGATCTTTGTTTAAAACTGATTCCCCGAAAGTTAAATTCAAATGCAAACCGATAGGTAAATCTGGATTCTCGTTATGAATCCTTTTAAGCTTTTCAACAGAGCCAGGAAGATTAATAAATGCGGACGTACTTGTCAGAATGCCATTTTTATACGCAGTAATGATTGCCTGATCGGTTTTATCATCTAAGCATAAATCATCTCCGTTTACTATGAGATATTTTCCCCCGGAAATATGTTTTATGGCAGGAGGAGCACTGCATCCATAAAGAAGAAAAATTAGCAGAAATATATTTAAAATGCCTTTTGCCTTTAGTTGTGTAATAGATAAAAAATAACTTATATAATCAACATGGCAAAAACAGAAAAAATAGCACTCCATGTTAACTTTGGTGTAATCATTGGACTAACATTTAAAACCACAGTAATTAATCCGGTTGTTAACCCATCATTTACTTTTTCTTTCATATCTCTATTTTTATTAGTATCTTGGTTTATCTTTAATCTCATCATAATATTTTTCCACTCCAATTTCCTTCATTCTCAAATTTATATCAACCGAGCGTTTATGAAGATGTTGGTCAAATCCTGTATTATCACATGGAAAATCTGAACATTGAAAACAAAAGTCGATTTCTCTCATTTCATGACAATCTCTCACTTTACAATCTTTGAATATTTTACATTTTTCTTTTCTACAGCCTTTACATTCGACAATTGTAAAATATGTTAGGAGTTCCTTAAAGTCAGGATATTTTTTAAAAACAGGCTCATCAATCAAATCTACAAATCTTTGCGCATAAACATCAAAATTACCAAGCGCTTTTTTAAGGTGGATACTACTTTTTCTAATAGCTCCATCTGTATATGCAAAACACTTTCCACAATGTAATCCACATGGCGCAAGTCTATTTTTTATTAAATCATAATCCATATTTACATACTTTTTGGTGATTCAAGAGCTAACTCATTTCTCACATCTCCGGTATTTAAGATAGTTTCCGGCTCAAAAAGAAGTAAATGAGTTTCAATGTCGGCGATTGGTCTATGTTTTACTCCTTTAGGGATAATAATAAACTCTCCTTCGTTAACATAGTATTTCTCAATATTTGATTGAATACCTGATTTCTTTTCTTTATTCTCCATTTTTTTATTCATTGTTTTCATAATCTGATGGTGTTAAAATCTCATGTGGAGTAATTATCTCAATCGGACTGTATCTGCTAGGTTCAAATTGTGGAACCTTTCAAAAATTTAAATTATAACTTAACAGCTTCCGTATTGGGAAATTTAGGGAGTTGTTCACTAATTTTACCTTAAAACACCCACTTCAATATAGGTCTCGTTTCCATTCTGACGAAAAACGCGATGCTTTGCCTTGACAAAATCAACAATCTTTGCTTCATAAATATTGTTTACAAATTTCTGTGGATTAATGTCTACCAGGGGAAACCAGGTGCTTTGGATTTGGATCATTATTCTGTGCCCTTTTTTAAAGCAATGAAGAACATCCAATAATTCAAGGTCAATTTTTTCGATTTTACCAGGCTCAAAAGGGGCGGGATTTTCATAGCTATTCCTGTACCTGCCCCTGATCACTTCGCTTCGAACCATCTGCTGGTATTCACCCATTTCCATTCCACTCCGGGTTGTGGGATTATTTGGTGCTTCGGAGGGATAAACATCAATAAGCTTTACAACCCAGTCGGCATCACTGCCGGTTGTTGATACTTTAAGATGAGCCACTGAAGGGCCCGCTAAAGTTATATCTTCAGTTAATATATCTGTTTCATAAACAAGCACATCTGGCCGTCTTGCAGCAAATCGCTGATCATCGGTCATGTATTCTTTTGTCATTTTAAAGGCAATATCCTCCGTGTAAGGAACAGGTTTATGTGGATCGCTTACAAATTCATCAAAAGAAGATTCGGATGCTTGAGGAGGATCAAAAGATAATGTTTCATTTGCATGCATATATAATTTTTTTGTTTCTAAATTTTTCGGAGGCCATTGGTCAAATTTTTTCCATTCGTTTTTCCCGGTCATAAACATAGTAGCTTCAGCAAGACGCAGTGTCCCCTTATCTTTGAGATAATAATTAAAGAATGGTAATTCGATGCTATCGCGATAATAAAGCGATGTTTTGATATTGAATGAAACATTTCCCAAAAATGAACCGTCTGTGCGAGCCCACCCGCCATGTATCCATGGCCCTATGACTATTGAGTTGTTAATTCTTGGGTTATTATTTTCTGTGCTTTGATATGTTTTAAAAGTGCCATACAAATCCTCCGCATCATACCAACCACCTACAACCAGCACTGCGGGTTTTATGTTTCTCAAGTGTGGTAGTATGTTTCGTTTTTGCCAGAAATCGTCATAATCCGGATGATTAACCAGATCATTCCAAAAAGCAATGCTATCGCCAAAATACCAGGTTTTTGCATTGGGCAGAGGTTCCAGACGTAAATAGAAGCCGTAACCATCTGGTGTTTTAAAGTCATAAGCAAAAACCCAATCATTGGTTAATCGTTGCCTTGGCAGATCCATTATTGAAAGAAAATCAAACATAGCCGCAAGGAAGAAAGCTCCGTGATGATGCATATCATCGAAAAACCAATCGCTTATGGGAGCCTGGGGTGATATACATTTCAATGCGGGGTGTGCATTTATGGCAGCACAGGTGGCGTAATATCCGGAGTAGGAAATACCCCACATGCCCACTCTCCCGTTGTGATTGTTCAGATTCTTAATCAGCCAGTCCACAGTATCATAAGCATCAGAACCTTCATCCACGTCTTTTTTTGACTTTTTATTATCGATAAAAGGAGGTATGTGCCGGAAGACACCCTCGGACATGAATCTGCCTCTTACATCCTGGAAAACAAAAATGTATCCCTCCCGTAAATAAGCAGGAAACAAACCTCTTCGAAAAGAAAAGCCCATTTCAGTACCGTAGGGTGCCACATTATAGGGCGTTCTGTTGAACAGAATCGGGTATTTTTTAGTATCATCCTTAGGAGTGTAAACAATGGTAAAGAGTTTAATGCCATCCCTCATCGGAATCTGATATTCGGCTTTAGTATAATGTTGAACAAGATATAGAGAGTCTTCATTGATTTTTACAACAGCAAATATTTTGGTGTTAATAAGAAGGAAAAACAAGAATAAGTATTTCATAATTTATAGCTTATAATTTTTTACAAATGCCTGCTGACGGTCGCGGCTATGTGTATTGCGGGATTATCTCGGCTACGCTCCATGAGGGCTTCACCGTTGCATGACAGTCCTGATAGCTATCGGGATATCGCCCGTGACAAACCTTGCCTGCGGGAACTGAACTGCCGAAATCCTCTGAACCGACCGGGAACTCAGCGAAGCTAGACCCGCATTGCGTATGAGTTGGTATGCCCAGTTATTTTTTCATATTTCATTTATTCAATCATTAACACAGCATATCTGTTAATTTCCTGATGTGTGGTTTTAATGACATTTATTTCAAACCCTGCTTTTTTAATCGTACTAAAAACATCAATAGCAAATGCTTCAGGACTTGGTCGGCTTTTTGATAGATTTTTGCAATCGATTCTATTTTTTACACATCCAGAACAAAGTCCGCAACATGTTTGATTAAGTACGAAAACTTTCGGGAATCCTTCTAAAAATACCTCTCGTTCTAAATCCAGTAACCCCTTTGTAATCTCTTTTGAATAATCCTCGGGATAATTCTCCTTATCAGCAACGAAATTAAACCGAAATAATACAACACTTGAATATTCTCCAAAAAAATCTCGACATTCCTTTACGCTTGGAACATTAGGGGGGCAAACTGACAACCCATAATCACTACATCCAAAAGTACATTTTACCCTAACCCATGTTGATACGATTATATCGCTTGAATTAATCCACTTGTAATCAATTAAACCAAGATTCTTGAATATTGTATTTAATTTTTCTTTTCTGACCATCTCTTTATTTTTGACCTATGGCAATAAAAACACTAATTTGTGCTGATTCATTGTATGTTTCCGAATCAGCACAACAATCATCACCTATACAATCTATTTGAATATTTTTAAAACCAGAATCTTTGAACCAGTTTTGAATATCAGACCTATCAAATCCCATCCATTTATCATGCTGTTCCTTTACCAAAAACTCATGACTATGTTTGTCCAAATCCGTAATAATTAATTTGCCACCTGCTTTAAGTATCCTAATAAGCTCATTTATCGATTTCTGAGGATTATCCACATGATGCAAATACATATTGGCAAATACAAAATCCAATTCATTCTCCTGAAATGGAAGATTCTCGGATTCTCCTAATCTGCATTCAAAATTGGCATAATCTTTGAATTTTTGTTTCATCACTTCAAGCATTTTTTGGGACTGGTCAACAGCGACAATCCTTACCTGCTTATCGATAAGACCTTCCGAAATAAAGCCACTACCTGCACCAATATCTGCAACTAATGAACCTTTATTAATCCCTGCTAATAAAATTGCTTTATTTCTAATGCTTCTCGGGAAAAATGATTCACGCATTTTATCCCAATCCTCAGCTATATTTTCAAAATACTGTTTACTGCTCATTTCTTATTATTTTATTAATTTTTTGATATTATTTTTCACTATCATTTTAGAAATAATTGTTTCAAATGAATCAAGAAATATTTGCATATTTTCTTCTGGTAATGAATTCAATACTTCCCGAAAATACGTATCGTTATCACTGTTAATTTTCTTGCAAACAGAGGCACCTTGTCCGGTTAGTTTGATTTTTATAGTCCTTCGATTACTCTTAGGTGTTTCTCTGTCTACCAATCCAAGGTTAACCAGCCCCTCAATAATTCTCGATAAGGTACTTTTGTCCAAAACCAGTTTTTCAGACAAGTCCTTTAAAGTGATATTATCCCCTTTATCCAGTTCCAATAGTGTATGACATTGCGATAATGTAACCCCACAACAACAATTTGGGCTGTTTTGAATATCTAATTCTCTTTCAAAATGCCTTAGATATCCTCTAAATTCTCTTACTTTTTCCGCACTTATCATATAGTTTAAAATGTATGTTAAAACAGTTGCAATATACAACTATTTTAATAATCAACAAATAATTTTAATCAAATCTCACAATCTGGTCAGCTGTTTTCTTCTTAATCACTGGTCTTCGGGCAAGTCAACCCGATTATAATTCCAATTCTTACATAAGCCTCTCTTTGTTACTCCAAAAATTTTGGAATATTGTTTCTTCCCTGGACAATTGGTACAAAACAAGCAATTAGATTTTCATTCTATACGAGTTTGAGCAGATTAGGATTATGATCAAGTCAATAACACACTCAGATTCCGTGCCAGCAGGGAATAATCATCTATCAGGCCCAGTCTGCTCAGCTTCATTTTGGTTGAATTTGGAATTTGTTCCAGTGATATACCATTAAGAATAACAGATGTTTCATATTCAGAAAACTGTTCTCTTTCCTCAAACCATTTAAATGTCTTTTTATTTTCAGGGCAAACAGTCTGACATCTGAGACAGCCGAACAAACTGTGATGAAACGAACGATCAATATTTTTGGGAAAATCAATAGCATGTTCATTATGAAATGTAAGACAACGTTCTGCATGTAATAAAAACCGGTGTTCATCAATAGCTCCCAAAGGACAGGAAACGAGGCATGCTTTGCAATTCAGACATCTTTCCATCATAACAGGAGGTCTCCAGATATATCCCGAACATGGTAAATCTGAAAAAAAAGCCATAAGCCGGAAAAAACTACCTTTGCCGGGGATATAGCATATGTTATTCCTTCCATATTCAGCCAGACCGCTTCTGACTGCAAGGAGTTTAAGAGGGATGGTCGTTGTGAAAATATTGAAGCTTTCCGGGATAAGAATTTCTTTTAAACGTCTTTTCATTTCCCCATTTGCTGAAAAATCATATGTCGGAGGAATAATTACCTGGTGGTCAGTTCCATTCCATCTGAAAGATAAAACCACAGTCGGTTGGGCTACTCCAATGATGATTATGGATTTTGCTTCTTTAAAAAAAGCCGGGGTACGGAATTTGAATGAAGTGAGACGTTCGTTATAGAAATCCTCAGAGAAAGAACCACTGTTGTGCTGCATCTTAAGTTCTTCCTTAATCTCATTTAAATGTTCGACTGAAACAATTCGTGAAACATACCCGGCCTCTTCCATCATTGATGATATGCATTTGAGAATTTCACCAGTTTTCATACTGATATCAATATTTATTCATTTCAGAAAACTACTATTTGCTGTACCAAGATTTAAACAATATATTGCTGGATCGTATACCAAAACAATTCATAAATTTTACTATTAACTCCCGGTTAACCAGCAGAATGGATCCAAAGAGTATTTGAATAATCCATGGTTTTATTTTAAGTCCGGCCGAAATCCCGTTGACATCACCTCCATAAAGGAAAGGTCCGATTGACAGGTTCACAGCGTCAAATAAGAGAAAAACTATTGTCACATAATAAAGAATGCTTCGAAGTGTAGGAAGCTTAAGATTGATAATTTTTCTTTTCATTATAAATAACAGATAACCGGTTAAAAGCGTGACTAAATTGCTGAAACCGGAGATAATAAACCATTTTCTTTCCGAAGTCCTTTCTGCTACAGGGGTGACAAATAAAACTTCAGGTCCGTACCAATGTATTTTAATTACATCGTACTCATTAAATAATAGTGCAATATATGCATGAAGCCCTTCATGTATCAGCATATATAATATAAGCGCAGTAACAAAATATAGCCAGTTTTTCATTGCATGAATATTTTAATGTTTTTATTTCTATCTATCAGTGAAAAAACAGTTCTGATTGAATCAAATCAGGGCAATGTTTTATCCTTTTTAACAAGAATCTTGTTCTTTTCATAATACTTTTTAATCTTCATGGTATTACCGCAGGTTTTCATGTTGCACCAAACCCGGCTGTTGCTCTTACTTTTATCAAGATATAACCATCCACAGTTTGAACACTCTTTAATGTGATCTTTTAAACCGTAAGTCAATAATTCATAGGCGGATTTCATTATTGGCAACAAAGTATATAGAAGATCGTTTTCTTTATAATTCCAGGTGGAGCTTGTTTCCAGTTTTTCATTAATTTCAATGTTCAGAAATCTGAATGAGAATGAGAGTTCATTATTAAAAAATCGAATGTCCTCAATTAAAGGCGGTTCCTTTTGTACTATGTTGCGAAATATTCTATAAAGTAATTCTCTTACTCTGATTATTCTTTTAAGCTCCCTGATTGTTTTATCATGATTTTCAGAAATGTACTTACTTAACTGTTGTTCAGTTGACGCATCACAAATTTGCGTTCTATGACTCCACAAAAGCCAGTCACCAGGAGTTACTATGAATTCATACAACGGACTTTCGAAACGGTTTCTCACAGTATTTACAAAATTCAGACATAGAGTTCCTCCATCTAATTCTAAGGTTTCTATGGTACGTATAAATGGTCTCATGGCACAAAATTAGAAATATTTATTAACACTTGCAAATATTATATTGATGGTGTTAATAAATTACTTATTTTTACATTATTTACTATTTACTAACACTTATTTCTTAAATTATGATTGCAAGAATCTGGAATGGGAAAGTACATAAGAAAGACAGAGACGAATTCTTTGAGTACATTAAGCAAACCGGGTTACCTGGTCTGAAAGATACCGAAGGTAATCTTGGGGTGCAGATTTTGATAAAAGACTTTGAAACCACATCCGACTTTATGATTATGTCTTTTTGGGAGTCTGAAAGTTCTGTAAGTAGGTTTACAGGACCTGATTTTTCGAAAGCTCGACTATATCCTGATGATTATAAATATCTGATTAGCATGGAACCAGTATTTCATTACGAGGTCATGGTCAAAGAGTAATCGATCAACACTCAACGCTAAAGGAAAGTTTCTTGGTCTTCTCAGAATGCCATCTTTCTTTTTTAATTCAAAGAACCCTTTGCAAGCACATTTAAAAGCTAAGCAGGGATTCTTTAAACTCAAACAGACCAAAGCTTTTAAAAGAGCTTGCAAAGATCAAACTCAGCACTATAATTAAATCTTACAAGGCACATTTGCAGCTTGAAATCCGGAAGCTGCAAATGTGCCTTAAAACCTAATCGAAAAGTTTGGAGAAAAGAGAGATTAAAAAAATTATCCTTTACCTTGCATATAAAAACAAGTAGGTGTAAAACTAAAATATGGAGATAAAATTATGAAAGAACAAAATGAACAAAACAACGATAAACCAGATAAAATGAAAAAGGTTTTGAAGAGATTTATGCAGGTTGTATTACAGGTAGTTCTGTTTGCTATTTTGCTGTTTGTTTCTTCAGGACAAATTGCATGGCTCTGGGCATGGATATATCTTTGCACATATGTCTTAATTATAATTATAAACGCTTTTATCTTACCGGCAGATTTGATTGAGGAGCGTGGTAAATCAAAAGAAAATGTGAAAAAGTGGGATAAAGTAATTATGACCCTGAATATTTTTCCGGCTTTAGGCATATTGGTAGTTGCTGGTTTAGATTACAGATTTAGCTGGTCACCTGCAATATCTGATTGGATTAATGTTAGTGCATTAATACTTATGTTATTGGGGCATGCATTTTTTTCATGGTCAATGATATCGAATCATTTTTTCTCAACTGCTGTACGTCTCCAGTTTGACCGTAGTCATCAGGTTGCTACAAGCGGACCTTATAAGTATGTCCGGCACCCGGGATATGTCGGATTTATAATTCTAAATCTGGCAACTCCCTTGATACTTGGTTCACTTTGGGCTTTAATTCCCGGGGCAATTCTGACTATTCTTTTCTTAATTCGTACCGCTTTAGAAGACAAGACACTCAGGAATGAATTAGAAGGATATAAAGAATATGCACAAAAAGTCCCTTACCGTCTGATACCAGGAATATGGTAAGTTTAACCTGAGCACCAACGTCCAACAACAGCAATAATTGTTTTTTATAAGCAAAAAGTCTATTACCAGAAGGGGAAAAGAAATGAACAGCAGAAATAATATTAAACCTATTTCTGTTTGGTTTACTTTAATTTTATTTGGTATCCCGGGTTTGGTATTATATTATGGTACTTTTTATGGAGCGCCGCTTCTTATTAGTAAAGGGGTACCCCAGATTATCAGCATAATGTCATTTACATGGGTCACAACAATTTTATTAATTCCTTTTTCACTTATTCTTTATAAGCATGAAGGTAATGAAATGTCTCTTCAAGCTTTTAAGAATCGTTTTCGACTAAATCCAATAGCGGGTAAACTATGGTTTTTAGTTATTGGTGTATTAATAGTCTGCATTATCTCTGACCTTAGTCTTGATGGAATTGGCAGATGGCTTGGCAGAATTCATTTTTTTGCACCACCAGATTATCTTCCTGTCCCTTTTAATCCTTTCCTTGAAGTATCATTGCCATTTAAAGAATTTTTAGGGGTTCAACTTAAAGGAAATTGGGGAATCCTTTTTGTTTTTGTTCCATTGCATATTACTGCTATGTTAGGAGAAGAGTTAATGTGGCGTGGTTATATTTTACCTCGTCAAGAGGTTAAATATGGTAGATGGGCCTGGTTGATAAACGGTTTATTTTGGGCCTACATTTTTCATGCATGTTTAAAATGGCAATTTATCGGTATGTTGCCAAGTATGCTGCTGACACCCTGGGTAGCACAAAAATGCAGAAGCACCTGGGCCTCTGCATTTGTACATATTCTTGGCAACTCTCCGATTTGGATATTAATTCTTCTTGGAATTTTAGGTGTAGGTTCCTAAACATCATGCAGTGTAAGATAAGCCGAGGCCTATGACATCGAGACTCTATCTGTATTAAATCTCTTCCTCTGCTCTTCTTATTCCTTTTCCTTATAGGGGAAATTTACCTCTTCCCGGTCATAAGTAGTATATAATAATAATTGTTTACTCTATTATATTTTACCAATGGATAGAAAATCATTTACCCAAAAACTTGCTCTTCTCGGCGTTTGCCCGTTTGTTATACAGAAACTTTCAGCATCTGAAGCCTCTGGTGCAAATGTCTTTCAGGACGATAAACTACGGGAGCTTCAATCTCAAAAACAATTTGTTGAGAACTGGCTTTCAGATTTACTCGATTCAATAGATAAAAATCTAGACCGCAAGACACAGGAGAAGATAGTCGGAAATTGCGGCGTAGCTTGCTTTAATAGATATCAGTTCAAGAAAGATATTGCAATCAATGGAAGCGGGGACCTTGACAAACTCATTGAAAGCTACAAAAAGAATTTTGAGATATGGAAAGAAGGGGAAACTTTACATATCCGATATGGAGAGGTTTCAAAAGACTGTTATTGTCCCGCTGCTAATTATAGAGCTCCCAAACCCAACGATATTCATTGTGAATGTACACGTAACACACACAAGACTATATTCGAAACAGCCCTTGGCAAACCATTCAGGGTTGAAATCCTTGAAAGCCTGAGAAGGGGTGGCAAAACATGTCATTTCATTGTGTATCTTAGTTAGTTGAATAATAATGAAGATCAGAATCTCTTTCATATTAACAGGACTTTTCATATTTATCCAATCACATACACAATCAGTCTACATTAAAGCTGGTCAGGTATTTGATGGAAATCAATTCTTTGGTGCCAGGATTATTGAAATCAATAAAGGACTGATTCAGGATATTTACGCTCAGGATTACTCAATTCCCAAGGGAGCAGAAGTAATTGACGCTTCAAATTGCGCTATACTACCGGGGTTCATAGACAGTCATATTCATTTTATGGGAGCTTCAATGCCATATATAAACGAAATCGAAAAACACAGCTGGGGCAAGTTGGCAAGCGAAGGTTTTTCTCTTTTCCCGGAGCATCGGTTACACCTGCTTATGAATGGTGTCACATCTATTATCGATATGGGTTCTCCTTTGGAAAGTTACAAACCAGTCAGAATTGCTTTGATAAAGGGTAAGATAATCGGTCCGGAACTATATTTCCCAGGGCCTCTGTTTACTGCGCCGAATGGTCATCCGGTAGGATATTATACCGGTCACCATGACCTGATCTCAAATGGCACTTTTCAGGTTACTGATATAACCAAAGCTAAGAATGAAATTGATTTTCTGGCAAATCAAAAGATTGACTTTATTAAAATTGTGTATGACCGCATGTGGTATCAGGAAGGTGGCGCTCCTCGCTTAAATCTTGATGTGGCAAGAGGAATCGTGGATGAATCACATAAACTGGGATTGAAAGTAATGGCACATGTTGGCTCAGAAGAGGAAGCTCTGGTCATGGCCGGAATAAATGTTGATGGGATTGAACATGGATTTGAAACAACTTCTGATAGTTTCTTTCTGGAGCTTAAAGACCGGAATATTTCCTTCACACCTACTTTAAGTGCTTATGATCATTATGCTCCCAAAGGAGTACCGTCTATGAAGAAAACCATTAAAAGAGCATCAGACCTAAATGTACCAATTGTTGTGGGAACTGATTACCCTGCTTCTTATGGAGAGTATTGTGGTGATGATATTTTCAAAGAAATGAATCTTCTGGAAGAAATTGGTGTTTCAAGGATTGAGGTACTTCGTGGTGCTACAAATTATGGAGCAAAAAAAATCGGGAAAGAAAAAGAAATTGGATTCATCGGAAAAGGATATCGTGCCAACCTTGTCTTTTATGAGGGCAAAATTGATACAGGCAAATTAACCTCAACAAGAATAATCCGTACCATGCTGCATGGCGATGTTATCGTCGAAAACGGAATGCTGGTTAATAAATATTTGCCTTATTTCAGAACAAAAACTTCTATGATTTTCCCTTATGGTTTTTATGATATGATTTCCCTCTTTAACATGGGAGTCAATTATACCAATTTTGACATTCTGCATTCCGGAATAAGTTTATATGGAGATGTTGCATGGAGTACAAGAAATATGTGGTCAGCCAACCTTCAATTCTTCATGCCAAGCCCGATAAAAAAGACTGCAATAGAAACAACCTTTCATTTTGACAACCTGAATAGGTTATTTTACGGAATTGGAAACAATACCATGAGAGACACAAGTATAGAGTATGGTTCGATTAGTATTAAAGAAAATATTTCTGCTACTTCTACTTGGAACAAATATTGGAAACTGACATATTCTGTATCATTCGATCAATTTAAGACTGACACCAATGAAAGTGCAATTCCATCAACAATCCCCGGTGCAAAAGGAGGCAATCAGACACTCCTGTCACTTTCTTTTACTTACGATTCACGC
This sequence comes from Bacteroidales bacterium, assembly GCA_022865305.1. GTDB lineage: Bacteria > Bacteroidota > Bacteroidia > Bacteroidales > VadinHA17 > LD21. The sequence goes on along the minus strand of JALHSP010000016.1, from coordinate 54,910 downwards.
GATCATCAAAATAACCCCTGGAAAGGTGCAATGATATCTGTTACACCCGAATTTTCGCCAAAATTTCTTGGCAGTAAAAACGAATTTCAAAGAATGACTTATGATGCCAGGGGTTATATTTCGATATTCCCCCGTAATATATTATGTGGAAGGATTCTATACCGCCAGACATTTGGAGATATCCCTTTTAACTATCTGCCGGATTTTGGCGGATCTATTTTAGGTCGTGGTTACTATGTCTCACGATTTATTGATAAAACCGGCATTTATGGTCAGGCAGAATATCGTTTCCCTGTCTGGAAAATTATAAGCGGAGTTGCATTTTATGATATTGGACAGGTGCAAAATAAACCTTCAGACTTCAGTCTTAATGATTTTCATTATAGTGCTGGTTTCGGTCCAAGATTTAATTTTGGCTCAAATGAAAATTCAATTCTTGGTATGGATTTCGGGTTCGCCGGAGAAGGAATGATGTTATTTTTCCATGCAGGACAATCATTCTAGAAATAAGAATTATACATCAAAAGCTGAAAAATCAGAATTAATATGATCGAAGACTTTAAGTTAAGTTTTAAAAACAAACAAATAGCCATGATTTCTGATTCTCTTGACATTCAATATATGGTACATCTAAAAATATAATAATTAAAAAAGGAAATTTAAGATGAAAGTATTAATAATAGGTGCAAGTGGTATGCTGGCAAAGCCGGTAATCAGACATTTAGATAACGCAGGTTGTCAACTCCGCTTATTTTCAAGGAGCGTACACAAATCGATGTTTGATAAAGAATACGAGATGGTTCAGGGCGATGTTTTTGATCCGGACGATTTGTCCAGGGCAATGAATGGATGCGAAGCGGTTCATATATCGCTTTCAAATGTTAATGAAGCATCGGCAGTTAAATCTATTGTAGAAATTGCTGAACAAAAAGAAATAAAACTGATGAGCTATGTTTCCGGGTGCACAGTATCCGAAGAGAACCGTTGGTTTTCGATGATAGAAAATAAATATCAGGCAGAGCAATCCCTTATCAACAGTGGCATTCCATATATGATTTTTCGTCCTACCTGGTTTTTCGAATCACTTGATTTGATGATAAGAGACGGAAAAGCTATGCTGTTGGGCAAGCAACCAAATCCATCTCACTGGGTTGCTGCTGGCGATTATGCCCGAATGGTATCAGTTGCTTACAAAAAACCCGAAGCAAAAAATAAAATATTTTTCGTTTGCGGACCGGAACAATATCTTATGAAGGATTTATTGGAAAGGTACTGCAAACAGTGTCATCCCGAAATCAAAAAAGTATCATCTGTTCCTTTGTGGATGATTAAATTAATAGCAAAGATGACAGGTAACAAAGAGTTAATGAATGCTGCTTCGTTATTTGCCTATTTTGAAAAAGTAAGTGAGATAGGTAATCCCGATGAAACAAACAACCTGCTTGGTAAACCCGAAACAACATTCAAAAAATGGATAAATTCAAAAGCTTAATAGTTGGGCAGGTATTCTAAATGCTGGATACATCTGATTTATAGAAATCAACTCAATTATTTTTAAAGAAATTTAAATATGATAACAACAATTTCAGGTTCAACCGTATTTTCAGGAAAAGTCTCATTGAAAAGAATCCTGCTCATTTGTGGTATCCTCTCATCGCTGCTTTATGTCGGCACTGACATACTCGCAGCTTTACAGTGGAAGGACTATAGTTACACCGATCAAACAGTCAGCGAGCTAATCGCTATCGACGCTCCGACGAGACCACTCGTCGTTCCGCTTTTCATAACGTATTCCCTGCTTGTGTACGCATTCGGAGTGGGCGTCTGGCAATCATCAGGTCAAAAGCGCGCTTTGCGCTTTGCGTCGGTCGGGATAGTTGGAAAGGAGGTACTCGGCTTATTAGTGACGATATTTTCCCCGATACACCTGCGTGGGGTCGAGGGAACACTTACCGATACCATGCACATAATTCTCACCGGAGTGGGTGTTCTTCTTTGCATGTTCCCCGCTATAGGATTCGCGGCTGCGGCATTCGGAAAGCAGTTCCGACTCTATTCGATCGCTACAATGATGATCTTCATCGTGTTTGGTGTTTTGACTTTTATTGATGGTTCCCGGATTTCGGCAAATCTGCCTACTCCTTTGATTGGGGTTTGGGAGCGCATCAACATCTACGGCTACATGCTATGGGTTGTGGCCCTTGCCATTATCCTTTTGCGGTTGGAAAAGCGGCAAAATTCTCATTAAGCATTTATAACATTAATTTTAATTCAACAATGAAAACCTCAATGACACTTTTTGGTTGTGGCCCTAAACTGGCTCTTTTATGTCTGCCAGATTAAATACCTGCATGTTTCAGACTTAACTTTGAAGATATTGTGTTCAATATGTAAAATATTTTTACAATTAATTGTAAAATATATTTACGTCCCAAAAATATTACAATATTTAAACAGCTCTATATCATACATATATAAACTATGGCATGAGTTTGGTATATATATTGAAAAACAGTTAAAAAATATTTTAAAATCCATCATTACAGCTTTGAGGAGTATTAATGGCTGCGAAGATGAACACGGTGACAACATTGAGGTATGGATAGACTATACAAATGATCCTGTCGGCGTATCGGGTTTGAAACACACTGATGTGAGAAAATTATTGCAATGAATTTTGGACGAATAAAGATAAGTATAAACTAAAAGCAATAAGCCATGGTCTGGAACTTTCTTAAAATTGCATTTCGTTTTTTATGGCGTAACAAAACATACACCATAATGAATTATCTGTGCCTTACATTTGGGCTCTCCTTTTCAATTATTGCGATGCTGCATATTAATCGTATGCTAAGTTTTGACAAGTTTCATGATAAGTATGAAAAAATATATGCAGTCGAGGCAAACGTGACATATTTTAATGGAGACCGCTTTCCAAAACAGCTTCTTTCTGCATCCCTTGTCGATAATCTGGAGGAAAAGATTCCTGAGTTTGAATTACTGACACGGATTGCGAATCGCAGTTATACCTTTATAAATGGGGAAAAAGCTTTCACAGAGAATGGTCTTTTTACTGATGAGACTTTTTTTGACATGTTTTCTTTCCCATTTGTTTCAGGATCTTTCTCAGAAGAGTTGTGGGGGATTAATTCGATAGTAATTTCAAAAGGAATGGCAGTTAAGCATTTTGGATCAGCGGACTGTCTTGGTAAAACATTGATACAAAAGGATAACAACACTGAAGTAGGGTATAAAATTGCAGGAGTTCTGGAGGACATTCCATCTGAGTCTTCCTTCAGGTTTGATTTTATAATTCCATTCTCAAAGTTTGTTGCTGAAAACAGCCGGGCAAATGAAACTGGAGCATCTGCCTGCCAGATATGGGCACTTTTGAATAAAGAGGCAAACGCAGACAGCATCAATAGAAAGATCAGGGATTTAATTAAGACCCAGGAGAGCACGCTTAATCAGGAATTATTTCTGTTTCCTCTTAAAGATAAGACCCTATATAATTATATCGGAGGACGAAGGGTCTGGGGTGGGGCTGGAATGCAGTATTTGCTAATAGCTGGCATCTTAGGATTTTCAATTCTACTGATTGCCTGTTTTAACTTCATCAACCTGGCTATTGCTATGAATATCAGGAGGTATCGCGAAGCAGGGATCAGAAAGGTAGTGGGTGCCAAAAAATCGACAATAATTCTTCAATACCTGGTAGAGACTTTAATCCTTGTACTTATAAGCCTAATGTTTGCTTCAGAACTGGTAAGGATCCTTTTGCGCGGATTCAATTCCATGACAAATGGAAACCTTCATTTTGATTTCTCAGATTTCCGGGTTATTCTCGGTTTAGCCATTATTACTGTATTTTCTGTTTTATTTTCGGGCTTACTCCCTGCGATATACCTGTCTTCTTCTAATCCGGTCAGTACCCTAAAAGGGAAGATAGTTACCAGTCACAGCTTTTCTTCTTTCAGGCAAAGCCTTATTGTATTTCAGTTTACAATACCTGTTATTTTCATTATATGCATGATGATCATTAACGTTCAGGATAAATATGTACGGAATTTTGATCTCGGATTCGACAAGGATAAATTATTAATACTCAATAATTCAAAGAATCTTGAGGCACATGAAGAAAGTTTTAAAACAGATCTACTTTCCATCCCGGGCATTGAATCTGTAAGCTATTCGAATTGCATACCATCGCGAGGAGCCAAGGTTACCAATGAAGTAGCCTGGGAAGGCAAAGATGTATCTGAGAAATTGCATTTCTGGTGTATCAACACTGACTTCAACTATAATAATACAGTCAATTTAGCGGTGATTGAAGGAAGATACTTTAATAAATCCTTCCCTTCTGATTCAGCCTGCTACGTGATCAATAATATTGCAGCGGAGGTTATGAAGTATGAAAATCCAGTAGGCAGATCGCTTACTCTCGACGGCAGAAAAGGGACCATTATCGGTGTTTTTAAAGACTTTCATGCAGTGGACCTTTCCGGACCATTCACGCCTACTATCATCTCTGTAGGGTCTGAAAACCGAAATAATATTCTGATCAGATTTTCATCGGACAGCTATTCCTCTATATCGGAAAGAATCAGCATTGCATTTAAAAAGTATGAGCCTGATAATATGTTTCAGGCAAGTCTTTTCAGTGATATTGTTAAAAGATCTGAACTGACCACTATATCAAAACTTATTGGTGTAGCCTTTATTGTAGCACTTATGCTGGCATGTCTTGGGCTATCCGGTTTAGCTTCCTTCACAGCTGCAAGCCGGACTAAAGAGATAGGGATCAGAAAAATCAACGGTGCAACAACTATTCAAGTTATGCAGCTGCTTGGAAATAACTACTCAAAATGGTTGATAATTTCGATTATTATCTCATTACCTGTTGCATATCTTGTGGGTAATATCTTTCTATCGAGATTTAATTTTCACGCTCCAATGCCAATATGGCCATTTTTTGCCGGCCCGCTTATTGCATATATTATCGCTTTATCAACAGTGGGCTTGCAGAGCTGGAGGATAGCAACCAGGAATCCGGTGGAAGCATTGAGGTATGAGTAACGTATGCCCTAAGTCTCCGTCTTCCACAAGAATGACGATTTTGAAGATCCTTATAAAAATGCTCTTTTGAGTCCCCAGAGTGATATAATAACTTGGATCACTAAACCGTCCCTTCGCGCAGGTTATTTGTAATTTGCCAATCGTATCCGAAAACGTAATGTAATGCTTGTGATAAACTCAACTCTTTATTTGGATATACTGTATTACCATTAATATTTTTGTTAACGAGGTATATTTTTAATTCTTCTAACTGGCTATGCTTTCCAAAGCCAAAGCTTAAAGAATGTTTTGACAGAGATTGCCATTTTATACTAAATCGCGGATCAATTGAAAAATCATTATTCAGTGCAAAATAATTAGTATTAATGCCGATGTTGATGTTCCCAGAACTACTACAGTTGCTCCTATTAAAGGGGTCTGGGTTTCGTTATCAAAAACCTTTCCTTTTACTGTTTGTGTAACTGTTTGCGAAAAAACAGTATCCGTAATAAGCAATAATAACAGGATTAGAATACTTGTAACACTTTTCATAAAACTTTTCTATTAATGAATATTAGCCGCAAAGAAAATAATGCAACAAGCTCAATCAAAGGAAAAAATGACAAGTGTTAGACAATTACCTAGGTGAGCCAATAAAGTTGATTCCGTTTTTGGATATTTCCGGTTTGTGGTTTTAAAAATGTCTTTATGTTTAATAAGTACGCACTCTTGTAACATATGGCATTTCCCTGCTCGCTTCCCTCATGAGATCATCAACCAATTTGGCCGGACTTCCTAAAGAAGATGATAGTTTATGATCAAAATTCCAAATCAGTTTATCTGATCCTCTATCGTGAATTGACAAAGAAGCAACAGCTTCATTTGTCGGACCCCAAAAACCTGTAAGAACTGCCATTGCAATTGCAGCACCTTCAGACACTGGTTTTGAGAGAGAATAATTTGAGGTCAGAATACCATCAACATCAAGAATATTGCACATATCAATTGGTGTCAGTGGTTTCCCATTATAAAAACCAGCATTCGAGAGCTTCGCATTTGTAGTCTCAACATCCTGGATATCAACGATTATAATTCCCTGCATTTTTCTTTTAAGCATCCAGCCATACATTTCTCTCTGGAAATTAATTGATTCAGTTTTTTGTTGTTCAATCAAAGCGTTACCATCGACTTTTTTTCTTGCAGCTATAGATACTTTTGGAGGTATTATGGCTATAATTTTTTGAGTACTTGCCAGAGTTCGGGCGTCGGGAGTATAAAATATTTTTGCACAACTTTGGAATAAAAATGCAGCGACGATTAATAAAATTAATGATTTTTTCATAATGATTAAGTTTAAATTATTTTGATTTTAGTGTTTTCTGTGATTTGATTAAGATGCTGATACAATTTTATTGTTACTAATTTTATGGGCAAGAATTTAAATGCCTTATAAAATGTGCCTTTTTGCGATGGAATGGTTATTAATCGTTATAATTATTTAGTTTTAATTTTTCAATTTGAGTAGTGATTATTAAAAATATATACGATACATTATATTAGGAGAGAAGCCCGGACAGGTATAATAGCCAGTAGATTTAGGTTTTGAAGCATCGTAATATTCAAATATTCGCCCTTTGTTATTGGTAAGGTTCTGCAAATCAACAAAGATTTCGTGCGTTGACTTTGGTTTGTTAAACTTATAACTCATAGTCAGAATAACCTTGTACGTGTCTTCTATCTTATTTTCATAGGCTTTTTCATAATCCCAATACAAGTTATTTACCTGGTCAACTGCTATATTTCCTTGTGAATCTTTTAACAGGGGGATGATTTTTTTCCCTCCGCCATAAAATATTTTCCCATTAACAGCAAAAGTTTGATTATGCTTTTTGCCAAGCTTCACAAATTCTTTTCCAAACAACGCATTTATCAGGTAATTACCATTGTACTGAGTATTTCGCCATACACCTTCCAGCGATTTATATTTCGAATCGTATAGTGAAGCATTGATTAAATAATAGAAATTATTGTGTAAAAACCGCTCCAGCGTAATTTCAATCCCGTAGTTTTTTCCGATTCCTTTATTTACCAGATCAACATAGCGATAATCCAGACCTTCGTTGATGGTAGCATAATAACTCGTATCATTATTTTCAACAGGTAAATTGTATAAATACTGATAATATCCTTCAACCTTTGCCATCAGATTCTCACCAATACGTTTGTTATATCCTATTACAAAATGATGTGCTTTAAGCAGGCCAAGGTCTTTATTTGGTTCAATGATGCTTCCATCTGTAAGTTGAATTTTAGTAAAATAATTATGAACCCGTTCCATTTGGCTATGGCTTCCATACCCGATTTGGAAAGAATTAGTGTTGTTCATCTTCCAGTCAACCGCGATTCTGGGTTCAATTGTGCTTTTTTTGTTGGATAGCACGTTCATATTATGAATTCCCGAAACTATTGTAACATTTTGTGTCAATCTTAATTTCCAGCTGATGAAATTTTTCAGGGTACTTATTTTATCATTGAAATCGGTTAAAGTAATCCTGACAGGATTTATTTCACCATGTAATACACTCTGATTGTTATCGTAGTTCAGAACGGAATATTTTGTCCCTGTCTGGATTGTGTTTTTCGCATTGATTTTATTGGTGTATGTTATTGCCCCCCGATAAACAGTATTATTTAAATCGTTTTTAAAATTCAGCTTTCGGCCAAGGGTATCTCTCAGAGCGCCACCCTGGCCGTCGATAGTTTCAATTACTTGCGATTCATACACACCATCATCCATTCCGGTTCCAGAAAAAGACAGGGTGGTTTTAATAAGGCTTTTTTCATTAAACCTGTATACATGGTTAATACCTGTATTTATCAAGTAGTTGCTTTTGCTGTAATCCTGAATTATATCGGGCCTGAAATTGTTATCTCCGGGTGTTTGTAATAAAGGTATATCATCAATCTCACAACCATCTAAACCACCAAGAGCGAAAATGGAAAATGTCCCGGCTTTTTTGGTTGGAAGATTAATTTTAAAGGCAGCATCCTGATAATTGAGCTGACCATTCAGGTCTGCTTTGTCTATCAAACCCAGGTCGCTGAGAAGTGAGATTGTAGAATACCGATAGTTTACAACATATGAGCCTGCATAGCCTTTTTTAAACGGACCTTCCAGTGTCAGATCAGTGCCCATTATGCCGAAACCAAAAGTTGACTCGAATTTCTCATTATTACCAGCCCTGAGTTTAACATCGTAAACACCCGATAATACATCGCCATATTCAGGGGCAAATGCCCCGGTACAGAAATCGGATGTGGCAAGCAGATTATTATTAAGGGCGCTTATTCCACCACTTGATGAATTCTGGTCTTCAAAGTGATTTGGATTGGTAATTTCGACTCCTTCCAATCGCCATTGAACATATTTGGGAGAGTTTCCCCGAACAATAATATCATTGCCACCATCCTGTGTATTGGTTACTCCTGCAAAATTTGATACAATGCGTGAAGGGTCGTTAAAAGAACCAGCATATCGTTCTGTTTGTTCCAGTGTAACACTCCGGCTGCTTAACAGGGCCATTTGGTTTAAAGCTTCGCCATTGTTACGTTTTGGCTTAATTACAATTTCAGCGAGTTTAATGACCGATTCCTGCATACTTAAATTCAGGATAACCTCTTTCCCTGAATTTACTACAATGTCGGGGATGGTTTTGCTTTCGTAACCAATGTACGATAGTTGTAATGTTAAACGACCAACAGGTACATTATCAAACCTGAAATTTCCTTCAGCATCTGTTATTGTACCGGTTAGGGGATCAGTACCGGGCATAACCACTGTTACACCAATCAGGGGTGTTTTATCATCGGTATCAATAATAGTACCTATGACTGTTTGTGTTAGATTTTGACCAAAAGCCATAGTTGAGAACATGGCTACCACAAATGTTGCTAAACTTAGTTTTTTCATGATTATTAAATATTTATTATTTTCCTATTTTGATCTTATTCACCAGGATTAACTGAAATGAGTTTCAGGTTTAAATCCATTATTCGATTTAAAATTCCACGCAGATGTGCTTCATCTTTCATAATGCCGGAAAGAATTGTATTGTCTCCCTCGTAACTGATTTCCATGCCATCAAACCAATCTTCCCATTTCTTATCAAGATGTTCCTGAATTTTTATTTTGGTTTTGCCTTTCATATTTGTGTTTGAATTTATATGACAAAGGTGCGGCTCCCCCGGAAAAGAAAAATCACCCTCAAGGATGATTTGTAAGGATGATTTTGGTATAAAAGAAGAATTTGTATGAAAAGAAAAACCAGAGGAAGTTAAAGTGAGATTAAGAACGATATATAGGAATTTGTATTATATTATTCCCATCTCTTTGGCTTTGCTTATTGCTTGTGTCCGTTTTTCAACATCCAATTTCAAAAGAATATTTTTAACGTGCGTTTTAACAGTATTTATGGAAACGAATAATTTATCAGCTATTTCCTGGTTCGATAAATCTTCGGCAATTAGTTTTAGCGTATCGAGTTCGCGGTCGCTTAACACGGATCCTAAATTATTTTTCATGAATTTTTCTCTCTTCTCCAAAGCGAGTTTAAGTTTGTCGATTAACTTCTTAGGGATTTTAGTTGTTGTAGTTGCCTGTATTTTGTAAACTTCTTTTAGTAAATCGCTTATATTAGAATGAAAAAGAACAAAAGACATCAATATGTTTTCACAGGCAGCATCCTCTAATGCTTCAATCAGGTATTTTATGGCTTTTTCTTTGTTTCCTGTGGCCTTATTCAAAATGGCATATATGATTTTAGTTTCAATTATTCTCTCAATTCTATTTGCGGCTTGTGCCATTTTCAATAATTTTGAAAGAATAATCTCCGCCTCACTGAATTTCATTTCGAGTATTAACAAACGAGCATAATCAATATATGCATGTTCATGTGAATAAGGTATTTTTTTATCATATTCTAATTCATTTTCTTTAAAAAAATGGTTGGCCTTTTCAAGTTCATTCTGTTCAATTAGCATAAATCCCTTCATGGAAATATATATCGACATAGTGGTTGGTAATACAATATTTTGTTTTAGAATATTATCCGCCTCATTTATCATCTTTTTAACCCCGGCTAGATCTCCACGTCCCAATAAAGCAAGTGAGTAAACCATTAATACATGGACCTTAATAGTAATATTTGATTCGTTTTTACATAAGTTATAGGCAGTTTTAATGTTTTCGAGAGCATCATCGAAGTCTGTCCGCATAGATTCTATACCTGCCATAGATGAATACACCCCGGCATAGGTACATTCCGATTTTGTAATTTGGGAATAACCACTTTCTTTCATAAAGGTTATAAGGTCGGAGCACTTCTTATAAGATGATGTATAAAGCCCCATCCTTGCCTCAAGGGTAGATAACCTGTTTGCAATGGTAGTAATAAGATATATGTTTCCTGATTTTTTACCATACTCCAGCGCTTTTTCAAAAGCTATAATACATTCCTTAAAGTTTTCACGATACATCTCTGCCATACCAATTGAGTACCAACCCCAGCTAAACCACAAAGGGTCATCTTCCGAAAGGTTTTCCATAGCTGCTTTACCATAGCTAAAAGTTCTTTCCGAGTCTGCTGTTATTGAGTAGAGGTAAGCAAAGGCAACGGATATTTTTCCTGACAGTTTTTTATTATACTGAACATCTTCTTTTGATGAATTCTTATCATTAATTATATTATTTGTAAATATTTCGGCACTCACCAAAAAAGGTTCAGCTTTCTGAATCTGACCGGCTATGATCAATATCCATGCATAGTATAAACAAAAATCCGCATTCTTTTTAATGATTTCATCAGGCAGTAAATCACCATATTTCATAATAGCAGCATGCTGACCGTTTTTCCACATAGTCTCTACTATTTCCCCAAGAAATAGCATGCTTTTTTCGAAATTCTCTGTCACAATTGCATGTTCAATTGCAAATAAAGGCATCGAATTATTATAAAACCACTCACTTGCTTTATTATGAAGTTCAATAATGGTTGCTTTTTCTCTTAAATTAAGTCTCTGTTTTAATAACTCCGCAAAGAGGTGGTGATATCTGTACCAATTCCTCTCAGTATCCAGAGGTATAACAAACATGTTATTTTTTTCCAGAGTCTCAAGAATCAGCTGGCTGTCATTTCTGTTCAAAACAGCGTTGCATAAAGGAGCAGACATTTGCTCTAATATTGATGTTTGCAGTAAAAATTCTTTGATGTCATCGGTTTGGATCTTTAGCACCTCCTCCATCAGATAATCCATTATGTAGCGATTATCTCCTTTTAAATCCTGTATAAATTCAGAAATATTCTTACGGCCCTGCATTGATAAGGCTGTTAGTTGCAAGCCTGCAATCCAGCCTTCGGTTTTTGTTTCAAGAGAATAAACATCGTCAATAGATAAGCCTAATTTCAGCTTTTTATTGAACAATACGGAAATATCATTTGCCGAAAAACTAAGGTCTGATGAACGTAACTCAACTAATTGGTGTTGACTTCTTAACCTTGAAACAGATAGTGCAGGGTCGGAACGGGTCAGGATCACAATGTGGAAATTACCGGGAATATGCTCTAATAAATAGGTTACCAATTTCAATACCTCGTTACTCTTGATCAGATGAAAATCGTCGAGTACCAATAAAAAGTTTTGATTGATATTGAGTATTTCGTTGATTAACAGGCTGGCAATTGATTCGACAGATGGTTTATTGGCCGAATTTAACAGTTTGAGAGCGCTTAGCCCAAATGCTGAATGAAGACTTTGAATTCCTGAAATTATATAGCTTAAAAAAATTGCCGGGTCATTATCCCCGTTGTCAAGAGAATACCATGTTGCAGGGATCTTATTTTGATCAATCCAGTCACTCACAACTGTTGTTTTGCCAAATCCGGCAGGAGCAGAAACAAGAATCAGCTTTCGACTAAGTCCGGTGTTCAAATTATCAAATAGTTCCGGCCGGTGAACAATATTATTTCCGGCAGGAGGAATATGTAGTTTGGTTAAAAGCATTAAGCAATATAAGATATTTTTCGCAAAAAATGTCAGTACATATTTTGCCCTACTTTAGAATACTAATGGTTTACAAAAGAAAAAACAGGCGATTTCCGGCTAAATTTCTGATTGGGTAGACTGAAAAAAATGAAGCGGGTCGGTCGGCTTCACTGTAATTCGGTCCAATTAAAATTAGAGTTTTCTTAAGGTATTCATTAAGCTTAAAAACTCATTTGACTGGTTACAACTTTTATCCGTTCGGAGTACTAAAAAAGAGCAAGTGTAAGAGAGAGAAGATATTTCTTATTAGCAGGTTGAAGGGGCTGTTCAGGGAATATAAATTTACCTAAACCTTCTACTTTTCAACATTTTTAACAAGTATAAATTTATCGTATAAATAAAGCATAATGCTTGTCATTACGCCTATGCTTGCGAACATAATCCATACTTTTTCAGGATGATATGTATTCCAGAGATATTGAGTAAGCTGAGAGCTATTCATATTAAACAGTTGCTGTGCCTTTTCAAAGTATTGATTTTGAGTGAATGAATCTGATATCTGAGGAATATCAAATCCTTTTTCTGCAACCTCTTTCTGTAACAGAGTGACTTTATCGGCAAGAATCTCATAAGGTTTTCCTGAAATCCATCCGGCAGCAAAATGACTAAGTGCGACAGGGAGAAAAGATGTACCCATATAGAGGGCTTTTTTATCAAGCGGAGCAAGCCGCCCTACATATTCGGTATATTTAGGTAAAGAAGCCATCTCCCCAACAGCGAATATCATCACTCCTATAAGAACTATCCATGGATTGCGGGTTATAAACATAAGCATGAGGCCACCAGCCAGAATCAACGTTCCTGTCATTATAGAATTAAGTGGCGTGAACTTCATACTTACAGAGGAAATATACATTTGGAGAACAATGATAAAGAATGCATCCATACTGATCACAGTTACCGCAGTGATTGTTCCGGGTTTCAGTCCAAAAGCAACTGACAACCTTTCTATATCAACCCAATGATCTATAAAAACAGGCAAAGAATAGTAAAGCTGGTTGAACGCTGTCCAGAAAACTGACATTATCAGCAGAAAGACAAGATATCTCCAGTCGTATAGTGCTGTTAAAATATTTTTAACAGCAATGCTGCAATTTTGCAGAAACGTTTTCCCCGATGGCTCTCTGCCAGGTTCTTTGAAGAAGAAAAAAACGAAAATATAATTTATTGCAATTGTAGCTCCTGACATCAGAAAGACATAGTTCCAACTGATCTTATAGAGAAAGCCTGCAATAAAAGGTCCAATAAATCCTCCGATATTTATCATCAAATAAAAGATCCCGAATCCTACAGATGACGTTTCTTCATCTGTTGTTTTTGCAATCATCCCCAAGATAATTGGCTTAAACAGTGCACCTGCGGTTGCAAGGAAAAGATATGAGGCAAATATCAATCCATACGACTCGAAAGTTCCTACCATAAAATAACCTGCAATATAAGCTGTAAAGGAAAGTATAAGCTGTTTCTTGAACCCTATCCGGTCGGCTATAGCACCGGTTAAAATCGGAAGGAAATACAAAAGCATTGAGCCTGTACCTATAATAGCTCCTTTTTGAACCTGGGTAAAACCAAGCGCCCCGGTATCTTTTGATAAAGTAAGATAAAGGGCAAAAGCATTATAAAAGCCATACCAGGCCCATCTTTCGAAAAGCTCAATAAAATTGGAGATCCAGAATATATGCGGAAATTTCTTTATTACCCTTGCTAATCTGCTCATCTTGTGAAACGTTTAATTTATAATTGAATTTTCCTTCAGGAATAGCAACAAATATAACTGCAAAATGGTATAGAAAAACAAAAGCTGTTAAAGATCCAGGTGGATTGATTATTGTGATTTGGAATGAAACAAAGAGGAAAATCAAGTATTCTGAAATTCTCTCTATTTTCGGACAGACAAAATTACATTTGACTCTAGTTCTGTTTTCCTCACTCCCGCTCTTAAACTCAAGCACACTGGGCTCTGATCCACTTGCTCTGAACATTTCTCTAGAATGAGTTTTTCTGAAAAGATGTAACCAAGGATCTATATTTTGTTCTCATCGTCCGACTTCCTATAATAATATTAAAGGAGATTCCCCGGTGTTTGTATTTCATTAATAGATTGGGGTTTTAGGATTGGTGCTATTTTCGTAATCCTATTCGGAATCACATATTTTTATTCCTTAAGAAGGAGAAAGAGAACGTGGTCGAAGATATGGTAAGAAAGTCCTTAGAGATAGATAAAAAGCTGGGAAATCTTGAAGGAATGGCAGCAAATTATGGAAATCTTGGAAACATTTTTGAGGCTAGAGGAAAGTGGAATGATGCGGAAGAAATGTTTAATAAGTCACTTGTTATAGAAGAGAACTTAGGGCATCTTGAAGGAATGGCTTCTGATTATGCGAATCTTGGAAATGTTTCAAGTTTAAATGGAGATTTGGAGAATGCAGAAGAGATGTATAAAAAGTCCTTAGAGCTTGAGGAAAAACTTGGTCGTCTTTATGGAATTGCCAGTCAATATGGAAATCTCGGAATAGTTATAAACTCAAGAGGGGATATTGAGGCCGCTGAAAAAATGTTCAGAATAGCATTGGAGATAGAAGAAAAGATCGGACGTCTTGAGGGAATGGCGACTCAATATAGAAATGTTGGAGACGTTTTACTAAAAAAAGGTGATTTGGAAGGTGCTCAAGAAATGTATTATAAGTCCCTATCGACAGAAGAAAAAATTGGCAATCTTGATGGAATGGCAATTCAATACGAGAACCTAGGAAATGTTTTTAAGACCAAAGGAGATCTGGATGCTAGCGAAGAGATGTATAATAAATCCCTAGCCATTGCCAAAGAAACTAGAAACAAGCAAACAATTAAATTTTTAAATCGAAAAATTAGATTTCTTAGGTCTAAAAAAAATAAAGTGTAAAGAAATTAAAAACAGACTTCTCCTTTGCTGTCAACCACTTTTGCTACCCACACAAAACCCTTGCTCATTCCTATGGTAGCAAAAGTGGTTTCCAGCCCGTCCCTGCCACTCGACGAGACAGGCGGCTAAAGTAAAAAATGTTGTTATACCAATACAAAAATAAAATTTGCCCAACAGCTAACTCACTGGTACATGCAATAAGCTCTCTAAGACACGTTTAATTCGAAAAACCTCTGAAAAACGCTTATTTGGCAATACATCAGGTAATTGTTCCTTCATCCACTTCTCTAACTCCTGCTGTGTTTACTTCAAAAGAAAGTCAAAATCTTGATCAATTAGTGTTACAGTTTTTAAAACATTGACTTCTGAAAAAAAAAATTCTACCTGCTAATTAATTACCAACGTACCATGACACCTTCAATGTCGGAAATTTGTTTGCCTGAAGAATATTGTTCATTTCTTTTGCTTGCCCAAAAGAAATGAACCAAAGAAAAAGGCAGCCTCAAATCTTTTTTGGGAGTGCCATTTTGTCGGCTGCCCACACAATACAACTCGTCGTCCTTCGTCCTCCTCAAACAGTATTGCTTACTGAGGCCATACCCTTCGCAGCCTCCAAAATGTTACTCTTTTTCCAAAAAAGATTTGGTGGCATGGCTCGCCTTACGGCGATTTGTATTGTTTCAACCAGTTTATAAAGTATAATTTAAAAATAAAGAATCCTTCTAAATTTTTAATGATAAAATGGTAAAATGAATTTAATAAACAACAGCGCGGGGGCAATCTGGAAATGGCGCGAAGTTCAACCCGTCAGGCACAAGCAGTGGTGCAGCACGAAATAATTGTTTAAATTGAAAAAGTTTTGATACAATAAATTACATCCTTAATTATCTTTCTTAACTTTGATATAAGTAGAAACCATTTCCTGATTTTATGAAACTTAAAATGCTGTTCATCTTATGCTTTATTTTTTTTATGAACATAGGTTTTAGCCAGGAAAAAAAATCAGAAATAAATCCCATCGGAATTAAGAAAAATGTAATTTACGGTACTCTCGGAGTTTATATCGAAGAATCCTATGGTACCCTATTGGGAAATTATGAACGTATGGTTTTTCAACTTCCCAACTCATTTGTACAGTCCTTCTGGTTAAGGATTGGAGCAGGACCATGGGCATGGTGGACAGCTGACGGGATGAACTATGTTTCCACTTTATCGGTGCTTATGGGCAGAAGAAGTGCTCACCTGGAAATTGGCTCTGGCGTATTATTTACTTACGATTCAGATGAGAAGAGGTTTCATCCCCTGGTAAATGACAGCCATCTTGCCGGAAATCTGGGTTTTCGTTTTCAAAAACCTGGAGGGCTATTAGTTTTTCGGACAGGTATCGGATGGCCTGAATTTATGTATTTAAGCCTTGGGATTTGTTTTTAAGTCTTTTGCAGCATTCTTATTCTGTTTAAATTGTTGATTTTAGCAGCGTATTCTAATACCATAACTTCGTTTCAGTATAACCAATTCTTAATATCTATTCAAAATGAGAACTTTCCATAAAATCAGCGTTGTTATCCTGGCTTTATTATTGACAGGAAACCTCAAACTTAATGCACAGCAATTCATGCGTTTTCCGGATATCTCTGAAAATTCCGTTGTGTTTACTTCCGGAGAAGATATCTGGACTGCACCCCTCGAAGGTGGTGATGCGAGGCGTCTTACTATTCATGATGGGCAGGAACGTTATCCAAAGTTTTCACCTGATGGTAAAATGATTGCTTATAATAAAGTTGGGACCGAAAATCGTACGTGGAAAAGATATACAGGTGGACTCGCCCAGGAAATCTATATCTATAATTTTGAGAACAACGTCGAAGAAAACATCTCGGATTTCAAGGGAACCGACAGGATGCCCATGTGGATTGGTAATACTGTTTATTTCGTTTCCGATCGTGACAGGTATCTTAATATTTATGCATACAATACCGATAGCAAAGAAATCACTCAGGTAACCAGTCATAATGACTATGATGTTCTCAGATCATCGGCACGCAAAGATAAAATAGTATATGAAAAGGGTGGAAAAATTTGGCTGCTTGACATCAATACTAAAAAAAGCAGCGAAATAAATATAAAGATAAATACCGATGCCCCTGAAACCCGTCCTTACATTAAGAATCTTGTTGATAATATACAGGGTTTTGATATTTCACCTTCGGGCATACGGGCACTTGTTGTTGCAAGAGGCGAAGTATTTTCTGTTCCGAAAAGCAGCGGGATTACACAAAATTTAAGCGATAATTGCGGTGCACGGGATAAAGATGCTGTATGGTCGAACAACGGGCAAAAAATTGTTTTTGCCGATCAGACTTTACGCTGTTATATCCTGGATGTAAACAGCAAACAAGTTACCGAAGTAGATCAGGCAAAATATGAAAATGTGGACGAATCGCTTTATCATAAAGCTATTTATGACTACAGCTGGTCGCCCGACAGTAAATACCTGGCATACTCCAAAATGAATAAGGATAATGTTTACCAGATTTATATTTATTCATTAGAGAATAAAAAAGTTTATCCGGTAAGCGATGGTTTATTTTATGACTTCAATCCTGTTTTCACTAAAGACGGGGAGCATTTGCTTTTTGTTTCTGACAGAAGGTTTAATCCGACTTTTTGCGATATAGAATGGGAAATGGTTTATAAAGATGTAGCCGGAATTTATGCTTTAACTCTTAAAAAAGATGGTGAATCAATACTTCCTTTCAAAAATGATATTGAAAAGGGACAAAACAAATCCGCTAAACAGGCATCCGCTTTTCGAATTGATTTTGAAGGACTTGAACGACGTATTGAGGCATTGCCTCTTCCCGCCGGAAATTACAGGGATTTAGCCGTGAATGAATCCAATATATTTTATCTGAACAGTGAGGATGGCGATTATAACAGAATGGATTACAGGGAGCTGGGCCCAAGAACACTCTATAGTTATTCGTTTGAAAGTCGCGAAGAAAAAACGGTGATTTAAAAAGATCTATCGGGTTCCTGACTGGTCACGTGAGACTTATCCGCCTTTGGCAAAACCAGGTTTGAATATTAACAATGGTGATTACCTTTTAGCGATTGATGGTAAAAAAGTAACAGCTGACAAAAACATATACAGCTATTTTATTGATCTGGCCGGGAAACAGGTAAAACTGCTGGTGAATAATAAAGCCTCAAACGGGCAGATTGGGTACATATATCTGCCTGATACATACGAGGGATCAGCGATAGACTTTCCTAAATATTTCTATTCTCAGACCAAGAAGAAAGGTTTAATTATAGATGGCAGGTTTAACGGAGGCGGACTCGATCCTGAGATTTTTTTCCAGCGCCTGCTTGAAAAGCCCCATGGATATTGGACACGTCGTTATTCCGAAGATCAGGCTATTCCATTTTTAGCAGTGACGGCTCATATGGCATGCCTGACTAACCGTTATGCAGGTTCCGGTGGTGATGAATTACCTTATGAATTTAAATGGAATAAAATGGGTCCTGTTATCGGAACACGTACCTGGGGAGGACTTGTTGGAGTTTCCATGTTTCTTGAACTATTGGACGGTAGCGGATTAACTTCTCCCGATTATAGAATATATAACGAAAATGGCGACTGGGTTGTTGAGAATGAGGGCATTGAACCGGATATCGTCCAGTGACACGCGGACGGCGGGGCAGGGGCGAAGCACCTGTAACTCAACACGCTTACTTCCATGATAGCCCGCCCTTAACGTCTTGCATGTCTTTTTCCTTTTTCCTTTTGTCTTTTGTCTTTCAACATACTCCATATAAATGTTTTTTCGTAAATTAGTTTTTCATAAAACCGTGTAATTGTCATCAATAACAAAACCATGCTTAAGAATTACTTTATTTCAGCTTACAGGAGTATTAAAAAGAATAAATTCTATTCTGTCCTGAATATATTCGGACCTGCAATCGGTATAACCTGCGCAATACTGATCTTATTATATGTACAGGAAGAACTCACATTTGACAAGCATAACAAAAATTATGATCGCATATACCGGCTGGAGAGTGATTTTAATATTTCCGGTAAAGCCACCCTGGCAGCTCTGGTCCCTATGCCGATGGCTCCAACTCTGAAAGATGAATATCCTGAGATTAAGGAATTCACCAGGTTTGCGGGTTTTGGGATCCAGGATATACTCTTCCAGTACAAAGATCTCAAGTTCTTTGAAGACAAAATATACTTTGCCGATTCAACGGTATTTAAGGTTTTTGACTATAACTTTATTTTGGGATCTCACGATAACGCTCTGAATGAACCCAATACAATTGTTATAACCGAAAGTTTCGCTTCCAGGTATTTTGGAAAGGAAAATCCGTTGGGTGAAGTTTTAATCACAAGTAATTTCGGAAATTGCCGCGTCACAGGAGTCATTAAGGATGTGCCGGCCAATTCACACCTTCGTTTCGATTGTCTGCTTTCGATGGCAACAATTGTTGAGCTTGTAGGTGTCGACAACTTCAATTCCAGGAGTGCACCTGCATACTGGAATATTTCTGCTTTCGGTTATATTGTTCTGGAGGACAATGCGAAAATTGAAGATCTTCTTGCCAAGTTTCCCGGTTTTTATGAAAAGTACATGAGCTCCCTGGGGAAACAGATAAATGCAACTTTCCAGCTCAAAGCCACCAGGATAGATAAGGTCCATTTCAGTTCAAAGCTGGAATTTGACCTTCCTGTCGGTAACTTCAGCTATATTGTAATATTCTCGCTGGTCGGTGTTTTTATGCTTCTGATTGCCAGTCTTAATTACATGAATATGGCTACGGCCCGATCTACTAATCGTTCCAAGGAGGTCGGATTAAGGAAAGTTATAGGCGCAGGAAAAGGAACTCTGATCAGACAATTCATCAGCGAATCAATGGTACTGGTAATAATAGCTTTAATAATAGCATTGATCGCTACCGTATTTATCCTGCCTTCTTTTAATGCTTTAACCGACAAAGCATTAAAAATAGGGAACCTGTTTGAACCGGTTACTTTTATTTTAATAATACTGATCACCCTATTTGTCGGACTTATTTCAGGTAGCTATCCTGCCTTTTATCTCTCCTCTTTTTCACCGGTTGATGTTCTTAAAAGTAATGTGAATCCCCGCCAGGGGAAAGGACTGCTGAGAAAAATTCTGGTGGTTTTCCAGTTTGCAATCTCAGGTATATTAATAATCGGTACTATGATAGTTTCGGGTCAGCAAAGGTTTATCAGAAATAAGGATCTTGGTTTGAATAAGGAAAATGTCATGATCATACCGATCAGGGATACAGCATTCATCAATAATAAACTGCAGTCGTTTAAAGAAGAGCTGTTAAAGCTCCCCGATATTAAGGGCGTATCCTCATCAGCTCTTGTCCCTCCGTTAATGGCCAGCAAAGTCGTATTTCTGATTGAAAAGGACAGCAGCATGGTGGAACTGGCAATAAGCTTTTCAGTTGTAGACCATGAATTCATTGATGTTATGCAGATGAAGATCCTTGAAGGCAGAAATTTCGAGAGGTCGAGGACCTCTGATCTGAACCAGGCTTTTATTGTCAATGAGGCAGCCGTAAAAGCATTCGGATGGGGTAATAATGCACTCGGAAAAAGGATCAAATTTGGAATTGATCCCGCTACAGGAACCGCTCAGAGAGATGGAGCTGTTATTGGTGTGGTGAAGGACTTTCATTTCACTTCCATACATAATGCTATTGAACCCTTCATTTTTATCGTGACCAGGAATCCAAATACATATTTTTATATAAGGATAAGCAGTAACAACATTCCTGCGACAATAGAAAATGTGAAAAAAGTACAGCAGGATCTGGGAAATACACTGCCATTCAACTATTTCTTTTTTGCAGATAAGCTGGATGAAATGTACACTGCTGAAAATAAGCTCAATGCACTGTTTAATATCTTTTCTCTTATGACTATCTTTATCGCATGTCTGGGATTGCTGGGACTTACATCATATGTCACGGAACAGCGCTCAAAAGAGACCGGTCTGCGTAAGATAATGGGAGCACGTGTTGACCAGGTGGTATGGTTGCTTAATAAGGATTTCATTATTCTTGTCCTGATCTCTAATCTGATCTCATGGCCTGTAGCGTATTACCTGATGGACCGGTGGATTATGAGTTTTGCTTACCGGATGAATTTCGGATTATCACCATTTGTATGGTCTACCGTAGTACCGTTTGTTATTTCACTATTGATAACACTGACCATTGCTCTCATTACAATAAGTTCTCTTTCGATAAAAGCAGCGAATGTAAATCCGATAAATACTTTGTCGAGAGAATAAAAACGCCCGGATTATAAATATTACAGGGGAATGGAGCGTACAGGCTGGATCTGGCAGACGAAATAATGGCTGTATCAGATGAAGACACCTGTGAAACTGCAAGAAAACTGGCAAGACTGGAAGGAATATTCGGAGGGACCACGTCCGGAGCAAATGTGTGGGCAGCAATTCAAAGAGCAAGAATTATCGGATCAGGCAAGAAAATCGTTACAATTATTTGTGATTCGGGATTGAAATATCTCAATGGAGATTTGTTTAAATAATAAAAATAGCACCTGATACGGATTATAAAGTAAATAAACTTCCCACTGTCTTCGTCGGCCGGAGGCTGCATCTATTTTGAATACTTACAACATCAATTTCAAGCTTAGGTTAAATATTTTATTATTTTTAATGACAATTTTAAAATTTATACTATGCAAAAGCTGATCGTATTGACAACTTTCATCTTTATATTTATTTCACAAGTCTTTGCTGATGAACTTTCTGAAGGTTATAAATCATTCATTAATAATGACATTAAACAAGCATATAATCATTTTATTGCTGCATCGCAGGTTCCGGATACTAAAGCTGAAGCTTTTCTTATGCTTTCGTTGATGTCAACTGTAGATAAAGAGGAAGCTATCTCTTTCAATTATTTTCTCGATTTTTATAAAAACTCCCCTGATAAAGATGCTTATACAATTGCGCTATTTCACCACAAAAGTGTTCTTGGATATGCAAGTTTGAAAACAGAGTCTCAATTAAACTGGTTACTGGAATTGCAAAAAAGAACAGATCTCAATCCTACTTTAAGAGCCTATGTATGTGAGGCTACTGGTAAACACTATGAAGCAATTTATAATATTAAGAAATCAAAAGAATTTCTGTCAAAAATCGGGGCTGTCATGGAATGGCAGATTGTTGGTGATTTTGAGAATATTTCAGCAAGTGGATTTGAAAAGGAATATAAGCAAAATCAAAAAGCAGCTCTTAACATATTGAAAAACTTTTCAAAGAAGAATTTCAACACAGATGCTTTAAAGACATTATCTGATGAATATATTCAGTCCGGACAGGTCAATGAGGGTATTGATTTGCTGAAACAATTAATAGAATATCATCCGTTCAATGATTACTACTACAAAGAATTAGGCTTGTATTATTTAAAAGCTGGTAATTATGATGCTGCAAAACAATACCTTGAAGAATGTTTAAGAATTGCTCCCTATTATGGGCCTTATCATGGAAATTACGCCAGAGTCTTTGAAGAAAAGGGAGACAAAGATAATGCCATAAAGGAATATAAATTAGATATCGCTTACCATCCTGACGACTATGAAACGATTAAGAAACTTCGTAGTATTGGATATAAACAATGATTCTGAAAAGGTGATTCCGAAAATATTAAATCCCGCCACACGCCAGCCTAATAATACTTCCAGAGAATCAAAGGTAAGCTTCAGTGGAGATGACATGACCTACTCAATTACCACAAAACGTACCGGTAATTTGGCAGGTAATACACGATCGAATTATCGGGATTTAGGTAAAGAAGAGCAGGAAAAAAAGTTCACACAATCATTAACCGGGACCTATTCTAATTTAAAACTCTTATCTCTTAATTTCAATTCAACTCTCAATGATTGCTCCGATACGCTTTCGTACAGCTATTCATTTGTTGCTCCCAGGGTGTTTACCAGAATCAACAACTTAACACTGTTGAAACTGCCGCTGACCGAACAAATGTTGCATCTTGACTTTTTACTGGAAGAACGTAAGTACCCCATTGAAGCCTGGAAATATAATACGTGTGATACACTTACAGAGAATCTTGTTGTTGTTTTTCCGGAAAATAAAACATTGGCAGAAGTTCCTAAATCAGTACATTATTCCTGCAATCAGGCTGATTATACTTTAACTTTTAATGTTCAGGGAAATCAGTTGAATGTAATCAGAAAAATGGTATACTACTTAAATTATGTGCCTGTCCCGGATTACTCTGCTTATCGAAGTTTCATTGAATCTGTTGTCAATTCCGATACTCAGCAAATCGGATTTAAATAATATTATTAATAGTCCGCTGAGGACCAGCGGATCATGAATGAATTGATCGAGTAGCACATGTTTGAGCGCCAAACGACGGAAGCACTTTTTACCGCCAACACTCGCTATTGGTATGAATTTTGGGACCATTTTATTATCCCTGATGCTCTGACTTACTGAAAATGAAAATCTACATCCTGACAATCATTATTACATTCAGCTTTCTTGTAACAGGTTGTGAAAAAAAAGACTCATTCGAAAATTCAACATTTAATGCTGAAATAACCGGATTTGTTGCTGAAAAATGCTTTTGTTGCTGGGGCTGGCAAATAAAAATTGGTGATCAGTTTATTAAAGCTGACTCGTTACCAGATGTTTCATTAATCGGCTATGAAATAAATTCACCTGTACCTGTGATAATCGAGACTGGCGTCAGGTTGATTAAATGTACTGGCAAACCAGATTATTATGAAATAAAATCCCTGACTTTAAAATAATAACAGATTCACAATACAGACATTATGAAAGCTTTTGCCGGATTTGTAAGTTTTACACTGCTTTTTCTGTTCTGTATCCATTTGAATTCCTGTGACCGTGGTCGGGACTATTATCAGTTCCTTATTAAAGTTGATAGTATCCAGGTGCCGAAAACCATTACCTCTGGCATTCCATTTGACATAACCTTTTTTGGAACTATCGGAGGGAATGGCTGTTACAGCTTTTCAAATTTCAACCAGACCCTGACTGACAATGAGATCATGATTGAAGCTTGGGGAAAGGTTGATGCAAAAGCCTTTGTTTGTCCAACAGTTATGGTTTATCTTAATGGACACAAAGCAACTGTGACCATTCAGACTCCCGGTACATATATCTTGAAAATTAAACAACCAGGTAATAAATATCTGGAACGACAGATAACTATAAATTAAATAGCTGAAATATGATCAGCAGAATCTGGCATGGTTACACAACATTTGAAAATGCCGACGCTTATGAGACCCTCCTTAAGCAGGAAATATTTGTCGGGATTAAAAATCGTGAAATCAAAGGATTCACGGAGATCCATCTACTTAGACGAAACCTGATAAATGAAGTCGAGTTTATAACAATAATGTGGTTTGATTCAATAGAATCGGTTAAAGAGTTTTCAGGTGATGATTACGAAAGAGCTGTTGTTCCCCAAAAAGCCCGGAAGTTGCTTGCTCATTTTGATAAACGGTCTCAACACTATAAGAACATTATTTAAATAATAAAAAAATGAATGCATTAAAGACCACCCGAACCTGTTTAATGGTTGCTATTGGATTTATCACTACTCTGACTCTATCCGGACAGGATAAGACCGTTAAATATGATTTGTTTACATTATCGGAAAATGACAAGCTTGAAGCATTCAACAGGAAAGTAACTCCATTTTCTGAAGGTGATAAAAAAGGGATCAGGTTTTCGAAAACCCTTAATGACGGAATAGCATGGTTAACCGGAGTTGAATTTTCTGACGGGAGCATTGAGCTCGATATAAAGGGAAAGGATGTTTTTCAGCAAAGCTTTGTTGGGATCGCTTTCCATGGAGCAGACAATCAAACATTCGATGCCATTTATTTTCGTCCCTTTAACTTTCAGTCAACTGATCCGGTTCGCAAAATCCACGCCGTTCAATATATCTCACACCCCGATAATACCTGGCAGCTGCTCAGGGAAAAACAGAACAGTAAATATGAGAAAGCCGTTAATCCTGCTCCGAATGGGAATGAATGGTTTCATGTAAAAATAATCGTAAAATATCCTCAGGTGACAGTATATGTTAATGGCAGCTCAGAACCCAGCCTGAGCATTGAAAAGCTGAGTAACCGCAAAACAGGTAAAATAGGATTATTTGCCGGCAATAATTCAGATGGTGATTTTGCAAACCTGCAAATTACTTTTCAGGATTAAAAAGTCTTGCAGCCCAGCCTCCACCGGGTGATAATCTTATTTTCAGCTTATCATTTGCAGAAATTTTAATCACCTCTCTCACGTAGTCTGTAGCATCACGGTCAGCATTTATTCCATCTCTGAAAATAACCGCTTCATAGTTCCCTTCCCCCAGGAATGAAAAATCTATCTCAAGCTCCCGCGGGGTCCAGCTGGTCATAGCTCCTGCATACCATGTATTTCCTTTTCTCCGGGCCAGCGCCGCATATTCTCCCACTTTCCCGTCAAGGGCCACTGTTTCGTCAAAGGTGACAGGTACTTTGGTAATAAAGTCAGTGCTTTCCTGTTCCCGCATATAGATTGTAGGATTGTCCGACAGCATCTGGAATGACACCTCAAAAATAACGTACATGGCAAGCTGATGGCAGCGGGTACCCTGACTCATGGGATTTGAATTTATCGGCCTGAAGTTTGCCCTGTTTGAATTTCTCATCGCTCCCGGAGTATAATCCATTGGACCTGCCATCATCCTTATAAACGGGAGGCTGACATCATAACGCGGTACATCCTCATTTGCCCATTTTACATTTTCCATTCCTTTTACACCTTCATAACCCACAACATTCGGATAGGTACGCTGTAAGCCGGTTGGTTTGAACACTCCATGATAATCAACCAGAAGATGATGATCTGCGGCATTTCTGGCTATTTCATACGTGGAAGCAACGGCTTTCTGATCATCCCTGTCGACGAAATCGATCTTCAGCCCTTTGACTCCCATTTTTTCATACAACGGAAAAACTGTATCCATCTGCTGGAGAATGTTGTACCATGAGGCCCAGAGAATCACACCGACACTTCTTTGCTTTCCATATTCAATGATTTCACTGAGGTTGATCGCAGGGATGGCTTTTGACAGGTCATTCCGTTGTGACCATCCGCCATCGATAATGATATACCTTATCCTGTTTGATGAAGCGAAATCGATGAAATATTTATATGTGGCAGTGTTCATACCAGCCCTGAAGTCAACATGGGATATATTCATGGCATTCCACCAGTCCCATGAAACCTGGCCGGGTTCAATCCATGAAATATCATCCAGTCTTGACGGTGATGCTAACTTCTGGACTATATCCTGGTTCAGCAAGTCTTTATCATGTTCACTGATAACTATTACCCTCCATGGGAAATTTCGGGTTCCGGTGGTCCTGGCAATATATTCTGCTCTCTTTACTGGAATATAGTTTATCCCGGTCACCTTTTCTTCAAGCGGATATGGTGCATAAACACCCATAAATCCTTTCCCTGTCTGATTGATATTCAGGAACATCCCCGGGTAATCCTCGAGGTCTGCCTCAAGAATGACCACTTTCTTCCCGTTGCCGATATCAACAAGTAATGGCAGGAATGCCAGCGAATCCTTCCTGAATTGAGATATATTGTGTTCAGTATATAAAGACTCAAAGGAGCAATTGAAAATTTTTCCATCACGGTAATCCCACATGTAAGGTATAAATCCTTTGTGGTCATTGGTAAAATTAAAATTTGCTTCTTCATTTCTAATGGTCAGCTCGCCTTTTCTATTCGTAAAGAACCTGTATGCAACAGCATCATCATAAACTCTGAATATCACTCCGAAATCATTCCTGAAATTTATTCTAAGCTGATTATAATGATCCGGAATAATAGCTTTCTTGTAGTTTATGGCCATAATTTTATCATTAAAACTTTCCTGTTTTGCGGAACGGATTACAGCATTGTCACCTAATATCTCTCCACCTTCTGACTGTAAAGATATTGGTGATGGTAATATTATCTGCTCTCCTTTATGGTGAACAGACCACAACAATTTAGCTCCCGCTTCCACCTTCAGGATAATATTCCCGTCAGGAGATTTAACTTCAAAACTCCGGATTTTCTGCGCAGCAAGCAACGAAGAGCTCAGTAAGAAAACACATACCAGTTTAAAATGTACTTGTTTCATTTTACAGTGATTTTTATAAGTTAAAATTAACAAATATTTGATCACCTTGATCAATGACCACCGAAGCGAACATTACCGCACCTTATAACTTTTTTCCCTATGACACTGTTACTCCGTTTTTTCTTTGGTTTAATCGTATAACTTTGTCTGAAAACTGACATAATTCCAAAATAATGACAAATGAATATTAACTATTGCATTAAGTTCACGAATGAAAACCCGGTGTGTTACCTGGCAACTGCAGAAGGCGACCAGCCACGGGTACGTGCCCTTGGATTCTGGTTTGCAGATGAAACAGGTTTCTATTTTCAGACAAGCTCCTTTAAAGAGTTCCCTCTTCAGCTTGCAAAAAATCCAAAAACTGAAGTCTGCTTTTACAAACATGAAGGCATGATCGGCACAATGCTGAGGATAGCAGGTGAAGTTGAATTTCTTCACGACAGAAAGCTCAGCGAAAAAGTTCTGAAAGACAGGCCTTTCCTGAAAAGTTTCGGACTGACAATCGATAGCGATCAGCTGGTAATTTTCAGAATTCCACATGGGCAAGCCCACTTCTGGACTATGGAGACAAACCTTAAGTCTAAAGAGTACATCACGTTCTAAATTGGTATATAAAGTAATTTTAATTCCTGAACCATGAAAAGAATTTTAATGGTAATTCTCCTGATGGCTGGTATGCATCTTATTAATGCCCAGCCATCTAAATTCAGTACTATTTTATATGGTGTGGCATATTATCACGAGTACATGCCATATGAGAGACTTGATAAAGATGTTCAGATGATGCAGGAAGCCGGATTAAGCGTCGTTCGTCTCGGGGAATCTACGTGGAGCCTCTTCGAACCTGAAGAGGGACGCTTTGAATTTGCATGGATGGATCGTATCATAGACCGGATGCATAAAGCTGGCATAAAAGTCATCCTGGGTACACCAACATACTCAATCCCTGCATGGCTGGCCCTTAAACATCCGGAGATGTTTGTAGAGAGACTTAATGGTACTAAAAGCAGTTATGGCATACGGCAGAATTTTGATATTACAAATCCAACCTACCTGTTCTATGCTGAACGGATCATCAGGAAAATGATGGAACATTATGCAAAACATCCTGCTATCATCGGCTACCAGGTCGATAACGAAACAGGCACCTACGGTGCCGCAAATTACGATTTCTTCAGGGGATTCATTGACTACCTGAAAAAGAAATATAAAACGACGGACACGCTCAACAAGCTCTGGGGATTAAATTACTGGGGCATGACACTGAATGACTGGGATGAATTTCCCTCAGGGCAAAATGCAACAAATCCATCATATAAGCTCGAATGGGACATGTATGGCCAGAAGGTTGTTGCCGACTATCTTACCTGGCAGGCTGAAATTGTAACTGAATACAAAAGGCCTGAACAGTTTATAACTCATTGTTTCATGCCATCTCTTACCACTCTCGATCAACTGGCTGCTTCCAGAAAGCTCGATATGCCCTCGTTAAATGTTTACCATGGAAGTCAGAATAATGTCCGGGGAGAAGATGTGATGTGGGCTGATGATTTTTACAGGAGTGTAAAAAGGAATAACCATCTTATTACAGAAACTAATGCACAGACAACAGGATGGGATTCTAAAGGACAATATCCTCCGTTCGACGGTCAGGGACGATTATTCGTCTATTCTCATATAGCTGGTGGTGCAAACATGGTTGAATACTGGCACTGGCATTCAATTCATTACGGCCAGGAGACTTTCTGGAAAGGTGTTCTGGGACATGATCTTGAACCGAACAGATTCTATAATGAGGTAAGCCAGGTTGCTCATGAATTACAGAAATTAGGACCAAAGCTTGTAAACCTGAAGATAAAGAGCAGAGCAGCTATTCTTTATAGCCGGGCATCTGATTTTGGCCTGAGCTATATGCCTTTCACCGAGAGGAATGCTTATATGGAGGTTTTGAGGCAGATGCATCGGGCAGCATACCGGCAAAATATCAGCATTGATTTTGTTCTGGCTGAAAATGCTGATTTTACCGGGTATGATCTTTTGATGGTTCCGCCTCTCTATGTGGCCAGTGATGCGCTGCTAAAGAAAATTTCAGATTTTGTAAATGGGGGAGGGCATGTAATTATGTCAGTTAAGAGTGGTTTCTGCGATGAGAATTCGGTTGTACGGCATATAAAGGCTCCCGGTCCTTTACGTGAAGCATGCGGCTTTTATTACCAGGAATTTTCAAGCGCGTCATCATTATCGCTTAAAGATGATCCTTTTAAAGTGGGTCAGGATAAAAATTCAGCCAGAAGCTGGATAGAATTTATTATACCGGAAACAGCTAAACCTCTGGCAGTGTACGATGATCCCTTCTTCAGCAGATTTCCGGCCGTTACTGAAAACAGGTTCGGCAAAGGAAGCCTGGTTTATGAAGGCTGTCTGGTATCAGACGAAATCCAGTCGGAAATAGTCACAAGGAAAGCCCGGGAAATAGGTTTAATTAATAAAGATAATCACATAGTTTATCCGGTAGTCGTAAGGCAGGGAATTAACGACCAGGGAAAAACCATCAGGTATTACCTGAACTATTCGGATAAAGATGTGTCAGTTGTATACAACAGCATCAAAGGAAGTGATCTCTTTTCAAATAAAGCTCTGAAGAAAGGGGATACGATCACCCTGAAACCCTGGGATGTTACGATCGTAGAGGAGTAGTATCGTTCTAAAAAAACATGTTTCATGCCTCATGCACGCTAAATTGACAATTATATTTTCAATCTTGTTTTTCTCGCTGTCATGTAACACAGGCACTCACGGTGAAATAACACCCAGGCTGATAGTGTCTGAAAACAGGAGATTTCTGGCTACGGAGACCGGAGATCCTTTTTTCTGGCTGGGTGATACAGGATGGCTGCTTCCTTCAAAGCTTAACCGTGAGGAGGCAGAGGTATACCTCGAAGACCGGCGGCAAAAAGGATTTAATGTGATACAGGTATCAGTGTTGCACAATATCAGATCTGCAGTGAACTTCTACGGTGATACTGCCCTCATCGGTCATCAGATTGACAAGCCTCGAACAACACCCGGAAATTCATACAAAGATCCGGAGCAATATGACTACTGGGATCATCTCGATTACATCGTAGATATAGCGGGAAGTAAAGGCATCTACATAGGCATTGTTATGTTATGGGGTTCAGGTGTACGGTCTGGCCTGGTAACCGCTGACCAGGCAAAAAAATACGGAGAGTGGATCGCCTCCAGGTACAAAAACAGGACAAATGTAATCTGGATTAATGGGGGAGATGTCCGGGGTGATGACTCTACATCTGTATGGAATGCTTTAGGTACCGCAGTACGCCGGGTAAGCCCGGATCAGCTTATTACCTATCACCCGTTTGGAAGAACACAATCTTCGAAATGGTTTCACAATGAATCATGGCTCGACTTTAATATGTTCCAGTCGGGTCATCGCAGATATGACCAGGATACATCCGGTCTTGCCTATGGTGAAGATAACTGGAGATATGCAGCTGATGATTATTTTAAAATACCGGTAAAACCCACACTCGATGGAGAACCCTCATATGAAGGTATCCCTCAGGGTCTTCACGATACGACACAGCCGTACTGGACTGATATGGAAGTAAGACGATATGCTTACTGGTCGGTATTTGCCGGATGTTGTGGTTTTACTTATGGTGACAACGCTGTAATGCAATTTTACAAACCAGATGATTCCAGACCTGCCTACGGGGCAAAAGAGTATTGGGATGTCGCTATAAATGCACCGGGAGCCTCACAAATGAGATATCTTAAACAGCTAATGTTGTCAAAACCCTACTTTGAGAGAGTTCCTGCAAATGATCTTCTTGCTGAAAAGCAGGGGGAAAAATATGATTATCTTGCCGTTACAAGAGGTGTGGATTATGTTTTCGTATATACATGGAACGGTAGTAACATCTCGCTTGACCTTCAAAAGATGCCAGGCTCAGAATATAAAACTTCCTGGTTTGATCCTCGTACCGGATCATATACCCTTTTTGGTACATATAAGAACAAAGGAGTCCTGATTTTTGATCCGCCGGGAGAAAAAGAAACAGGCAATGACTGGGTATTGATCCTGGAAAAGATCTGATCTGCTAAATATTATACATCGGTTTCCCCATGCAGCAATTTTTAAACTTCTTCACGCTGCCGCATGGACAGGGATCATTCCTCTCAGGCATGACAGGTTTGATTACCTGGTTTTCCTTATTCCTGATCCAGCTCATCACATTTGCCGGCGGACGCTTGTTCTTCAGCTCTTTTGCCATATAATCCATGTATGGCTCAACATGCTTAAAAAACATCTTATAACCTTCGCAGAGATAGTTGAGACCGGGTTTGCCATCAGGAGTAAGGATAAACCTGTGTTTCGGGCATTCCCCGTGGCAGGCATAGCGGACATCGCACTGCAGGCAATACCGGGGCAATTTATTCCTCTTATCTATACCAAAATCAAACTGCCTCTGCAATTTCACCAAGTCAATCAACGGCATTTCCAATATGTTACCAAGGAAATATTCAGGATAGACGAAATGGTCACAGGAATAAAGATCCCCATTGTGTTCCATAACCAGGGCATCACCACAGGTCTCATTAAAGACACATATCCCGGGATTCTCACCGACATAATTGGCTAAAGTGACGTCAAAAATCTGAACATAATATCTTGCAACATCATTTCTGACCCACTCATCGAAAATTGTAATCAGAAATTGTCCGAAATCTTTAGATCCTACCGACCATTCTGTGACCTTTGCCGCATTTCCATGAACCGGTGCGATCAGCTTCAGTTTTTCATCTTCCGGATTTATTGTAATACGCTCAACAACAGGCAGAAACTGCAAAAAGCCGCTTCCGATTTTTTTAAGGAACCTGTATGTCTCGGTTGCATAATGAACATTGTAATTATTTACTGCGCTGAGAGTATTGAATTCAACTTTGTTTTTGTGGAGCATTTCGATGCCCTTCATCACCCTTTCAAATGTCGATCCTCCGGAAAAAGTCTTCCTGTAACGATCATGATTATGTTCTGCACCATCAATTGAGATACCTACGAGTATATTATTGTCAGTAAAATACTTACACCAGTCATCATTCAATCTTGTTCCATTAGTCTGAAAGGCATTTTCAATATTCTTTCCACCGGAATATTTTTTCTGCAGTTTAACTACATTTCTGAAGAAATCGAGTCCCATAAGAGTAGGCTCTCCTCCCTGCCAGGTAAAAGTCACAACAGGAATCTGGTGAGCTTCAATAAATTGTCTGATGAAGTTTTCAAGAAGTTCCTCCGACATCCTGAAATCCTTCACCTGTGGATATAATTTCCTTTTTTCCAGGTAATAGCAATAGGTGCAATTCAGGTTACAGGATGGCCCTGCCGGCTTTAGCATCACGTGAAATGCATTGGGCCTTTCAAGCTTCAGGGCATCTGAAAAGAGGAGATCGGGTTTCATTTTGCGGAACGTTATACAAAAATACAATTATAGTTAAGATTATTTAGTTGAAGGGTTGAAGGGTTGAAAGGTTGAATGTTAGAGGGGCAGAAGGGGAAAAGAGGGTTAATGCAGAAATGTAACATCACCCACTTTCGTAAAGTAAACTCCATCAGCATACCGGCCGGTTGCATTCCAGACATAAACTCCCTGAACTGCGAGATTCCCGCTGCCAAAATATCCATCCCATCCCTTATAAAGGTCGTTGCTTTCATAGATCAGTACTCCCCATCTGTTAAATATCATTAAATGATACTCAATCACATTGGTGAAAAACGGGTGGAATGTGTAGTCGTTCAGCTCATATTCTTTCCAGTAACCTCCGGTAGTTCCCGTCTTGTTCCACCTGAAGGCATTTGGAAATACAATCTCCCCTGTCTTATATTCCACAATAATTGGAGATATATATTTGGCAGAGTCTGTACATCCTTCTTTTGAAGTCACTATCAATGAAACATCATATCTTCCGTTTGCTTCATATTTATGCCAGGGATTTTCTTCAACAGAGGTGCCGCCATCCCCGAAATTCCAGAACCAGGAAACACCGTACATTGAATAATTTTGAAATACTACAACCTGAGAGTTATAAATGACCTCGCTGGGATATACGTTAAAACTTGCTGTTGGATTCTGATAAACCTTGATTAGTCCTTTGAATGTTGATTCTCCCGAATAATTGGTAACTGTAAGAGTTACAATATAATTTCCTGGCACATAATAAATGTGAACCGGATTCTTTTCGGTGGAATATGTTTTGTCCCCGAAATCCCATAAGTATGATTCTCCGTGAGTGCTCATATTCCTGAACTGAACAGAAAGTGGGGTGCATCCTACTGTATCAGGCTTAAAATAAGCTCCAGGCAAAGGGGGCTGTAAAACATTAATGTTAATTGTATCAATTCCGGAGCATCCGAATCTGTCCGGCAGAGTCTGATACGTAATGACATGTTTCCCGGTTCCTGCCTCAAGAGGATCAAAAGTATTGTTGACTACTCCGTTCCCTGACCAGGTACCTCCTGGCGGAGAAGCTGTCAGCACTACCTTTGGATCAGTAACATAGAGATTTCCGACAGGATTTATATTTGCCGTGGGGGAAGGCATAACGGTAATTGTAATCTGGTCAGACTCAGTGCATCCGTACCTGCTGGTAATCTCATATTTTATAACGTGATCACCGGGTCCCGCGAGAGAAGGATCAAAACTGTTACCGGTTACCCCGGTGCCTGACCAGGTTCCTCCCTGATCATGAGCTCTTAAAATAACCGGGGCATTTTTTACACATAATGTATCGACCGGAGTGATTGTAGCATCAGGGTATGGGACAATAAGGATTATCGCCGTTGTCACAACGGGCGGGTGATCACCGTTTGCCGGATTGGCAGGGGGACCTGGAATATCCGGATCATCATATGGATTACAATAGTTCCAGTTGCGCAGTGTCACCTGAAAAAACTCGCCAATAAGTTTATCACTGGCAACATTAATTACATCTGAGTAAACACCTGAACCTGTTACAGGTCCCTGAAGAGTAATTATGGGTGTAGTAAGGGGAAAAGATACGCTTGTCCCGTTTATTGTGACAGGAGTGCCTGTCATAGTTATTTCTGTACCATAAATCCATTGAATCCATCGCGTATATAGATTAGGGACATCCTCCTCCTGGGGAGGTACACAATTGAACTGGGTTAAATCCTGGAACCTTACATTTGCACTGTTCCCAAAACAAATGGGATATACTTCCGGATGAATATGCATATGCCCGCCATTATGATCGTCGTCATCCCAGACTGTTACTATCTGTTCCTGTGTTGAAGAAGTACACAATACCCCGTTGACTACCAGGGTTGATTTTGGCCGGTAATTGCATTTATCTCCTGTTGATGTATATGAATGAGTTGCTGTAACCTGAAAAGAACCCGCCGAGACAGCTGTTGCCGGAAGTGTTTCAACTCTGCCGTCATCCCAGTCGAACTGTATGCCAACACTGGAACCGGCATTGGTAACTCCGGTGTAACTGACAAGCCAGTTCACTGCCACAGGGGAGCACAATTTATCCGGTGTGATTCTGTTGGCTTTGGCAGTTATACTGCAATCCTGACCAATAGAATATATTGAGATAAGGAATAAGCATAAAAAGAAAATCAGAATTCTCATAAATGAACTACCCTGAAGATATTGCTAACACTATCTATAACGGGAAAATCCAATTAAAGTTACGTGACAGGGTAATTCTTCACTTAAGGAAAAGACAACTTAAGGATTTATTTGTTTTCTCTTTGGTTCTCCGGTTCTCTGTGTCTCTCTGTGAAACAAATAAAGAACTTACACAGAGATTTTTTGGTTTTGTTGCCTTAGTCCTTTAAAGTTAAATTTCTTAATTTTAATATTCATTAATTATTTAAAAAATGAAAAGAAGAAAGTTTCTTGAAGTAACCACATTGGGAACTGCAGCCCTGGCCACATCTTTCTATATTCCAGGTAAACAGGATGAACGCAAGCTAAAAATCGGCCTTATCGGTGCCGGATGGTATGGTATGGTTGATACAACCGCTGCCCTGAAAACGGCACGATTGGAAATGTTCACCAGATAGTTGCCCAGATACACTATAATCCCGGGCCCCAGGATACTACCATCCAGCCGCCTCCCGCTTCACTCGACTGGGAAGAATGGTGCGGACCGGCTCCTAAACTGGACTACAGACCCAGTATCGGACATAAATCATGGAGACTGGAAAAGGAGTATGGAAATGGTCACCTTGTTGACTGGGGAATCCATCATATTGACATTATACGGAGGATCATGGGGGAAGGAATGCCGGAGGAATTCCACACTTCAGGAGGAATATATGTTCTGAAAGGCCAGATAACCACACCTGATACCCTGACGGCCAAAATGGCATTTAAGAAGGCTCCTGTTCTCTGGCAGCACAGGTTGTGGGGCAATGGCGACGTTACAAGGGAATATAACAACGGAATTTTCTTTTATGGCGAAAAAGGTACACTTTTCGCTGAGGATAACAAGGTAGTGATATTCCCGACAGGAAGAGACACTCAGAAAGAGGAATTATCCATTCCCACTCCAGTGATGCAGGATAACCATGTGAAAAACTTTCTTGATGCAGTAAGAAGCAAAAATAAGAATCTGATCAGCTGTACACCGGAAGATGGATTCCAGTCTACTGCCACCGTTCAACTGGCGATGATTTCTTATTATACAGGATCAGTAGTAAAATGGGATCAGCAGAAAAAAGAGATTATTGGCAACCAGCAGGCATCTTTATTGCTAAAGAGGGAATATCGCGGAAAATATAAGCATCCGTAATCAGGGAATTTACTGCCGGAAGTTTCTATTCCCCAGCCTTGAAATATAACGGCTTTTGGCTTCCTCCGGGTCAGCACCAATTGCTATGTATATTTTTGTTCTGAAATTAATAACCACCTCCTGCATCTTGGACAGGTCTGGGGATTCAAAATTTTTATGCTTTTTATCAGACATATAATTATTCCTTTCATTCGTCGTATTTTTCATAAAGACACCTTTCTGTTTAACCAATAGCAGGAAAATAAAGAGATGTGAATTAATGCAAGAAATGCTGCTACCGTAAGATTGTCAAATATAACCTTTAATTCCGGTTAATGAGGAGAATCCGAAATATTTATTTCATAGAATCTTTCTGGAAGGGAATACCTCTAAGATTTTGAGCCGTTCTTGCAGAACGGCTTTTTTGTGCCTTCCTGTTTTACTTTCCGATACAAAAGTTCTTAAAGATATTATCAAGTATCTCATCTGTGGTAATCTCACCGGTGATCTCTCCGAGATAATGAATTGCCTGGCGGATATCTATGGCAATAAGATCTTCTGGCAATTGATTGTCGAGTCCCTCTCTGACTCTTTCAAGGCTTTCCGATACTTGCAGAAGTGAGTTGTAGTGTCTAATATTTGTTAAGATCACACTCTCTGTTAGAAGCTGATCCCTGCCAATTGCCCGGCCTAACTTCGATTTTAATTCATCAATTCCTTCTCCCGTTTTTGCTGAAATGAATAAGAGTGATTCATTATCCTGCAATATTATTCTGTTAAGAATTAAAGCGTGATTACCATAAATATTAGTATCGATTTTATTTATAAGAATGATCAGTTTTTTCCCTTTGCCTGCAATCTGCTGGCGAAGATTATTTAAAACTTCATTTAATACCTGGATTCCTTCATTTACATCAGCCACGAGTAAAATTACCGAAGCAAGGCTGATCTTTTCAAGCGTTTTCTTTATGCCAAGGTTTTCAATGATATCACCGGTCTCGCGCAGTCCTGCCGTATCGAAAAACCGGTATTTAATTCCCTCTAAAACGAGTGTATCTTCTATAACATCCCTTGTTGTTCCGGGTATCTCTGAAACTATGGCCTTTTCTTCTTTTAACAAGTAATTTAAAAGTGTTGATTTCCCTGTGTTCGATTTACCTGTAATTGCCACAGGAACACCATTTTTAATGGCGTTACCTAAACTGAATGATGATGTGAGTTTTTTTGCTATGGAGAGTACCTTAGTTACTATCTCCCGCAACTTCTGTCTGTCAGCAAATTCAACATCCTCCTCGCCGAAATCAAGTTCAAGTTCTATCAATGATGCGAAATGAAGCAGATCAGCCCTCAGTATCCTGATTTCATCAGAAAATGTTCCTCGCATCTGGTTAACAGCAATCTTATGTGCAGCAAAGGATTCCGATGCAATAAGATCGGCCACAGCCTCAGCCTGAGATAAATCCATCTTCCCGTTTAAAAAGGCTCTCTGGGTAAATTCTCCGGGCTGTGCCGGCACCGCACCATTCTTAATTAACAGCTCAAGTATCTTTTGCTGAATATACGGCGAAGCATGGCAGGATATCTCAATCGCATTCTCACCTGTATAGGAGTGAGGAGCTCTGAAAACACTCACAAGAACATCATCAATAATTTCCTCACCGGAGCGTATTTCACCAAGGACAATTGTATAACCTTTCTGTTCTGTGAACTTTATTCTTTTATCAGACGGGAAAAATATTTTGTCACAGATATGTATGCTTTGAGAGCCGCTGATTCTGATTACAGCAATAGCCCCGCCTCCTGACGTAGCAGGTGCACAAATTGTTTCTTCAGTTCTGATCATGTTCTGTCACGCTGTCAGCAGCAAATGTAGGAAACATTATCGCCTTTAAATTATAAATTATGTACTAACTTTAATACAGTTTTCAAAAGAAAGCAATCTTATATGAGCAGTTACAATCGCAGGGATTTTCTCAGAACTTCACTTATCGGTGGAGCTGCAATCACGTGGTCAAATCCTGTTAAAGTTATATCTTCAATAGTGTCTCAGGAAAACCAGGGTACAAGCGTTTCGGTCATTTCAGGAAATGACAGGGCAGATATGGCGTTCCGGGCTCTTCAGCCGTTTGCAAAACAGATTAAGCGTTCAATCGGAAATCGTCGTGTTGTTCTTAAGCCAAATAATGTGCTTATTTATGTCCCGTTAGCATGTACCCATGCAGAGACATTAGAAGGTGTGCTGGAATTTCTAAAATCAATAAACAAGATAAACAATGTCATAATTGCTGAATCTTCAGCAAGCGGTTCAACATTAGAAGGATTTCATAACTACGGGTATTAC
Organism: Bacteroidales bacterium; assembly: GCA_022865305.1. Taxonomy (GTDB): domain Bacteria; phylum Bacteroidota; class Bacteroidia; order Bacteroidales; family VadinHA17; genus LD21. The sequence goes on along the minus strand of JALHSP010000016.1, from coordinate 16,421 downwards.
AGTCTGTTATCAAAATATCCTGTAAAACTTGTCGATCTCGATAATGAGAAATTTGAAACATTATATGTTATTGACGAGAAAGATTTCAGACCGCATCCGGTAAGAGTATCAGGGGTAATACTTGATCAGGATTCTTATGTAATCTCCGTCGCCAGAATGAAGACGCATAATACAGTAGGAGCTACCCTGTCTCTTAAGAATATTGTACTTGGTGCACCGATAAAGGATAAAGGATTTACCCTCTTTAACGAGGATAAGAGATTTTCCCCTCGGGCCAGAGAATCCAGGCAAGGGGCAATAAGCTACAAAAGGTTGCTTCACGGGAGTGGATTTCATGCAATAAATTTCAATTTGGCATCTCTGGCACAAAAGTTACATCCGGATCTTGCAGTTATCGATGGCTTTGAAGGGATGGAAGGAAACGGACCCACATTGGGAACGCCAATTGACCACAGGGTATGCGTTGCAAGTCAGGATTGGCTGGCCGCTGACCGTGTAGGAGTTGAACTAATGGGGATTGATTTTTCCAGGATCGGTTATCTCAATTTTTGCTCTCAGATGGGTTTGGGTATTACCGATTTAAGTAAGATTGAAATTACAGGGGAAAACCTGAAAGATCATATAAAAACGTATAAACTTCCTGATAATTTTGAAAAACAGGGGGTGTGGATGAATCCGAAATCATAACCTTACCGGTTGCAACAAACAACCAGTAACCTGCAACATGTAACCTGCAACCTGTAACTTAGATTAACCAATAAAGTATTAACAACTGAAAAAATATCTTAATCATGAAAAAACCATCAAATTCATCAGAGATCAGTCGCCGGGACGCTATGAAATTAATAACAGCCGGTTCGGCAGCCGGTATACTTGGATTGTTTAGCAGCCCACAAGCCAGGGCGGAAACCCGCATAACGCCTCCCTATACAACAGGTATGCCTCCGGTTAAAATAAAAAGTGTCAAGGCAATTGCCACCGCTCCTGAAGGATCAAATCTTGTTATTGTAAAAGTCGAAACGACAGAACCCGGCTTGTATGGATTAGGTTGTGCAACCTTTACCCAGCGGGCAATGGCAGTCATAACTGCAATAGACAGTTATCTCAACGATTTTTGTGTCGGCAAAGATGTTGATAACATTGAAGATATGTGGCAGTCTGCGTATGTAAGTTCCTACTGGCGAAACGGACCGGTCCTGAATAATGCCCTGAGCGGAATTGACGAAGCTTTATGGGATATTAAGGGCAAACGAGCCAATATGCCTGTATATCAGCTTCTTGGTGGTAAATCCAGGATTGCGGTTGATTGTTATGCTCATGCCAGCGGTCCAACACCCGAAGCAGTTGCAGATCGTGTCCAGCAGTTTATAGACCAGGGATTCCGGCATGTGCGAATTCAGCAGGGTGGTTATGGAGGTGTTGGAACGATGGAGAAAAAACCTGACTTTGTTGAAGCTGGTTTTGGAACAGAACAGGATCAGTACATGGATCAGCATACATATCTGAAAAGAGTGCCTGAAATGTTTAACGTTGTCCGGAAAAGGTGTGGAGAGGATGTTGAACTGTTACATGATATTCACGAGCGGGTGGAACCAGTCGACGCTATCAATATGATTAAAGAACTGGAACAATATCACCCTTTCTTTATCGAGGACCCTTTTTCTCCGGAAAATATGAAGTGGTTTAAGCATCTCAGGGCTGCTACTATGGTTCCGATTGCCATGGGCGAGTTGTTTAATAATATTAATGAGTTCAGGGATTATATGGTCGACCAGCTATTTGACTATATACGGGTTCATATTTCTCAGATTGGTGGCATAACTCCGGCAATGAAAATTGCACGGTTAGGGGAGTGGTTTAATGTCAGAACAGCCTGGCATGGGCCAGGCGATACTTCTCCTGTCGGCCATGCAGCTAACGCTCATATTGATCTTGCAGTCTGGAACTTCGGTATACAGGAGTCACACTTCTGGAGTGAAAAAGCACAGGAAGTTTTTAAAGGTTGTCAGACGTATAAAAACGGATATATGTATATTAATGAAGCGCCTGGTCTTGGCGTGGATATTAATGAAAAAGCAGCTGCTAAATACCCGATAGGCACCAGATCGAGATGGACTGTCAGAAAAAGCGATGGTACCATCATAAAACCTTAGTGACTGGCAGTAAGTTTATGATGCTATGTTATCTTTCAAGGTTCTGAAGGCTGAAAAATGAATCATCAACCTTAACCTGTTCGTTAATATTGCTGAAAAGTATTTCTGATTTTCTGTTTGTAATCAGGTTACTGGCAATCATATTCTTGATCATGTATTTTCCATCCTGCAAGGGAAAAATACTCTTAATCTCTATTGTCTTAAAAAGCTCATTATCAATATTATAGAATTCCATTTTCAATATCTGGTATTTATCCTTGCTGATATAGGTGACCTTTCTGGAATAACCATATTCGTCCGCTTTATCTTCATTTACCGGAATGCTTTCAATTATCCACTGGTTATTTGAACCGGAAGTAGCTGTGTGTTTGTTGACAAAATCGGAAAGGGCAGGTGAGCTCATATCAGCGTTTGAAAACTCAGAACTCATGAAGCTTTTTCCTTTCTCTGAAGAAACTATACGACGTGTTTTCTTTAATGCGGGAAGATAGATCCACATCTCATCCATCACATTCTTATTATCCACAACCAGCATTGCAGTACCTCTTACGTCGGCAGGTTCAATGAACTTTATAAATCTTTTCTCAAGACCGTCGGGATAACTTTTTGTTGTCATCGCGATCGTTCTGTTCCTGGTAGCACCTGATTTCTCCAGGATAGATAAATTGATTGTTGCGCTCATTGATCCGATCAGGCTCAGATCGCGGCTTTTACTCATAATCTGCCCTGCATCAGGCTGTTGCGCCGACACGTGTAAAAGCGGCACTAGTAATATTGATAAGATCATTCTCTTTTTCATGTTTCTTTGTTTTTGAATTGCTTAATTTTTTTTCAATAAACCCGGGCCTGAATTTCATAAGGATGGCCGGTATTAATACTATTGCACCGATAAGGCAGGAACCTATTGAGATTATCACCAGGTAACCAAAAAACCTTATCGAAGTGAATCCCGAAAACATCAATGCCGAAAATCCTGCCATGACACTTATAGCATTAATAATGATACTGCGACCGATTGTACCTATTGAAGCTTTGGTTGCATCAGCATACGATAAACCCTTCCTGATCTGAGTGTTAAAGCACCACATGTACTGTATGGTAAAATCAACGCCAACCCCGATCATTATTGATGAAAGCAGGGCTGTAGCTCCATCCAGTGCAATTCCTGAGAATCCCATAAATCCAAACACTACCAATATTGAAGCTGCCAGGGGTATCGAACCGATAATACCCCCTTTAAGTGATCTGAATATAATTGCCAGGAGAATAAGCACTGTTACCAACGCAAAGATCAGTGAACTAACCTGCCCTCTGATTATAGAGCCTGCAAAATCAGCCATTATAAGTGCATAGCCTCCGACTGTCACTTCAGCAGGAAAATCGTTAGTCAACGCGGTTATTTTTTCTTTAACTTCATTTATTACCTTGTTTTCGGGATTGGAAAGACGTATCAGTATGTGAGCTTTTGAGTTGTCGAGATTCATTAACTGCTTAAAATCGTCTTGGTCGCCGCTCATATTATAGAGCTCAAACATCTGTGCGATTCCCTCTGTTGAAGGAGGAATCTGATTATACCCTCTTTCTCCTTCATTATAGATTCCTTTACTCATCTCCCTGACAGCCTGTGAAATAGAGAATACACCTCCTACACCATTCATATCCTCAAGCTGCATAGTCAGATCATCGATACCCTTCATTATTTCCGGACTTTTAATATCACCCGTTACCATTACAGATATAGTCTGAGAGCCTCCGAATTTCTTATTTATCACATCGGAAGCCTGTCTCAATGGATTATTTTTAGGAAAATACTTTTCCTGGTTGGTTTCAATTTTCACAAGGAGAATACCTGATGAGAGTATTATTGTCAGTATTAAAGAAGACAAAATAATCCTTCCGGGATGTTTAACTATCATCTCAGCAAGTCGGTTGAGGAATCCGTCGAACCAACTATTTTTTACTTTTTTAAGATTCGCATTCCTGGTTTTCTTTCCGGTTAGAGATATCAGTGCTGGAATAAAAAAGAGACTCATTACCAGTGCCGCCGTTACTCCGGTAGCTGCAAGAATACCCACCTGCCGGGCAGGTATTATGGAATGTGTCAGGAGTCCTAAAATTCCGGCTATTGTGGTCAGCCCGCTGAAAAGGATAGGCATATTTAAAGAGCTGGTAAGTTCCTTAAGGATAGATCCTTCAGGTTCATTTCCATTCTTCAGGCTTATCTCCTGGTGCCTGGCAACAAGGTAAATTCCATAATTATTGGCTACTGCAACAAGTATTATGGGAACGAGCAGACTTATTATGGACAATTTCCAGCCAAGAAGGGGAATCAATCCCATACTCAGGGCTGTGGACAATAATACGACAGTAAAAGGCTTCAGGACGCTTCTCCAGTCACCAAGGGTAAACTTCAGAACCAGAAGCATTATAATAAGTGCAATCGGAACAATGATCATTGCATCTCTGTTTACATCTTTCATTATGTGATTCCTGATATAGGGAAGCCCCCCTGAAAGGATCCGGGCATCTCCGGGATGTGCACCAATGATGGAATCGACCTTCTGCAATGTAATATCTTCGGTTTCAGACCTATTTATGGTTGCTGTAATTGAGGCTGATGTCATGTCAGATGAAAAGACAATATCGCGTGCAAACCTGTTACTCAGTATTTCTTTTGTGAGTTCAGTAACCTCTGATGAATCTGATGGGATCTTTCTGATCAACGGATCGGCAACCATCATACCTTCAGAGTTTTTTATTGTTTTGACTGTAAAAGGCGAAATCCGGCTGGAGACACCTGGTAGTCTTGAGAAATCGCGGTCAATAGCCTTTATTTGTTTTAAATTGCCGGAAGTAAGGATAGAACTGTCACAGAAAAGGATCACAATCATGTCCTGTACCCCGAACTCATTTTCGATTTTATCCGTTTCTATTCTTGATTTCATTGAAGCAGGGACATAATTCCTTATCTCAGGATCGGTCTTTGAAAATGGTATCAGTAAACCAAATGAGATGCCTGTCAGTAAACAAATTCCGATAATTACCCAGCGATATTTAATTATACGAGCAGTCATGTTTAAAAATCAACCTTAAATCCGACATATACGCAATTCATAAAATCATCAACTATATCGAATAATGATCCTTTTCGACCGGAGTAAAACTCAGCACCGGCAGTAATAGTCACTCCATCAGCTGGCTTGTACTTTAGCTCAGGAATAATAAGCAGATCGTGTGATGTGAAGTTATACTGAGTAAAAACTGAAGGAGCAAGCTTGCCATAAACCAGGTCGGCTTCGATTCTGAGTCCTGCAGAATGATATTGCTTTTCCAACTGGTAATTATAAAGCCGGTTAAAGGCACCAACCTGCTTACGGACGTATTCCGTAATATCGAATCCGGGAATTAAAAGCAGTTCTGCCAGTCTTGCATAATCAGGCTCAGTACCAATGACAGGATCTGCGTCTGCAGATTTGAAATCAAGCACTGATTTCCCTGAATATTCCCCTGTTATACGCCATACTCCTGACGCCCAGTCAATTCCAGCAACCCATTCTATCTCTGGAAATGGCACATATTCAATTGTATCATTAAAGAGATAAGGATCTGACCATGCAGCCTCACCCCTGATTCCAAATTTCCCTGCTGAAGACTCAAAATCAAGTCCCATGATCCTTAATTTATATGGTTTTAAAGTGAGCTCAGTTTCAGGGACAGGAATAGGTACCGAAAGATCAAGGTTAAAACCAGTTAAAGCTGTACCCGGCATCGGATCATAACCATCAAACCATGAGAGGCTCCAGTCTATCCCTTTCAGATGAATGTCGGATTTTAAACCATAGCTGAACATCTTTTTATCGGTGATCAGAGAGTTTATTTCATTTATAGTGACATTTTCCGGCAATGGAACAGGACTGATAATTAGTTTTGATGACCGGAAATATGGAAGGGCAACTGCTTCCATCGTAATGGAGGGGGAAGGATACCATTTAATGGTCGTTAGCAGGTTGCCCATATCCATATCTTCCCGGTCAGGGGAACGCGATACCATGTTCTGAGGACTTAATTTAGAGGTTGGATTTGTGAAATCAGCCCGGCCCCATTTAATGATCTTTTGTCCTGTTGTAAGATCCCAATGCTTGCCATTTATCCTGACATAAGCTTCCCTGATATCAAATTTGCTGACAGGTTCAAGAAATTCAGCACCGTACCGGAACCTCAGATCTGCATATGCTTTAAATAACAATCCGTCCTTACATTCGATTTTCAGACCCATATCCGAAAATGCAGTTGAGATGTAAGGTTTATCATCTGATTTGTCTATGTTTCCATAAATTCCACCTCTTATAAAACCGTATATTATTTTCTTATTTTCATTCTCAGGTAATGTAAGTACCTGGGTAGTATCCTGGCCTAAAGCTAAAATCGGAATGAAAAAAAGCAGACCTGTAAATATTTTAAAACTCTTAATCATACCCGGTATTTGACACAAATGAATAAAATAAAGAAAGACGAATCGTCTTATCCGTCTTTCCCGAACTTATATAAAAGAGTATAGTTGTGCGTCCCGCTTGGAATGAACTATCTATTCCTTAATGCCGGTCGATTTTTCTCTGTATTCACTTGGGGTCAACCCAGTCTTGGACTTGAATATAGAATTGAAGGTTGTTTTGGAATTAAATCCTGAATCATAGGCGATTGCAAGTATTGTAAAGTTATTGTTTTTCGGATCAGAGAATCTGTTAATAACCTCCTTTACCCTGTATTCATTAATAAATGTGAAAAAATTCTTTTTATGCTTTTCATTTAGCACCTGTGTGATATGGTGACGGGGAATACCTGTTAAATTTGAAAGATCAAGGATACTCAGATCCCTGTCCAGATAAGGTTTTTGAGTTTCCGCAAATGAAATAAGTTTTTCAAGATAAATTTTGGCTTGTTTTTCTTTTAACCCGCTTTTCGTGTATTTTTCAGCATCCTTCTTGTCGTCACCATTGATCTTTATTTCCTGACCAAATATCACAGGCTGTTTTATCCCGTAAAAACTATAAACAAAAGAGAACATAGCGATAAAACCAAACACCACAAAATATGGATCGAACGGGATAAAATCACCTATCATGTTCAGTCCGCCCAGAATAAAAAGTATCAGGAATGCAACATAAAAACTTATAGATAGGATTTTTAACCAGTTAAGTGTAATGACATTGGAAATATATGAGACCAGGTTCTTCAGGTTATCCTGGTGTCTCTTAATCTGAATAAATGACAGAATACTGTAAACAGTAACTGAAAGGAAAAAACAGGTGCTGTAGACAATTCTTAATGAAATGAATCTGTCTGGTGCAAAGAAGCTCCTCATATCTCTGAGCAACGGTACAGATCTGAAAATAACCGACACAGTGAAAAATGTTAAAAAGGGAATAAAATGAATCAGGGCAAGCCAGTTAAATCTTTTATCGGGATTTGTCATGAATTGTACATACAGAAAGAGCAGTGGCCCATATGTAAAGGCAACGAACGGAAAAGCATACATTTCAATGACCTTCGAATTTATGAGCGCAAAAATAAGTTCAATACAGATCAGAAACAACCATGTAGCCATTATCCTGTTGGCAATGGTAAATGGTTTTTTTGTAGAAATAAGTAATCCTGCAAAAAATGCCTGTGAAATACCTATATATAATATGGGATCTATATTTACCATAAAAAAATCTCAAAATTGTCACTCAAATATAACAAAAAGGAGACAATAATATGGTATTTTTGAAGGTGTGATCTTTTTCAAACTGAGAGTTTAACCTGAGAATCAATATAACTATCATATTAATATTCTGGCTTTTATGAGCATCCTGTTAAATAAAAACTCAAAAGTATTAGTCCAGGGATTTACGGGAAGTGAAGGCACTTTTCATTCCACACAGATGATTGAATACGGGACTAAAGTGGTTGGTGGAGTAACTCCGGGAAAAGGCGGACAGGTACACCTTGGCTTACCTGTGTTTAACACAGTCAGGGATGCAGTAAATAAAACTTCAGCTGATGTTTCAGTGATTTTCGTCCCTCCGTCATTTGGCGCTGATGCTATCCTTGAGGCAGCAAGCGGAGGTATCAAGCTTATTGTGACAATAACAGAGGGTATTCCTGTCTCAGATATGGTAATGGTAAAGGAATTTCTTAAACAATTCGATTGCAGGATGATAGGGCCAAACTGTCCGGGTATTATTACTCCGGGAGAATCCAAAGTCGGCATTATGCCGGGTTTTATTCATAAGAAGGGTACTGTAGGAATTATTTCACGGTCCGGTACTCTGACTTATGAAGCTGTGGATCAGGTGACAAAACTCGGACTGGGACAGTCAACATGCATTGGGATAGGAGGGGATCCTGTTGTCGGCACCACGACCCTTGATGCAGTTAAGCTTATGATGAAAGATAATGAGACTGAAGCAATTGTAATTATCGGTGAAATAGGCGGTAATATGGAAAATGAGGCAGCTGAATGGATCAGAAAGAACAGTACGAAACCCGTAATAGGCTTTGTAGCGGGACAAACAGCTCCAAAAGGACGAAGGATGGGGCACGCCGGCGCAATAATCGGAGGGAAGAACGATACAGCAGCAGCCAAGATGGCGATAATGAAGGAGTGTGGCATCCATGTTGTTGAATCACCAGCAGATATTGGAATTACAGTTGCAAAGATCTTAAAACCTTAAAACTTTACGACTTTATAGACTTTATAAACTTTCAGACTTTATAAACTTTTAGACTTTCTTCTATCTTTGCACCAACTTAAAACCTTATTGATATGGGACTATTGAATGGCAAAACTGCCCTGATTACTGGTGCGTCAAGAGGTATAGGCAAAGCAATAGCTCTGCTTTATGCCCGTGAAGGTGCAGATATTGCAATAACGAATATCGCAGATGATGACGAATTTAAAAGTACTATAAAAGAAATAGAATCTTCAGGTGTTAAAGTAAAAGGATATGTCTCGAATGCTGCCAGCTTTGAAGATTCTCAAAGATTGATAAATGAAACTGTGAAAGATTTTTCAAAGATTGATGTACTTGTAAACAATGCGGGAATCACCAGAGATACATTACTGATGCGAATGACCGAGGAGCAATGGGATGCGGTAATTGCAACTAACCTGAAATCGGTCTTTAACCTGACAAAAGCCGCTATTCCGGTTATGCTGAAGCAAAAAAGCGGTTCAATAATCAATATGAGTTCTGTTGTTGGTGTATCAGGTAATGCAGGACAAAGTAATTATTCGGCGTCAAAAGCAGGAATTATTGGATTTACAAAAAGTGTGGCAAAGGAAGTAGGATCAAGAAATATAAGATGCAATGCTATTGCTCCCGGCTTTATCATGACAGAAATGACTGAAAAATTACATGAGGATGTAAAAAAATCATGGATTGATAAAATCCCGCTCAGACGTGGTGGAACCCCTGTAGATGTGGCAAACACAGCTTTATTTCTCGCATCAGAACTTTCGTCTTATATAAGCGGACAAACAATTCATGTTTGCGGAGGTATGTTAACTTAAATTTTTTTATTATATTTACAACTTCGCAGGGTGCCTATCCTTTTAGCACGAGGAAATGCAGCGAGACATATTTATTCCACACTTATTTTAAACAGGCGCCCTGCTTTTTTTTAATATCCTCCCAATGTATAACTCCATCTTTTTCCTGATCCTTATAATTCCGGTTACTGGATTCCTTCTTGAACGCTATCTCGAGCATCTTAATAATAGAATGTGGTCTGATACTCTTCCGGCAAAATTAAAAGGGATATGTGATGAAGAGGAATACAGGAAAACTCAGTTATACGAGAGAGATAACAAAAGATTATCATTCTGGTCTTCATCATTTAATCTGGCGGTAATTCTGATAATGATAATTGCCGGAGGTTTTTCACTTGTGGATAATCTGGCCAGGTCCTTAAGCATGAATTTAGTAGCTATCTCATTAATATTCTTTGGGATAATTGGCTTTGCTTCCGATGTAATCAACATTCCCTTCAGCTGGTACGACACATTCGTTATAGAGAAGAAATACGGATTTAATACCATGACTATCAGGACGTTTATTACTGATCATATTAAATCATGGTTTATTGCAATTATAGTCGGAATACCTGTACTTGGACTTATAACCTGGTTTTATTATAAAACAGGACCCGGTTTCTGGCTCTATGCATGGGCATTAATTACCCTCTTTTCAATTTTTATTAATCTGTTCTATTCTGAATTAATAGTGCCGCTGTTTAATAAGCAAAAACCACTGGAAGAAGGTTCATTGCGGGATAAGATCAAAGATTTTGCAGCTAAATCCGTATTTAAGCTTAAAAACATATATGTAATTGATGGCTCTAAAAGAAGTACTAAAGCCAATGCTTATTTCTCTGGATTTGGTCCCAAAAAGAGAATTGTTCTTTATGATACATTACCCAAAGAACTTACAGAAGAGGAAATAGTGGCTGTCCTTGCGCACGAAATTGGACATTACAGGAAAAAGCATGTACTCTTTACACTCCTGTTCTCTTTTTTACTCACAGGACTGATGCTTTTTCTTTTTTCTCTTGTTGTTGATAGTCCGGGACTGTCGAAGGCAATGGGAGCGGAGGGTCCGAGTTTCCATCTTGGTCTGATTGTATTCGGAATTCTGTACAGCCCATTATCTTTATTGATAGGTTTAGGTTTCAATTATATTTCCAGAAAGAATGAATTTGCAGCTGACAAATTTGTAAGACAAAATTTTAAACCTGAAATTCTTGCAGATGCTTTAAAGAAACTCTCTGTAAAAAACCTTTCCAATATGATGCCCCATCCGGCATATGTGTTTTTTCATTATTCACATCCTCCCTTGCTTCAGAGGTTAGAAAAACTGGAGTAATTTTTATTTATATTTGCACCAGTTCTTGCCTCCTTAGCTCAGCCGGTAGAGCAGCTCATTCGTAATGAGCAGGTCGTGGGTTCGAGTCCCATTGGAGGCTCTACATTCAATCTCATTTTTTCCACAACCGCTTAAAATCAAGGATTTCAGGCGGTTTTGTTTCAAAAACAAAAAAATAAACCAAGCTGCATTCCTCTTGCCTCTTCATAGAGACGATTCAATTAAAATATGCATTGGCGTATGAACTACATAACGAATTAATGTCAAAATATGTATTGTAAAACCTAAATTATACAAAATATTTTGCAGATTTTAAATAAATTTCCTACTTTAGACAAAAATATTTAACTCTTATCAGATAAACCCAAAGTGATACTTGCTTGCATTCAAATGATTAAGTCTCACCGGCGAGGCTGTATTTTGAAAACCTGGTACCTCAAAGTAAGAATTTAAATCATACTATCAGATATCTTATTGACAAAATTTTTTATTAACCACTTAATCATTGTATTATGAAAAAACCGTTGATAACAACACTTGTGTTTTTTTTATTTTATACTTTAAGTTTTTCGCAAACCAGGGAAACACTTGAAGTTAATAAGAGCTACGAACTGGCTAAAATTTATTTGAAAAACCATCAGATTACCAGAGGTAGAAATTTAACATTAATAAATGACTCTACTATTAGCTTTAAAAACAATACAACCCTTAAAGTAGAAACTGTGAGTTTGAATAATTTGAACAGTATAAAAGTAAAATCTGGCACAAGGGTGGCAGGATTTGCATTGTATGGCGCTGGCCTTATGGCTTTGTCTAGTTTATTAGCCGTTGCAGATATAGAAAGTGACCCTTATACAGAATTGAAACCCAATGCCGGCGCTATAATTGCAGGTTTTATTGGAGGAGGTGCGATCATAGGAGGCCTGGTTGGATTAGCTACTCCTAAATGGAAAAGTATTTCAATACCTCGCAAAACGCAAGGAAATGCATCATTCTATTTAAATCCAGTTATAGATATAAATAGAAGTTATTTTGCTCTAAGCTTTAAAATTAAACTATAAATTAATTTACTATGATTAAAAAAATACTCCTTGTTGCAATCTGTCTTTTTTCATCAGCTGTCGTTAATAGTCAGTGTAAATTCGTCTCGAAAGGATCTCTGATCAGGATGTATGAAAAAAGAGTGCCTGTAGACATTGAAATTCTCGTTAAACCAAAAGTTCTTTTTAATAAGTACTTTGTTGCTGCTTCAAATACTTTCATAGAGACTACAGATGGACAATATTTTTTCGTTATCCCTTTCTCTCGAACATACAGTCCTAAATTTGAAGTTTATGAAGATACTCCAATAATTTTTTATCTGGAAGATGGGAATGAGCTTAAATTAAATCCTCCGGAGAATATTGAAGGGAGAATGTTAAATCTGACAACTTTTAATATATTCCTTTATTATAAGATAACCAGGGAACAAATTGATAAATTATCTTCTACTAACATACTATACCTTCGGTTATATGTCATCTCTGAAAAAGAAATTGAAAATACTTTTGAAGACGAATTGGGGAAATACTTTGAATTTGAAATAAAATCAGATAAATATAAAGATAATGTAATGGATTTGGCAAATTGTATTTTGCAAAATCAGTGATTATCACTAATAGAAGAATTACTCCATTTACCTTGAATTCTTGATTCTGTACAGATGAAAAAGCTTCTGATTATATTGGGATTATGCTTGACATCTCTGATATCAGTATCCCAACAATTAAATTATGGATTATATTTTGGTACCACTATTTCCAGGTGGAGCGGTGATGCAAGTATACTTGCTCAACAAATTGGCGAAGGAATGAATCTTGCTTCCGGATTGTCAGGATTTGACTTTAAAAACAAGGAGCGTATTGGATTTATTTTTGGAGGATTTCTGGAGTACAGAATAATGAAACAATTATCAATACGGCCGGAAATAAATTATGTTCAGAAAGGTACCAGGTTCCAAAGTACCGGACTGTCATCAGGAGTCGAAATTGACATGAATCTTATAATGCAAAATGATTATATAGAATCACCATTTCTCCTCAAATTGTCACTGACTAATAATGAAAATTTGCTGCAACCATATCTTATAGGTGGTCCTGGTGTTGGATATCTGATTATATCCAATATCAAAGCGAAAGCAACAGCAGATGGTGATTCTGCTGAAGAAACTGAAGAATATGAAGGAAATCGCGAACTGGATTTTAACTTAAATATAGGAGTAGGCATAAAGTTCAAAGAGGGAAGTATTGAATTGAGATATCAGAAAGGATTACAACCTATATTAACTGATGAGGCTTCTGATGGACTTGACATTAAAGCAAATTTCTTCTCAATCAATGTGTTGATTCACAGACATTAATTACAAATAAGAGGCAAAACACTCATACTACCTGAAAAAAGGTTGTATCTGGAACCTGGTTAAATAATCATGAAATATATTTTCATTTCACGGAAGTAATACAGGCTATTGCCGGTTAAAAATGAAGGAGGAGGTTCACCTTCGCTGAAGCTTCAGCGGACAAAATGTGTAAATAGGAGGTCGAATAATTGCGTTGCGGTGTACTGTTTATAAAAGAGAACATATTAAGTCACTCCGAACTACATAGTTGCAGTCTTTAACTTACCGTTGGCTTCAGCCAACGGATTGAGTACAACTTATTAATCCGGGCTTTAGCCCAATAAAATTGAGGGACTAAAGTCCCAGTTTAAATATTAAAACCTGATCCGTCAGCTAAAGCCGACGGCAATTTAGTTCAAACCTTGGTAGGCTGGTATAAAGTTTATTTGACTTGTATTCAATCCTTTCATAACTTTATCACACTGAATGACTAACATGACAAGCCTCATCCCGGGATTTGAATACGATATTTTCATCAGCTACCGCCAGAAAGACAATAAAGGTGACAGATGGGTAAGTGAATTCGTTGAGGCACTAAAAACAGAACTTGAGTCGACCTTTAAGGAAGAGATCAGTGTCTATTTTGACATCAATCCCCATGATGGACTATTGGAAACGCATGATGTTGATGCTTCCCTGAAGGATAAGCTAAAGTGTCTGGTTTTTATTCCAATCATTTCACGTACCTATTGCGATCCGAAAAGTTTTGCCTGGGAACATGAGTTTAAAGCATTTGTAGAAGAGGCATCACAAGATCAGTTCGGACTAAAAGTTAAACTACCAAACGGGAATGTGGCAAACAGGGTGCTACCTGTACGTATACATGATTTAGATATCGCTGATATTAAAGAATGTGAATCGGTTCTGGGAGGAGTGCTTCGTGGAATTGAATTCATTTATAAGTCCGCAGGCGTCAACAGACCGTTAAGAGCTGGCGAGGATCATCCCAAGGACAACCTGAACAAGACTTACTTTAGAGATCAGATAAACAAAGTAGCAAATGCTATTAAAGATATAATTACTGTATTAGGGCAAAATGAACAAAATCCTGCGGAAGTTATAAAGGAAGTTTATAAACCAATATCTGTCCCTCGGAAAAATCGTAAAACAACAATTATTATAGGATCAGTTATAACTCTGGCATTAATTATACTTGGATATCTCTTAATTCCCAGGCTATTTAAGTCTTCTGAACAACTTGAAAAATCTATTGCTGTCCTGCCTTTCCGAAATGACAGCCCCGATGATTCAACTCAATACTTCATGAATGGGGTTATGGAAGAACTTCTTGCAAACCTGCAGAAAATCAAAGACATAAGAGTTCTTGGACGTACTTCGGTTGAACAGTACCGGGAGAAAAATAAACCAATTCCTGAAATCGCGGAAGAACTTAATGTAAATTATATAGTCACTGGCAGTGGTCAGAAATCCGATAAATCCTTCCGGATGAGAGTGCAATTAATAAGAGTAAATAATGAAAGTAACCTCTGGGCTAAATCATTCGAAACAGCAAGCCTGAATTTAAAAGAGTATTTTCATGTTCAGTCCCAGTTTGCAAAGGCAATAGCAAACGAATTACATGCTGTTATAACTCCAGAGGAAAAGCAATTAATTGAAAGAATCCCTACCGAAAGTTTAGATGCTTACGAAGCATATTTGAAGGGATATGACTACAACAGGAAACTTACCGAAAATGACCTGGCAACTGCAATGCAGTACTTTGAACTTGCAAAAGAAATAGACCCGGAGTTTGTCCTTGCCTACGCAGGTATAAGTCGGGTTTGGTCCAGTCGTCAGGGAATAGGTAAAATTAGAGCATCAGAGGCAAATCCCAGGGCTGAGGCAGCTATTATTAAAGCCCTCGAGCTGGATAGCACTCATGCTGAAGTTTATAGAGTATTAGCCAGCATAAAAACAGGAGCCAGGTGGGATTGGAAAGGAGGTGAGGAATCGATCAGAAAAGCTATTAAACTGAGTCCCAACAATGCTGATTATCATGCCAGCTACTCAGGTCTCCTTAGAATTCTGGGAAGGTATGATGAGGCGATGAAACACATTGAGATAGCATTGACTCTCGATCCTTTTGATCCTCTTATTAAAACAGAGTATGGCAATACCTTATTATTTAGGCATAAGTATGATAATGCTGTTACTGCATTCCGGGAAGCGTTAAATCTTTATCCAACACAGGGGGGTGCTGAGAACATTGTACCGGCACTTTTTCTTGCAGGCAGAGAGCAGGAAGCTATTGAAATGCAAAGGTACCGCTGGAAAAATAACAGTGAGTATATAAGGGCTTTAAATGAAGGATATGCTGAAGCAGGTTTCCAGGGCGGATGTAAAAAGTTAGCAGATTTACGTGTAGAAAGGTTAAATACCACCTATAGTAGTCCCTGGGCAATTGCCACACAATATTCGATGGCAGGTGATACCTCGAATGCAATGTTCTGGATGGAAAAGGCTTATGAGGAGCATCAGATGGGCATAACTAACATATTATCACCTACTTTTGACAAATTAAGAGAAAATTCGCGTTTCCAAAAAATTGCCAGGAAAATGAATCTGCCTTACAAGTAGATCTGTATTAATCAGTGGTTGGTGTTAAAACCTGTCTGTCGTCTCGGATTTATCTTCATCTCGAGGAAGCAAAAAAGGCTGTTGCCGGGCAAAAAAGGACCAACCGTTAAAAAATTGGAGGCTAAGAAAAAAGACCCGCCTTCGCTTCCTCCTTCATTCCATTTCGGAGTACGAAGAAAGCTACGGCGGGTGAGAGCGGGAAAGGGGTCTCGCGAATTAATCTCCATATTTGCTGATGAAGTCTAATAATCTTTTCCTGGTGAGATTCTTGATCTTTCTCTCAAGCCGAGTAGACTCAGACCGAGAAGAGACAACAGTACTCCATATCAATTTCCATGGTGCATATCT
>JALHSP010000122.1 GCA_022865305.1 Bacteroidales bacterium | reverse complement strand
ACACCTTAATCTCGGCAAGAATTACACGCTCTACTCCTGGAAACATTCAGGTGTAGTGGCAGCATACAAAGCCGGGGTTGATATAAAAACGATCCAGAGCCAATGCAGGCACCAGAGCCTAGAACAAACTGATATTTATTTAAAATCCCTGGGATTAAATGTGAATCTGGCTATTAACAAAATGCCGGAACTTTAATAACAAAAGACTTAAAGGGCTTTATAAACTTTCTACTTTTCTACTATAGACAGCACCAATAATTAATTTAATAAGGTTAATGGTGTAGTTGTATGGGGTGCAAAGGGTCGTCTGTTCGAGTCAGATCACCCCGACAGGGTTTGCGAAGATCAAAAAAAGTCAGGTGTACAGTTTTGTGTACAGTCGAAAGACAAAAAAACAGACTGTACACTTTTTATTTAACTTACAGCCTCAAAATCCTTATAATCTGAAAAGAAGATACACATGAGAATCTTGAGTGGATAAAGAAAAGAATTGTGTTAACTTCCACCAACCATTATATGGGTCGAACCAATACGTAATATAAAATCCAGTCTGATAACACTTGACATAAATACAAAACGACAAGGATTTAACTCCGTCCGTTTGAGGTTAATTTACATTGGCTAACAATAGTCAACTTCTCTGGCTTTTCAACCAACCAAGAATCAAAACTCGACAATTCCAGCTCTTAAATCAGAGTGGTAAAAAATCGCTTATTTATTCCTTAAATTATTGCATCTAACAGATTAAGTTTTAAAAGGTTTAATAAACAATTAAGTCAATTTCTGTTCTTTTTTCTATATTTGATATCGTAAATAAAATAGTTTGTATAATGGGATTAAGATTATTACATCTTTCGGATATCCATTTTACATCATTTAATGGGAAATATTACTTAGATCAAGATAATGATATAAGAAATGAACTTGAGAATGACTTAGAGGAACTCATAGAAAAAACAGGCTCAATTAATGCAATTTTGATTGGAGGGGACATTTCTTTTTCGGGTAAAGATTCAGAGTATCAAATCGCAAATAATTGGATTAAAAGAATTTGTAAGATCATTAACTGTTCAGAGGAAAATGTTTTAACGGTACCAGGTAATCACGATATAGACAGATCGAAAATATGTTCAGTAGTTAGCGCTATTCACTTAGGATTTAAAAATCTAAATAGCAGAACAGAAATTGATAAAATGTTACAAGGATATTTGGAATCAGATGAATCTTGTTCAATTCTATTAAGGCCTTTAAATAATTATTTAAATTTTGCTCAAAAATTTTGTGTAGTTCCTGAACACAATCCCTTATATTGGGAAAAAGATTTTTCTATAGATGGTGAAACTCTTCGGATTAGAGGGATTAATTCTGCAATAATTTCAGATGCTAAAGATGATGAGCATCAATCAAAATTAGTACTTGGTTCAATTCAAACTACGTTTAATAGAGAAAGTGGAGTAATTTATTTGGTTCTATGCCATCACCCACCTGAATGGTTACTTGACCATGATGAAGTCGATAGAGATTTATTAGCAAGGACCAAACTACATTTATTTGGACATAAACATAATATTAATGTTTTAAAAATTAATGAGTGCCTTAGATTGACTTCAGGAGCAATGCAGCCCTCGAGGGCTGATAAACTGTGGGATCCAAGATATAACATAATTGAATTAAATATTTCCCCAAAAAGCGATGAGGGTATACTTAATGCAAAAATTTGGAAAAGAGTATGGGATCAAACAAAAATGAAGTTTAAAGCAGATTTCACTTCCAAGGGCGAAGAAATTCATTCTATTGAATTGAAATATGAGAGGTTAAAAGCCAAACATATATCAGAAATGAAAGAAGGAACAAAACCTAATAACCAAAAAACAAGTGAGATGTCACCACAAGTAGAGGTAATTAACGTAAACAAACCAGATCCAATAAGAAAACTGGCATATTTGTTTTTAGGTCTTCCATATCATAAACGAATTAGTATTGCAAATGAGTTGAAATTCATCGAAGATTCTGACATTGATCTTACTGAGGTACAAAAGTCACAAGCCTATTTTAGGGATGTCCATAAATAGTGATAAGTACTGATTGACAAATAGTTAAATCTCATTAATTTTAAGAAAAAACCCCGAAAAAGCTCGTAAAAGCTAAAAATCGGGGTAATTTTCTAAAAATACTATGAGAAAAATACGAAGAATTTACGAGACTGCCCAAGAATTT
>JALHSP010000015.1 GCA_022865305.1 Bacteroidales bacterium | reverse complement strand
TTCGAATAAATTGATATAAAATAACAAATTATCCCCTTCCTGTCATTCTGGACAGGGAGGGGATAATTTCCCAGTCTCAACCTCTTTATCATTTTACAATTAGAAGGCAGTAACATAGTTAAAGGATAATAGGGTAGTAGAAGATATAATGAAATGACCGGAAAGCGGTAAAATGAAATTTATGCAACAAAGATATTAAAAATAGAAGCGACTAAGACGCATTGAATAAACATTGAAAAACATTTAAAAAAAAGCTTTCCAATACCCGGCAACTTGAGGAATAGGAATAAAGATACCGGCAATATAAAAAAAGATTCAGTTACAAAAAATATGAAAAAAAATTATTTGTTTATCATAATACTAATAATTATACACATAGCAGTTCTAGGGCTTATAAACAACGTAAAGGCTGTTATGGTAATTTCTGCCGAAAAAGGTTTAGAGATGTCGGTCATCTCAATATCCCAGAAAGATGATTTCGTTAATATCCAAGTTGAGTACCCTCAATTCAAAGGTATTGGTGAAGCTTTTAATGACCAGATTTCAACATTTATGATGAGGGAGATTGATATATTCAAAAAAAATGCCAAAGGCAACTGGGAAGAGAGAATAGCCACCATTCCTCCTGATCAGACTGTAAGTGAAAATCCTATGGTACTATGTGATTTTATTGCCAATTGGAAACCGGTTCAGCTTAATCAAAGATACTTGAGTTTTGTCATCAATATTTATTCTTTCAGCGGTGGAGCGCACGGATTAAATGGAGTTAATGCCTTTAACTATGATATGGTACAGAAAAAAGAGCTATCCATTAATGATTTTTTAGATCATTCTACGCAAGCTTTGCAAAAATTGTCGCAAATTGCGGCCGAGCAGGTATCTGCTCAACTTCAATCCAGTGGCATTGAGATAGACGACGTTATAACACAAATGATTCAACAAGGGTCCCATCCTACCTGGGATAATTACCAAAATTTTAATTTTAATTATAACTCTCTGATAATCTATTTCCCCCAATATCAAGTGGCCCCAGGTTATGTGGGTCCGGTTACTATCACGATATTCAAAGATACGTTGAATGAAAATTCCATAATGTCGGATTATCTAAAATAGCCCTGACCGAGGAAGCTTGTGAAACAACCCTTAAAACCATGGTTCTAGACCGAGGATACCAGCATGCTTCAACAAGGCTATGGAAAAGCAAGCAACTAATATCGATGGAGTTTAAACCTCAACCAATTTTTGTATATGAAAAGGAGAGACTAATAAATTTATTGGATACAGATACAAAATCTCTCAAAAGAATTGTATTAGACTTGCCTTCTCAAGTAAAAGTCCCGTTTTTAAACAATATTTGAAATATGTTCCACGGTATCAGCTCTGATGAATGGTATTACGTATTTCCCTTTCAGATATTACTTTTCTATCCATCGGATCCCCAAGTTGTTCAAGGTTTTCTATAATACTTTCATCAAGTTTTAGTAGATTTAGAATCTGTGTGATCCTTGCTCTTGAGATATCTTTTATTCTGGCCAGTTCTGCCTAATTCTTTACTGTGCCTGTATTAATCATTTCCTTATATTCTTTGGTAAGGAAGATTGGATTTCTGTAAGTCTTCTTAGTAATAGCAGGTTTTTTAACGTGTGTTTGGAAGTAAAATTGATAGATAAAAGTTCTATCTATGGAACAGCACAGGGAGCCAGACAAACACCAGCCCTTTGGCTTTTTGTTGAAGGGCTTACTTCTTTAGATAAAAAAGGATTTTTGAAAAATATATAGTATTAAGTAATGGGAAGGAGTTTGCAATTATTATTGAAGGATTATTTTGTAATAATGTAGTCCAGAATAGGTTTTAAAAATAAATTTGGTAAAATGTTGAAAACTAAAGCAGTTGATTTATTAAAAAAT
>JALHSP010000121.1 GCA_022865305.1 Bacteroidales bacterium | reverse complement strand
TTTGTCTTTGAAATCTAATTTTTTCGTAACTTGTGTTTGCATAGTCTCTGTGTATTTAATCTATTTACGTACAATAATTTACAACAATTATTGATAACGTACCAGGGACTATGCTTTTATCATAGGTGCTAAAGTAAATAAGTTTGTCACATTTTTTGCAATTTGCTCCTGCACCTAAGACAGATTTGTAATGCTCATACCGCGATCGCGCCAGTGCTCGTTTAAATCAACTCTGCACCGGGATAAATTCCCGGCCACTTATCAACCTTGTACCGCGACACTCGAATAGCTCAAAAAACTTTCTACCTGGATGGCAAAAAATGCGCCATACCCTCCTCGCCACCGGGACAGTTTCGCGGCTAAAGTACCGGGATAAGTGCCCGGATGGCTTCGTCGGGTAACGCTTACTTACTTTATTGCCGGGCCGTTACCGGTAAGTTGAAGCATCCGAGATAAAAATTTGTTTCCTAATAAAGAAACATCTATATTTGCAGAAAATATCAAGTTGTGAAAGAAAATTTTAAAGTAAAATTCTTAGAAGAAGCTTCCAAATTCCTTGACAACATTGATGAAAAAGCTAGAGAAAAGATAATCTATAATATTAGAAAGGCTCAAGTAATTAATGATAAGTCACTCTTCAAAAAGCTCTCAGGAGAGACTTGGGAATTCAGAACACTATTCAACAGGACTTATTACCGATTATTTGCTTTCTGGGACAAATTTGATAGAACCGATACTATTGTGATTTCGACTCATGGGATTATTAAAAAAACAAACAAAACTCCGATAAAGGAAATCGAAAAAGCAGAAAGATTGAGATTGCAGTACTTTAAACAAAAAAAGATCTAGACAATGAAAAAGGGAGAAATGAAAACATACAGCTTGGAAGAGATTACCGATAAGCATATCGGCAAACGTGGGACTCCAAAAAGAGAAGCATTCGAGTATGAATTACGTCTTGACTTACTTGGTGAGGCAATTAAGCAGGCTAGAAAACAACGCCATATGACTCAAGAAGAACTTGGTCAATTAGTCGGGGTTCAAAAAGCACAAATTTCAAAAATTGAAAATAGCCTTACTGATGCGAGATTTGAAACTATTCTGAAAGTATTCAAAGCTCTTAACGCCAAGATTAATTTTAATGTTGAATTACTTGACCAATCTGTCAGAATAGCTTAATAAAAAAACCTACCGGTAACACGGACAATAAAGTTAAGTTGTTTGTCACACTTTTTGCTTTTACTCCTGCACCCAAGACAAATTCGTTATGGGTGCTGCACCCAGACGCCCGCATTGCTCGCAATAAAGCTTTGTATACCTTGATAACTTTCTGGCTCTGATCAGCTTTTTACCGCGACACTGCGCAAGTGCCCGCCACCAACTTTGTACCCGGGGATAAATTCGCGGCTCCGATCAAACCTGTACCGATTACTATGGTTTATACAAATTTATTACAATAATTTTTTTCATATTCTCTATTTTGGTTTACACAGGCAAAGACTCTTAAGATGAGCTTATTTCTTATAGCATTCAATACGCTCATTTTGTTTTTGCCTTCAGC